>NZ_JBVJMF010000021.1:0-155482 GCF_055584345.1 Streptomyces sp. NPDC104106
GGGCCTGGAGCATCGTGCCCATGGCCCCGTCGGCGACCACCACACGCGTGGCGAGCGCCTCTCGGAGCGCGGACGCACGGGTCCGGCTGTCGGCGGAAGGGGACGGCGGCAACGAGGCCATGAAGGGGCTCCCTAGATGCGACGGCTGTCGGCTATGCGGCGTCCTGCCGGGCAGGCGGGATGCCGCACGGCGCCAGCGTAGCCGGGAGTCGGCTTGGATGGGCAGCGGCGTCCACGAGGCGGACGGGGGTGGCCGCTGCGTCACGCTCCGGCCACGTGTGATGTAACAGGTGTCGACCGACCATTAGCGGGAGGTCGACATGGACCGGTAGTGTTCGACATTGCCGAACGATGGGTAGCACGATGCACAACGGTGTCCGACGCGGTCGGCACCGATGGACGGCTCGCCCGCGTTCGTCGGCAGTCGAAGGGGACGGAGGCAGGACGGCGATGGCACGGAACATCCAGTCGCTCGAACGGGCGGCCGCGATGCTGCGGCTGCTCGCGGGCGGCGAGCGCAGGCTCGGCCTGTCGGACATCGCCTCGTCACTGGGCCTCGCCAAAGGCACCGCCCACGGCATCCTGCGCACCCTCCAGCAGGAGGGGTTCGTCGAGCAGGACGACACCTCCGGGCGCTACCAGCTGGGCGCGGAGCTGCTGCGCCTCGGCACCACCTACCTGGACGTGCACGAGCTGCGCGCGCGGGCGCTGGTGTGGACCGACGACCTGGCACGCTCCAGCGGGGAGAGCGTCTATCTGGGGGTGCTGCACCAGCAGGGCGTGCTGATCGTGCACCACGTCTTCCGGCCGGACGACAGCCGGCAGGTGCTGGAGATCGGCGCCATGCAGCCACTGCACTCCACCGCGCTGGGCAAGGTGCTCTCGGCCTACGACCCGGTGGCGCACAGTGAGGCACTGGACACGGAGCGCAAGCCCTTCACGGACCGCACGGTGTGCGAGCACGAGGACTTCGAGCACCTCCTCGACATCACGCGCGCGCGTGGGTACGCGGCCGACGTGGAGGAGACCTGGGAGGGCGTGGCGTCCGTCGCCGCGCCCATCCACGACCGGCGCCGGATGCCCGTGGGCGCGGTGGGCATCACCGGCGCCGTGGAGCGGCTGTGCCGGGACGGCGAGCTGCGGCCGGAGCTGATCGCGGCGGTGCGCGACTGCGCCCGCGCGGTCTCCAGGGACCTGGGCGCGGGGCGCTTCTGAGGCACGCCCGCACCAGGGCAAGGCCAGTGCATCACCGCGGGTTGACCGGGGCGCCGGGCGGCGTTCCGGTTCTCGCCCTACCCTGAAACGAACATATCGGACGTAAGGGCCTGGTTGACGCCTCTATGGGGCGCACGATCAGCGATAACCGGAAACGATCAATAACGATCCGATTTTCGATAACGGAACTCTTGACGCATGTGTGGCGCCAAAGCAAGACTCCCGTCCATCGGTCGGCATTGTCGAACACCTACCGGCAATACGCGCTAGAGTGTGACAACGCCAAGGGCCGGCATCGCTCTCACCCCCGAGGGCGCCAGAACTCCCGGAGGGACCCGGGGTTCGGTTACCCCTGGACGAAGGACAAAGGAGTCGCGGGTGTCCAGCTCCGACATCTTCATCGGCGAGACCATCGGTACCGCCATACTCATCCTGCTCGGCGGCGGCGTCTGCGCGGCCGTCACGCTGAAGGCCTCCAAGGCCCGTAACGCCGGCTGGCTCGCCATCGCCTTCGGGTGGGGCTTCGCCGTCATGACGGCCGTCTACATCTCCGGACCGCTCTCCGGGGCGCACCTCAACCCGGCCGTCACCATCGCCCTCGCCATCAAGAACAGCGACTGGACCAACGTCCCGGTCTACCTCGCCGGCCAGCTGCTCGGCGCGATGATCGGCGCGGCCCTGGTGTGGGTCGCCTACTACGGCCAGTTCCACGCGCACCTGACCGACAAGGAGATCGTCGGCGGTCCGGGCGCGCAGGCCACCTCGGCCAAGGCCGTCGAGGCCCAGGAACAGGGCGCCGGCCCCGTCCTCGGCGTCTTCTCCACCGGTCCGGAGATCCGCAACGTGGCGCAGAACCTGGCCACGGAGATCATCGGCACCGTGGTGCTGATCCTCGCGGTGCTCACCCAGGGCCTGAACGACAAGGGCAACGGGCTCGGCGTCCTCGGCGGACTGGTCACCGCTCTCGTGGTGGTGTCGATCGGTCTGTCCCTCGGCGGCCCGACGGGCTACGCCATCAACCCTGCCCGTGACCTGGGTCCGCGCATCGTGCACGCCCTGCTGCCGCTGCCCAACAAGGGCGGTTCCGACTGGTCCTACGCCTGGATCCCGGTGGTCGGTCCGCTGATCGGCGGCGCGATCGCCGCCGGCATCTACAACGTCGCATTCGCTTAAGAAGCAGTCAGTTTCGCTGAAGAAGCAGCAGTCTTCCGGCACGCGCCGTACGGACAGCCCTCACCACGGATCTTCCAGGAGCACACAGTGACCGACGCCCACACCGCAGGCCCCTTCATCGCCGCGATCGACCAGGGCACGACCTCCTCGCGCTGCATCGTCTTCGACAAGGACGGCCGGATCGTCGCCGTCGACCAGAAGGAGCACGAGCAGATCTTCCCCAAGCCGGGCTGGGTCGAGCACAACGCCAACGAGATCTGGACCAACGTCCAGGAAGTCGTCGCCGGAGCCGTCTCCAAGGCCGGCATCACCCGCGACGACATCAAGGCCATCGGCATCACCAACCAGCGCGAGACGACCGTGCTGTGGGACAAGAACACCGGTGAGCCCGTCTACAACGCCATCGTCTGGCAGGACACCCGCACCGACGCCCTGTGCCGGGAGCTGGGCCGCAACGTCGGCCAGGACCGCTTCCGCCGCGAGACGGGCCTGCCGCTCGCCTCGTACTTCTCCGGGCCCAAGGCCCGCTGGCTGCTCGACAACGTCGACGGTCTGAAGGAGCGCGCCGAGGCCGGCGACATCCTCTTCGGCACCATGGACACCTGGGTCATCTGGAACCTGACCGGCGGTGCAGACGGCGGCAAGCACGTCACCGACGTCACCAACGCCTCCCGCACCCTGCTGATGAACCTGCACACCATGGAGTGGGACGAGCGCATCTGCGAGTCCATCGGCGTGCCGCAGCAGATCCTGCCCGAGATCCGCTCCTCCGCCGAGGTCTACGGCGAGATCAAGGGCGGCAAGCTCGGCGAGCTGCTCGGCGGCATCCCGGTCGCCTCCGCGCTCGGCGACCAGCAGGCGGCCCTGTTCGGCCAGTGCTGCTTCGCCGAGGGCGAGACCAAGTCCACCTACGGCACCGGCACCTTCATGGTGATGAACACCGGTGACAAGATCATCAACTCCTACGCCGGTCTGCTGACCACCGTCGGCTACAAGATCGGCGACCAGCCGACGGTGTACGCCCTGGAGGGGTCGATCGCCGTCACCGGCTCCCTGGTGCAGTGGATGCGCGACCAGATGGGCCTCATCTCCACCGCCGCCGAGATCGAGACGCTCGCGCTCTCGGTCGAGGACAACGGCGGCGCCTACTTCGTGCCGGCCTTCTCCGGTCTGTTCGCCCCGCACTGGCGCTCCGACGCCCGCGGTGTGATCGCCGGTCTGACCCGGTACGTCACCAAGGCGCACCTCGCGCGCGCCGTCCTGGAGGCCACCGCCTGGCAGACCCGGGAGATCGCCGACGCCATGGTGAAGGACTCCGGCGACGAGCTGGTGGCCCTGAAGGTGGACGGCGGCATGACCTCCAACAACCTGCTGATGCAGACGCTCGCCGACGTCCTGGACGCGCCGGTGGTGCGCCCGATGGTCGCCGAGACCACCTGCCTCGGCGCCGCCTACGCCGCCGGCCTGGCCGTCGGCTTCTGGTCCAGCACCGACGAACTGCGCGCCAACTGGCGCCGGGCCGCCGAATGGACCCCCCAGATGGACGCGGAGACCCGCGACCGTGAGTACAAGAACTGGCTCAAGGCCGTCGACCGGACCATGGGCTGGATCGAGGACGAGGACTGAGCTGCCCCCACGACAGCTCTGACGAGGAGTAAGTACCCGACATGACCAGTCAGTCCACCCTGAGTTCCGTGCCTGCCCTGGGGACGCACCCGGCCTCCGGCTCCAACCCGAGCCGCGCCGAGACCAGGGAGCAGCTCTCCAAGGCGTCGTACGACCTTCTGGTGATCGGCGGCGGCATCCTGGGCATCTCCACCGCCTGGCACGCCGCGCAGTCCGGCCTGAGGGTGGCTCTGGTCGACGCCGGCGACTTCGCCGGTGCCACGTCCTCCGCCTCCTCCAAGCTGCTCCACGGCGGCCTGCGCTACCTGCAGACCGGTGCGGTGAAGCTCGTGGCGGAGAACCACTTCGAGCGCCGTGCGGTCTCCCGTCAGGTGGCCCCCCACCTGGCGAACCCGCTCACCTTCTACCTCCCCGTGTACAAGGGCGGGCCGCACGGCGCGGCGAAGCTCGGCGCGGGCGTGTTCGCCTACTCGGCGCTCTCCGCGTTCGGCGACGGCGTCGGCCACCTGCTCTCCCCCGCCAAGGCGGCGCAGGACGTGCCCGAGCTGCGCACCGAGAACCTCAAGGCCGTGGCCGTGTACGGCGACGACCAGATGAACGACGCGCGCATGGCGCTGATGACGGTCCGCGCGGCCGTCGAGGCGGGCGCGGTCGTCATCAACCACGCCGAGGTCACCGGCCTGCGCTTCACCAAGGGCCGGGTGACCGGCGCCGACCTCAAGGACCGCCTGTCCGGCGACGAGTTCGGCGTGAGCGCCCGCCTGGTGCTCAACGCGACCGGCCCCTGGGTCGACCACCTGCGGAAGATGGAGGACCCGAACGCGGCCCCGTCCATCCGCCTCTCCAAGGGCGCGCACCTGGTCCTCAAGCGCACCTCCCCGTGGAAGGCCGCGCTCGCGACCCCGATCGACAAGTACCGGATCACCTTCGCCCTCCCCTGGGAGGACATGCTGCTGCTCGGCACCACCGACGAGGAGTTCGAGGGCGACCCGGCGGACGTCGCGGTCAACGACAAGGACATAGCCCAGATCCTGGACGAGGCCGCGTTCTCCGTCCGGGACCAGCAGCTGTCCCGCGATCTGATCACCTACGCCTTCGCCGGTCTGCGCGTGCTGCCGGGCGGCCCCGGCGACACCGCCAAGGCCAAGCGCGAGACCGTGGTGACCGAGGGCAAGGGCGGCATGCTATCCGTCGCGGGCGGCAAGTGGACCACCTTCCGGCACATCGGCCGCACGATCATGAAGAAGCTGGAGGCGTTGCCGGGCCACCCGCTCGGCGACGACTTCGAGCCGATCTCCTCGCTGCCGAAGAAGCTGCCGCTGCCGGGCGTCGCCAACCCGCGCGCCGTCGCCCACCGCCTGCTGGTGGACCACCCGGCGCCCGGCCCGCGCATGGCCGCCGACACGGCGAAGCACCTCGCCACCCACTACGGCTCCCTGGCCTTCGACATCGCCCGGCTGGCGAACGAGAACCCGGAGCTGGCCGAGCGCGTGCACCCCGAGGCGCCGGAGATCTGGGCGCAGGTGGTCTGGGCCCGTGACCACGAGTGGGCCGAGACGCCGGACGACGTGCTGCGCCGCCGTACGACGCTGACGATCCGCGGCCTGGCCACGGACGAGGTCCGCGGGAAGGTGCAGGACCTGCTCGACAGGAAGTAGGCCCGGCCCGGCGAGGGGCGGCTCCACCGTGGGTGGGGCCGCCCCTCTTCGTCCGGACGACCGCGGACAGGGCCCGCATAATGTGCCCTGAGACATCCGAGGTCTGAGCGCGTGCGCTCAGGGGGCGGGCGACAGGAGGCCGGTCATGGCAGTCACCGACGAGGCGATCGAGAAGATCAAGGACATGATCGTCTCCGGTGCGCTGCGCCCCGGCGACCGGCTGCCGAAGGAGAGCGAACTGGCCGCCGCGCTCGGCCTGTCCCGCAACTCGCTGCGGGAGGCGGTAAGAGCCCTGTCGCTGATCCGGATCCTCGACGTACGCCAGGGCGACGGCACCTACGTCACCAGCCTGGATCCGCAACTGCTGCTGGAGGCCATGAGTTTCGTCGTGGACTTCCACCGCGACGACACCGTACTGGAGTTCCTCGCGGTGCGCCGCATCCTGGAGCCGGCCGCGACGGCGATGGCGGCCTTCCGGATCAGCGAGCAGCAACTGGACGCGCTGTCCGCCCAGTTGGACGCGCTGGGCGCGGAGCCCTCGGTGGAGGAACTGGTCGCCGCCGACCTGGAGTTCCACCGCGGCATCGTGCGCGGCGCGGGCAACTCGGTGCTGTGCTCACTGCTGGACGGCCTGTCGGGCCCGACCACGCGGGCCAGGATCTGGCGGGGCCTCACCCAGGAGGACGCGGTCGGGCGCACGCTGCGCGAACACCGGGCGATCCTGGCGGCGCTGCGCGACCGCGACGCGGAGGCGGCCCGCTCCTGGGCGACCGTGCACATCGCGAGCGTGGAGCAGTGGCTGCGCTCCACGCTGTGAGGTCCCGGCCGACCGGGGGTGTTCCGCACAGGCGATCGGGGCAGTGATCCGTTCACTCCCCCGTGCAAGGGGGCTGCGGGCGCCCCCGCCGGACGCCGTAAGGTTGGTGGGTCAAGCGAGGGCACGTCGGAAGGAGGCACTGGGTGATCGAGCTGGAGGGGGTTCCCGAGCTGATCGACCCAGTCATGGTGGCCGCGTTCGAGGGCTGGAACGATGCCGGTGACGCCGCCTCCACGGCGGTCGCGCATCTGGAACGCGAGTTCAAGGGCGAGGTGTTCGCGGCGCTGGACGCCGAGGACTACTACGACTTCCAGGTGAACCGCCCCACGGTGTTCATGGACGGCGGCGTGCGCAAGATCACGTGGCCGACGACCCGGCTGTCGGTGGTCCGGGTCGGCGGCGAGAAGCCGCGCGATCTGGTGCTGGTGCGCGGCATCGAGCCGTCCATGCGCTGGCGTTCGTTCTGCAACGAGCTGCTGGGCTTCGCACACGAGCTGGGTGTGGAGCTGGTGGTCATCCTGGGCGCCCTGCTCGGTGACACCCCGCACACGCGTCCGGTGCCGGTCAGCGGGGTCACGTCCGACCCGGACCTGGCCCAGCGGATGGACCTGGAGGAGACCAAGTACGAGGGGCCGACGGGCATCGTCGGCGTGCTCCAGGAGGCGTGCACGCACGCGGGCGTCCCGGCGGTGTCGCTGTGGGCGGCCGTACCGCACTACGTCTCCCAGCCGCCGAACCCGAAGGCCACGCTGGCGCTGCTCAACCGCCTGGAGGACCTGCTGGACGTGCGCATCCCGCAGGGCGAGCTGCCTGAGGACGCACGCGCCTGGCAGGTGGGCGTGGACCAGCTGGCCGCCGAGGACAGCGAGGTCGCCGAGTACGTGCAGACGCTGGAGGAGGCCCGGGACACCGCCGAGCTGCCGGAGGCGTCGGGCGAGGCGATCGCCCGCGAGTTCGAGCGGTATCTGCGACGCCGGGACGTGGGCCCGCCGGGCGGCAAGCCGCGGCCTTCTCCCGGCGGCGCCAAGGACGACGAGGACGACGCGGAGGACTGAGGGTACGGAAAAGAGGCGGTCTCCCCGAGGGGAGCCGCCTCTTCGCCGTAGGTCGCGGGGTTTACAGGGCGACCCCGAGCAGTGCGTCCACCGCCCGTGTCACCAGGCCCGGCGCGCCCGTGTCCGTGCCGCTCTCCGACTCCTGGCGCTCGGCCCACCGGTCCACGGCGGCCAGCGCGGCCGGGGCGTCGAGGTCGTCGGCGAGTGCCTCGCGGATCTCCTCCACCAGCGCGTCGGCGGACGGGCCGTCGGGGCGGGAGACGGCGGCGCGCCAGCGGCCGAGGCGGGCCACGGCGTCCTGCAGGACCTGGTCGGTCCACTCCCAGTCGGCGCGGTAGTGGTGGGCCAGGAGGGCGAGCCGGATCGCGGCCGGGTCGACGCCGTCGCGGCGCAGCCGGGAGACGAAGACCAGGTTGCCCTTGGACTTCGACATCTTCTCGCCGTTCAGGGCGACCATGCCGGCGTGTACGTAGGCCCTGGCCATGGGGAACTCACCGGTGAGCACCTGGGCGTGCGAGGCGCCCATCTCGTGGTGCGGGAAGGCGAGGTCGGAGCCGCCGCCCTGGACGTCGAAGCCCATGCCGAGGTGGTCCAGGGCGATGGCCACGCACTCGATGTGCCAGCCGGGCCGGCCGGGGCCGAGGGAGCGGCCGTCCCAGCTGGGCTCGCCCTCGCGGGCCGCCATCCACAGCATCGGGTCCAGCGGGTTCTTCTTGCCCGGACGGTCCGGGTCGCCGCCGCGCTCGGCGGACAGCAGCCGCATCGCGGCCGCGTCGAGGTTCGAGACCTTGCCGAAGTGCGGGTCGGACTCGACGGAGAAGTAGATGTCGCCCTCCAGCTCGTAGGCCGCGCCGAGTTCGCGCAGCCGCTCCACGAGCGGGACGATGCCGGGTATCGCCTCGACGGCACCTATGTACTGCTGGGGCGGGAGCATCCTGAGGGCCGTCATGTCCTCGCGGAAGAGGGCCGTCTCCTTCTCGGCGAGGGCGACCCAGTCGACGCCGTCCCGCTCCGCGCGCTCCAGCAGCGGATCGTCGACGTCGGTGACGTTCTGGACGTAGTGGACCTGCCGCTTGGTGTCGAGCCACACGCGCTGAACGAGGTCGAACGCGTTGTAGGTCGCCGCGTGCCCCATGTGGGTGGCGTCGTACGGCGTGATGCCGCAGACGTAGAGACGGGCGACGGGACCGGGGTCGAGGGTGACCGGACCGCCGGTCGCGGTGTCGTGGATCCTCAGGTCGCGGCCCTGACCAGGCAGGGCGGGGACCTCGGAAGCGGGCCAGGCATGCATGTACATGAGCCTAACCGGCCACGAGCTGCGTATACGAACGGGATCGGCGTGGATGGCCGGTTAGACGGTCTTGTGCATCCGTGCCGCGTGTGCTTGCCGGCGCCGGCATCCGGCCCGCACGCGCCGGCTCACACCGGCGGCCACGGGATCGCCGGCCACTCCCCGCCGGGCTCGGGATGCACGCCGGAGGCGAGCAACGCCTCGACACGCGCGCGCGTGGCGTCGATCTCGGCCGGTGTGATCAGTGCGGCGAGCCGCTCGCCCAGCGGCCCGCCCAGCCCCTCGCGCAGGCTCTGAAGGACGTCGACCGCCTCGCCGGTCAGCGGCTCCCCGGCCCAGCCCCACAACAGGGTGCGGAGCTTGTTCTCGACGTGGAAGGCGACTCCGTGGTCGATGCCGTAGAGGCGGCCCTCGGGGGTGGGCAGCAGGTGTCCGCCCTTGCGGTCGGCGTTGTTGATCACCGCGTCGAGGACGGCGAGCCGGCGCAGCCGCTCGTCGTCGGCGTGCACCAGCAGCGCGGTGCGGCCCTCGCCGACCTCCGCGAGGCCGATCGCCTTCCAGCCCGGCTCCGGCTCCTCGGCGTCGACCAGGGCCAGCAGCTCGGCCTCGGCCTGGACGTCGATCCACAGCTGGCACATGCCCTCGCCGTACGGCCCCGCGCGCAACACGGTCGGCGGGACCAGGCCCCAGCCGGTGGCCTCGGAGACCTCGTAGGCGGCCGCCTCGCGGCCGGCCAGGGTGCCGTCGGGGAAGTCCCACAGGGGGCGCTCCCCGGCCACCGGCTTGTAGACGCAGGAGGCTTCCTGCCCGTCGAGGGCGATGGTGCAGAACAGCGCGGCGTTGGACGCCTCGCGGATCCGGCCGCGCACGGTCAGCTCACCGCGCGCGAGCAACTCGGCGACGGCCGAGTCCGCTGCGGCGTCGATGGGCGTCACGCTCCGCGGCGGTATCCGTTCTGGCGCGGACATACGTGTCCTTCCGGATCGAGCGGGAGGCTGCACAGCGGGCACGGCGGCCGCCCGGCGTTGACGACGTCCAGGGCGCGCTTGGCGAAGGCCCTGGCCTGCGCGCCGGTCAGCCGGACCCGCAGCATCGGGGGCCCGTTCTCCTCGTCCTGGAGCAGTCGCTCCTCGGCCTCGGCGAGGTCCTCCTCGGTGTCGGCGTCCAGCTCCACCAGGGCCTGCGCCTCGACGATCATGCGCTGCTCCTCGCCGTCCCAGGCGAGCGCCATGGTGCCGACGCGGAACTCCTCGTCGACGGGGGTCTCCAGCGGGGCGGTGTCGGCGATCTCGGTGGGCGCCATGGCGGGGACGGCGGCGCTGCCGCCACTGCGCCGGACCACCTCGTCGAGCAGTTCGTCCATGCGCTCGGCGAGCGCGGCCACCTGGGTCTTCTCCAGGGCCACACTGGTCACCCGGGAGCCTGCGGTGGCCTGGAGGAAGAACGTACGGCGCCCGGGCAGTCCTACCGTGCCGGCCACGAAGCGGTCCGGCGGGTCGTAGAGGAACACCTGACGGGACACGTCCTGATCTCCATTGGGTTCGAGAGCTTCAGCGGTGCGGGCCACGCGGGTGCGCGACTCCCGGTGGATCCGGTTGCGGTGGATCGCTTCACCCTACTGCGGCCGACGATCACGGTGCGCCCGCACCACCCCCGACCGGTGCGTCGCCCTCGCCGGTGTCCCCGCCGGGTTCCTCGCGCGGGGCGAGGGAAGCGAAGTCCCCGGTGTCGCCGAGCCGGATCAGGAAGGGCCGCAGGCGGGTGTAGCGGATCGCGGTGACGGAACAGGGCTCCACGGAGATCCGCTGGAAGAGGTCGAGGTGAAGTCCGAGGGCGTCGGCGACCAGGGACTTGATGATGTCCCCGTGCGAGCACATGAGGTAGACGGCGTCGGCGCCGTGGTCGCGCTCCACGCGCGCGTTCCACTCGCGTACGGCCTCGGCGGCGCGCGTCTGCATGGCGCGCAGGGACTCGCCGCCGGGGAAGGCGGCGGCCGACGGGTGGGCCTGGACGACCTCCATCAGCGGCTCGTCCTTCAGCTCGGCGAGCTTGCGGCCGGACCAGTCGCCGTAGTGGCACTCCCCGATCCGTTCGTCGGTGTGGGCGCGCAGGCCGGGGCGGGCCTCCAGCAGCGGCCGTACGGTCTCCTGGCAGCGCTGGAGCGGGCTGGCGACGACCTCGGAGATCGGCAGGCCCGCGAGCCGCGCGGGCAGCGCGGCGGCCTGGGCGGCCCCCCGCTCGTCCAGGGCCACCCCTGGCGTCCATCCGGCGAGCACGCCGGAGGTGTTGGCGGTGGAGCGTCCGTGCCTTACGAGGATCAGCGTGGGCATGCGGCCCAGGGTAGGCGTATCGGCGTGCGCGCCGCTGGGCGGGCGGAAGGAGAATGCGCTCCATGATCGTGGACTGCCCCGTCTGCCGGCACGGGCACCGCGGCGAGGGCCCGGGCCGGAGGAGGACCCGGAGATGCTCGACAAGGCCCCGCCTCGGTGCTGTACGCGATCTCGGACGCCGTCGTCGGCCGCTGCCTGGAGGTGGCGACGGAGCTGCAGACCGCTCCGGAGGAACTGGAGGCGGAGGTGTCCGAGCCGGAGCGGGGCGGCTCGCGCCACACCGCGTCCCGGATCTGCACTTTCAAGCGGCAGGTCCTGGCCGGCACCGGCGCGCCCGGCGGCCCGGTGCCCTTCGTGCACGACACGGCACGGCCCTTGTTCCGGGACGTCGGCGACCACCTGCTGCGCCATGAACTTCGACCACATGCCGGAGCTGCACCGGGTGTGGTCGTATCCGGCGGTGATCCTGCTGACGGCCGCGCTGGGGGTGCTGCTGCACCGCCTGTCCAGGCGGCGCGCGTGGCTGTGAGTCCCGCTCAGGCGAACTCCGCCGCGGGGGTGGCGGGCCCGCCGAGGGCGTCGCGCCGCTCGGGCATGCGCAGCGTGGTCATACGGCGCCGGCCGGCGAGGCGTTCGTAGCCGTACACGGCGCGGATGGCGGCCGCGAAGAGGGCGGATCGTGCCCGGGACCAGCCGAGGACGCGGCCCATGCGCGCCATGACGGCGAGGCTGACGTCCGGGTGGACCGCGATCTCGGCGAGCGCGCACGCGCGCAGGGTGCGCTGGATCCGCCGGCCGTGCCCGGCGGCGGCGAAGCCCAGCAGTTCCTCGTGGGTGTAGGCGAGGTGGCCGGCCTCGCCGGCGGAGATCATCCGCACGGCCTTGCCGACCTCCGGGTGGCCGGCGAAGTACCGGCGCAGCAGCGCCATCTGCTCGGCGGCGCGCTGCTCGGTGACGCGGCTGTGGGAGAGGTGGACGATGATGTCCCGCACGGTCAGCGGCTCGTCGCGCCGGCGTCTGTCGTGGGCGAGACCGATGCCGCGCCGTTCCAGGAGCATCGTGTAGTCGGTCTCGGGCGGTATGGGGGCGGGCGTGAGTCCGCGCTTGCGCAGCAGGGCGTGGAAGATGCGGCCGTGCTTGTCCTCGTCGGTACGTGGCGGGCGATCTTCGGGGCGAGGGCGCGTTGGCTCTCCGGGACCCAGCGCGGCGATCCTTCCGTTCTCCCAGCCGCCCTGGGACTCGCCGCCGGCGGCGGTGGAGCAGAACAGCCGGAAGGACTCGTCGTGGTCGAGGATCTCCTGGAACAGACTCCTGGCCGAGAGCATCGGCGCCACCTCTCCGCAAGATGCAAGACTTCGCAGCATGCGCGACATTCCGCAAAGGCCGAGTCACATGCGGACGCCGGGGAGTCGCGACACGGGTGCCCCGAGGCTCCGCCGAAAGAAGGAACGCCGGGGGTCGTAACCGGGCGGCGCCTGGCGCGTTGTTCCCTGTGCCGGCCGTGGCGGGGAAGACCCCCGAGCCCCCACCACGGCCGCTGAAATCCTCCTCCGCGCCCCCCTGAAGCCCCTTACGCCAGTCCGGCCCGCTCCAGGGCCTCGCTGCCGGCCCGCAGGGAGGCGAGCCGCTCCTCCAGCGTGAAGCCGGCCGGGGCGAGGCTGAGGGTGGTGACCCCGGCGGCGGCGTAGGCCTTCATCCGGTCGGCGATCCGGTCCACGGAGCCCAGCAGGGTCGTCTTGTCGATGAGTTCCTGCGGCACGGCGGCCGCGGCACCGGCCTTGTCCCCGGCCAGGTACTTCTCCTGGATCTCGGCGGCCTCCTTCTCGTACCCCATGCGCCGCGCGAGCTGGTTGTAGAAGTTCTGCTTGGCGCTGCCCATGCCGCCCACGTACAACGCGGTGTAGGGCCGGAAGGTGTCGGCGAGCCGGGCCACGTCCTTGTCGTCGCCGACGGCCAGCGGCAGGGTCGGGCAGACGTCGAAGCCGTCGAGGGTCTTGCCGGCCTTCGCGCGCCCCGCGCGCAGGTACGTGATCGTGGTCTCGTCCAGGTGCTCGGCGGAGGGGAAGATCAGCAGGGCGCCGTCGGCGATCTCACCCGTCTGCTCCAGGTTCTTCGGGCCGATCGCGGCGATGTACAGCGGGATGTGCTCGCGCTGCGGGTGCACGGTCAGCTTGATCGGCTTGCCCGGGCCGCCGGGCAGCGGCAGCGTCCAGTGCTCGCCTTCGAACGTCAGCCGTTCCCGGGTCATCGCCTTGCGCACGATCTCGACGTACTCACGCGTGCGTGCCAGCGGCTTGTCGAACCTGACGCCGTACCAGCCCTCGGAGACCTGGGGACCGGACACCCCGAGGCCGAGGCGGAAGCGCCCGCCGGAGAGCGAGTCGAGCGTCGCGGCCGTCATGGCCGTCATCGCGGGCTGCCGCGCCGGGATCTGGAAGATGGCGGAGCCGACGTCGATGCGCTCGGTCTGGGCGGCGACCCAGCTGAGCACCGTGGCCGCGTCGGATCCGTACGCCTCGGCGGCCCAGCACACGGAGAAGCCCAGCCGGTCGGCCTCCTGGGCCACGGCCAGATTGTCCCCGTCCATTCCGGCACCCCAGTAGCCGAGGTTGATCCCGAGTTGCATGGCCGAATCCCCTTACCCGTGAGTAACGTCGCTGTGGGGGCGACCTTAGCGCGGGGACGGGCGTCCGAGGCAGGGCACGACCGGGACAGGGGCCGGGATCACAGCGTCCGGGGCAGGTCCGGCGCGGGGCCGCCGAGTTATCCACAGGCCACCCACCGCATGGGTTCTGGCCAGTAATCTCGCGGACATGGAGCAGAGGCATCTCGGCCGTACCGGCCTTCGCGTGTCCCGGATCGGCCTCGGCACCCTCACCTGGGGCCGGGACACCGACCAGCACGACGCCGCGGACATGCTGAAGGCGTTCTGGGAAGCCGGCGGCACGCTCGTCGACACGGCGGACGTGTACGGCGACGGGGAGGCGGAGTATCTGCTCGGACAGCTGATGGAGGGCCTGGTGCCGCGGCGCGACCTGGTGATCTCCACGAAGGCGGGCAGCGTCCGTGACCCCGACCGCCGCTTCGACGGCTCCCGCGGCCATCTGCTCGCCGCGCTCGACGACTCCCTGGCCCGCCTGGGCACGGACTACGTCGACCTGTGGCACGTGCACGCCTACGACCCCGGCACGCCGTTGGAGGAGACCCTCCAGGCCCTCGACATAGCGGTGAGCAGCGGGCGCGCCCGCTACGCCGGCGTGTCCAACTTCTGCGGCTGGCAGCTCGCCAAGGCGGCCACCTGGCAGCTCGCGGCACCCGGCACCCGTACCCGGCTGGCCGCCACGCAGATGGAGTACTCGCTGCTCCAGCGGGGCGTCGAGCGCGAGGTGCTGCCCGCGGCCCTCGACCTCGGCGTCGGCCTGCTGCCCTCCTCCCCGCTCGGCCGGGGCGTGCTGACCGGCAAGTACCGGCACACCACTCCCGCGGACTCGCGCGGCGCCTCCGAGCATCTGGCGCCCTTCGTGGAGCCGTACCTCGACGACACGGCGACGCGCATCGTGGACGCGGTGACGACGGCCGCCGACGGGCTCGCCGTCACCCCGCTCCAGGTGGCCCTCGCCTGGGTCCGGGACCGGCCCGGCGTGGCCGCCCCGATCGTCGGCGCGCGCAACGCCCAGCAGCTCACGGCCGCGTTGTCAGTGGAGGCCCTTAGTCTTCCTGACGAGATCTGCCGGGCGCTGGACGATGTGTCGGCGCCTGTGCACCGCTATCCCGATCACGACTGGAGCACGCTGTGAGCACGGAGCCGGAGACCACGGAGGAAGCCGGGCCGGGGACGCCGGACACACCCGAGGGCCCGGGCGGCCGAAGCACCCCCACACCCGAGGCCGGCCGTGCCGACGCCCCAGGCGACGACGGGCCGGCATCCGGCACCGCCGCGAACGGCGCCGAAGCGGAGCACGAGAGCGCGAGCGGGAGCGGGAGCGGTCCGGCGGCGCGGGGGCCTCACGGCGACGCCGGCGCGGGCGAGTCCGACGGTGAGACCGGCACGCGAGAGGTCATGACTGAGGGCGGGAGCAGCCCGGCGGCGCACGGGCCCCACGGCGACACCGGCGGGGCAGGGAGTGGGGTTGGGGTCGGCGTCGGCTCGGGTGGGCGCGGCAGCGGCGCCGACGGCACAGCGGACCGTGCCGAGGACGCGTCGGACGCCGGCGCCGGCGGTGGCGGCGCGGAAGGCGGCGGGAGCGTCGAAGGCGCAGGCAGGAGCGGTGGCGCGGCCACAGACCATGCCGCGGACCTGCCGGACGCCGACGCCGACGGAAGCGGTGCGGGCGCCGGCGGTGGCGCGGAAGGCAGCGGGAGCGGCGCGGGCGAGGCCGAGGGCGGCGCGCGTGAGAACGGTGGCGGCGCCGAAGGCGGGGGCGGGTTGTCCGAGGCGGAGGCCGAGTTGGCCGCGCAGCGGGTGGAGCGGGAGCGGATCGAGCGGCGAAAGGCCGAGAAGAAGGCGCCGATCGAGAGCGGCACCAAGCTCAGCGGCACGGCGGCCGACCTGCTGGCGGCGGTCCGCGCCGTGGAGAGCGGCGCGAAGCCGGCGGCCACGGCGTTCGCCGAGCCCGCGCCGGCCCCGCGCCGGCCGGCCCCGGAGCCGGTGCGCCGGCCGCAGCCCGCCCCGGCCCCGGCCGCTGTCACTCCCGCCGCCCCCGCGGCACGGACCGTGGACGCCGTCCGCCAGGTGCTGGCAGAGGGCGGCGCGCCCGAAGCCCTGGCCCCACAGGTCGCGGCGGTGCTCGGCGAGGGGGCCGAGACCGTGCTGCGCGAGGACCCCTGGCAGCTGCTGCGCGTCGGCGGCGTACGGCCCGAGCAGGCCGACGGCTTCGCGCGAGCGCTGCTCGGCGCCGGCTGCGGGCCGGACGACGAGCGGCGGGCCCGCGCGGTGACCGTCTGGCTGCTGGAGCAGGCGGCGCTGGCCGGGCACACCGCGCTGGAACTGCCCACGCTCACGGCGGCCCTGGGCCGACAGGGCGTGCCCGACGCGGACACGGCCGTGCAGAGCACCCTCGCCGAGGGGGAGGCCCTGGCCTTCCAGGACGCGCTGGACGACCCGGCGGACGCCGCTCCTCGGGCGACGGACGAGGGGGGCGCCACCGCCGAGGCCGAGGACGCGGAGCGGCCGGTCCGCGTCCTCGTCGGCCTGGAGCGCTACGCACTGGCCGAGGAGAGCCTCGCCGACGGCCTGGCCCGGCTGGCCAACTCGCTGCCGAATGACGCCGAGGAGGCCTGGCGGGCGGCCGCCGACCGGACTGCCGGCGGCGCGGCCGAGCTGGCCCGCGCGGTCGCCGGGCACGGCCTGGTGCTGCACACCGGCGGGGAGGCCGCCGGGGCCGAACCGGCCGCCCTGCTCGACGCCTCCCGCGCCGCCGGCCTGCGCGCCTTCGCCGTCTGCCACACGCCCGACGGCCGCCGGCGCCTTACCGCGCTGCCGGGTCCGGACGCGGCCGAGCGCGGCGTGGGCACGGTGTCCGGTCTGCTGTCGGGCGCCGAGGGGCCGGGCCGGGACGCGGACGGTGCCCTGGAGCTGGACCTGCTGATCGTGCTGGACGCCCCCCAGCTCGACGTGGAGAGCGCCGCGATGCTCGTGGAGTCGCTGCCGGACGGGGCCCGGCTGGTGCTCAGCGGCGATCCGGCGGTGCTGTGGTCCGCCGGACCCGGCCGGGTCTTCGCTGATCTGCTCGCCGCCCGCGCCTGCCCGCAGATCGCCTCGCGCGTGCCCGACCCCGGCCCGATCGGCGAACTCGTCTCCGGCATCGGCATCGGCGAGCTGAACCAGGTCGACGCGCCCGGCAAGGAGATCGTCATCGTCCCCGTGCGGGACGCGGGCGAGGCCGTGCACCGCACGGTCCAGCTGGTCGCGGACTCGGTGCCGAGGGCGATCGGCGTTCCGGCCGAGCAGACCGTGGTGATCACCCCGGGGCACGGCGGCGCCGCGGGCACCCGCGCCCTCAACGCCGCCCTGAAGGAACGCCTCAACCCCGGTCCCGGCCGCTTCGGCGGCTTCGACCCCGGCGACCAGATCGCCTACGCCCCAGCTCCCGGCCGTACGGTGCCGGGCGTGGTCGTCAAGGCCGACGCCGACGGGCTGCACCTGTCGTGCGCGGGCGTCCCGGTCGTCGTGCCGCGCGAGCGCGTGGAGGGCGTCGTACGCCACGGCTGGGCGCTGACCGCGCATCAGGCGGTCGGGGCGCGCTGGCCGGCCGCGGTCGTGGTGCTGCCCGGCGACGCGGCACAGGCGCTCAGCAGGCCCTGGGTGTACACGGCGTTCGGCCGCGCGGAGCGGCATCTGTCCGTGGTCCACGGGGTGGAGCAGGCACTGCCGAAGGCGGTCGCGGAGGTCATGGCCAAGCCGCGCACGACCCGTCTGCAGACGCTGCTGCGCACGCAGGCGCCGAGCGAGTAGGCCGCGTTCCGCCGCGCCGGCGACCGGCCGGGCGGCGGGTCCCGGCGGTGCCGCACCGGCCTCGGGCCGGCCCGGCGCCGCCGGGGGACGTCACCTCCTGACGTCCTTCACCGCGTTGTCCTCTTCTTCGACCTCGTCGTCGGCCTCTTCTTCGACCTCGTCGTCGTCCCCGTGCTCGTCCTGGTGTTCGTCCTCGTCCTCGATGAACTCCAGATCGTCGCCGTCATCGTTCTCGTCGCCGTCCTCGTCGTCGAACACGGCGCTCACGTCGAACCGGCACACCACCCCTTGCCGGTCGATGTGCTCGAACGGCGTCTCCAGCCATTCCCCGGGCTCCGCGGGCTCCTCCGCCGCGGTGACCCAGAGCGTGGAGTCGCCCTCCTCCAGGCCGAACTCCTTGTGCCGGGAGGCGATCTCGTCGGGTTCGAACTCACCGAAGAGGACGCCCAGTGCGCCGGGCACCGTGCCGGCGGCGCCCTCGGCGAAGCCGCCGCTCTCGTCGTACTCCGCCGCCTCCACCCGCTGGGCCTGCGCGAGCAGCCGCTGGGGTTCCACGACGGCGTAGTCGCGGCGGATCAGCACGCTGATCGCGTGGGGTTCCTCGGGGCCCGCGTACGGCGGCAGCTCCTCCGCACCGGGGATCTCGAAGGGCGTGACCTCGTCGTAGCGGTCGTAGAGCAGCTCGTCGTACACCTCGGCGGCCGCGGCCAGCTGGTTGAACGCCTCGGAGACGGCCGGGTCGTCCTCCCCCGACCTGCGTTCGACCGCCGCCAGATGACGGTCGAGCGCGGTCTTGACCGCCTCGGCGGCCGCACGTACCTCGGCAGCGGTGGGCTGCGCAGCATCAGACATAGTGCAGACGCTATCCGTACCGGGCCCCAGCCCGCACAATAGATGCGATGCCGGAATACGAATTTGTCGACGTGTACGTACCTCGCGGGGTCTCCCGCAAGGAAGCCACACGTCTGCTGACGGACCATGCCGAGTACGGACACTGGGAGTTGGACCGACTGAGCCTGATGCGCGACGGCAGCCGCAAGGTCCGGCTGCGTCGGCGGATCATCCGCCAGGTGCGTGCGACGTGGTGATGCCGGGCACATGAAGGGAGCGGGCCCGCCGGCATGGCGGGGCCCGCTCCGTTCAGCCGCGGCCGCGACCTAGCCCATGGCCCGCGCCTTGCGGTAGAGCACCACGCCCGCGAGCAGCGCGCCCGCGCCGGCCGGCACCGCCAGGCCGAGCGGCACGTCGCTGCCGGTGTGGGCGAGTTCCGACGTGGCCGGGAGCTGGGCGCCCCGGCCGCCCTGTGCGACCTGGGCGGACGTCGGGGGCCGGTGTGCCTGCTGTGACCCCTGGGGCGTGTGAACGCCCTTACCCGGCGGGGTGGTTGGCCCTCCCGGATGACCCGGATGACCCGGCTGTCCGGGGTGACCCGGGTGACCAGGATGTCCTGGATGACCGGGATGGCCCGGGTGGCCGGGATGACCTGGCGGGTTTCCGTTCCCGTCGCCCGGCGGCTGGGTCGGGTGGTGACCGCCGCCGCCGTTGGCACAGTCGTTGCCCGTGGCGGTGTTGCCCACGCCGACGACGTTGACGCTGTTGCCGCAGACGTTCACCGGGACGTCGATCGGCACCTGCACGGTGTTGCCGGAGCCGACGCCGGGCGAGCCGCCGGTGTGACCGCCCGCGTGCGCACCGCCGGAACCACCGGAGCCGCCATGGCTCCCCGCACCGCCGTGGTTGGCGCACGAGTTGCCCACGGACGGGTTGAGCAGTCCGACGACGTTCACGGTGTTGCCGCAGACGTTCACCGGCACGTGCACCGGTGCCTGCACCGTGTTGCCGGACAGTACGCCGGGTGAGCCGGCGGCGGCGCCCAGGGCGCCGGAGTCCGCGTGGGCGTAGCCGCTCGCGGCGGCGATCACGCCGGTCGCGGCGGCCATCGTCATCAGACCTTTGCGCGTGGCCTGTCGCATGCTGAATCCCCCCTGCCTTCGCTTCTTGCACAAAGCGCTTCACTCGGAACGAAAGGCCGGTCGGCCCCGGAGCGCAGGGAGCGCGCTCCGGGGCCGACGGCTTGTCGCGCACGCCCCCTCAGGGGGCGTGCGTCACTTGTTGATGCAGGTGTTGCCGAAGGCGGGGTTCAGGAGCCCGATCACGTTGATCGTGTTGCCGCACACGTTCACCGGGACGTGGATGGGCACCTGGACGACGTTGCCGGAGACGACACCCGGGGAGTGCACGGCGGCACCCTGAGCACCGGAGTCGGCGACAGCCAGGCCCGCGCCCGCGAGAACCAGCCCACCGGTGGCAGCCGCAGCAGCGACGACCTTCTTGATCATTACTTCCTCCTCGTTGGCAATGCGATCCCAAGGTGCGGGGATCACGTCAGCTGTAACGAGGAGGGAGTAATGGAGCTACGAGCTTATGGTCCGATTCACTCTTCTCAGTCGGTGTCGTACGCGCGCCCGATTACTCCAGGGCAAAGCGTCACGACGCGTCGATGAAGCGGTCCAGCACCCGCACGCCGAACTGCAGGCCGTCGACCGGCACCCGCTCGTCCACGCCGTGGAACATGCCGGCGAAGTCCAGCTCCGGCGGGAGCTTCAGCGGGGCGAAGCCGAAGCCGCGGATGCCGAGGTCGTCGAAGGACTTGGCGTCGGTACCGCCGGAGAGCATGTAGGGGATGGCCTTGGCGGTGGGGTCCTCGGCGAGCAGCGCGGACTGCATGGCCTCCACGAGGGCCCCGTCGAAGCCGGTCTCGACGGCCTTGTCGGCGTGCACGTCCTCGCGCCGGACGTTCGGGCCGAGCAGCCGGTCGATGTCGCCGAGGAACTCCTCCTCGTAGCCGGGCAGGAACCGTCCGTCGATGTGCGCGGTGGCCTCGCCAGGGATGACGTTGACCTTGTAACCGGCGTTGAGCTGCGTGGGGTTGGCCGTGTTGCTGAGGGTCGCGCCGATCAGCTTGGCGATGCCGCCGAGCTTGGCGAGGGTGGCCTCCATGTTCTCCGGGTCCAGCTCGGTGCCGAGCGCGTCGCCCAGCTCGTCGAGGAAGGCCCGGGTGGTCTTGGTGACCCGCACGGGGAAGGTGTGCCGGCCGACCCGGGCGACGGCCTCGGACAGCTCGGTGATGGCGTTGTCCCGGTGGATCATGGAGCCGTGCCCGGCGGTGCCGGCCACGGTCAGCTTCATCCAGTGCATGCCCTTCTCGGCCGTCTGGATCAGGTACAGCCGCCGCTGCTCGTCCACGGTGAAGGAGAAGCCGCCGACCTCGCTGATGGCCTCGGTGACGCCCTCGAAGAGGTCCGGGTGGTGGTCGACCAGGTAGCGGGCGCCGTAGGTGCCGCCCGCCTCCTCGTCCGCGAGGAAGGCGACGACGACGTCGCGTGGCGGCCGGCGTCCGCTCCTGAGCCGGTCGCGCACGACCGCGAGGGTCATCGCGTCCATGTCCTTCATGTCGACGGCCCCGCGCCCCCACACGCACCCGTCGGTGACCTCGCCCGAGAACGGGTGGTGGGTCCAGTCGTCGGCGTTGGCCGGTACCACGTCGAGGTGGCCGTGGATCAGCAGCGCGGGCCGGGACGGGTCCTCGCCCTCGATCCGGGCCACCGTCGAGGCGCGGCCCGGGTGCGACTCGTAGATCTTCGGCTCCAGCCCGACCTCGGCGAGCTTCTCGGCGACCCATTCGGCGGCCGCCCGCTCGCCCGGACCCGAGTGGTCGCCGTAGTTGCTGGTGTCGAACCGGATCAGCTCGCGGCAGAGGTCCACGACCTCGTCCTCGCCGGTGACGCTCCTGGCCGTGTCCGTCTCGCTCACGTGCTTCCTCCCGCTGTCACTGCTGGTGGGTCCCCCTCATCCTCTCTCCGGCCCGGCCCGCGGCCCAAGACCGGTCCCGGCCCGTCACACGCCGTTCATGCGGGACGTCCCCCGGGCCGGGGGGTGATCAGCCACCTCCGAAAGCCTGGTAATGTTTGCTTCGTCGCCGCGAGGGAAAGCCCGCCGAAAGGGTCCCCCGCACGACAGACACCTTGTCCGGGTGGCGGAATGGCAGACGCGCTAGCTTGAGGTGCTAGTGCCCTTTATCGGGCGTGGGGGTTCAAGTCCCCCCTCGGACACCAGTTGGGGCCCCTGCTCATGCGGGGGCCCTTTCGTTTGCCCGCCGAGCAGGGACTCTCGCCCCAACTACCCCTGAATGTCCGCTCCTTGGCGGTGTGTGGGGCATGTCTCGTGCGGGACGGAGAACGGCAGCTCAGCCGCCTCGGGGCCGCCGCCCTCCGCCCGCCGACGCGGCCCTGCCGAGTGGCCGGACCCGAGGGCGGGACCTAGCGTCGTACTAAAATTTCCGGCTTGTGACTTCAGCCGGCCCGACGTGAGGACCCGATGGCAGCGATAGACGAGAGCGGTGCTCTCGGCCTGCTCGACGAAGAGATCCGCACGGAGTCCGGCGACCGGGCCCGCTTCCCGGCGGGGCCCGCCGCCTCGCCGCGGACCCTGGTCGACGTCTTCGAGGCGACCGTGCGGGCCCACCCGGACGAGCCGGCCCTGGACGACGGTACGGCGTGTCTGACCTATCGAGCGCTGGCCGTCGAGGTCGAGCGGCTCAGGCGGCGGCTCGCCGGGCACGGGGTCGGGCGCGGGGACCGGGTCGGGGTGCGGGTGCCCTCCGGGACCAACGAGCTGTACGTCGCGATTCTCGCCGTCCTGGCCGCCGGCGCCGCCTATGTGCCCGTGGACGCCGAGGATCCGGACGAGCGGGCCGAGTTGGTGTTCGGCGAGGCCGACGTGCGGGCCGTCGTCGGGGGCGGGCACACCGTCTGCGGGCGGGGCGGCGCCGGAGTACCCGCGGCGCCGCCGGGCACCGGGGACGACGCGTGGATCATCTTCACCTCCGGGTCCACCGGGAAACCCAAGGGCGTCGCCGTCACGCACCGCAGCGCCGCCGCGTTCGTCGACGCCGAGGCGGCCCTCTTCCTCACCGAGGAGCCGATCGGGCCCGGGGACCGGGTGATGGCCGGGCTGTCCGTCGCCTTCGACGCCTCCTGCGAGGAGATGTGGCTGGCCTGGCGATACGGCGCCTGTCTGGTGCCGGTGCCCCGCTCGCAGGTCAGGAGCGGTGCCGATCTCGGGCCGTGGCTGGTCGAGCAGGAGATCACGGTGGTGTCCACCGTACCGACGCTGGCGGCGCTGTGGGAGCCCGAGACCCTGAACGACGTACGCCTGCTGATCTTCGGCGGCGAGGCCTGCCCGCCGGAGCTGGCGCAGCGGCTGGTCACCGAGGGGCGCGAGGTGTGGAACACCTACGGGCCGACCGAGGCGACCGTCGTGGCCTGTGCCGCGCTGCTGACCGGTGCGGAGCCGATCCGGATCGGGCTGCCGTTGAACGGGTGGGAGCTGGCCGTCGTCGACGACGCCGGGGAGCCCGTGGCCATGGGCGGCAGCGGCGAGCTGGTGATCGGCGGGGTCGGGCTCGCCAGGTATCTCGACGCCGGAAAGGACGCGGAGAAGTACGCGCCGCTGGAATCCCTCGGCTGGGAACGGGCCTATCGCAGCGGTGACCTGGTCCGGGCCGAGCCCGAGGGGCTGGTCTTCCTCGGCCGGGCGGACGAGCAGATCAAGCTCGGCGGCCGGCGCATCGAGCTGGGCGAGGTGGATGCCGCGCTCCAGGCACTGCCCGGGGTCGCCGGGGCCGCCGCCGCCGTGCGCACCGCCCGCAGCGGCAACCAGCTCCTCGTCGGATACGTGGTCACCCAGGACGGCTGGGACCGGACGGCCGCCGTCGAGAAGCTGCGCGCCGAGCTGCCCGCCGCGCTCGTACCGCTGCTCGCGCCGGTCGCCGAGCTGCCGACCCGCACGTCCGGGAAGGTGGACAGGAACGCCCTGCCCTGGCCGCTGGAGGGTGTCGAGACGCCCAGGGCCGAGCTGTACGGCACCGAGGCGTGGCTCGCCGAGCAGTGGGCCGAGGTGCTGGGCGTCCCGGTGACCGGTGCCTTCGACGACTTCTTCGCGATCGGCGGCGGGAGTCTCGCCGCCGCCCAGCTCACCACCCGGCTGCGCACCCGCTACCCGAGCGCCGCCGTCCTCGACATCTACCAGCAGCCGACCCTGCGCAAGCTGGCCCGGCGGCTGGAGGAGTCGGCGCAGGACGACGGCGGCACGCGCACGGTCGCACCGGTTCCCGTCCGCGCCCAGGCCGTCCAGCTTCTGTTGCTGCTCCCGCTGTTCACGCTGCTCGGGCTGCGCTGGGCGCTGGTCCTGGCCGCGGCCGGGAACCTGCTGCCCGGGTACGCCTGGCTGCCGACCGCCCCCTGGTGGCTGGTCGTGGCCGGCGCGCTGGTGTTCTTCACCCCGCCCGGTCGGATCGCGCTCGCGGCGGGCGGGGCGCGGCTGCTGCTGCGGGGTCTTCAGCCCGGCCGGTATCCGCGCGGCGGGAGCGTGCACCTGCGGCTGTGGACGGCCGAGCGGCTGGCCGAGTTCAGCGGGGCGACCACGCTGACCGGCTCCTGGCTGGAGCGGTACGCGCGGGCGCTGGGCGCCAAGGTGGGCCAGGACGTGGACCTGCACTCGCTGCCGCCGGTCACCGGCCTGCTCAAGCTGGGCCGGGGCGCGGCCGTGGAGTCGGAGGTGGATCTGTCGGGGTACTGGCTGGACGGCGACCGGCTGGTGGTCGGCGCGGTCAAGGTCGGCGCGCACGCCACCGTCGGCACGCGCAGCGTGCTCTTCCCCGGCGCCCGGGTCGGCAAGCGGGCCGAGGTGGCCCCCGGCTCGGCGGTCGGCGGGCAGGTCCCGACCGGCCAGCGCTGGGCGGGCGCGCCCGCGGTCAAGCTGGGCAAGGCCAAGCGCAACTGGCCGAAGGAGCGGCCGCGGCGGGGCACGTGCTGGCGGGTGATGTACGGCGTGACCGGGCTCGCGCTGAGCGCCCTGCCGCTGGTGGCGGGCGTGGCCGCGCTGCTTTCGGCCCGGCTCTTCGTGGCGCCCGGCGCGTCAGCGGGCCAGGCCCTGCGCGGGGCGGCGCTCGGGCTGGTGCCGGCCACGCTGGCGTACGGGCTGGTGTTCGCGCTGCTGATCCTGGTCGCCGTGCGGACGCTGAGCCTGGGGCTGCGGGAGGGCACGCATCCGACGCACGGCCGGGTCGGCTGGCAGGCATGGACCGTGACGCAGCTGATGGACCGCTCCCGCGAGACGCTGTTCCCGCTGTACGCGGGGCTGGTCACGCCGGTGTGGCTGCGGCTGCTGGGGATGCGGATCGGACGCGGGGCGGAGGTGTCGACGGTGCTCGCGCTGCCGAGCCTGACCACCGTCGGCGACGGGGCGTTCCTCGCCGACGACACGCTGACCGCGCCGTACGAGCTGGGCGGCGGCTGGATGCGGATCGGGCGCGCGGAGATCGGGCGGCGGGCGTTCCTCGGGAACTCGGGGATGACCGCGCCGGGGCGCAGCGTGCCGGACGGGGGCCTGGTCGGGGTGCTGTCCGCGACGCCGAAGAAGGCGAAGAAGGGCAGCTCGTACCTGGGGCTGCCGCCGGTGAAGCTGCCCCGGGCCGCCGCCGGCGGGGACCAGAGCCGCACCTACGAGCCGCCCGCCCGGCTGCTGTGGGCGCGGGCCCTGGTGGAGGTGTGCCGGGTCGTGCCGGTGCTGTGCTCGGCGGCGCTGGCGGTGGCGACGGCGGCGGCGCTGTGTGCGCTGGGTCCGTGGGCCTGGGCGCTGTCGGGGCCGGTGCTGCTGGGGGCCGGCGGCGTCGCGGCGCTGGTGTCGGTCGTGGCGAAGTGGCTGCTCGTGGGCCGGCACCGGGCCGGGGAGCATCCGCTGTGGAGTTCCTTCGTGTGGCGCGACGAGCTGGCGGACACGTTCGTCGAGGTGCTGGCGGTGCCGTGGCTGGCCGGGGCCGTGCCGGGGACGCCGGTGATGACGGCGTGGCTGCGCGGGCTCGGGGCCCGCGTCGGGCGGGGCGTGTGGGTGGAGAGCTACTGGCTGCCGGAGGCGGACCTGGTGACGCTGGAGGACGCCGCCACCGTCAACCGCGGCTGTGTGCTGCAGACCCACCTCTTCCACGACCGGATCTTGCGGACGGATACTGTGGTCCTCCGTGAGGGCGCCACACTGGGCCCTGGCGGGATCGTGCTGCCCGGCAGCACGGTCGGGGCCCGTACGACCCTGGGTCCCGCGTCGCTCGTCATGGCCGCGGAGTCCGTCCCGGACGACACCCGCTGGCTCGGCAACCCGATCGAGGCATGGCGTCCGTGAGCGCGGGCCGCCCGGGTCCGGCGGCGGCACCCCGTGGTGGCACAGCGCAGGGAGCGGACACAGCAGTGGCAGTTCAGCAGCAGGCCGGGCCGGACCCGTACTTCCCGGACAACGGTGACCCCCGCTACCGGGTGCACCGCTACGAGCTGGCGCTGGACTACCGGCCGGGCCCGAACCGGCTGTCCGGCACGGCCCGGATCAACGCGATCGGGGGCCGGGCGCCGCTCACCGAGTTCCAGCTGAACCTGGCGGACTTCCGGATCGGACGGATCCGGGTGGACGGCCGGCAGCCGCACTACACGCACCGCGGCGGCAGGCTGCGGGTGAAGCCGGTCAAGCCGGTCCGCGCCGGGGCCGCGTTCACCGTCGAGGTGCACTGGTCCGGCAACCCCCGGCCGGTGGCGAGCCCGTACGGCGGGATCGGCTTCGAGGAGCTGGGGGACGGCGCGCTGGTGGCGAGCCAGCCGGTCGGGGCGCCGTCCTGGTACCCGTGCAACGACCGGCCCGCCGACAAGGCGTCCTACCTGATCTCGGTCACCGCGCCGTCGCCGTACGCGGTGGTCACGGGCGGGCGCCTGCTGACCCGGACGACGAAGGCGTCCACGACCACCTGGGTGTACGAGCAGTCCGCGCCCACCTCCAGCTATCTCGTCGGCCTCGCGATCGGCAGGCTCCAGACGGTGCTGCTGGGTGATCCGGGGCCGGGCGGGGTGCCGCAGCACGGGCACATCCCGGCGCACCTGCTCCCCCAGTTCTCCCGGGACTTCGCTCGGCAGCCCGCGATGATGGAGCTGTTCCAGGAGCTGTTCGGACCGTACCCCTTCGACAGCTACGCGGTCGCGGTGACCGAGGAGGAGCTGGACGTGCCGGTCGAGGCACAGGGGTTGTCGCTGTTCGGCTCCAACCACGTGGACGGCGCCCGGGGTTCGGAGCGGCTGGTGGCGCACGAGCTGGCGCACCAGTGGTTCGGCAACTGCGTGTCCGTCGCCGACTGGCGGCAGATCTGGCTGAACGAGGGCTTCGCCAAGTACGCCGAGTGGCTGTGGTCGGAAGCGTCGGGCGGCCGGAGCGCGCGGCAACTGGCCGCCGCCGCGCACCGGTTGCTGGCGACGCTGCCGCAGGACCTGCGGCTGGCCGATCCGGGGCGCGGGCAGATGTTCGACGACCGGCTCTACGAGCGCGGCGGTCTCACCCTGCACGCGGTGCGCTGCGCGCTGGGCGACGAGGCGTTCTTCCGCATGCTGCGCGAGTGGGTGCGGCTGCACCGGGGCGGCACGGTGACGACGGCGGTGTTCGCCGAGCACGTGGCCCGGTTCGCGGACGAGCCGACTGCCCCCCTGTTCGAGGCGTGGGTGTACGGGACGCGGCTGCCGGCGCTGCCGGTGCTCGGGGGCACTCCCTAGACTGGGGAGGGTGGCCCGGCCCAACGAGGAGGTCGAGGCGCTCCTGCGGGAGTACGCGGACCTCATCGCGATCACGGGAGGCGACGCCTTCAAGGCGCGCGCCTACGAGAAGGCCGCGCGTGCCGTCGGCGGGTTCCCGGCCGACATCGCGAAGCTGGACGAGGCGGGACTGCGGGAGATCCCGAACGTGGGCCGGTCGATCGCCGACAAGGTGATCGAGTACCTGCGCACGGGCCGGATGGCGGTGGTCGAGGAGCGCCGGGCGAAGATCCCCGCCGGGGTGCGGGAGCTGATCTCGATCCCCGGTCTGGGCCCGAAGAAGGCGCTGCGACTGTACGAGGACCTGCACATCGCGTCGGTGGCCGAGCTGGCCTCGGCGATCGAGGCGGACGCGCTGGCGGATCTGAAGGGCTTCGGCGAGCGGACGCAGGAGAACATCCGGCACGGCATCGAGCTGCTCCAGCAGGCCGGTGCCCGGGTGCCGCTGTCGCTGGCCCTGGAGACCGCCGAGGAGATCGTCGCCGAGCTGACCGGGCTGACCGGGTGCACGCGGTGCGCGTACGCCGGTTCGCTGCGCCGGATGCGGGAGACCGTCGGTGACCTGGACGTGCTGGTCGCGGCGAAGCGGTCGGAGCCGTTCATGGCGGCGCTGTGCGAACTGCCGGCCACGGCGGAGGTGATCGCCCGGGGCACCAAGAAGACGTCGGTGCGCACTGCCAAGGGGCTCCAGGTGGACCTGCGGGTGGTGCCGCCGCAGTCGTGGGGCGCGGCGCTGCAGTACTTCACCGGTGCCAAGGCGCACAACATCCGTACCCGGACCATCGCCGTGCACCAGGGGCTGAAGCTGTCCGAGTACGGCCTGTTCGACGCCGGGAGCGGGCAGTCGCTGGCCTCCCGCACCGAGGAGGAGGTGTACGCCCGGCTGGGGCTGCCCTGGATCCCGCCGACGCTGCGGGAGGACCGGGGGGAGATCGAGGCGGCGCTGCACGGCGAGCTGCCGGCGGTGGTGACCGAGAAGGACGTCCGGGGCGACCTGCACACCCACACCGACCTCACCGACGGTCTGGCCCCGCTGGAGGAGATGGTGGCGGCGGCCGCGCGGCGGGGCCACCGGTACTACGCGGTCACGGACCACGCTCCCCACCTGTACATGCAGCGCATGACCGACGAGAAGATCCTCGCCCAGCGGGAGCGGCTGCGGGAGCTGGACGGCGCTCACGGCAGGATGCGGCTGCTGCACGGCACCGAGCTGAACATCGGCCCGGACGGCGAGGTGGACTGGCCGGACGACTTCCTGGCGGGCTTCGACCTGTGCGTGGCCTCGCTGCACTCGCACTTCGACCTGGACCGCGCGGCGATGACGAAGCGGCTGGTGCGGGCCTGCGAGAACCCGTACGTCAACATCCTGGGGCATCCCACGACCCGGCTGATCGGCCGGCGGCCCGGGGTCGACGCCGACTGGGACGCGGTGTTCGCGGCCTGCGCGCGCACGGGAACGGCGTTGGAGGTCAACGCCCAGCCGGACCGGCTGGACCTGCGCGACGAGGACATCCTGCGCGCGCGGGAGCACGGGGTGCGGTTCGCCGTGAACACCGACGCGCACGCCGTCCCGCATCTCGCGCACCTGCGCTACGGCGTCGGTACCGCGCAGCGCGGCTGGCTGACCCCGGACGACGTGATCAACACCTGGCCGCTGACCCGGCTGCGCGCGTTCCTCCGCAAGGGCCGGTGACAGGCCTCACTCCCGGTCCAGCCACAGCGGCGCCGGGCCCTCGATCTCGTCCGCGCCCACGGCCCTGATGTCCCCGTCGGCGGCGCGCAGCAGGATCCGGCCCATGGCGATGAGGGCCCGCCCGGCCGCGAGTTCGTCGCCGATCTCCGGTACGTCGGGGTCGTACGGACTGCGCCGGGCCTCGGCGCGGCTCTCCAGCACGTTGTCCCCGGTGTCCAGCACGATCCGGGCGGTGGTGTCCGGGTCGTGCTCGGACAGGTACACGTTCAGCCGCCATTCCTTGACTTCCGCAGGACGGCCGCGCAGGGGATCGGTCATCGTCCGTCTCGCCTCCCGGTACCGCGATGCCCTTCCACTGTGCACCCGGCCGGCGGCGGGCGCCTCTCCTCCGCCGGGCAGAATGGGGCCCATGACCTCGCGCGCCTGCCCCTGCGGACTCCCCCAGCCCTACGAGGCCTGCTGCGGCCGTTTCCACACCGGTGCGGCGAGCGCGCCGACCGCCGAGGCGCTGATGCGCTCGCGCTACAGCGCGTTCGTCACGGGGGACGCGGGGTATCTGCTGCGCACGTGGCATCCGCGGACCCGGCCGGAGCGGCTGGAGCTGGACCGGCGGATGCGGTGGACGGGGCTGGAGATCCTGGACGGCACCGACGGGTCCGCGTTCCACGCGACGGGCATGGTGACCTTCCGCGCCTCCTACCGGGGCGGTTCGCTGCACGAGCGCAGCCGGTTCGAGCGGGTCGGCGGAGCGTGGGTGTACGTCGACGGGGAGTTCCTGGACTGAGGGCGCGTCAGGGCGCCAGGATGTCCAGTTCCTGGAGGGCGCCCACGGTGATCTGACGGGTCAGTTCCTCGGCGCGGGCGGCGTCGCCGGCGCGGACCGCCTCGGCCACCCGCACGTGCAGGGTGACGGCGGCCGGGTCGGGGTCCTCGAACATGACCTCGTGGTGGGTGCGGCCGGCCAGCACCTCGGCGACGACGTCGCCGAGCCGGGCGAACATCTCGTTGCCGGAGGCGGTGAGGATGACGCGGTGGAAGGCCACGTCGTGGATCAGGTACTGCTCCAGCTTGTGGCCGCGTGAGTTGGCCACCATGCCGAGCGCGCACTCGGTGAGTTCGGCGCACTGCCCGGCCGTCGCGTGCCGTGCGGCGAGGCCGGCCGCGACCGGCTCGACCGCGGAGCGCAGCACGGTCAGCGAGCGCAGCTGGTGGGGGCGGTCGGCGCCGGCGAGGCGCCAGCGGATGACCTGCGGGTCGTAGACGTTCCACTCGCACTTGGGGCGGACGGTCACGCCCACCCGGCGGCGGGACTCGACCAGGTGCATCGATTCGAGCACGCGCACCGCTTCACGCATCACCGAGCGTGACACCTCGAAGTGCTGGGCGAGTTCGTCGGTCCGCAGGACGCTGCCCGGAGGGTACTCGCCCGCTGTGATCGCGGGGCCGAGGGTGTCCAGTACACGGCCGTGCAGCCCCCGGCCCGGTGTGCTCATGCACTCAGCGTACGGCGTGGATCACCGAGGGAAAAAGTCAGACTTATATGTCACAGACTCTTGAATTAGTCGTACCTAATGGGTTTCAGTGTGGCGACGCCGATGTGGCGTCGGATGTCGAGGAAGACAGCGAGGCAGTGATGCGTACCCCCCAGGTCGTCGTCGTGATGGGCGTCGCGGGGACGGGCAAGACCACGATCGGTCCCTTGCTCGCCGCGCGGCTGGGCGTCCCGTACGCCGAGGGCGACGACTTCCATCCGCCGGCCAACATCGCCAGGATGTCGGCCGGGATCCCGCTGGACGACGCCGACCGGTGGCCGTGGCTGGACGCCATCGGGCACTGGGCGCACGGGCGGGCCGGACTGGGCGGGGTGGTCAGCAGCTCGGCGCTGAAGCGGTCCTACCGCGACCGGCTCAGGGCCGCCGCCCCCGGGATCGTGTTCGTGCACCTCACGGGCGACCGGAAGCTGATCGAGGACCGGATGACGCAGCGGCAGGGGCACTTCATGCCGACCGCGCTGCTGGACTCCCAGTTCGCCACGCTCCAGCCCCTGGAGCCGGACGAGTCCGGTGTCGCCGTCGACGTCAGCGGCAGCCCCGAGGAGATCGCCGAGCGCGCCGCACAGGCGCTGGCCGCGCTTCCCGCCGCCGCGTGACTCCCGCATCCGCGTTACCCCTCTCCCCCGTGGGACACCCCCGAACCGTCCCCGTAACCGCAAGGGAACCCCCGTGACCAGACTCAGCGTCGAGATGCTGGCAGCGGACGCGCCTCCGCCGATCACCTCCGCCGGACACCCCCAGCTGGGCTTGGCCGTCCTGGTGGGCATCGCCGTGATCGTCCTGCTCATCACCAAGTTCAGGCTCCACGCCTTCCTGGCGCTGACCATCGGGTCACTGGCGCTCGGGGCGGCCGCCGGGGCACCGCTCGACAAGGCGATCACCAGTTTCACCAGCGGTCTCGGCTCGACCGTGGCCGGCGTCGGCGTCCTGATCGCGCTCGGGGCGATCCTGGGCAAGCTGCTCGCCGACTCCGGCGGCGCCGACCAGATCGTGGACACGATCCTCGCGAAGGCGGGAGGGCGGGCGATGCCGTGGGCGATGGTGCTCATCGCCTCCGTGATCGGCCTGCCGCTGTTCTTCGAGGTCGGCATCGTGCTGCTGATCCCGGTCGTGCTCATGGTCGCCAAGCGCGGCAACTACTCCCTCATGCGCATCGGCGTCCCGGCCCTCGCCGGCCTGTCCGTGATGCACGGCCTGATCCCGCCGCACCCCGGCCCGCTGGTCGCGATCGACGCGGTCAAGGCCAACCTGGGCGTGACCCTGGCGCTCGGCATACTCGTCGCCGTCCCGACCGTGATCATCGCCGGTCCGCTCTTCTCGAAGGTCGCGGCCCGCTGGGTCGACGTCCAGGCGCCCGACCGCATGCTGCCGCAGCGCGCCTCGGACGAGTTGGAGCGCCGTCCCGGCTTCGGCGCGACGCTCGCCACCGTGCTGCTGCCCGTGGTGCTGATGCTGGCCAAGGCGCTGGTGGACATCGTCGTGGACAACCCGGCCAACCGCACCCAGCGTGTCTTCGACGTCATCGGCTCCCCGCTGATCGCGCTGCTCGCGGCCGTGATCGTGGGCTTCTTCACGCTGGGCCGGCCCGCCGGGTTCAGCAAGGACCGGCTGCAGCAGACGGTCGAGAAGGGCCTCATGCCGATCGCCGGCATCCTGCTGATCGTCGGCGCGGGGGGCGGCTTCAAGCAGACGCTGATCGACTCCGGCGTTGGCCGGATGATCCTGGACATCTCCAAGAGCTGGTCGATCCCGGCGCTGCTGCTGGCCTGGCTGATCGCGGTCGTGATCCGGCTGGCCACCGGCTCCGCGACGGTCGCGACGGTCTCGGCGGCGGGCCTGGCCGCTCCCCTCGCGGCGAACATGTCGACCACCCACACCGCCCTGCTGGTCCTCGCCATCGGCGCCGGCTCCCTCTTCTTCAGCCATGTCAACGACGCCGGCTTCTGGCTGGTGAAGGAGTACTTCGGGCTGGACGTCGGACAGACCGTCAAGACCTGGTCGGCGATGGAGACCATCCTCTCGGTCGTCGCCGGCGGCCTGGTCCTGCTGCTCTCACTGATCATCTAGGGGTACGGCGATGACGGCTCACCCGCTCTTCGACATCGGCGGCCGTACCGCGCTGGTCACGGGCTCCAGCCGGGGCATCGGCCTCGCGCTGGCCCGGGGCCTCGCCGAGGCCGGCTGCACGGTCGTGCTCAACGGACGCGACGGCGGCCGGCTCGCCGAGGCGGCGGCGGACCTGCCCGGGGACCGGATCCACACGGCGGTGTTCGACGTCACCGAGGGCGCCTCGGTGGCGGCCGGGATCGCGGACGTCGAGGAGCGGGTGGGCCCGCTCGACATCCTGGTGAACAACGCGGGCATGCAACTGCGCGCCCCGCTGCTGGAGTTCACCGACGCCGACTGGCACCGGATCCTGGACACCAACCTGACCAGCGCGTTCCTGGTCGGCCGGGAAGCCGCCCGGCGGATGACGGCACGCGGCCACGGCAAGATCATCAACATCTGCTCGCTGCAGAGCGAGGTCGTCCGCCCCGGCATCGCGCCGTACGCGGCGACCAAGGGCGCGCTGAAGATGCTCACCAAGGGCATGTGCGCGGACTGGGGGCCGCACGGCGTCCAGGTCAACGGGCTCGGCCCCGGCTACATCGAGACCGAGCTGACCGGCCCCCTGGTGGCGGACGAGGAGTTCAGCGCGTGGGTGCGCCGCCGCACCCCGGCCGGCCGCTGGGGCCGCACCGAGGACCTCGTCGGCGGCCTCCTCTTCCTCGCCTCGTCGGCCTCGGACTTCATGGGCGGCCAGATCCTGTACGTCGACGGCGGCATGACGAGCGTGCTCTGACACCTCCGACCTGATCCGAACCGAAAGGTCCGTGGCCATGCTGGGTTGTGTGATCCACGGCGCGGGCGACCTGCGGGTCGCGGAGCTCACCGCGCCCGTCCCCGGGCCCGGCGAGGCCCTGGTCGCCGTCCGCTACGGCGGTATCTGCGGCTCCGACCTGCACTACTGGCGGCACGGCGGGGTCGGCGACTTCCGGCTGCGCGAGCCGATGGTGCTCGGGCACGAGGTGGTGGGCACGGTGGTGTCCTACGGCGCCGGGGCCTCGGGCCCCGCACCGGGTACGGCGGTCGCCGTCCACCCCGCCACCCCGTGCGGGCGCTGCCCGGAGTGCGCCGGTGGCCGCGCGAACCTCTGCCGCGACACCCGGTACCTGGGCAGCGCGGCCCGCTTCCCGCACGTCCAGGGCGCCTTCGCCGGGCACATCGCCGTACCCGCGGGGCAGTTGAGGGCGCTGCCGGACGGTCTCGCGCCGCGCCGGGCCGCGCTCGCCGAGCCGCTGTCGGTGGCGCTGCACGCGGTGCGGCGGGCCGGGGACGTCTTTGGCCGGCATGTGCTGGTGACCGGGGCCGGGCCGATCGGGTGCCTGGTGGTCGCGGCGGCGAAGGCGGCCGGGGCGGCGCGGGTGACGGTGACCGACCTGGTGCCGCGGGCGCTGCGGTACGCGGCCGGCGCCGGGGCCGACGCCCTCGTGCGCGCCGACGACCCGGACGACGCCGGGTGGCCCGAGGAGGTGGACGTGGCCGTCGAGGCCTCGGGCGTCGCGGCCGGGCTCGACACCTGCCTGCGGCGCGTACGGCGCGGTGGGGTGGTCGTCCAGCTCGGGATGCTGCCGCCGGGACAGAGCCCCTTCGCCGGGAACCTGCTGGTCAGCCGGGAGATCGAGCTGCGGGGGGCGTTCCGGTTCGGCGCGGAGTTCGACGACGCGCTGCGCCTGCTGGCCGGGCGCGGTCAGTTCGACGGGCTGATCAGCCGGGTGGTTCCGGTGCGGGACGCCGCCGCCGGGTTCGAGCTGGCCGCCGATCGCGGACGGTCCTGCAAGGTCCTGCTGGAGTTCTGAACGGCTAGCCCCGCCACAGCGGATGCTCCCGTTTCGCCCACTGGCTGCTCACCGTTCCCGTGCGCAGGCCCCGTCGCGCCTCCGGGTCGCCCAGGGCCATGCCGATGTGGCCCGCCAGGACCACGCCGATCGTCAGGGCCAGCCAGTCGTGGACGAAGGTCGCCGAGGTGCGCCACATCAGCGGGGCGAGGTGGGTGAACCACATCAGCAGGCCGGTGCCCAGCATGACCAGCGTGGCGCCGGCGATCCAGGCCGCGTAGATCTTCTGCCCGGCGTTGAACTTGCCGGCCGGGCGGGAGCCGTGGCGCTTGTCGCGGACCAGCGCGGCCCGCAGCCACACCTTGTCGTGCGGGCCGAAGCGGTTGAGGAACCGCAGGTCGGCGCGGAAGGCTCGGGAGGCGAGGCCGAGCAGGACCGGTACGGGCAGGGCCAGACCGGCGCACTCGTGGACCCGGACGACCAGTTCGCGCCGGCCCACCATGACCGCCAGCTGCGGGATGTAGAGGATCGCCGCCGTCACCACGCACACGCCCATCAGCGCGGCCGTCGTCCGGTGCACCCAGCGCTCGGCCGGGCTGAAGCGGCGGATCCGCGCGGCCGGCGGGGCCGGGGTGTCAGCTCGTAGGCTCATCGGTCCGTCCGTTCGACTTGCCGACCCAGGCGTCGACGTCGTAGCCGAGGCGCTCCCAGTAGCCGGGCTGGACATGGTCGGTGACCGTGATGCCGGAGAGCCACTTGGCGGACTTGTAGAAGTACATGGGGGCGACGTAGAGGCGGACCGGTCCGCCGTGGTCGTGGCCGATGTCCTTGTCCTGCATGCGCAGCGCCACCAGGACGTCCGGGCGGCGGGCCTGGTCGAGGGTGAGGCTCTCGGTGTAGGTGCCGTCGAAGCAGGTGAAGCGGATCGCCCGGGCCGAGGAGCGGACCCCGGCCGCGTCCAGCAGGGAGGAGAGGCGGACGCCCTCGAAGGGGGTGCCCGGCACCCGCCAGCCGGTGACGCACTGGACGTCCTTGACCACCCGGGTCTGCGGCAGGGCGCGCAGGTCCGCGAGGCCGTAGGCGCGGGGGCGGTCGACCAGGCCGTCGACGGTCAGCCGGTAGTCCGTGGCGATCCTGTTCGGCACCGACGCGGCCACGGAGTAGTAGCGGAAGCCGCCGCCGTTGGGCAGCAGGCCGGTCAGCCCCGTGGGGTCCTGGCCGGCGATGCCCTCCAGGCCGCGCTGGAGCGTGGGCGCGGCGACCACGCCGAGCACGCCCAGGCCGAGGGTGCCGAGGAAGACCCGGCGGCCGACGGGGGTGCCGGCCCGCTCGCCGTGCTGTTCCTCGGACGGTTCGGATTTCACGTTCCCATTCGAGCACTGGGAGCTGTGCGGAACCAGGGACCCGGGTCACCGGTCAGACTTTCGTCATCTCTTCTTACGTACGTCACACGAAGCCGTACGGCTCAGCGCACCGTGCCGTTCAGCGCGCGGGCGCGGGCCTCGCGGAAGGAGCCGCGCGGGTCACGGCGGGCGTAGCACCAGGGGGCGGGGGTGGCGTGCCGTCCGATGCGCCGGAACAGGGCCGCCGCCTCGGCGTGCCGCCCGGCGCAGGACAGCGCGAACGCGAGGTGGTTGAGGTCGACGTGCCGGCGGGGGTGTTCGTCGTGCTCCCACTCCAGCCACCAGTCGAAGCAGGCCCTGAGGATCCGGCGGGCCCGGGGGCCGGACCAGTGCCCGCAGGCGGCGGGGTCGGCGGGGGCCAGGCCGGTGGCGGCGAGGACGCGGTAGCGCTCGGTGTAGGCGACGACCGGCAGGACCGCGAGCGGGGAGTCGGCCGGGGCCCTCGCGGCGGTCAGTTCGGCCAGGTCGTAGACCTCGTGGGTCTCGGCGCCCCGGCCGCCCGCGGGCCGTTCGGCGAGCCGGGCGAGGAGCAGGTGGTGGGCGTGGTGGTGCTCCGGGTGGCGGCGGCTCAGCTCGGCGAAGACGCCGAGCACCTCGCGTTCGGGGCCGAGGGCGCGGGCGAGCTGGAGCAGGCCGAGCCAGGGGGTGGGGTCGGCGGGGGCGAGCCCGGCGGCCGCGGTGCAGGCCTCGCGGGCCCGGTCGGGCTCCTCCTCGCCGCGCAGGGCGCGACGGACCAGGGCGAGGGCGGTCAGCGCGGCGGCGTCGGCGGAGCCGGGCTCGGCGCGTCGCCAGTCCCGGGCCCGGGCGAGGGCGCGGGGCTCGCGGGCGAGCACGGTGAGGCGGTGGCCCCGGCGGTCCCAGTCGTCGCCCGTGTGCAGCAGCAGGGAGCGGGCGGCCTGGTAGCGGCCCTGGGCCAACGCGGCGCGCGCGGCGCGCAGCCCGGCGTCGCCCAGGGCGTCGTCGTAGCCCCCCGGGCCGGGCGGGGCGCAGGCCTGCCGGGCGGCGCCGGACGGGTCCGTGGGGGCACGGCTCGCGCCGAGCAGAGGGGGAAGAGGGGGCACCGCGGAGCTTCCTGTTTCTCGGGCTGCCATCGACCGATCACGCACAGCAAACCCCCCGCCAAGGATCGCGTCAAGCGGAACGTTGGTGATACCCGCTTCAACTTCCGTTGACCCGGCGGTACTTGACGACCTCCGCGCAGGCGGGCCCGCGGTCGGCGGGGACGGGCGGCGCACGGCTGTGGTGTACGCCATGGCGTGAACGGGCGGGACCACGCAGCATGGCGAGCCGACCACCCGGGTGCGGGCACTTCCGGGTCAATACCGCCCCGGGGACGCTACAGTCGGCCATTACACGCCCGTGGTCCGGCCGGATGATCGAGGTACGCAGCGTGTCCGTTCTGGTTCTCCTGCTCGCCGTGAGCGCCGCCTGCTGTCTGGGTTTCGGATTCGTGCTCCAGCAGAACGCCGCCGAGAAGGCACCGCTCAGCGACTTCCTGTCGTTCCGGCTGCTGGTCGATCTGATGCGGGTGCCGCGCTGGCTCGGCGGGCTCGCCCTGATGGTGGCCGGCATGGTGCTGGGCGCGGTCGCCCTCGGCGAGGGCGAGATCTCCCTGGTGGAACCGCTGCTCGCGACCAACCTGCTGTTCGCGCTCGCCCTCTCCCGGTACCAGACGCGCCAATCCCTCGGCCGGCAGGGCTGGGCGGGGCTGCTGCTGCTCGCGGGCGGGGTGAGCGCGTTCATCACGGCGGGCGAGCCACGGGCCGGCCACGCCGTCACCGATCCGCTGCGGCACTGGCTGATCATCGGCGCGATGGTGGGCGCGGCCCTGGTGCTCACGACGTACGGCAAGCGCTCCCGGCTGAGCTGGGGGCCGGTCCTGCTGGCCACGGCGGCCGGGCTGCTGTACGGCGTGCAGGACGCGCTGACCCGGGTCAGCGGCATCCGCTTCTCCGCCGGCGGCTTCCCGGAACTGCTCACCGGCTGGCAGCCCTACGGCGTGCTGGTCTGCGGCGTCACCGGGCTGGTCCTGGTGCAGAGCGCGTTCGAGACGGCCCCGCTGCGCATGTCGCTGCCCGCGCTCACCGCCGCCGAACCGCTCGCCGGGATCCTGTGCGGGGTGGGCTTCCTCGGCGACCGGCTGCGCACCGACACCGGGGCGCTGGCCTGGGAGGCGGCCGGGCTCGCCGCCGTCGTCGCGGGCATCGTGCTGCTCGGGCTGCACCCGGCGCTGCCCTGTGGCGCGGCCGACGCGCAACCCGCGGCCCGCGACCTCCAGCGCCGCTGAGGCCCCTGCTTGGATGGGGGCATGAACCCTGCTGACGAGATCCTCGACATCGTCGACGACAACGACCGGGTCATCGGCCAGGCCCCGCGCGGCGAGGCGTACGCCCGGGGCCTCACGCACCGCTGCGCGTTCATCGAGGTCCGGGACGCGGCCGGCCGGCTCTTCGTGCACCGGCGCACGGCCACCAAGCTGGTCTTCCCCTCGCTGTACGACATGTTCGTCGGCGGGGTCGTCGGGGCGGGCGAGTCCTACGACGAGGCCGCGCTGCGCGAGGTCGAGGAGGAGCTGGGGGTGAGCGGGCTGCCGCAGCCGGAGTTCCTCTTCAAGTTCCTGTACGGCGGCGGGACCGGGCCCAGCTGGTGGTCGGCGGTGTACCAGGTGCGCTGCTAGCTGCCCGTACGGCCCCAGGTGGAGGAGGTCCAGTGGCACGGCTTCCTGCCCGAGGAGGAGGTGGCGCGGCGCCTGGGCGAGTGGGAGTGGGTGCCGGACGGGCTGGCGGCGTACGAGCGGCTGCAGGCGTTCCGCTCGGGCGGGTGAGACGCCGGCGCCGCCGCCTTCCGTACGGCGTCCGTCACCTTCGTACCGGGGTACCCGTGCGCCAGGCAGCGAAGAGACCCTGCCCGAAGGTGAGCACCATGACCACCCTTCACCGCGAACACACCGACCACGGCACACACCGCCACGGTCCGGACTGCGGGCACAGCGCCGTGCCGCACGGCGACCACCTGGACTACGTGCACGACGGACATCTGCACCGCGAGCACGAGGGCCACTGGGACGAGTGCGAACCGGCCGGGCACACCCCGCACGAGGGCCATGAGCACGTCCACCACGACGAGTGCGGGCACGCCCAGGTCCCGCACGGCGACCACGTCGACTACCTGCACCACGGACACCGGCACGCCGAGCACGAGGGCCACTGGGACGACCACTGACCCCGCCGGGGAGCCGTCGGCCTATCGTGGCTCCGGTCACGTTTGCGTGTGTCTCCGCCCTGCGCACTGGACGGCATACCGACCGGTCGGCATCATGAACGGGACCTGTTCACCCGTTCGTAGGAGTGCCGTATGAGCGCCGACCACCCGCCCGGACTCGACCTGGACCGGCTGCGCGCCCTGCTCGACCGCGAGCGCCCGGGTCTCGTCACCGGCCCGCTGACCGGCAGGCTGATCGAGGGCGGACGGTCGAACCTCACCTACGCGCTCGGCGACGGCGCCTCGAAGTGGGTCGTCCGCAGGCCCCCGCTCGGCCATGTGCTGGCCACCGCGCACGACATGAAGCGCGAACACCGCGTGATCAGCGCCCTGCACCCGACCCGGGTGCCGGTCCCGCGCCCGGTGCTGCTGTGCGAGAACCCCGAGGTGCTCGGGGCGCCGTTCTACGTCATGGAGTTCGTCGAGGGCACCCCGTACCGCACGGCGGAGCAGCTCGCCCCGCTGGGCCCCGAGCGCACCCGCGAGGCGGTGCTGTCCCTGGTGGACACGCTGGTCGAGCTGCACGCGGTGGACCCCGCCGAGGTGGGCCTCGCCGACTTCGGCCGGCCCGAGGGCTTCCTGGACCGCCAGCTGCGCCGCTGGGGCAAGCAGCTCGACGCCTCCCGCAACCGCGAACTGGCCGGCATCGACGAGCTGCACGCGGCCCTCGGCCGCTCCCTGCCCGCCTCCCCCGCCCCGGCCGTCGTCCACGGCGACTACCGCCTCGACAACGTACTCATCGGCGACGACGACCGGATCACGGCCATCCTCGACTGGGAGATGTCCACCCTCGGCGACCCGCTCACCGACCTGGGCCTGCTGGTGATGTACAGCCAGCCGCTGGAGCTGCCGGACTCCCCCATCTCCACGACCGCCACGGCCGCCGGGCACCCCTCGCCGCAGGAGCTGATCGAGCGGTACGCCGCGCGCTCGGGCCGGGACGTCCGCGCCGTCTCCTGGTACACCGCGTTCGCCTGGTTCAAGCTCGCCGTGATCCTGGAGGGCATCCACTACCGCTACACGCTGGGCCAGACGGTCGGGCGCGGCTTCGACCGGATCGGCGATCTCGTGCCCGTCTTCATCGACCACGGACTGACGACTCTTCAGGAAGGCTGATCCAGAGATGGACTTCGCGTTCGACGCGCGCACCGAGGAACTGCGTGCCAAGCTGCTCGCCTTCATGGACGAGTACGTCTACCCCGCCGAGGCGGTCGCCGAAGAGCAGCGGGCCGCCCTGGCCTCCCCCTGGGACACCCCCGCCGTCGTGGAGGAGCTGAAGGCCGAGGCCCGCAGGCAGGGCCTGTGGAACCTGTTCCTGCCCGACGCCGAGTACGGCGCGGGCCTGACGAACCTCCAGTACGCGCCGCTCGCCGAGATCACCGGCCGCTCCCCGCATCTCGCGCCCACGGCGACGAACTGTGCCGCGCCCGACACCGGCAACATGGAGGTGCTGGCCCAGTTCGGCGACGAGCGGCAGCAAAAGCAGTGGCTGGAGCCGCTGCTGGCCGGTGAGATCCGCTCCGCGTTCGCGATGACCGAGCCGGAGGTGGCCTCCTCCGACGCCACCAACATCACCACGCACATCGAGCGGGACGGCGACGAGTACGTCATCACCGGCCGCAAGTGGTACATCTCCGGGGCGATGAACCCGGACTGCAGGATCTTCATCGTGATGGGCAAGACGGACCCGGACGGCGCGGACATCCGCCGCCAGCAGTCGATGGTCCTGGTGCCGCGCGACACCCCGGGCGTGACCGTCAAGCGCGCGATGCAGGTCTTCGGCTACGAGGACCACTCCCACGGCGGCCACGCCGAGGTCGTCTTCGACCACGCGCGCGTGCCGGTCTCGAACCTCGTCGGCGAGGAGGGCGGCGGCTTCGCCATCGCCCAGGCCCGGCTCGGCCCGGGCCGGATCCACCACTGCATGCGGCTGATCGGCATGGCCGAGCGGGCGATCGAGCTGATGTGCCGCCGGGCGGTGTCCCGTACGGCGTTCGGCAAGGCGCTGGCCCAGCAGGGGGTCGTCCAGAACTGGATCGCCGACGCCCGGGTGACGGTGGAGCAGCTGCGGCTGCTGGTCCTGAAGACGGCCTGGCTGATGGACACCGTCGGCAACAAGGGCGCGCACACGGAGATCCAGGCCATCAAGATCGCCACCCCGCGCGCGGTGGTCGGCATCCTCGACCGGGCCATCCAGCTGCACGGCGCGGGCGGCGTGAGCCAGGACTTCCCGCTGGCCGAGCTGTACGCGAGCGCGCGCACCCTGATGCTGGCCGACGGCCCGGACGAGGTGCACCAGCGGTCGCTGGCGCGCCGGGAGTTGAAGAAGTACCTCTGAGCCGCCTGCTCGGCGGGAGCCGCGTACGACCTGTGGCTGTGGGGCACGCCGCCTGGAGCGCCCCACGGCCACAGGGCCCTGCCGCAGGCCCGCGCCCTGCCGGGTGTCCGTCGGTGTCCAGGTCTCCGTACGGGACGGGACCGTCACCGAGCCGACCGAGGCACTCCGGGCCGGCGAGCCGGACCCGGCGTCCGTCGCCCCGGTCGTGCGCTCCCCGCCCGAGGGGCCGCACGCTCGTCGAGGACCCGCCGCGAGCCCTTCGTGGACGTCCGCCGGAACGGCCCCGGAGACGGCCGTACGGCGCCTCGCCGCACCCTGCGGAACGGAGCGCCGTATCACCTGTGAGGTCACCCGGATCGGGGGCGTTCGTTCCCCGGACCGGACTCCGGTTGCCGGCTCCGCAGGCGCGGCAGCCCGGCCCGCGCCGTTGGCGGGGCGGGCGGCCGCGGCATCCGGCGGCCGCCGCCCTCGTGGGTCATCTCACGGCCGCAGTGCCCGCACCAGCAGGTCGGCGAGGTGGTCGGCGACCTGCTGCGGGGTGAGGGGGCCGTTCGGGCGGTACCAGGTCGACAGGTGGTGGACCGAGCCGAAGTGGTAGTCCACGACCAGGTCGGCCGGGGTCGCCGTGGAGAAGACGCCCTCCTTCTGGCCCTCCTCGATCAGCGCGCGGAACCGCTCGTGGTAGCGCCGGCGCTCGGCGCGGACCTGCTTGCTCTTCTCCGGGCTCAGGTGGTGCATCGAGCGGAAGAAGATCATCGCGTCGTCGAGGTTCTCGATCGTCGTGACGACCACGTCCGCGGCGGCGCCCCGCAGGCGCTGCTCGACCGGGGCGTCCATGTCGGCGAAGTGGTCGAGCCGCTCCTGCTGCAGGCGCAGCACGCGCGCGTACACCTCGTGCAGCAGGTCGTCCTTGGAGCCGAAGTAGTGGTACAGCGCCCCCTTGGTGACGCCCGCCGCCTCCACGATCTCCTGCACCGAGGTGCGGTCGTAGCCCTGCTCCGCGAAGAGCCGGGTGGCGGCGGCCAGCAGCCGCTGCGGGACGGGTGTCCCGTCCCCGTCCGTCGTCCTGGGCACTGCCGCCACCTGCCTCTCCCTGATGTTCAGTCGTCGCCGTGCGTACGGGAACGCAGTTCCCGACGGAGGATCTTCCCACTCGCCGTCTTGGGCAGCTCGGGCAGGATCTCCACCTGGCGCGGGTACTTGTAGGCCGCCAGTCTCTCCTTGCAGTACACCGCGAGTTCGTCCGGGTCCGTCCGCGCGCCCGGACGCAGGCTGATGTACGCCTTGACCGTCTCGCCACGATAGCCGTCGGGCACCCCGACGACGGCCGCCTCGCGCACCGCCGGGTGGGTGTACAGCACGTCCTCGACCTCGCGCGGCCACACCTTGAAGCCGGAGGCGTTGATCATGTCCTTCTTGCGGTCGACGACGTACAGCCAGCCCTGCTCGTCCATGAAGCCGATGTCACCGGTGCGCAGCTCGCCGCCGGGGAAGGTCTCGGCGGTGGCCTCCGGGCGCCGCCAGTAGCCGGGGACGACCTGCGGGCCGCGCACCACGATCTCGCCCTGCTCCCCGAAGGGCACCTCCTCGCCCCGGTCGTCCAGGATCCGCACGAGCGTGTCGGCGCCGGGCACACCGACCGACAGCGTGCCGGAGACGGGGTCCACGGGCGCCTCCAGGCCGGGCGGGACGGAGGCGCAGGGGGCGGTGCACTCGGTGAGGCCGTAGCCGACCCGGATGTACGGCCCGAAGCGCTCCCGGAACCCCTCCACCAGCGCGGGCGGCACGGGGGCGCCGCCGGAGGAGATGTTCACGAAGGAGGCGAAGTGCTCCCGGGTGGCGTCCGGGCGGGCGCCCAGCGCCATGAACGCGGTGGCGGGGCCGACCGTGTAGTGCGGGCGGTGCTCGGCGAACGCCTCCAGGACGACACCGGGCTCGAAGCGGTAGGTGAGCACCAGGGTGCCCGCGCTGTTCAGACAGGCGCCGAACTGGCAGACCATGCCGGTGATGTGGAACAGGGGCGCGAGCGCGTAGTAGACCGGAGCTTCGGGCAGCCCGAGCCCGCTGCTCTGGCGCTCGGCGTTGTGCATGATGTTGGCGTGCGTGTTGGTGGCGCCCTTGGGCGTGCCGCTGGTGCCCGAGGTGTAACTGATCAGGGCGGTGTCACCGGGACGCGGATCGCGGCCCGCCGGCGCCCTACCGCCCTGCCGCGCCACGGTCACGAGGTCGTCGGCGTCGGGGGCCTGCGGCAGCCGCTCGAAGGCGAGCACGCGCGCGTCGTTACGCGTTTGGAAGTCCAACTCGCATCCGGTGAGCACGATCCGCACCGGCGAGTCCGCCGCCGTGTCCCGCAGGTACGACTCCCAGGCCCGGTCGGAGCAGACCAGCGCGGCCACCTCGCCGTCCCGCAGGACGTGCCCCACCTCGGCCGACTTGTACATCGGGTTGACCGGGACGACGGTCGCGCCCGCCTTCCAGGCGCCGAGGACGGCGAGGACGAAGTGCGGGGAGTTCTGCAGCAGCACGGCGACCCGGTCGCCGCGCTCCAGCCCGCGCGCGGCGAGGTGGGCGGCGACGGCGTCGCTCAGCTCGTCCACCTCGCGGTAGCTCAGCCGGGCGTCGAAGTAGGCGAGGAAAGTGCGCTCCGGGGCCTCGGCCACGGCGGTGCGCAGCGCGTGCACCAGCGAGTCGGCCGGGTCCACTGGTCCGCGCTGGGCGTCGTCGAGCAGCGCCAGCCAGGGCCGGTCGGCGTAGCGGGAGGGACGGCTCACCGGGCCTCCTCCCACTTCTGCTGGAGGTGGTTCATGCCGGCCAGCCAGCGGTCGGGCTCGGTGGCCCGCGCCTGGTAGTACTCGGCGACCTCGGGGTGCGGCAGGATCAGGAAGCGGTCCTCCTCGATCCCCCGGAACAGGGCGTCGGCGACGGCCTCCGGCTCGATCGCGGTCGGCTGGAGCACCAGGTCGCCGGCGCTGCCGGTCGCGGCCAGCATGTCGGTGCGCACGCCCTGCGGACAGACCGCGTGCACCTTCAGGCCCCGGTGGCGGTACGTCAGGGACAGCCACTCGGCGAAGGCGTAGGCGCCGTGCTTGGTGACGCTGTAGGACGGGGCGCCGATCATGGTGAGCAGCCCGGCGGCCGACACGGTGGCCACGAACCGCCCGCGGCCGCGCTCCAGCCAGTCCGGCAGCAGCTCATGGGCCGCGCGGACGTGCGCCATGACGTTGACGTCCCAGGACAGCGCCCACGACTTCTCGTCGAGCGGCCCGCGCGCACCGCCGTCCTCGAAGGCGATCCCGGCGTTCGCGCAGTACACGTCGACGGTGCCGCCGAGCGCGTCCCGGGCGTCGCCGACGATCGCGGAGGCGTCACCGGGTACGGCGATCGCGCCGATCTCCTCGGCCACCGCCTTGGCCTTCTCGGCGTCGAGGTCGTTCACGACGACCCGCGCCCCCTCGGCGGCGAACCGCCGGGCCAACGCGGCCCCGATCCCCCCGCCCGCCCCCGTGACGACCACTCCCGCATCCTGCACGGCTTCCACCATCGGTCTCCTTCGACGCGACTCAGCGCGGCGCGCATCGGCTCCGGCCGTGCCAGACTAACCAGTCGGTATGTGTAAAGGAAGGGGGGACCGCGCCACCCTCAGGGCATGCGCCTGTCCCGACGGAGACTCCTCGCCTCGGCCCCGCTGGCCGCCGTACCCGCCACCGCACCCCGCCCCCGCGACCCCCTGCGCACCGGCTTCGAGCGGCTCGCGGCCGACGGCTACCGCCTGCTGCGGGACCAGCGCGTGGGGATCGTCACCAACCCCACCGGTGTCACCAGGGACACCTCCCACATCGTCGACGTGATGCACCGCGACCCCCGGGTGCGGCTGACGGCGGTCTTTGGCCCCGAACACGGCTTCCGGGGCACCGCGCAGGCGGGTGGCTCCGAGGGCCGCGCCACCGATCCGGCGACCGGCCTGCCGGTCTACGACACGTACCTCAAGAACGGCCGGCCCCTCGCCGACGTCTTCACCGCCGCCGGCGTCGACACGGTCGTCTTCGACATCCAGGACGTCGGCGCGCGCTTCTACACCTACATCTGGACGCTCTACGACTGCATGGAGGCGGCCCGGCTCGCGGGCAAGCGGTTCGTCGTCCTCGACCGGCCCAACCCGGTGACCGGCCGCGAGGCCCTGGGGCCGGTGCTGCACGGGGAGTTCGCGACCTTCGTCGGACGGCAGCCGATCGCCCAGGCGCACGGGATGACCGTCGCGGAGCTGGCGCGGCTGTTCAACGGGGAGTTCCTGGGCGAGGCGGTCGCCCTGGAGACCGCCCTGATGAGCGGCTGGCGGCGGTCGGACTGGTACGACGCCTCCGCGCTGCCGTGGGTGCCGCCGAGCCCGAACATGCCGACCCCGGACACGGCTCTCGTCTACTGCGGCACCTGCCTGTTCGAGGGGACCAACCTCTCCGAGGGCAGGGGCACGACCCGCCCCTTCGAACTGCTCGGCGCCGAGGGCCTCGACGGCCGGTGGGCCGCCGCCGCGAACCGGCTCGGGCTCCCCGGTGTGCGCTTCCGGGAGGCGTACTTCGTGCCCGCCTTCTCCAAGTTCGCGGGCAGGACGGCCGGCGGGGTGCAGATCCATGTGACGGACCGGGCCGCTTACGACCCCGTGCGCACCGGGATCGCGCTGCTGGTGACGGCGAAGCGACTCTGGCCGGGCTTCGCCTGGCGGCCGGACCGGTGGATCGACAGCCTCACCGGCTCGGCCCGGGTGCGCACGATGATCGACGCCGGTGCGGACACCGACGAGGTGACCGGCGCCTGGCAGGACGAACTGGCCGGGTTCCGGCGGACCCGGAAGCGGTATCTCCTCTACAGGTGAGGCACGGTGCGTGGCCGACGTCGGCCCGGAGCAGGACGATGTGCCCGTGACGGGTCGTCACGCACCGTTTCCTCGGGACGAGGGAGCCTGACATGACGGATCCTGGGATGAGTGTGTCTCCCTACTGGGAGCTGACCTTCGACGCGGACGGGGACGTGGACGCCCCGGAACGCGACCGGTTGGTGGCGCAGGTCGCGCGGCGCGGCGTCCGCGACCTGATCGTCTTCGCCCACGGCTGGAACGACGACCGTACGACCGCGACCGCGCTGTACCGCCGCTTCTTCGCCCCGGTCCCGGGGCTCGCGCCACGAGCCCGCATCGGGTACGTGGGCGTGATCTGGCCGTCGATGCGGTTCAGCGACGAGCCGATCCCCGACTTCCCGAAGTCGGCCGCGGCCGCCCCCGCCCAGGCGGCCGCGCTGGATCCGGACACCCGGCGCGCACTGGTGGCGGTCTTCCCGGACCGGGCGGAGCTGGTCGGCCGGCTGGCGGGCATGCTGGACGAACGGCCGGACACCGCCGGGGCGTTGACGGAGTTCGGGCGGCTGGTGCGGCAGCTGATCGACGGGGAGCGGCGGCCCGGCGTGGCCGACACGGAGGAGGAGGGCGAGCCGTGCGTGTTCACGCAGGACCCGGTGACCGCGTGCGCGGAGTTCGCCGACGCGCTCGCGGCGGTCCGGTCCTCCGGGACGCCGGCCGGGTTCAGCATCCCCAATCCCTGGGAGGGCGCCAAGGAACTGCTGCGGCAGGCGGCCTACTACACGATGAAGCGCCGCGCCGGGACGGTCGGCGAGCACGGGCTCGGGCCCGCGATCGGCGCTCTGGCCGGCGCGGCGCCCGGGGTGCGGGTGCATCTGGCGGGGCACAGCTTCGGCGGCCGGCTGGTGTCGTTCGCGCTGCGCGGACTGCCGGACGGGGTGCGCGCGGTGGCGTCGGTGACGCTGCTGCAGGGTGCCTTCTCGCACTACGCGTTCGCGGACCGGCTGCCGCAGGACTCGGAGCGGGCGGGGGCGTTGAAAGACCTCCAGCGCCGGATCGACGGGCCGCTGGTGGCCTGCTACTCCCACTTCGACTCCGCGCTCGGCACGTTCTATCCGCTGGCCTCCCGGCTGTCCGGGGACGACCGCTCGTGCGTGGGCAGCGAGATCGCGTCCGTGCTGGGGCCGCGGTGGGGGGCCATGGGGCACGACGGGGTGCAGGCGGTGCCGGGAGCCGTGCGGCTGGACCTGGCGACGGCGCTGGCGTCGGGGCTGCCCGCGACGGGCTGCGTGAACGTGGACGCCGCCTCGGTCGTGTGCCGGGGCGGCCCGCCGGCCGGGGCGCACAGCGACATCGTGCACCCCGAACTGGCGCGAGTGGTCCTGGCGGCGGGCCGGATCGCCTGAGCGGCTCGACCCGGCCGGGCGGACGGCACGCCCGGATCGCCCGTGCGGACCGCCCGGCGCCCGGAACCGGCGGCCGTTGACCCGCCGACGCCGGTCGACGGCCGCCGGCGCGCCGGTGGTGGCCACGCAGGCGGTCCGCCGGTGCCGGGGAACCGGCGGCGGCCGACGCGCGTGTGCCGCCACCGGCTCGCCGGCGCTCGGGTCACCGGTGCGAGGTGTACTCCACGACCTGCTGGAAGGTCGGCCGGTTCTGCCAGCTGATCCTGCCGTGCTTGATGCCGCCCAGGGTGCGCTGCACGATCGAGTCGGCGCACCACTGGTCGCCCGCCGAGCACTGGTCGTCGCCCGGGTAGACCTGCGCGGCGGTCATCCCGGCGGCCTGGTCCAGGGTGGTGAGCAGGATGGTGCGGCAGGAGCCGAGGTCACCGCCGCCGCAGTACTTCTCGGCGAGGCCGCCCTGCACGCTCTCCCCGAGCACCGCCCGGATGTCCTTGTCGACATAGCTCCACCAGCCGTACTGGAAGGAGCTGCCGGCGTGCGAGCCGGTCGGGCCGTGTCCGGCGGACGGGGCCTCGTCGATGCTCAGGTTGGCGGTGAGGTCGGTGTACAGGTCGCTGCCGAGGCCGGGTTGGAACTCCGCCTTCACCAGCAGCGGCCACCAGGCGTCCAGGATGCGGATGGCGTCGGCGTTCGCGTAGGTGTGCGAACCCGCCGAGGTCTCCGTGCGCTGGGCGCCGGCCGTGATCCAGGCCTGGAGCTTGTTCACCGCGCCGGCGGCCGCGGGGTCGGTCACCGCCGAGGAGTTGATCACCTTGAGCAGTTTCGGCAGCACGTCCTCGGCGCGCAGGTCGGCGAGGGCCGCGTCCGCCATGGCCCGCACCAGCTGCGTGCGGGTCACCCCGCCGGCCGCGACCAGCTTCTTCACCCGGTCGTCCAGCAGGTTGCCGCGGTGCACCGAGCCGTCGCCCCAGGACGCGGTCGTGTAGTCCTTGGCCTGCTTGTTGTTCCAGGAGACGTAGTAGTCCTGGTCGACGGAGTCAGGGTGGGCGGAGGCCGGGGTGTAGTCCGCCGTGTTGGTGTCCGGGTCCCAGTTCCGCCACTCGTACGCCGCCTGCGCCCAGACCGGGAACTCGGCGTCGACACCGGCGGCCCGGACCGGGTTGTCACCGCTGTTGTAGTACGCGGTGTGCCGGGAGTCGGCGTAGAACCAGTTGAAGGTGAAGTTGATGTGCTGGGCGGCGCTCTGGAAGTCCTGCGGGCCCTTGACGAAGTCCGGGTCGTTCAGCATCTGGAAGCCGATGATCGAGTCGGCCTCGTGCAGGTACGACGAGCGCAGCGTGGTGTAGGCGACCTTCTTGCCGCCGACGGTCGCCCGGTACTCCACCGGTCCGTACTTCGTGCGCCAGACCTTCATCGTGTACGACCCGGCAGCCGTGCTGTCGGCGGTGGTCGGTGACCAGGAGTTCTTCTGCTCGACCTCGTCCATGGCCGTGCAGGTGCCGTGGTACAGGTAGTGGTAGTCGTCCTGGCACAGCTCGACGGCGTAGGTGTCGATGATGTCCTGGCCGGAGGTCGTGGCGGACCACGAGTAGTCCTGGCCGCGGCCGAGTTCCACGTACATGCTCAGGCCCGCGAAGGAAGCGCCGCGGGCGCTGATGCCCGGGCCCTGGATCTCCTGGAGCATGAGCAGCTGCGGGGCGAAGTAGCCGGTCTGCGGCCCGAACACGGCGATCGGATGCCCGCTGGCGGTGTACTTGCCGCTGACCACGAGCGCGTTGGACATGCCCCGGTGGGCGGAGCTGAGCGTGGTCTTCGCCGCGCTCGTCGAGGCGCTCTTGGCGGCCGCGGTGGCCGCGCTGCCCGTGCGGTCGTAGACGAGGGGTTCCTGGGTGACCGATCCGGCATCGGGCAGGGCCTCGCCCTGGGCGGTGGCCGGCTTGCCGCCGTACGGGAAGCTCTGGCCCTCGTGGACGGTCAGGACGGCCTCGGGGTCGTTGCGCTCGCGGAAGGACTCCCAGACCTTGGTGCCCTCCTCGACGCCGTACTTGGCCTGCGCGGCGAGCAGCGAGACGGCGTTGTTGACCTCGCCGCCCCCGCCGGAGCCGAAGAGCGTGCCGATGACGGAGGCCAGCGCCACCAGGTCGGTGATCTTGAAGTGGTCGATCGTGCCGGCGTTGGTGATCGCGTCCTTGTGGCCGGTCAGAACGTATTCGCCGGGGAAGTAGCGGCCGCTGTCGGAGGCGTCGATGTAGGCGTTGATGCCGGCCAGATAGGCGTTCGCGTCGGCGAGGGCCTGCTGCCCGCGGGCGCCGTTCCTCGCCACCGCGTTGTCGATCTGCGCCTGCAGGTCGGCCTCGGTGTACGGCGCGTTGCGGTAGAACTCCTGCTCCAGGCCCTGGTTGGCGGCCGCGCCGCCGGCGAAGGAGGTCAGCTGGCCGCGGCCGACGTGCCGGAAGACGTCCATCAGCCACAACCGGTCCTCGGCCGCCGCGTATCCGGCGCCGAACTCGGTGCCGTACCGGGTGGTGCCCGTGATGTGCGGCACACCGGTCTTCTTGTCGCGGACGATCGTCACGTCACCGCGGCCGGCCGGCTGCTCGGTGGAGGCGACCTGGTCGGAGGGGACGCCGAAGGAGGAGTCGTTGAAGAAGTTGTCGATCGTCGCGTCGGTCAGGCCCTGGTAGCCGGTGGCCAGGTTCGCGTAGGGGCCGAGCTGGTCCTCGGCGTGCGAAGGCTGGGTGCCGAAGGCCTGGTTGAGCAGGATCTGGGCGAGGGTCGCGTTGCCGTTCTCGCCGGGCGGCAGGATGTCCGAGCACTGCCCGCCGCAGTAGTCGTTCGACGCGGCGGCCGTGGCCGCGGACGCCGTCGTCTGGGTGAGGGGAGAGAGAAGACCCCCGACGAGGACGCATATCGAGGCGGACTTCAGGAACCTGGTGAAGGGGCGGGACGTTCTCAGTCTGTCAAGGGCGGTACGTGGGGTTCGCCGTGGCATGGCAGCTCCTCGCGACAGGGGTGCGCGAACGTTACCGCCGGTATCCCCGTGTTTGAAGATGAACATGCGTCACTTTTTGGGGCCGACGCGAACGACCAAGAGGAACGCAACGGAAGAGCACGAGAAGAGATGGAGCCGAATCGCCTGTCGATACGTCTATTCGGCGACGTCGCGTGAAGTCCGCGCGGCAACGCCGAAGTGACCGAAGTACAGGTGCAGGTGTGACGGAGGTGCAGGGCGATGGCCGGTTTCCGGAGTCTGGCGAGACAGGTACGCGATCCGGGCTGCGATCTGGCACTGCGGCGGTACTCACTGCGCAAGTGCCTTGAGAAGTTCGCCCCTTACGGGCATCGGGCGACCTGGGACCATCTGTGCTCCCGGGCGGGCTTCGGCCCGGAGGACCGCTCCCCCGACCCGGCGCGGCTCGTGGCCGCACTGGAGGAGCTGGAGGAGGCCCGGTCCGTCTGGCTCGCCTACGAGACCGACTTCACCGAGCGGCGCAGGAAGGAGAAGCACGACGGGCTGCGCCGGCCGGGCAGCGTGGACGACTGGCACCGGCTGACCTGGGGGGGCTTCGGCGTCGCCTGGTGCGACGATCCTCGGGTGCACCCGGACGGGCCGCTGGCGGAGGTACTGCGCCGCCTCATCTCGGCCCTGGAGCGCGCACCGGGCTCCTGCTGCCCGGTGTGCGGCGGTCATCGCCTGGTCTGGCGCTACGGCCTGGACCACGAGCCGTCCTCCGGCCCGGTCTGCACGGACTGCGGCATCCTCGTGCCGCGCCCCGTACTCACCGCGCAGGCGCTGGAGTACGCCAGGCGGGGGCGGCTGCTGATGTCGGCCTGAGCGACGGGGCGCAACGGGGGGCGATTGTTTTTCTGGGGGGTGCGCAGGGGATGCCGCGCCCCCTGCCGTGCGGGGGCCGGGGCCGTTGTCAGTCGTGGGTGGCACCATCGGGACATGGTGCAGGTGTGTCTCAACGGACGCCGTTCGGCCGCCGACGGCGCGCAGGTTCCGATGTCCCCCGGAGAGATGGCCCGTTGCGCGGCGCAGGCCGTGGCGGCCGGGGCCACCTCGGTCCACGTCCACCCCAAGACGCCGTGCGGCCACGACAGCCTCTCCGCGCGCGTGCTCGCTCCGGTGCTCCAGGCGATACGGGCGCGGGTGCGGGTGCCGGTCGGGGTGACGACCGGCGCCTGGGCGGAGCCCGATCCCGAGGCCCGGCTCGCCCGGGTGCGCAGCTGGTCCGTGCTGCCCGACTTCGCCTCGGTCAACTGGCATGAACCGGGCGCCGAGGCGGTGGCCGGACAGCTCCTCGCCCGGGGCGTGGGCGTCGAGGCGGGCATCTGGTCCGGCACCGAGGGAGCGGCCCGGTTCGCGTCCTCCCCGCTCGGGCCGCGGGTGCTGCGTGTGCTGGCGGAGGTGACCGACCCGGGCCCGGCGACCGCCGAGGCCTCCGCGCGGGCCCTGCTGGCCGAGCTGGGCACCGCCCACGGCCGACCCGTGCTGCTGCACGGCGAGGAGGGCGGCACCTGGCCGGTGCTGCGGCTGGCCGGACGCCTCGGTCTGGCCACCCGGATCGGGCTGGAGGACACCCTGTTCCTGCCCGACGGTCAACGGGCTTCCGGGAACGCCCAGTTGGTCGCCGAGGGGCTCCGACGCTACCAGCCGTAAATCGGCTCGCTCCACCCTATTCCCGCCCGGACAGTGGAGCCGATGAAACCGAACCGATGACCAGGGGGAGTCCCATGTCCACGCTGCGGGTCACCGCCGAAGTGCTGACCGTCCACGAGCATCCGAACGCCGACGCGCTCGAACTGGCCCAGGTGGGCCTGTACCGGGCCGTCGTCGCCAAGGGCTCGTATCGCACCGGCGAGGCCGCCGTCTACATCCCCGAGCAGTCGGTGCTCCCGTCCGGGCTGATCGAGGAGCTGGGGCTGACCGGACGGCTGGCGGGCGGCGAGGCCAACCGCGTCAAGGCGGTGCGGCTGCGCGGCGAGCTGTCGCAGGGCATCGTGTGCCGGCCGAAGGCGCTGGCGGACGTGGACCTCGCGCGAGCCGCGGCCGAGGGCACGGACTTCGCGGAGCGGCTGGGCATCACCAAGTGGGTGCCGCCGGTCCCGCCGACCATGAACGGCGAGGTGGAGCCCGCTCCCGAGCTGCTGCCCTGGGTCGACATCGAGAACATCCAGCGCTATCCCGGCCTCTTCACCCCGGGCGAGCCGGTCGTCCTGACGGAGAAGCTGCACGGCTCGGCGTGCCTGCTGACGTACGTCGCGAAGGAGGGGAGGGTGTACGTCTCCTCCAAGGGGTTCGGCGCCAAGTCGCTGGCGCTGCAGGAGGATCCGCGCAACCTGTACTGGCGGGCGGTCCGGGGTCACGGCGTCGCCGAGGCGGCGGCCCGGCTGGCCGAGCGGCTCGGGGCGCGTCGGGTCGGCATCTTCGGTGAGGTGTACGGCGCGGGCGTGCAGGACCTGTCGTACGGCGCGGACGGACGGCGGGACACGCTGGGGTACGCGGCGTTCGACGTCTCGGCGGACGTGGACGGCGCCGTGCGCTGGCTGGACGCGGCACAGCTGCTGGAGGGGGAACTGCCGGTGGTGCCCCGGTTGTACGCGGGGCCGTACGACGTCGAGCGGGTGCTGGAGTTCGCGAGCGGTCGGGAGACGGCGTCCGGGCGGGGACTGCATCTGCGCGAGGGCGTGGTGATACGGCCGGCGGTGGAGCGGTACAGCGCGGTGACCGGGGGCCGGGCCATCGCGAAGGCGGTGAGCCCGGCGTACCTGACGCGCAAGGGCGGCACCGAGTACGAGTGAGCCGGTGCCGGGCGGGGCGCGGTCGCCCGCGGGCAGGGGGGCGTCAGCGCCCCTCCGCGAACAGCCGCGACCCCGTCAGCCGCTCGCCGAACACGTCGTCCGGGTTGGACAGGACGCAGTTCTCCAGCGACAGGCACCCGCATCCGATGCAGTCGGTGAGATGGTCGCGCAGGCGGTTGAGCTGTGTGATGCGCTCGTCCAGCTCCGAGCGCCATTTCTCCGACAGCCGCGCCCAGTCCTCGCGGGTCGGCGTCCGCCCCTCGGGGAGTTCCGCCAGGGCGTCCCGGATCGTGGCCAGCGGGATGCCGACCCGCTGGGCCGCGCGGACGAAGGCGACCCGGCGCAGGGTGTCACGGCCGTAGCGCCGCTGGTTGCCGGAGGTGCGGCGGCTGCTGATCAGGCCCTTGGACTCGTAGAAGTGCAGGGCGGAGACCGCGGCGCCGCTGCGCGCGGCCAGCTGCCCGACGGTCAGCTCGTGGATCTTCTCGGGAATCTGTGGCACTCCGCAGAGCCTAGGCGCTCCGCCGGACGTGCCGCGATACGCCGTCGGGCTGCCGCGGTCCGTTGACAGAGGCCGCCGAGCCGACCATGCTAAGCAGTTGCTTAGAGACGCGAGCGAGAGGCCGGGAACATGGCAGAACCGAGGACCTTCACCTCCCCCGACGAGTTGAGGGCCGCCGTGGGCGAGCAGCTGGGCTACACCGACTGGCTGGAGATCGACCAGAAGCGGATCGACCTGTTCGCCGAGGCCACGGGCGACCACCAGTGGATCCACGTGGACCCGGAGAAGGCCGCGGCGGGACCATTCCGGACGACCATCGCCCACGGGTACCTGACCCTCTCGCTGCTGCCGCTGTTCGGCCCGCAGCTGATCCGGGTCGAGGGCGTGAAGATGGGCGTCAACTACGGGACGAACAAGGTCCGCTTCCCCGCCCCCGTCCCGGTCGGCTCCCGGCTGCGTGCCACGGCGAAGATCGCCGACGTGGCGGACGTCACCGGCGGTGTGCAGGTGACCGTCGCCTTCACCGTGGAGCGCGAGGGCGGCGACAAGCCGGTGTGCGTGGCGGAGTCGGTGTCCCGGTACTACCTGTAGCCGTACCTGTGGCTATTTCGCGCCCACCATCCGGAGCACGAGGTCGGCGTAGAGCGCGCCGACCTCCTCGGGGGTGCGCGGGCCGTTCACGTTGAACCAGCGGGCCACGTCGATGCACAGCGAGAGCACGGCGAGCGTGGTGCCCTTGACGTCCAGCACGTCGAACTCGCCCGCGGCCACGCCGTCCTCGATGATCCCGCGGATCTCCGCGTCGACCTGGTGGCGCAGCGCGAGGATCTCGGCGCGGGCCTCGGGGCCGAGGGCGTCGAGTTCGTACTGCACGACCCGCGCGGTGGTGCGCCGGCCGGCGTGCCAGCGCACAAAGGAGCCGACCGCGTCGGCCAGCCGCTGCGTGGCCGTCCCCTCGCGCCGGGCCGCCGTGCGCAGGATGTCCAGGGCCTTGTCGTGGCCGATCCGGCTGATCCGGTGGAGCAGCTCTTCCTTGGTCTTGTAGTGGATGTAGAGCGCGGCCGGGCTCATGCCCGCGCGGCCCGCGATGTCGCGGGTCGTCGTCGCGTGGTAGCCGCGCTCGGCGAAGGCCTCGACGGCGGCGACGAGCAGCCGCCGGGCCGCGTCCGGGGTGACCTCTTCCCACGGCTCCATCTCGCCGCCGGTCGTCTCCTCCGCCGTACTCATCGCTCGCTCGCCCCTCTCGATGACAGGGGCACCACCATACCGCCGAAGGTGAGCGGGCGCTTAGTGTGCCTGCTCAGATCCGCTCAGATCTTCTCGAAGGGGTCGTGCTCGGCGAGGAGCTTCTCCAGCCGGGCCTGGTCGACGCGGCTGACGATCCGCCCGGCCTCCTGGCGGTCCCGGATCACCTTGGCCAGCGTGAAGGCGGAGGTGACGAGGTAGAGGACCGCGATCGCGAGGAAGGCCCGGACCCAGGCGTTGGTGTCGAGCTGGTAGATGCCGATCGCCGTGGCCGCCATGGCGATGGCGAAGGAGGCGACGGACTGGCCGTAGAAGGCGGCCGTGCTCTGCTGCTTGACCGGTGTGTCACTCATGGCCACGAGCATCGGCGGACGTGGCCCGCGCCACATCCGCGCTCCTACTCAGATCCGCTACTCAGAACGCCGAAACCCCGGTGAGGGAACGGCCGATGAGGAGCTTCTGGATCTGGCTGGTGCCCTCGTAGAGGGTCATCACGCGGGCGTCGCGCAGGAGTTTGCCGACCGGGTACTCGTCGATGTAGCCGTAACCGCCGAAGACCTGAAGGGCGTTGTTGGCGGCACGGACGGCGGCCTCGGAGGCGAACAGCTTGGCCTTGGAGGACTCGACGGCGAAGGGCCGCCCGCGGTCGATCAGATCGGCGACCCGCCAGGTCAGCAGCCGGGCCGCGTCGACGTCGACGGCGATGTCGCTGATCAGCTCCTGGACCAGCTGGTGGCCGGCGATGGGCGTGCCGAACTGCTCGCGCTCGCCCGCGTACCGGACGGCCGCGTCGAGCGCCGCCTGGGCTATGCCGACGCATCCGGCCGCCACCGACATCCGCCCCTTGGCGAGCGCCGACATGGCGACGGAGAACCCCTTGCCCTCCTCGCCGAGCAGGGCGGAGGCGGGCACCCGGACGTCCTCGAAGGCGAGTTCGGCGGTGGCCTGGCCGCGCAGGCCGAGCTTGCCGTGGACGGTGCGGCGGGCCAGACCGGGGGTGCTGGTGGGCACGAGGAAGGCGCTGACCCCCTTGTGACCGGGGGCGTCGGTGGAGCGGGCGAAGAGCAGCACGACGTCCGCCCAGGTCCCGTTGGTGATGAACATCTTGGTGCCGTTGATGACGTAGTCGTCGCCGTCACGGACGGCCCGGGTGGTGAGGCTGCCCGCGTCGGAACCGGTGCCGGGCTCGGTGAGGCCGAAGCAGCCGACGTACTCCCCGGAGGTCAGCCCCGGCAGCCAGCGGTGCCGCTGCTCCTCGCTCCCCCAGGCGGCGATCGTCTTGGCGACCAGCCCGAGGGAGACGGAGACGATCCCGCGCACGGAGGAATCGCCGCGGCCCAGCTCCTCCGTCACCAGGCAGTACGACAGATGGTCGCCGCCACAGCCGCCGTACTCCTCGGGGACGGTCAGCCCGAGGAAGCCGACCTCGCCGAGCTTCTCCACGATGCCCCGGTCGACCTCCTCGGCCCGGTCCCAGGCCACGACGTGCGGGGCGATCTCGCGCGCCACGAAGTCCCGGGCGAGCTGCCGTACGGCGGCCTGTTCCTCGCTCAGCTCCAGGTTCACCACGCGATCACCCCACACCAGACGGATCCACACCGGATGGATCTTGAAAGCCGTACATTTAAATTAGCACTGCTAGTTTCAATCCGCAGCCCTACTATGTGCGCCATGGCCCGACCGCGCAAGCCCCTCCTCAGCACCGACCGGATCGTCGCGACGGCCCGGGAACTCGTGGACCGCGAGGGACTGGCGGCCGTCTCCACCCGCCGGCTCGCCGCCGAACTCGGGGTGAGCGGGCCCTCGCTCTACAACCACTTCCGCACCAAGGACGAGATCCTGGAGGCGGTCGCGGACTCGGTGAGTGCCCTGGTGGACCTGGCGATGTTCGAGGACGGCCGCGACTGGCGCACCGCGCTGCACGACTGGGCCGTCTCCTACCGGGCCGCTCTGCGCGACCACCCGAACATCGTCCCCGTGTTGGCCAGGGGACCGGGGCGGCGCCCGGCCGCGCTCCGCCTCGCCGACGCGGTCTACGGCGCGATGGTCGACGCCGGCTGGCCGCCGGCCCAGGCGACCTCGATCGGCGCGCTGATGCGGTACTTCATCATGGGCTCGGCGCTCGGCTCGTTCGCCGGGGGCTTCGTGGACGACGCGAGCGCGTACGACCCGGCCGACTATCCCCATCTCGGCCAGGCCCACCTCCTCGCCGAGCAGCAGGAGAAGATCGACGAGCGCGCCTTCGAGGCCGGACTGGCGGCGCTGCTGGACGGGCTCGCGCTCCAGTACGAGCAGGCCGGTCTCGGGGTGCGGGGCGCGCAGCGATAGTTCGGCGGCGGCCGAAGTGTGCGTGCCGCATGCTGGGAGGCATGACCGCCAAGGATCCGCAGGCCGCCGCGTTGGCCTCGCTCGCCTCGCTGATCGCCGACGAGACCCGGGCCGACTGCCTGCTGGCGCTGCTCGACGGGCGGGCCTGGACGGCCGGAGAGCTGGCCCGGCACGCCGGGGTCGCGGCGTCCACGCTCAGCGAGCACCTGGGCAAGCTGGTGGCGGGCGGCCTGCTCGCCGAGGAACGGCAGGGCCGGCACCGGTACGTCCGGCTGGCCGACGCGCGCGTGGCGCAGTTGGTGGAGGACCTCGCCGCGTGCGTGCCCCCGGCGGCGGTACGGCGCACGCCGCGCACCCTGCGCGAGTCGAGCGCGGGCTCGGCCATGGCCCGGGGCCGCACCTGCTACGACCATCTCGCCGGGCGGCTGGGGATCGCGGTCACGGACGCGCTGACCGTGCGGGGCCTGCTGCGGCAGGACACCGGGTTCGCGCTCACGGACGCGGGGGTGCGGTGGTTCGGGGAGGCGGGAATCGCCCTCGATCTGTCGGGCCGGCGCCCGCTGGCCCGGGCGTGCCTGGACTGGACCGAACGCCGGCCCCATCTGGCCGGGGCGGCGGGGGCCGCGCTGTGCCGGCACGCGCTGGCGACGGGGTGGTGCGCGCGGATCGGCTCGGAGCGGGCGGTGAAGGTGACGCCGTCGGGAGAACGGGAGTTGGCGGCCCTGCTGGGGATCACCGCTGAAGCACTGCGCTGAAGTCGGCTCCCGGGACGCGGTGTCGCGTGGCCCGCCGGGTGCGGGGCGCGGGGGTGTCTCGCGCCCACGCGGCGGCACCCGACGTCGGTACGGCCCCGGCTGTTCGCGGCCGCTGACTCCGGCGAGACTGCTCACCCGTTCTCCGCCGGCGGCGTGGCCACCCCGGCCGACGCGGGGTGACAGGCGCGTCAGAACACCACCAGCGCGCGGCCGCCCTTGCCCGCGAGCATGTTCTCGAAGGCGGCCGGGATGCCCTCCAGGGCAATGCGTTCGGTGACCAGGGCGGACAGGTCCAGGCGGCCCGCCCGCACGTGTTCGGCGAGCACCGGCACATCGCGGGCGGGGTCGGTGTTGCCGTAGACGCAGCCGGACAGGGTGCGGCCCCAGTGGAAGATCTCCAGGGCGTTGAAGGTGACCTGCTCGTCCTTCCCGCCGATGCCGACCACCGTCGTCCGGCCGCCCCGGCGGGTCGAGTCCCAGGCGGCGCGGATGCTGACCGCCCGGCCCGCGCACTCCACGGCGACGTCGGCGCCCTGCTTGCCGGTCAGTGCGCGGATCTCCCGCGGGGTCGTGTCCGAGGCGAGGACGAAGTCCGTGGCGCCCGCGGCGCGCGCCAGCTCCTCCTTCGCCGGGGACACGTCGACGGCGATGATCCGCGGCGCTCCCGCGATGCGGGCCGACTGCAAGGTGGCGAGGCCCACTCCGCCGGCGCCGAAGACCGCCACCGTCTCGCCGGGGCGGACCTTCGCCGCGTGGTGGACGGCGCCGTAGCCGGTGAGGACGGCGCAGCCGAGGAGGGCCGCGTCCACCAGTGGTACGCCCTCGGGCAGGGGAAGCACACAGGAGGCCGGTACGACCGTCTCCTCGGCGAACGCGGCCACGTTCAGCCCGGGGTGGAGGTCGGTGCCGTCGGCGGTGCGGGCGTAGACGTCGGCGGCGCCGGCCAGGGCGTTGGCGCACAGCCAGACCTCGCCGAGGCCGCAGGCGTGGCACGCTCCGCAGGACGGAGCCCAGTTGAGGACCACGGGGCTGCCCGGCGTGACGTGGGTGACGCCCTCGCCCACCGCCACGACGGTGCCCGCGCCCTCGTGGCCGAGGACCGCCGGGACCGGCACCCGCATGGTGCCGTTGGACAGGGACAGGTCGGAGTGGCAGACACCGGCGGCGGCGAGGCGGACGCGGACCTGCCCGGGGCCCGGGTCGGGCAGGTCGATGCCGGTGATCTCCAGGGGGGCGCCGATGGCGGGCAGGACGGCGGCTCGTACGGCCATGGGTTCGCGTACTCCCTTAGAACTGGAGGGACTTGGTCTGGAGGTACTCGGCGAGTCCGTGCGCGCCGAGTTCCCGGCCGACCCCGGACTGCTTGTAACCGCCGAAGGGGGCCAGGGGGTTGAACCGGCCGCCGTTGATGTCGACCTGGCCGGTGTCCATGCGGCGGGCGAAGGCGACCGCCTCGGCCTCGTCACCGGCCCAGACGGCGCCCGCCAGGCCGTACACCGTGCCGTTGGCGATGCGCAGGGCGTCCTCCTCGTCGTCGTAGGGCAGGATCGCGAGGACGGGACCGAAGATCTCCTCCTGGGCGATGGTCATCTCCGGTGTGACGTCGGCGAAGACGGTCGGGCTGACGAAGTAGCCCTTCTCGCGCGGGGATTCGGGTCCACCGGCGACGAGCCGGGCACCCTCGGCGATGCCCTTCTCGATGTATCCGCGCACGCGTTCCCGCTGCCCCGCGTTGACGAGGGGGCCGATCCGGTCGCCGTACTTGGCGGCGGCGGTCCCGGCCAGCTCGACCGCCTCGGCGTACCGGTCGCGGTGGACCAGCATGCGGGTCCAGGCGCTGCACGTCTGGCCGGAGTTGGACATCACGTTGGCCACGCCGACCTTCACCGCCTTGGCGAGGTCGGCGCTCGGCAGGATGACGTTGGCGGACTTGCCGCCGAGTTCGAGGGCGACGTTCTTCACGGCCGCCCCGGCGGTGGCGCCGATCCGCCTGCCGACGGCCGTGGAGCCGGTGAAGGAGACCAGGTCGACGTCCGGGTGTTCGGCGAGGGCCTGGCCCGCGACCGGGCCGAGGCCGGTGACCAGGTTGAAGGCACCGGCCGGTACGCCCGCCTCGTGCACGGCCCCGGCGAACAGCTGGGCGGTGAGCGGGGTGTCCTCGGCGGGCTTGAGGACGACCGTGCAGCCGGCGGCGAGGGCCGGGGCGACCTTGGCGACGATCTGGTGGAGGGGGTAGTTCCAGGGGGTGATCGCGCCGACGACGCCGACCGGCTCGTACAGGACGGTGGAGTTGCCGACCTTCTCCTCGAAGGGGTGGGTGGCGGCCAGCTCGGCATAGGTGCCGGCGACCGCGATCGGCAGGCCGGCGTGCACCTCCCGGGCGAGCTTCTCGGGTGCGCCCAGCTCTGCGGTGACCGTCTCGGCGATCTCGTCCGCGCGGGCGGCGAGGGCGTCGCGCAGGGCGGCCAGGCGCGCGGCGCGCTCGGCGGGGGGTGTGGCGGCCCAGCCGGGCAGGGCGGCCCGGGCCGCGCGCACGGCCGCGTCGACGTCCGTCGCGCCACCGGCCGGCACCCGGCCGATGACCTCTTCGTCGGCCGGGTTCACGACGTCGATCACGTCCCCGCTCGCGGCGGGGCGCCAGGCGCCGTCGATGTACAGGCCGTCGTGTGCCTTCATGATGCTGCTTCCTCCCGGCGGGTCGGCATCGTCCGGCACACAAACTAGCGGCGTTAGTTTTCTGGCGCCATACAGCACCGGCGTCCGCCGGACGTTGCCGGACATCATGCCGGGCCGCACGGCGTTCGCGTCCTTCAGGCCGGGCCGCCGTCGCGGGACGCCGGTGCTGTATGGCGCGGGTCAGGACCGGCCACCGGACCGCCGGGCGGACCGCCCCCGCGACCTCGCCCGCTCCCGCAGCGGGCCCGGCATCCCGGGCCGAGAACGGCGGGGCGGCGGCCCGGGCGGGGCGGAAACGGCCACCCGGATTCAGCGGGCGACCCCGACCCGGTGGGCATGGCGGACGTGGGGCGTACGGACTCTCGGCGGGCGGGTTCGCGGGCGCCGGGCTCAGTGGGCGACCACCGCGTTGCCGGGTTCGCGTACGGCGGCGAGATGGGCGAAGACGACCGCGTTGCTGGTGTAGCCCGTCCTGCGGCTGTAGTAGCCGCCGCAGGTGAGGACGCGGAGTTCCGGTCGCCCGGCCGGAGCGTAGACCTCCTTGTCCGGGAAGCCCGCCCTGTCGAAGACCTTCATCCTGTCCACGCTGTAGACGGCGGTGCGGCCGTCGGCGCGCGTGACCTCGATGAGCTTGCAGGGTTTGATCTGGGCGAGCGCGGCGAAGACGGCCGGGCCGGTCGCGGTGTCCCGGTGGCCGACGGCGATCGCGGTGCCGGACTCGCCCGGCGTGGGGCCGCCCTCGTACCAGCCGACCAGCCTGGGCTTGTCCACGGGCGGACTCTCCAGCCGTCGGTCCTTGTCGAGCCGGAGGGCCATGACCGGTGCGTCGACACCGAGGAAGGGGATCCGGAAGGTCTTCGGCCGGGACCGGGGCAGCGGACGGGGCGGGGGTCCGGGAGGGGGCTCGCAGGACTGCCGTCCGCTCCCGTCCGTACGGCCGGCGGCCACCGCCGTGTCCGGTACACCCGCACGGCCGGGCCCCGCCTGCCCGTCGCCGCACCGGCTCCCCACCGTCACCAGGACGGCCACCAGCAGGGCCGTCCTGGTGAGACGGTAGGCGCGGGTCCGGTACCAGGGCCTGCGCTGACGCCTACGCGGCGCCATGAGGCCGCCGGCGGCTGCGCCGGAGATACATCACACCACCGACCGCGCTCAGCCCCACGGCGCCCGCGGCGGCCACCGGCGAGTACGCCGCGGCCGTGTCGATGAGACCGCCCCCACCCGCGTGGACGGCGCCCCTCGGCGGATCGTTGTGGTCCCTCCCGCCCCAACCCGCACCGTCCTGCTGATGGTGGTCCTGGTGGTCCTCGGACTGCCCGTTCGGACCGTGCCCCTCGTCGTGCCGGTCGTCGCGCCGGTCGTCGTGCCGGTCGTGGCAGTTGACGCGGAAGAGCTTCTCCTTGACGGCACCCGCCGCGACCCAGGTGAGCTTGTACTGCCCGTCGGTCAGGCCGATCACGTCCGTGTGGCCTGCGCCGCCCGCGAGCTGGATGACGCCGGTGAGGGTGGCGGCGCTGGGCAGCGGGGGCTGCGCCTGGATGATGTAGGGGATATTGGGCAGGATGTCGAAGTTGACGGCGTCGAGGTAGAACTTGCAGACCGTCGGCTCATCCTTCGTCACACCGTACGGTACGCCTACGCTGTGCACCCTGATGTCGCCGTTCTCCCCTTGGGCAGCCACATTCGGCGCCGCCACCCACGACGCACCCACCGCGGCGAGGGCGGCGATGACGACAGTGGCGCCCGCGCGGGAGCCGAGAGCGCGTGGTGAGGTCTGAGTGGGCATGCACATCCTCCGAGTCAGACGATTTTCATACAAATCCGTCTTTCGTCTGGACTCTGCGCGATGGCCGCCGCGACCCACGGCAGCGGCGCCCGACGCGCCGTCAGAGATCGCTCGTGCGGCGCAATCCCGGGCGCTTCGCCCGCTCCCCCGGAGGGTGGGCAGGCCGAGCCGCGCACGCTCGCGGCGGCCGAGGACGTAGGCGAGGACCAGGACGAACAGCAGACCCACGGCCAGGGCCGGGATCATCGGCACGAAGATGTCGGAGGCGTCGACCTTCAGCGCGGTGGCGGCGCGGGCCGTCGGACCGCCCCACGGCAGCGTGTCCATCACGCCGTTGGCCATGGCGGCCACACCGCTCATCACGACCAGGGACATCTTCAGGCGCTTGTACAGCGGGTACATCGCCGAGACAGTGACCATGAAGGTGGTGGAGCCGTCGCCGTCGAGGGAGACGATCGCGGCGAGGAGCGCCGTACCGAGGACGATGCGCAGCGGGTCGGCCCTGCAGAACTTCAGGATGCCCCGCACGACCGGGTCGAAGAGGCCGACGTCGATCATCACACCGAGGTAGACGATCGCGAACATGAGCATCGCGGCGGTGGGCGCGAGCCCGGTGACGCCGTCGATGACGTAGTCGCCCAGCTCGGCGCCCTTGCCGACGAACACGCAGAAGAGTGCGGGGATCAGCACGAGCGCCGCGATCGGCGACATGAGTGGATACCTGACGTTCGCCCTTGAACATCCCACCTGGGGGTCGGCGATGCGATGACGTTAGGTGCGTCCAGATGGCGTCAACAAGACGTTGACGTGCGAGCAATAAGCGCGAAAGTCCCGGTCACAGGCTTGCGGTGAGCTGGACGGGGATACCGTTCAGGACAGCGTTGCCCGACAGCGGGTCGAGCGCACTGCCGTCGAGGAGCTGGTTGACGTTGACGCCCGGGTTCCGGACGGCGTGGTTCATCCGGCTGCCGGGGCGGTCGTGGCCCCAGCCGTGCGGCAGGCTCACCACCCCGGGCCGGACCTCGTCGGTGATCTCGGCGGGAGCCACCACCTCTCCCCCCGCGCCCCGGACGCGTACGTGCGCCCCGTCCCGCACCCCCAGCCGGGCCGCGTCCTGCGGGTGGATGTGCAGGGTGCAGCGGTTGGAACCGCCGGTGAGGGCGGGGATGTTGTGCATCCAGCTGTTGTTGGAGCGCAGATGGCGGCGGCCGACGAGCACCAGTGCGTCCGGCCGCTCCCGCAGCGCCCGGCGCAGCCGGGGCAGGTCGGCGGCGACCGGTTCGGGCAGCAGTTCCACCCTGCCGCTGCGGGTCCTGAGCGGCTGCGGCAGCCGCGGGCGCAGCGGGCCGAGGTCGATGCCGTGCGGACGGTCGAGCAACCGGGCGAGGGTCAGACCCCCGGGCCGTGCTCCGAAACCGTCGCCGTACGGGCCGAGGCGCAGCATCATGTCCAGGCGCCGCTCGGGGCCGCCCTCGCCGGTGAGCCGGGCGGCGAGTTCCTTCGGGTCGCGGCCGTGCACCGGGGAGTGCTCCTCGGTCACGGCCCTGCCCAGGGTCTGGTCGATGACCATGTCGTCGACGGCGGCCGGGTCGGTCCCGTGCATGCCGGTCGCGGCCAGGATCAGCCGGGCGAGGATCTCGCTCTCGGCCATGCGGCCGGGCTCCAGCGGGACGGCCGGGCGGGTGTAGCGGACCTGGTTGCGGACGGCCAGGGTGTTGAAGGCGAAGTCGTGGTGCGGGCTCTGCGACGGCGGGGGCGGGGGCAGCACGACGTGGGCGTGGCGCGAGGTCTCGTTGAGGTACGGGTCGACGCTCACCATGAAGTCGAGGCGGTCCAGGGCCTTGTCGAGGCGGTCGCCGTCGGGCGCGGACAGCACCGGGTTGGCGGCTACGGCGATCAGGGCCCGCACCGGTGCGCCGTGCCCGGTGGCGGTGTCGATCTCCTCGGCGAGCGCCGACAGCGGCAACTCCCCCTTGGCCTCGGGCAGTTGGCGGACGCGGGAGCGCCAGCGGCCGAGGGTGAAGCCGCGTCCGGGGCCGGCCGGGCGCGGGGCCTTCCCGGTGGCGGCCTGCGGGAAGAGGGCACCGCCGGGCCGGTCCAGGTTGCCGGTGAGGACGTTGAGGACGTCGACCAGCCAGCTGGCCAGGGTGCCGTGCGGGACGGTGCAGGTGCCGATGCGGGCGTAGACGGCGGCGGTCGGGGCGGCGGCCAGTTCGCGGGCGAGGGTGCGGATGAGGTCCGCGTCGACGTCACAGGCGGCGGACACGGCTTCGGGGGTGAAGTCGACGAGTTCCGCCCGCAGTTCGGCCACGCCCTGGACGTGCGGGGCGAGGTCCTTCAGGTCGGCCAGGTCCTCTTCGAGGAGGGTGTGCGCCATCGCGGCGAGGAGCAGGGCGTCGGTACCGGGGCGGATCGCCAGGTGCCGGTCGGCCAGTCGCGCGGTGCGGGTACGGCGGGGGTCCACGACGGTGAGCCGGCCGCCGCGGGCCCTGAGCGCCTTCAGACGGCCGGGGAAGTCGGGGGCGGTGCACAGACTGCCGTTGGATTCCAGGGGGTTGGCGCCGATGAGGAGCAGATGGTCGGTGTGGTCCAGGTCCGGGACGGGGATGGCGTTCGCGTCGCCGAAGAGCAGTCCGCTGGAGACGTGCTTGGGCATCTGGTCGAGCGTGGAGGCGGTGAAGACGCTGCGGGTGCGCAGGGCGCCGAGCAGGACGGGGGGATAGAGGGCGCCCGCGACGGTGTGCACGTTGGGGTTGCCGAGGACCACGCCGACGGCGTCGGGGCCGTACCGCTCCACGACCGGGCGCAGGCCTGCCGCGATCGCGTCGAAGGCCTCGCCCCAACCGGCCTCGCGCAGGCGGCCGTTCTCCCTGAGGAGCGGGGTGCGCAGCCGGTCGGGGTCGGCGTCGAGCGCGGGGAAGGCGGCTCCCTTGGGGCAGATGAAGCCCTTGCTGAAGACGTCCTCGCGGTCGCCGCGGGCGCCGGTGACCCGGGTGCCGTCGACGGTGAGGGCCAGCCCGCAGGTGGCTTCGCACAGCGGACAGATACGCAGGGCGGTGCGGGGCATGGGTCCTCCCGGTGCGGGGCGACGGCGGCGGGTGCGCGAGCCGAGCATACCGACCGGTACGCATGGCGGGGAGTCCCCGGGGTGAACGCGGTGGGACCCGTCAGTCGAGCACGCGTCCCAGGTACGCCCGCAGCAGCTCGCGCGTCTCCGCGATGATCGCCTCGTCTCCCCGCGGGTCCGTGCGGAAGGCCAGCTGGACGAGGGTGTCCGCGCTCTCCACGGCGACCAGGAAGACCCGGCGCAGGTCGTCGTCCGGGGCGCGGCCGACGTATCCGGAGAGCAGGTGGACGAGCCGGTCGGCGACCCGGGTGTTGGGCTCGGCCTTCCGCACGCCCACCGGTATCTGGTTGCCGAAGTCGACCAGGGAGAAGCCGGGCGCGGTGCGCTTCATGGCCAGGTACTCGTCGAGGACGGCGTCCATCGCGGCCCGCCAGTCCCCCGCGGGGGCCTGCCTCAGCCGCTCGGTGACGCGCTCGGTGTAGCGCTCCAGGTTGCGCTGGGCCAGGGCGTCGGCCATCTGCCGTTTGTTGCCGAAGAAACGGTAGACGGAGCCGATGGGCACGCCGGCCCGCAGCGCGACCGCGCGGGTGCTCAGATCGTCGTAGCCGACCTCGTCGAGGAGTTCGGCACAGGCGTCGAGGATCCTGGTCAGCCGTTCGGCACTGCGCCGCTGGACGGGCGCACGGCGGAGCGATGTCGCGTGGGGCACGGGCTTCATGATGCCTCTCCGCCTCGGGTCAGGTGAACCTCGCCCTCCCCTACGGAGAACGGTGGGCGGTGCACTCATCGCCCGCGCTCATCGCACCGGGGAGCCGCCCATGGTGGGCGCGGTCGGCCCACCGGGGGTTCGCACGGGTGTCGCCGGGGAGGCCGGCGTCGGGGCTGACGTGGGGGTCCGCGAAGGCTCCGGGTCCGACACCGTGATGTCGGCGGTGCTCTGGACCGGCTCGCCGTGGACGGCCCACGCCGTGCCGTCGTCGGCGTACAGGCGGGCCATGACGTGGTGGGTGCCGTGCGGGACGAGCCGGCCGGGCAGATGGTAGTCGGGCGAGCGCAGCCGGGCGGCCTCGCGGCCGTCGACGAAGAGGTACGCGAGCCCGTGTCCGGGGACCGCCGTGTGCCCGGCTCCGGGCGCGGAGCAGCGGAAGCGGCGGAAGGCCAGGCGTACGTCCCAGCCGCCCCGCGGGTCCGGGGTGACCTCGACGCCGACGTCGGGCGCGCCCTTCGCGTCGACCTCGCGCAGGTGGCGGCCGGCCCCGTCGGTGCCGTCCAGGACCTTGCCGACCGGTGCGGTCGACGGCGCGCCGGAGCCCGCCCGGGCGTGGCCGCCCGCGCAGCCCGCCGCGCCGAGCGGCAGCAGGACGCACGCCGCGAGCGCGGCGAGGGTTCTGCGGGGCGTCGGCGTCCAGGGCATGACCGGGAGGGTAGAGCAGTGCTCCGGACTTCTGAATCCACCTGAGGTCTGGTTCCAGCCGCCCTTTGTGGTCCCCCGGACGCAGTGGCGGGATCCCCTTGCGTCCGCCCCCGCTCATTCCTACGGTGTTACATAGGAATCGCGGGTCGCGGCAGACGCGCCGCGGGAGCGCAAGGGAGCGATCATGAACGGGGACGCGCGGAAGACCGCCGCGGGACTGTCGTACCTGACGGGGTTCGGCAACGAACACGCCTCCGAGGCGGTGCCGGGTGCCCTGCCCGAGGGCCGCAACTCGCCGCAGCGCGCGCCGCTCGGCCTGTACGCGGAGCAGCTGAGCGGCTCGGCCTTCACCGAGCCCCGGGCGCACAACCGCCGCTCCTGGCTCTACCGCATCCGCCCCTCGGCCGCCCACCCGGCGTTCACACGCACGGACAACGGCGCGATCCGTACGGCTCCTTTCACCGAGTCCGTGCCCGACCCCAACCGGCTGCGCTGGAACCCGCTGCCCGAGCCGCCCGCCGGCACCGACTTCCTCGCCGGGCTGTGGACGCTCGGCGGCAACGGCGACGCGGCCCAGCGCACCGGCATGGCCGTGCACCTGTACCACGCCAACGCCTCGATGGAGCGGGTCTTCTCCGACGCCGACGGGGAGTTGCTGGTCGTTCCCGAGCGCGGCGGGCTGCTGCTGCACACGGAGTTCGGCCGGCTGCATGTGGAGCCCGCCCATGTGGCGCTGATCCCCCGCGGGGTGCGCTTCCGTGTGGAGCTGCTCGACGATTCCGCCCGGGGGTATGTGTGCGAGAACTACGGGGCACCGTTCCGCCTGCCCGACCTCGGCCCGATCGGCGCCAACGGCCTCGCCAACGCCCGGGACTTCCGCGCGCCGGTCGCCGCGTACGAGGAGGTGGCGGGCCCGGTGGAGGTGGTGAACAAGTTCTGCGGCAACCTCTGGACGGCCACCTACGACCACTCCCCGCTCGACGTGGTCGCCTGGCACGGCAACCATGTGCCCTACGTCTATGACCTTCGCCGTTTCAATGTGATCGGCACCATCTCCTACGACCACCCCGACCCGTCCATCTTCACGGTCCTGACGTCGCCGTCGGACACGCCGGGCCTGGCCTGTGTCGACTTCGTCCTCTTCGCCCCGCGCTGGCTGGTGGGCGAGGACACCTTCCGGCCGCCGTACTTCCACCGGAACGTGATGAGCGAGTACATGGGCCTGATCGAGGGCGCCTACGACGCGAAGGCCGAGGGCTTCGTGCCGGGCGGCGGCTCGCTGCACAACATGATGTCGGCGCACGGCCCGGACCGTGAGACGTTCGACCGGGCGAGCGCGGCCGAGCTGAGGCCGCAGAAGGTCGACGACGGGCTGGCGTTCATGTTCGAGACCCGCTGGCCGGTGACCCTCACCGCGCACGCGGCGAGCGCCGGCCACCTCCAGCGGCACTACGACGACGTGTGGCGGGGCCTGGAGCCCCACTTCCGGGCGTGACACCTGTGTTGCGCCTGATGTTCCCCGACAGGTACGGATAACCGTGTGACCTCCTTCGCCCCGGACTCGATCGTCCTGAACCGCAAGCTGCCGCTCTGGTACCAGGTGTCGCAGTCCCTGCGCGCCTCGATACTCGGCCGCTCGCCCGAGGCCCCGCTGCGGCTGCCCACCGAGGAGCAGCTGGCGGAGCACTACGGGGTGAGCGTGCTGACGATGCGGCAGGCGCTGAAGGAGCTGGAGGACGAGGGCCTGATCAGCCGGCACCGGCGGCGCGGCACGTTCATCGAGCCCGGCGTGCAGCGGGGCGCCCCGGTGCGGCTGCTGGGCTCGGTGGACGCGATCGTGGCCCAGCAGTCCGGGATGACGACCGAGCTGCTGGACCACGGCATCGTGCCCGTGCCGCCGGCGCTCGCCGAGTACTTCCCGGACCTCGACGCGGTGGCGGCGTACCACCGGCTGCGCAGCGACGAGAAGACCGGCGAGCCGACGAACCACGCCGTCAACCACATCCGCCCCGAACTGGCCGCGCGCGTCGACCTGCAGGACCTGATCCGCTGGCCGATGACGAAGGTGCTGCGGGACGTCGTCGGCGCGGACATCAGCCGCATCACGGACACGGTGGAGGCCCGCCTCGCCGACCCGGAGACCGCGCGCCTCCTCCAGGTCCCGCTGCTCAGCCCGATCCTGCACTACACGGGCGTGACGTACGACAGCGCGGGGCGGGTGCTGGACGTGGCGGTGATCCACTACCGGGGGGACCGGTTCTCGTTCACGGTGACGCTGGAGGCGACCTGATCCCGGCGGCGCGGGCAGGCCGTACCATGCCGTGCGTGACGTACGACGACGCTCCGCTGCTGGCGGACCTCATGCCGTGGTCCGTCGCACCGCCGAGGCCGGGCCGCGCCTGGCCGGCGGCGCCCGACCCGGCCTCGCTGAAGGCCCGCTGGGACGCGCTGCTGAAGGCCGAAGGAGCGGACCGCCGGGCCCTGTTCGAGCCGAGCCGCGCCCGCACCCTCGACTCGGCGGTGGGCCAGTTGCCGGGCCAGACGACCGGCACGGAGCGACTGGCCCGCGCCGAGGGTCCCTGCGCGGAGCCGGTACGGGTGCTGGCCGCCCCCTTCGACGAGCAGTGGCTGATCCCCGACCACCGGCTGCTGGACGCGGCCCGCCCGGAGCTGTGGCGGGTGGCGGACGCCCACCAGGTGTTCACGGCCGAGACGGCCGACCCCGGCGCTCCGCTGCTGGCGACCTCCCTCCTGCCCGTGCTCCGCACGGCCCGCGTCCGCCCCCTCTACCGCCGTCCCGGCGGCACGGAACCCAACCTGGCACCGGGCCTGCTGGACCATCTCGCGGACCGGCTCGGCACCCGCCCCACGGCCGCGGACCTGCTCGCCTGGATCCTGGCGGCGGTCCGCCCGGACCTCACCGTGCCGCTCACCGGCGACTCCGTCATGTGGCACGAGGGAGTGGAGCTGGGCCGGCGCACACTGTGGCTGATGCGCCGCGACGGCGAACGCCCCCGGCTGCCGGGCGGCCGCCGCCCGTACGTCCGCGCGCCCCTGCCGAGCCGCCCCGCGACGCTCCACTACGACCCCGACGAGGAGGCCCTCCACCTCGGCGAGGGCCGCATCTCACCCGTGCCGCCGCAGGCCTGGGAGTACGAGGTGGCCGGGGTCCGGGTGCTGGAGTCCTGGTTCACGGCCCGTACGGCCCCGGCCGCACCCGGCACCCTGGCCGCGATCCGCCCCGCGACCTGGCCGCAGACCTGGACGTCGGAGCTGCTGGAACTCATCACCGTCCTGACCCTGCTGGCCGAACTGCGGCCGGTGCGAGCCGGGTTCACGGTGGCCTCACCGCTCACCGCCGCCGAGCTGCGCGAGGCGGGCGTCCTGCCGGCACCGGAGGCGTGCCGCCGCCCGGCCTCGGTCCTGGACCACCACGAGGAGGGCCCGGAGGGCCAGTTCGCCCTTCTCTAGCGGCACTTCGGGGACGGGTCCCGGACGGGCGGCCTCAGGAAGTCGAGCCGGCGGCCGGGGCGGGGGTCCGGGCACGGGGGTGCGCCCGAGCCGGATCAGCACGCCGCGAGGGGCTCGCGTCCCAGCTCGAGGGCGCGGAGAACCGCGCGACCAGCCGACAACGACCCGCACCCGCCGGACCGCCCCGGCTAGCGCGGCGCGTACCCGTCCAGCACCCTTCCCAGCGCCCGCTCGAAGACCCCCTCCAGATCCGCCGGGCCCGCGTCCTCCGCGAGCGCCTCCGCCAGCCTCGGAAACGCGCCGGAGGCGAGCTGCCGGACCAGATGGGCACCGCGCGCGGCGTTCTCCTCGGCCTCCGACCACGGCAGCGCCCGGACCCGCTCGGCGGTGTCGAGTTCGTTGCGGACGTACGTCGTGACCACGCCGTTCACCATGGCGACGAGTTCCAGCTTCGTGCCGTAGCGCGCCTCCAGCGGTTCCAGGCAGGCCAGGCAGTGCTCCAGATAGCGCAGGGCGTTCGGGCTGAAGCCGTAGACCGGGGACATCAGGCGCGGCATCCACGGGTGCCGGCGCATCAGCGCGCGCGTCTCGCGGGCCACCCGGAGCAGATCGGCACGCCAGTCGCCGCTCGGCTCCCAGAGCACGTGCTCCGCGCTCGCCGCGTCCATCATCAGCTCGTACAGGTCCTCCTTGCGGGGGACGTAGTTGTACAGCGACATGGTGCCGCACCCCAGTTCGGCCGCGACGTGCCGCATCGACACCGCGTCGAGCCCCTGCGCGTCGGCGATCCGGACGGCGGCGGCCGCGATGTCGTCGCGCGTGTACGCCGGCTTCGGCCCCCGCCCGGTGCGCTCGGGGCGCGCCCAGATCACCTCGGGGACGGCCCCTCGGACTGCCATCGCTCATCACCTCGGCCTCCATCCTAGTTACGTACATCGTACGTAGTGCGCTATGGTCAAGGCATGACCATTACGTACGCTGTACTTAGTGAGGGTCTGGAGAAGCGCTTCGGCGCCGTCCACGCCCTGCGGGGGCTGGATCTGGCCGTCGCCGAGGGCTCCGTCTGCGGGCTGCTCGGACCGAACGGCGCGGGGAAGACGACGGCCGTACGGCTGCTGACGACGCTGCTGCGGCCGGACGGCGGATCCGCCCGGGTGGCGGGGCACGATCTCGCGCGGGAGCCCGCGGCCGTGCGGAGCCGGATCTCGGTCACGGGGCAGTACGCCTCGGTCGACGGCGACCTCACCGGCCGGGAGAACCTGCGGCTGTTCGCCCGGCTGCACCGGGTGCGCGGCGCGGCCGCCCGGGCCGACGAGCTGCTGGAGCGCTTCGGGCTCGCCGGGGCCGCCGGCCGCAAGGCCTCCACCTACTCCGGCGGCATGCGGCGCCGGCTGGACCTCGCGGCGAGCCTCATCCGGCGCCCGGACGTGCTGTTCCTCGACGAGCCGACCACCGGGCTCGACCCGGCCAGCCGCAACCACGTCTGGCAGGCGGTGCGCGAGCTGAAGACGGAGGGTACGACCGTGCTGCTGACCACGCAGTACCTGGAGGAGGCCGACCGGCTCGCGGACGACATCGCCCTGATGGGCGACGGAAGGGTCGCGCACACCGGCTCGCCCGCCGAACTCAAGGCGCTCATCGGTTCGTACGCCGAGGCCGTCGTCGCCCACGCCGACGCGCTCGCGCGGGCGGCGGCCGTTCTCGATCAACTCACCGGAAGGGAGCCCGTGTTCGACCGCGAGCGCAACGCCGTCGGAGCGGTCACCACCGATCCGTCACTGACCCTGCCGCGCCTGGTGCGCGAACTCGACGGCGCGGGCGTGCCACTGCTCGACGCGAGCCTGCGCCCGCCCACCCTCGACGACGTCTTCCTGCGGCTCACCGCGGGTCCCTCCGGCCACAAGGAGCGTGCCGCGTGAACACGTTGGCGTACGACGGGCTGGCGATGACGGGCCGGCAGCTGCGCCGGGTCCGCAACAGTCCGGGGCTGGCGATCCTGACCCAGATGATGCCGATCAACATGCTGCTGTTCTTCGGCTACGTCTTCGGCAGCGCGCTGGCGATGCCCGGCCGCGAGTACCGTGCCTTCCTGGTGCCCGGGCTGCTGGTCGCGACCGCCGCCGGCGGACTGATGAACGGCATGTTCCAGGCCGCGGCGGACACCCACCGCGGGGTGATGGACCGGTTCCGGACCATGCCGGTGAGCCGGGCCGCCGTACCGCTCGGGCAGGCCGTGGCGGATCTCGTGGTGACGGCCGTCGGCACGGTGCCGCTGCTGCTGGTGGGGCTCGCGGTGGGATGGCGGATCGAGGGGTCCGCGGCCGACGCCGCCGGTGCCGTGGGGGTGCTGCTGCTCTTCCGGTTCGCCTGCACGTGTGCCGGCATCCACTTCGGGCTGCTCACGCGCAGCGAGGACGCGGCCGGGCAGCTCGGCGCCTCCTCCTTCGTGCTGCCGCTGCTGTCCAACGCGTACATCCCGACGGACAACCTGCCGGGCTGGCTGCGCGCGGTCGCCGAGTGGAATCCGATCAGCGCGGTGACGACCGCCCTGCGGAACCTCTTCGGCAACTCGCCCGTCCCGCGGGGCGCCGCCTGGCCGGTGGCGCATCCGGTCGCCGGCGCGCTCGCGTGGAGCCTCGTGCTCATCGCCGTGTTCCTGCCGCTGGCCGTGCGCCAGTACGGCCGGCGCCGCTGATCCGGCACCGCGGACACGGCGCGCCGGCGCCTTCGGCAGGGTGGGACGGGCCGGTGGAGGTGTCCGTGCTGGGCGAATACGGGCGAGTCGGCGGCCCGGGTGCCGGGCGGGGACGGGGCACGGGCGGGCGACGTGCCCGCGCTCGGACCGCACACCGGGGCGCTGCTGCGTGCCGTGGGGATGACGGACGACGAGGTCGCAACGGTGCGCCGGGACGGGGTGGCGGCCGGAGCGCGGGCACCCCGGAAGGACTCAGGGGCCGCCCGCCCGGTCAGCGGCGGCTCGCCGCCGGCTCGGCGCGCTCAGTGCCCGCGTCCGTGGCCGCCGAACAGCGAGCGGCGCAGCCGGCGCAGCGGCGCGAACAGGGAGACGCGGCTGACCCGCTTGCCCCGGTCGCTGCGCTGGTGCGCGGTGTCACGCGCCGTCAGCTCACGCATCAGGGACGTCGCCTCGGCCGTCTTCTGCTGCGGTATGGCGGGACCCGCCAGCACCGACAGATGGCGGTCCAGACGCGAACTGGTCGCGCTGCTCCCGCAGGTGATCGCAGGGACCCTGGCCCTGCTGCGCACTGTTATCTGCTCCATGTCACTCCCCACCCGTACGAGTCCACCCGGCCCGGGCAGGGTAACCCTATCGCCCCAGGGCGGCACGCGTGTATCTCGCCCGCAGGATTCACCTTCCCCGCAAGGCGGTTGACCATCCCTCTTTGACTACTCTCCGAATCCGACCGATTTCAGGGTGAGTTGGACAATGGGCTGGCCGGTTGGCTGCACCGAACCACCCTCGGGCTCGACGGTTACGGCGAGTGACGTCGACGAGGTGTCGAGTCCCCCGGCGACCAAGGGCGTGTCGCCCGCGAGGAGCCCGAGGGAGCGCGGTTGCGCGCGCGAGCGCATGAGCCAGAGCTGGTGGACGCGCCCTCCGGTCGGGGTGCCGTATCCGCTCAGGGTGACGACGGCCTCCCGGCGCGAGGCGGAAGCGATCACTCCGATCCGTCGGCCCTGTGGGTCCTCGCGGCTCGTGGCGCGGGCGTCGGGCGCCGCGAGAACGTGGGCGATCTCACGTGCCCTGGCCTGGGCGGCGTCGAGACGGCCTTGCGTGCGGTGCGCCTGGACCCCGAAGAGGGAGGCGACGACGAGGGCCGCGGCGGCGGTGGCCGTGGCGAACGGCACGAAGACGGGGCGCGCGCGGGGGGTACGGACGCGTCGCGGCGGCGGCTGGGCGCCCCAGACGTGCGGCGGCAGCCGGCTCGGGCGCTGCGCGGCCGGGGCCCCGGACACCGGGGCCGGGTCCTGCGGGGTCGCGCGGACGGCGGCCAGCACCCGGTCCCGCAGCGCGGCCGGGGCCGGGGCCGCCGCGGACCAGGCGAGGCGCACCGCGTCCTCGGCCAGCGCCCGGGTCTCGGCGGCACACCGCTCGCAGCCCAGCAGGTGCTTCTCGAACCGGCGCCGCTCGCCCGCTTCGAGGGCGTCGAGGACGTACGGCGCCGCGAGGGAGTGCCGGTCGCCGCGGCGCCCCGGCCCGCCGAGGATGCTCATGCGACGCCTCCCAGGCACTGGCGCAACCGGGTGAGTCCGTCGCGCATCCGCGTCTTGACCGTGCCGAGCGGCAGCGAGAGCCGCTCCGCCACCTCGCGATAGGTGTAGCCGTCGTAGTAGGCGAGGGTCACGGACTGGCGCTGCAGGTCCGTGAGCCGCCTCAGACAGCGGCGCACCCATTCGCGCTCCAGCCCGGCCTCGACCTCCTCGGCGACCTGGTCGAACGCGGGCTCCCCGGCGCGCAGGGCCTCCCGCTGCTCGCGCTCGCCGGCCGCGCGGGCGCTGCGCACCCGGTCGACGGCGCGGCGGTGCGCGAGGGTGAGGATCCACGACAGGGCACTGCCCCGGCCGGGGTCGAACCGGGCCGCGGACCGCCAGGTCTCCAACAGCACCTCCTGGGCCACCTCCTCGGACTGGGCGGGGTCGCGCACGACCCGCCGGACGAGTCCGTACACCGGACCGGACACCAGGGCGTAGAGGTCCTCGAACGCCCTGTGGTCGCCGCCCGCGACGAGCACCAGCAGCTCGTCCGCCTGTATGCGGGCACCTTCTCCGTGGCCGCAGCCGGCCCCTCCCCGTGCTCCACGCATCCGCACGAACGCCCACCTCCCGCCGGTGATACGGATCGGCGGGCCGAAAACGCGGGTCGGGCGGCACCCGGAATTTTTTTCCCGTCCGGCCAATCCGGTCGGGAGCCGCGCTCCGAATGAGCGTCGTTCCCGGCACCACCCCACCCCCCGGACCGGCGCGGCCCGTTACTCCCCCTCCCCCCACGGCGGGCCGCGCCACCTCCCGGATCGGTGCTGGAGGGAGCCGCAACCGCCTCCGCCTGAGCTACGTTTGTGGGGGAATCACGCGACATGCGTGGGGGCGCTCGTGTCCGAAGACCCGGGCCGCGACCGTGTGATCGCGGGCCGCTACCGTCTGCTGTCCCCGCTGGGCGAGGGTGGCATGGGCACCGTGTGGCGCGCCCGGGACGAGGTGCTGCGGCGGGAGGTCGCCGCCAAGGAGGTGCGGGCCCCGGCCGGGATGCCCGCCGCCGACGTCGAGCGGATGTACGCCCGCCTGGAGCGGGAGGCGTGGGCGGCGGCCCGGGTCGCGAACCGCAACGTGGTCACCGTCGCCGGCACCCGCCCCACCGTGAACGTCGCCGTTCGGGACCGGTGGCGGCTTGATTCAGCGGGTGCGGGTGACCCTGACGGCGTACTCGGGAAGCGGGTCGGCCGAGAACGCGATCAGCGTCGGGGTCCGGAGCCCGTCGCGGTCGGCGTCCAACGCCGTGCCGTCTCGGTGACGTGCCCGACGGCGACGGAGACCCCGTCGGGCGGGGCCTCCGCTTCCGCGTCGGGCTCGTCCGGCACGTCACCCTGGCGGGCGAGCCCGTACGGGTGAGGTGTTGACGCTCGCGCGTGTCACGCGTTGTTCGTGAACACGGGCAGGTAGCCGCCGGAGTGGCCGGACGCGGTGGGGTGGTACGACTCGCTGATGTCGAGCCAGTTCACGCTGTGCAGCCACGAGTCGCCGGAGCAGATCTCGTGGGTGGAGAAGGCGGAGCGGACGTCGGCGAAGACGAATCCGTGCGCCGCGGCGCGCGCCTGGATGGCGTTGTCGATGTAGTCGGCGGCACCGTTGATCGCGGAGCGCTTGGTGTCGGACAGGCCGAGGCAGGTCTGTCCGAGCAGGTAGAAGCGGGGGTAACTGAGCACGACCACCCGGGCGCCCGGGGCCTTGGCGCTGATCGCGTTGTAGACGTTGTCGAGCTTGCCGGGGAGCGTGGAGTCGACGTACGCCTTGGCGGTGTTGATCCGGTTGATGCAGTCGCTGTCGGACTGGAGCACGCACGTCGTCATGACGTTGGAGAACCCGGCGTCGTTGCCGCCGATCGTGATGGACACCAGCGACGTGCCGGAGTTGAGGGAGCCGAGCTGGTTGCCGAGGACGTCGTCCGTGGTGGCGCCCGAGCAGGCGTTGAAGGCGAACGACGACGGGGAGTGGGCCGCGTTCCACAGGTACGGGTACGCGTTGGTGCTGCGGTCGCAGCTGCCGCTGGAGCTGATGTAGCTGCCCGCTCCCACCCCGGAGGAGTAGGAGTCACCGAGCGCCACATAGCCGCCGGTCGCCGCTGTCGAGGCCTGGGCCGCCGCGGCGCCGCCGAGTCCGAGGCCGGCGGCGAGGAGGAGTGAGGTCACGAATCGGGTAAGTCTGGAACGACTCATAGTGCCTCCCTTTAGCAGGATCTCTGCTCTCCAACCGTGGTAGCTCCTACGCGCGTTGACCGGAAGTGTTCATGCCAAGACTTTTTAAGCCTGAACCAGAACACCCGGAGAAATTCACCGCCCGACGCCTTGCGCGTGCATGCCGGTTGTGTTGACCGCAAGTCAACTCGGCCGCCCGACGGCGTCTTGACGCCCCGCCCCGGCCTGCGCCACATTGAAGCGCGACATCCCGCGCGTCGGGGTCAAATCGGGGGGCACAGTAGCCAATGCAGACCTTACGCACCAAGTCACGTTCATCGGACGGCGCCACCGACGACCCCCAAGGGGTGCGGCCGGGTCCGGGGAGGGACCTGTCGCCGCTGCTCACGGGGGCCGCGACCGCCGTCGCGGCGGTCGGCGCGCTGCTGGCGCTCACCGGCTCCGGCTCACCGCTGCGCGGCCCGTGCACGCTGTTCTTCCTGCTCGCCGCGCCGGCCGCGGCCGTCGCCGCCGCGCTGCGCGGGCTGGATCCGTACGCCCGGACGCTCGTCGCCCTCGCGGGCTCGGTCGTCCTCGACATGCTGGTCGCCCAGGTCATGCTGGCCGTGCACCGCTGGTCCGTGCGCGGTGGCGTGATCGCGGTGACGGCTCTGAGCCTGCTGCTCCTCCTGTCGGTCATCGTCCGGGGAAAAGCGAGTTCGGGTAAACGAACAGAAGAGTGAACGACGCAGGCCAAAGTTGTGTAACGGCCAAACCAACAAAAACGTGAGGCAGCCGTCCAGGCCTTGCCTTTCGGGTTCAATCGTCAATACCGTCGTACATCTCACCCGCACCGGCACGTCGGCACACGGCTCCAGGGGAGGGCTCAGGGCCGCGGCGTCACCGGCGCGGGGCGCGGTAGGGGGGTGCCGTGCTCGGTGACCGCAACTGTGACCGAGTCGTGCCGCGCGACCGGCTGCCGTATTTCCCGGCCAGACCGGCCAGCTTTGCCAGCTCATCGGCGTGCACGGAGATCGATTCGCCGTACCGAAGATGAGAACCCCCCTTTCGAACCGGACACACAACGGGGCCGCCCGGGGGCGGGCGGTCCACCGGACGAGAGGGAAAAGAATCATGAGTTCCGTTCTGCGCCCGCCGGCTTCGGGGCAAGATCCGTTAATCGCCACGCACTACCGGCCGATCTCCTCTCATCTGGCGATCACTCCCCCGGTGAGCGTGGTGATTCCCGCGATGAACGAGGCGGAGAATCTCCCGTACGTCTTCAAGACCCTTCCGGAGTGGATACACGAAGTCGTTCTGGTGGACGGCAATTCCACGGACGACACGGTCGAGGTGGCCCGGTCCCTGTGGCCCGGCGTCCGGGTCGTCGAACAGCGCGGCAAGGGCAAGGGGGACGCCCTGATCACCGGGTTCGAGGCCTGCCGCGGCGACATCATCGTGATGGTCGACGCGGACGGCTCGGCCGACGGCGGCGAGATCGTCAGCTACGTCTCCGCGCTCGTCTCCGGCGCCGACTTCGCCAAGGGCTCCCGCTTCGCCAACGGCGGCGGCACCGACGACATGACCTTCGTCCGCAAGCTCGGCAACTGGGCGCTGTGCACGGTCGTCAACCGCAAGTTCGGCGCCCGCTACACCGACCTGTGCTACGGCTACAACGCCTTCTGGCGGCACTGCCTCGACAAGATCGACCTCGACTGCACCGGCTTCGAGGTCGAGACGCTGATGAACATAAGAGTGGTCAAGGCCGGTCTGAAGGTCCAGGAGATCCCGAGCCACGAGTACCTCCGCATCCACGGCACCAGCAATCTGCGGGCCGTGCGCGACGGGCTCCGGGTACTCAGGGTCATCCTCAAGGAGCGCTCCAACCGGCGTGAGCTGCGCCGCCAGGAGCACCCCTCGCCGATGCTCGACGCGGTCCGGGGAGAGGTGTCTTGACAGATCCCGGCATCTCCGTCGTGATCTGCGTGTACACCGAGGACCGCTGGGAGGACATCCTCGCGGCGGTCTCCTCGGTGCGCGCGCAGTCGTATCCGGCGCTGGAGACACTCCTGGTCGTGGACCACAACCCGGCCCTGGGGGACCGGCTGGAGCGCGAGTACAAGGAGACCGAGGGCGTCCGCGTCCTCGCCAACGCGGGCCCGCGCGGGTTGTCCGCCGGCCGCAACACCGGCATCGCCGCCTCGCACGGCGACGTGATCGCCTTCCTCGACGACGACGCCGTGGCCGAACGCGACTGGCTGCGCCGCTTCGCCGAGTCCTACGCCGACCCGCGCGTCATGGCGGTCGGCGGCCGCACGGTGCCCGTCTGGGCGTCGGGCCGGCGGCCCGTCTGGTTCCCGGAGGAGTTCGACTGGGTGGTCGGCTGCACCTACAAGGGGCTGCCGCCCGGCCGGGTCCGGGTACGCAACGTGCTCGGCGGGAACGCCTCGTTCCGGCGCACGGCGTTCGACGCGGCGGGCGGCTTCGCCACGGGCATCGGCCGCGACGGCGACCGCCGCCCGCTCGGCTGCGAGGAGACCGAGCTGTGCATCCGCCTCACCCGCGCCCGCCCCGACGCCGTCCTGCTCATCGACGACCGGGCGGTCATCCACCACCGGGTGCCCGAGCCCCGCGAACACTTCGCCTACTTCCGCACCCGCGCCTACGCCGAGGGCCTGTCCAAGGCGCTGGTCGCCCGGAGCGTGGGCGCGGACAAGGGGCTCGAGTCCGAGCGCCGTTACGCGACGCGGGTGCTGCCCGCCGGGGTCGCCCGCGGCCTGCGGGACGCCCTGCTGGCCCGGCCGGGCGGCGCGGGCCGCGCGGGCGCCATCGTCGCGGGGGTGCTCACCGCGGCGGGCGGCTACGTCGTGGGCAGCGTGCGGGCACGGCAGGGCGGTACGACGTTCAGGGCGGCGCCGATCGAAGGAGGCACAGGTGAGTGACACTCCCGTACCGGTCCTCATGTACCACTCCGTCGCCACCGCCCCCAACGACGCCACCCGGGCCCTGTCGGTGGCGCCCGAGGCGTTCGCCGAGCAGATGGCGCTCGTCGGCGGCCTGGGCCTGACCCCGCTGACCACCGCCGAACTCGCCGCGCGCTGGCGCACCGGCCGCCCGCTGCCCGACCGGCCGGTGCTGATCACCTTCGACGACGGCTACGCGGGCGTGCACCGGCACGCGCTGCCCGTGCTCGCCCAGCACGGCTTCCCGGCCACGCTGTTCGTCTCCACCGGCTGGATCAGGGGCGCGCACGACACCGGAGGCGGCCTCGACACCATGCTCGACTGGCCGCAGGTGCGCGAACTGGCGTCGGCCGGCGTCGAGATCGGCGGCCACAGCCACACCCACCCGCAACTCGACCAGCTCGGCGACGACGCGCTGCGCACGGAACTGAGCCGCTGCACGGAGATCGTCGCGGCCGAACTCGGCGACCGGCCGGTGTCGTTCGCCTACCCCTACGGCTACTCCGACCGCAGGGTCCGCCGGGCCGTGCGCGCGGACGGGTACCTCCAGGCCCTCGCCGTCGGCAACGCCCTCGCCCGCCGCCGGCAGGGGCCGTACGCGCTGCGGCGGGTCACGGTCCGCCGCTCCACCGGCGCGGCCGAGTTCGAGCGGCTGCTCCAGGGCCGGGCCGTCGCCCGCGCCTTCGTCAGGGACCGCGCCCTCACCAAGGGCTACGCCCTCGTCCGCAGAGCCCGTCAGGTCCGCCGGAAGGCCATCCGTTCCCGTGTCTGACACGACCACCACGACCGAGTCCACGACGGCCGGCGCCGAGGCGCCCCGCAAGTCCGGGCGCCGCCTGCGGCTGCCCGGCACCGGCCGGTCCCCCGGCGGCAGCCCGCTGTTCCGCAACGCCTACGCGCTGATGCTCAACACCGGCATCAGCGCCGTCCTCGGGCTCGGCTTCTGGCTGGCCGCCGCCCGCTACTACTCCGAGTCGGCGGTCGGGCAGGGCTCGGCCGCCATCGCCGCGATGAAGTTCCTCGCCGGACTGACCGCGGTCACCCTGACCGGCGCCCTGGCCCGGTTCATCCCGGTCGCCGGACGGCGCACCGGCACGCTCATCTTCCGTACGTACGCGGGCAGTTCGCTGGTGGTGGCGCTGGCGGCGGGCGTCTTCCTGCTCACCCTGGACACCTGGGGACCGTCGTACCGCTTCCTGCACGGCACACTCAACGGCGTCGGCTTCGTCGTGGCCGTCATGGCCTGGAACCTGCTCACCCTCCAGGACGGGGTGCTGACCGGGCTGCGCAGCGCGACCTGGGTCCCGGTGGGCAACACCGTGTTCTCGGCGGTGAAGCTGGCCCTGCTCGCCGCGTTCGCCGTCGCCCTCCCCACCATCGGCGTCTTCGTCTCCTGGGTCGCCGCGATCGCCACCTCGGTGGTGCCGCTGGGCTGGCTGGTGTTCCGGCGGCTGGTGCCCCGGCACGTCACGGCGACCGAGGGCCACACCGACCCGCCGACGCTGAGGCAGGTCGGCAGGTTCCTGGCCGGGGACTACACCGGCTCGCTGTTCTCCCTCGCGGTGATCTACCTGGTCCCCGTGATCGTCGCCTCGCAGGTCAGCTCGGAGCAGAACGCGTACTTCTACATCGCCACCACCATCGGCGGAACGACCGACCTGCTCGCCATCAACATGGGCGCGTCCCTCACCGTCGAGGGCTCGCACGACCCGGAGCGGCTGGCCGCCAACACCCGCGCCGCGCTGAAGCGGATGGCCCGGATCATGCTGCCCATCGCCGCGGTGCTGGTCCTCGGCGCGCCCTGGATCCTCGGCGTGTTCGGCCCGGGCTACGCGGACGCGGCGACCCCGCTGCTGCGCTGGCTGGCGGTGGGCTCGGTGCTGCGGGTGGTGATCGAGACCTACTTCGCCGTGCTGCGTGCCCGCAGCCGCACGGGCGGACTGGCCGTGTTCCAGGGGCTGTTGTGCGTGTGCGTACTGGGCTCGACCCTGCTGCTCCTGCCCCGGATGGGACTGACCGGCGCGGGCGTCGCCGAGGCCGGCAGCCTCGCGGTGGTCGCCGCGATCGCCGCGCCGAGGCTGTGGCGGACGCTCCGCACCGCTCCCGCCGCCGCGGCCGCGGCCGCGGCCGAGGACACGGCGCCCGACGGGGACCTCGCCGACCTGGGGGCGGGGGGTACGACGCGCCGGCCCGGGCCGGCCTGGGCGCTGGACTCCGACACCCTCGCCCTCGGCATCCACGTCGACTTCGACCACGCCGAACGCCGCCCGGACGTCCGCCCGGGCCCCGGCACACCGCCCGCCGGCACCCCGGTGCCCGCGCTGGGACTCCCCGTCGAGACGCGGGCGCCCGGCAGCGAGGTGTCGCTGAGCCCGGCCGAGGCGGCGCTAATGCGGGAGGCCGAGGCGGCGGAGGTCGACGCGCCGTTCACGACGGGGGAACTGGACGCCTCCCTCGCCGGGAGCGGCGCGCCCGCGCCCGCCGCCGATCCCGCCGCGCCGAGCGGGACCACGCCCCCGGCCTCGTTGCGCCGGCACCCGGCCCCCACCCGCTGCGGAGTCGTCCTCGGCTGTCTGCTGGTCGCCGCGCTGCTGCTGTACTGGGTGCCCGCGCTGCGCCTCGGCGAGGCCGATCTGGACCGCATGGGCGGGCTCGGGCTGGTCTCGGTGCTGCCGCTGCCCACGCTGGCCGGGGCCGGGCTGCTGGTCACGGTCTTCGCCGCGCTGCTGTGGCTGCGCCGTGAGCACCGGGCACTGCTGCTGGTCACCCTGCTGGCGACGGTCGTGTCACTGCACGCGCTGCCCGCGGTGATCGAGACCGAGCCGCGCTTTCCGACGGCCTGGCAGCATCTCGGCTTCCTCGACTACATCGACCGCACCGGCTCCGCCGTACCGGACCTGGACGCGCGCTGGAGCTGGCCGGGCTTCTTCGCGGTGGCCGCGTTCGTCGGCCGGGCGTGCGGGGTCGGCGACTTCACCGAGGTCATCCGCTGGTGGCCGACGGCGATCCAACTCGCCTACCTCGCCCCGCTGTTCCTGCTCACCCGGTCGCTGCGGGCGAGCTGGCGGGCGAAGTGGACCGGCGTGTGGCTGTTCGTGCTGTGCGGCTGGGTCGGGCAGGACTACTTCTCCCCGCAGGGCTTCACCTATCTGCTGTACCTGGTGTTCGTGGCGATCCTGCTGGTCTGGTTCCGTCCGCCGCGCCTGATCTGGACGCGGTTCCGCCCGGGCGAGGCCGAACCGGCACCGGCCGGCCGCCGCCAACGGGCGGTGCTGCTACTGGTGTTGCTGGGCCTGTACGCGGCGAGCGTGCCCGCGCACCAGCTCACTCCGTTCGTCATGCTCGGCGTGCTCGCTGCCCTGGTCCTGCTGGGCCGGTCCGAACTGCGCGGCCTGCCCCTGCTGTTCGCCGTCGTGGTCGCGGTGTGGATCGGCTTCATGGCGGAGCCGTACTGGTCCGGGCACTTCAACGACCTGTTCGGCGGGGTCGGCGGGGTCGGCAGCAATGTCTCGACCTCCGTCTCGGGCCGGATCCAGGGCGGCAGTTCGACCCACAAGCTGGTGCTGTACGTCCGGGTGCTGCTGGCCGGCTCGATGATGGCGTTCGCCTGCTGGGGCTGGTGGCGCCGGCGCTTCCACCGCTACCGCGAACGCTCCCTGCTGGTGCTGACCTTCGTGCCGTTCCTGGGCTTCGGCATGCAGTCGTACGGCGGTGAGATGGCGCTGCGCGTCTTCATGTTCGCGGTGCCGGGCGCGGCCCTGCTCGGCGCACTCGCCCTGTTCCCGCGCACCGGGGCCACCGCGAAGGAGCGCGAGAAGGACCGCGTCAGCCTCGCCCCGCTGGCCGCGCTGCTCGCCGGGCTGCTGCTGATGGGCGGCTTCCTGGTGGCCCGCTGGGGCAACGAGACGTTCGAGCGGACCCGGCCCGGCGAGGTCGCGGCGATGGACTGGGTGTACGCCCACGACAAGCCGACGGTGCGGCTGCTGTGGCTGACCCAGGACACCGTCAACGACGTCACCCCGGCGCTGCCGTGGGGCGCGAGGGACATGGAGCGGGTGAACTACGTGCCCACCCTGGCCCCGACCGACCCGGTGCTGGTGTCGGGCCTGGTCAAGTCGCTGAAGGACGCCGGCCCGAACTCCTATCTCATGATCGACCGCAGCCAGGCGACGTACCTCCGGCTGGACGCGGGCTACTCCGCGACCTGGGAGCACCGGCTGATCGAGAACCTCGACGGCCGGCGCGACCTGACGAAGGCCTTCGCCAACGACGACGTCACCGTGTACGCGCTCGGCAAGCGGCCGGCGGGCGCGGTGCCGCAGCCGGCTCCGGGGCCGATCGGGCCGCTGGTGACCTGGACCCCGTGGTCGGTGGTCGGCGCCTTGGCCGCCGTGGTGCTGGTCCTGCTGCTGGCCGCACGCGAGGTCGTGCGTGTCGCCGCCCGCCCGGGTGTACGCCAGCTGCGACTGCTCCAGGGCATGTTCTGGTTCGCACTGCCGCTGCTGGCGGTGGTGCTGGCCTCGCTGGTGCAGCGGTTCATGACGATGAAGTGAGGGGTGGCGCGGTGGGGTGGCTCAGCGGTCGAGCCACTTCACCTCGTACGGCCGCATGTCGAACCGCTTGCCGTCGACCTGTGCGCTGATCGTCCGGTTCCGCGTGTTGACCACGAGGACGGTCCTGGCGGTGGCCAGCACGCGCACGTCCGGGACGTCGTCGGGCGCGACCTGGAGCGTCTCGTACGCCGTCCCCGGCGGGAACGCCCGGGCGAACCGGGACACCAGGTCGTACAGGGGCAGGGGCGTGCCGCCGTCACCGGTGTCGGTCGGTGTCCACAGGCAGCCGGCGCAGCCGGTGCCGGCCTTCTCCTCCGGGTTCCAGTAGAAGCCCGAGTCGGCGCCGCCCTCCACCATCGCGATCATGCCGGTGGCCTGTACGGCGACGCGGTGGGCTTCGGTCCAGCCGGTGCGGTTGCCGTCGCCGTCGCCGGGCTCGACGTAGTACTCGGCCCACCACAGCGGCAGACCGCGCGTCCGGTGCCGGATCCACCGGCCGACGGCGGTGAGCTTGTCGGTGGCCGCGAACTCGTCGGGCAGGAGTTCGTCGCCGCGGGTGTAGCTGGAGCCGTCGACCACGGTGAAGTCGGCGCCGGCCCTGTGGGCGTTCCAGTAGGAGAAGGCGTCCAGCACCCGCTGGTCCATGGCGCCCCACGGGCCCTTCACCGAGCCGGAGGCGTTCGGGTCGCGCGGGTCCACACTGTCCATGACCAGGTACGGCCCGCCGACCATGATGTTCTTGTCGACCTTCTTCAGCGCCGTGTACACGAGGTTGTACAGCCGGGTGTATCCCTCGTAGTCCCAGCGGGAGCCGGCGTCGTTCCAGAAGCCCTTGAACTCGTTCCAGACGATGAAGTGCCTGACGTCCGGATAGCGCCGGGCGACGGTCGCGGCGAGGTCGGCGAAGTCCTGGTAGTGGTCGGGGGTGGGGGCGGTCTCCAGGGCGGCCCGGCTCCAGTCGGTGCGGTCCGCGCCGGCCTTGCCGCCCTTCATCCAGTCCGGGGCGCAGCACAGGGTGATCACCGGGGTGCCGCCGGAGGCCCGCATGAAGTCGATGCGGCGGTCCAGGGCGCCGAAGTCGTAGTGACCCTTGACCGGTTCGGGGTTGTCGGCGCCCCAGCCCATGATGTGCTGGTTCTGCGCCAGCCCGCCGTCCTGCCTGAGCCGCTGGGCCACCCGGCCCGTGGCGGCCCGCGCCCCCTCGTCGGCGCTGTACTGCGTGTGCGTGAGGCCCCAGCCGACGTACGGCCTCGGTGTCCCGCCGGGGACGGCCGGGGTGCCGTGCACCGTGGCGCCGTCGCGGGTGGTGCCGGCCGTGCTGGGGCCGCCGGACAGCGTGCCGAACAGGGTCACCACCAGGGCCAGCGCGGCCGCGCCGACACCGAGCAGGGCGGTGAGCCGCCACCGCCGAGTATCCGAATCCCACCCATGACGTCCCATCAAGGACAACAGTAAGGGCGGAGGGGGAGCGTCCGGCGGGTTTCCGGGACACCGGGAACAGGTCCCGGGAACACCACGGACAAGGGGAGGAAATGCCGTGCGCGGAGGGCATCGGTGGCGGATCATGGCGGCATGTCTGCGAACCCACACGACGCTCTGCCGATCCGGCTCCACGTCGACGACTCCGACTCGCCGTCCGACGTCGTCGACGCGCTGTTCCTCGGCCGCTTCGCGACGGGCGAGCAGCCGTACTCGCACGCCGCGAACATCGACCGCGTCCGCTCGGGCGCGACCCTTCTGCCCGACGGCGCCCGGGTGCTGCGCGCCGCCCGCGACGACGACCGCAGCGCCACCCTCGCCGAGGGCGACGGCTGGACCCTGCTGGTCTCCCGCTGGAACCGCGGCGCGGACATCACGGTCACCGCGACCAGCGCCGAACTCGCCCAGCGGATCCTGGACCAGGCCACGGACGGCGCGGCCGACGAGCCCGAGCCGCAGCCCGAGAACGTGACGATGGGCTTCTGGTACGTCTCCCCCCGGCGCGGTCCGCACCGCACCACCCGCCAGATCTCCGCGGGCACCTGGGACGAGATCCGGCCGAACTACTCGGCGCCGGTGGCAAACGCCATGGACCGCCTGATGAGGACGACACCGCAGGACATCGCCGGGCGTCTGCTGCTGCTGCACGGCCCGCCCGGCACCGGCAAGACCTCCGCGCTGCGCACCCTGGCCCGCTCCTGGCGGGAGTGGTGCCAGGTCGACTGCGTCCTGGACCCCGAGCGGCTCTTCTCCGACGTCGGCTACCTGATGGACATCGCGATCGGGGAGGAGGACGGCGCGGGCAAGGGCCGCTGGCGCCTGCTCCTGCTGGAGGACTGCGACGAGCTGATCCGCGGCGAGGCCAAGCACACGGCGGGCCAGGCCCTGTCCCGGCTGCTGAACCTCACCGACGGCCTGCTCGGCCAGGGCCGCAACGTCCTGGTCGGCGTCACCACCAACGAGGACCTGGAGCGCCTGCACCCGGCCGTGGTCCGCCCCGGCCGCTGTCTGGCCCGGATCGAGGTGGGCCCGCTCAGCCGCCGGGAGGCGGTGGACTGGCTCGGTGTCGAGGCCCACGGCCGGGAGGACGCCGTCGGCCGCGAGGGCGCCACCCTGGCCGAGCTGTACGCGCTGCGCCGGGGCACGGCCCCGACGTCGGTGCCGGGGGCCCGGGAGGGCGCGGACGCGGGCCTGTACCTGTAGTGCTTTGATGGTGCTGTGACCTTGTGGGTCGGCACCTCCGGGTGGCAGTACAAGGACTGGCGGGACCGCGTCTATCCGGCCGGCGTCCCGGCACGGCTGTGGCTGGAGGAGTACACCCGCCTCTTCGCGACGGTCGAGATCAACAACGCCTTCTACCGGCTCCCCTCGTTCGAGAACTTCGCGGCCTGGCGTGACCGCGTCCCGCCGGACTTCGTCGTCGCCGTCAAGGCCAGTCGCTTCCTCACCCACATCAAGCGCCTGAAGGAGCCCGACGAGCCGGTCCAGCGTCTGATGACCCACGCCGCGGGCCTCGGTGACCGCCTGGGCCCGGTCCTCCTCCAGCTCCCGCCGACCCTGCGCGCCGATCCCGCCCTGCTGGACGCCTGCCTGGCCCGCTTCCCGTCCGGTACGAGGGTGGCGGTGGAGCCCCGGCACGAGTCCTGGTGGACGGCCGAGGTGCGCGAGGTGCTGTCGGCCCGGGGCGCGGCCCTGTGCTGGGCGGACGTGCTGGCCCGCCCGGTCACCCCGCTGTGGCGCACCACCGACTGGGGCTACGTCCGCTTCCACCAGGGCCGCGCCCTGCCCTGGCCGCGCTACGGCCGCCGCTCGCTGGAGACGTGGGTGGACCGGATCGCGACGACATGGTCCGACGCGTGTGACGTGTACGCCTATTTCAACAACGATCCCGGCGGGGCGGCGGTGGAGGACGCGGTGGCGTTCGGCCGGGCGGCGAGGCGGGCGGGCCTGACGGTGACCCGGGTGCCGGAGCCGGCGAAGCACCGGTGACCTCCCCTCCCCCGCGACGGCGCCGGCCGGCGGTGCCGGGCCCTGTTCAGCCGCCGTCCGCGTAACCGGCCCGCAGGGCGTCGCGCACGGCGGCCAGCGCCTGCGCCTGACCCAGTCCCAGCCGCCGTACCCGCTCGGCGTAGGCCTGCGCGGCCAGGGACGCCTCCCGCTCCGCGGCCGAGCCGGCTGCCGCCACGAACGTACCGTTGCGCCCCCGCGTCTCGATCACCCCGTCGCTCTCCAGCGTCCGGTACGCCTTGGCCACCGTGTTCACGGCGAGCCCCAGCGACTCGGCCAGCCCCCGCACGGTCGGCAGCCGGTACCCCACCGGCAGCACGCCCGACCGCGCCTGTTCGGAGATCTGCGCCCGCACCTGCTCGTACGGGGGCGCGCTGTCATCGATGCGGATCTTCAGGCTCACGGCCCGATTCTCCCGCACGCGCGGGAAAATGAGAGGCACGTCGGTGCGTCGGCCCGTACGGTCCCCTGTCATGACTGTGATCGTGCGCGATCTGCGCCCGGACGACCGCCGCGACGTCGAGGACTTCGCGCGGGTACGGCATGTCGCGCTCCCGTACGTCCTGTGGACCCCGCAGGCCATGCTCCACCACCTCACCCGTACACCGCCCGAGGCCCGGTTCCGGTCCCTCGTGGTGGAGGAGGACGGCGAGGTGACGGGCACCGCCCAGGTGTCCCTCGCGTACGACAGCCCGGAGCCGGGCCAGGGGATGCTCAACGTCTATGTGCACCCGGAGCGGACACGGCGCGGCGCGGGCGGACTGCTGGTCCGTGCGGCCGAGGAGCACCTGTCCGCGCACGGGGCGACCAGGCTGTTCGCGTGGGTCCTGGACGAGCCCGAGAACCGCTCCTTCGCCGAGCGGCACGGCTATCGCCCCGGCCGCTCCGCCCATTTCCTCCGGCTGGACCTGGCCGGCGCCGCGCTGCCGGCGCCGCGCACGCCGCCGGGCGTCGAACTGCGCACAGCGGCGGACTTCGCGGACGATCCGCGCCCGCTGTTCCGGCTGGACGCGGAGACGACGTCGGACGAGCCGGGTGATGTCGACACCGAGCTGACCGACTACCAGACCTGGCTCGACATGACCTGGGGGCACCCGCTGCTCGACCGGCGGCTGACCACGGTGGTGCTGGCGCGGGGCCGCCCGGTCGCCTTCAGCGTGGCCTTCACCGACGGCGCGCGCTATGTCACTGCGATGACGGGCACGGCGCGTGCCTTCCGCGGGCGCGGTCTGGCGAGGCTGGCCAAGACGGCCGCGCTGCACCGCGCCCGCGCCGCCGGCTGTACGGAGGCGCTCACGGGCAACGACGCCGGCAACGCCCCGATGCTCGCGATCAACAGGTCCCTCGGCTACCAGGTCTGCGCGACGGAGGTCCGCTATGTCCGTGAACTCGACTGACCCGGCGACCGAGTTGGAGGTCGTGCTGGTCAAGGCGGGCCGTACGAAGATCCGTTATCCGGCCACGCTGCTCCACGACGACGGCACCCGCGTCGTCGTACGCGCGCGGTGGGCGGGTGCGGGGGTCCGCGACTTCGGGTTCGTCCGCTTCGAGCCGGGTGACGTCTTCACCGAGTACTACTGGCGGGACCGCTGGTACGCGGTGAAGGAGGTCCGCGCCGGGGACGGCACCGTGAAGGGCTGGTACTGCGACATCACGCGCCCGGCGGTGCGCACCGGCGCCCAACTGGTCGTGGAGGACCTCGACCTGGACCTGTGGCGCTCCGCCGACGGCGGTGACGTACGGCGGCTGGACGAGGACGAGTTCGCCGCGAGCGGGCTGGCGGTGACGGACCCCGGGGCCGCGTCCGCCGCCGTGGCGGCACTGGACGCGCTGGAGACGCTGGCCCGCGCCGGCGGCTTCGCCGGCCTGCTGGCCTGACATTTTCGAGGGCCCGGGGGCGGCGGCCCCGCAGGCCCCGGCTGCTTCGGCCGCCTGCCGCCGGCTCGGCTCACCCGGTCGCCACCACCGCGTACCGCTCGTCGGTCACGGTCTTGCCCCACAGCACGGGGTCACCGGACAGTCGCTCCACGCGTATGTCCATGCCCAGCGGCGCGAGCAGGGCGGTGAGGGCGTCGGCGGGTATGCCGACGGGGTCCAGGGTCCCCCAGACGCCTTCCACCAGCACGAACCGGCCGCCGGGCCGCAGCAGTGTCCGCCAGTGCCGCAGCACCCGGTCGGGTGCGGGCAGGGCCCACAGCACATGCCGTACGAGGACCGTGTCGAAGCGCCGGTCGCCGACCGGCGGGCTCGCGGCGTCCCCGCACAGCACCGCCGCGTCGCGCCCGGCGAGCTTGGCGCGGGCCCGCTCGGCCATCGCCGGGGACGAGTCGACCGCCGTCACCGAGTGCCCCTGCTCGACGGCGAGGAGCGACAGGCTGCCGGTGCCGCAGCCGAGGTCGAGGACGTCGGCGGGGTGCCCGGGCAGCCAGGTCCGCAGCCGGGCGGCCCAGGCGGCGCGGACCTCGGGGTCGCGCAGACCGTGGTCGGGCTCGTCGTCGAAACCGGCGGCCTCGGCCTCCCAGTCGAGGCCGCCGGCGCCAGGCCGGGCCGGATGGTGCATCGCGTTCGTCATGGCCCCAGAGTGACACCCGCCACTGACAATCAGGCTCGGATGAGGAACTCTCCCCGAAAGCGCCTATCTCCGCGCCACCGCGGAACCCGGTAGGTCGTGAAGGAGGCAGCCATGCGCCGTACAACCGTGCAGAAGCCCCTCAAGAGGACGGACAGCCGCCGGACCCGCGACGAGGCGGAGGAGCGCCCCGCGGCACGGCCGGAGGTGCGCAGGGACATCGCCCGCACCTGGTGGCCCGACAGCTGAGCCGCGCGAGCGGTCAGTCCAGCCGCTTGCGGTAGTGGATGCGGTCGTAGGGCCCGTCGACCCGCCGCTCCACGACCTCGTAGCCGTACTTCGGATAGATCTCCTGGTTCTCCCACATCATCGCGTTGGTGTAGAGCCTGACCTCGGGCAGAGCGAGGTCACGCGCGCGTGCGTCCACGAACTCCAGCAGGCGCCGTCCCGTGCCCCGGCGGTGCGCGTCGGGGTGCACGGCGATGCTGCCGAGGAAGAGGTGGTCGTCGCGGGCCTCGATGACGACGAGCCCGGTCACCGGCTCCCCGAGGACGAACACCCTGCCCGCGGCCACGTCCGCCGCGTGGTCCGCCTCCATGGGCTGGGGCACCACCCCGATGCGCTCGACGTAGGGGCGGTACGCCGCGTCGGTCACGGCCTTGACCGCGGTTGCGTCCGCGGCCCGTGCGGGACGGATCTCGTCGTTCGTCATGGCGCGGAGGCTAGCTTCCTCAGCGCAGTCTCAGCACGTCCTTAACGCCACCATAAGGATCTCCGTCTTCCGCCGCCGACGGGCGATTTCACGGTTCCTCGGGGCTAGCTTCTGAGCAACTTCCGGGGCCTGTGCGGCGGCTCAGGCCGGACAGGCCCCGGACGGCACGTCAGCTCAGGGCCGACGCGCAGGTGGTGGCGCTCGCGTGGGCGGGGTCCAGCGCGTTCGCCACCTCGTGGAAGGCGATGCGGTCGAACAGGCCGATCGCGACGTGCTCGGTGAGGTCGAGCGGGCACAGGTCCTGGAGCAGGACGTTGTGGACGTCCGAGCCGCTCAGGTACTGGCTCTGCCAGGGCGTGGCCACCTCGTCGTACCGGGTGGCGATGACCGTGTAGTGCACGCCGGGGACGGTGTCGCCGTCCGCGTTGAGCTTGGCGAGGAAGGCGGAGCCGGGGATCTGGTCGGCGAGGCCGGGGGTGGTGGCCTTGATCAGGTCCGCGGCGCCGGTGAAGTAGGGCAGCAGGTTGGTCAGCCCGCTGAGGGTGGCGCCGTGGCTGTCGGGGGCGAGGCCGACGAGGGAGTTCACCTTGGCGGCGCCGCCGAGGAACTTCAGGTAGTAGCGGGGCATCATGCCGCCTTGCGAGTGGCCGACGAGGTCGGTCTTGGCGGCGCCGGTCGCGGCGAGCACCTTGTCGACGAAGGCGGACAGCTGGCCTGCGGACTGGTCGATGGGGCCGAGGCCGTAGAAGACGGGGACGCCGACGAGTTGGCCGTAGTCGAGGGAGAAGACGCAGTATCCGCGGGCCTGCAGGTAGGGGGCGAGGGAGAGCCAGTTGTCGACCGAGTTGCCCAGGGTGCCGTGGACGAGGACGACCGGGCGGGGGTGGACGGCGGAGGGCTTGCAGGACCAGTCGTTCCAGCCGGAGCTGGGGGCGTCGTCGGCGGCGTGGGCGGTGGCGGCGGGGACGGCGGCGACGGCGGCGGTGAGCAGGAGCGCGGCCAGGGGTCTGAGCGCTCGCTTCCAGGGCAGCATCGGGTGATCTCCTTGCGGCTCAAGGGAGGTGGGGGCCTTACCCTGTGATCCGGATCACGAGGATGCTGTTCACTCGTCAAGTTACGGGCGAGTAGCGCAAGTGTGAAGTTACGCGCCAGTAAAAAGTTCCCGTGTCGGCAGAGCCGTGCCGGAGCCCCGCAGCCCGTCACCAGGCGGGTCGGATCGGGCCGTACGGCGCGACGCGAGCCAACTGCTCGCCCGGCGCGCGCACTTCACCCTCGGCCAGCGGATCCCGCCTCGACGAGCCGGGCCCGCGCGTCCTTCGGGTACGGCCGGCGCCCGGCGTACCCCTCGCGCACGATCTCGTCCACCAGCCGGCTCACCGCGAGGTACCGACCCGAGCGGAGCGGTGCGGCAGCGAGGGGCTGTGCGCCTGGCGCGGGGAGATTCCGGCGGGCGACAGCGGTGATCGTCGACGCCCACGCCGGCCTCGCCGTGGAGAACCCGACCGATCACACCGCGCTCTCCTGGGTCACCACCCCCGTCGGCCTGGAGGCGGAGCCGGCCGACGGCACACGCGTCACGCCGCCCTGGGCCGGTGGACGGCCGTGGAGCCGCCGCCACGGCCCAGCGTCCCCGGCATCACCGCCCGCGGCCCGAACTTCGCCCGTGCGCGGTCGGCCACCTCCTCGACGCGGCGGAGCTTGTCGTCCACGGGGTCGAAGGAGAGCTGGTGGGAGGCCTGGTCGGCGGGGGCCAGACCCTCGGCGCGCAGGGCGATCGCGCGGACCCGGGCGCGCTGGAGGCCGAGTGCCTCGTACATGCCGTAGGCCGCCTTGGTCAGGGCCGCCGAGTGCGCGGTCGGCTCCTTCAGGGTGCGGCTGCGGGTGGTCGAGGACCGGTCGGCGTAGCGCACGGTGAGGGTCAGGGTGCGGCAGACCTTCTCCAGCGCGCGCAGCCGGGTGCCCAGCTCCTCGACGGCCGACAGCAGCGCCCGGCGGTGCCGGTCGGCGTCCAGCTCGTCGATCCCGAAGGGCCGTTCGGCGACCAGCGACCGTGAGACGGCGTTCGGCACGACCCGGCCGCGGTCGACGCCGCTCGCCTTCTCCCGCAGCTCGCGGCCCGCCTTCGCGCCGATCAGCCGCTGGAGCGTGGACAGCGGCGCGGCGGCGACCAGCCCCAGGGTGTCCAGGCCGTACTCGCACAGGGTGCGCGCGGTCGCCGCGCCGACGCCGGGCAGCGCGGACACCGGCCGCCCGGCGAGGAACTCCGCGAGGGCGTCCGGCTCCTGCGGCACGGCACACGTCACCCCGGGCCGGGCGTCACGCAGCGCCACGCGGGCCAGCATCGGCCCGGGACCGGCGCCGATCACACAGTCGACGCCGTACCGCGCGAGGGCCCGCACCCGGATCACGGAGGCCAGCTCGACCGCGCTGCGCCCGAAGTACCGCTCGGCGCCGCGCAGATCGGCCAGCGCCCCGTCCGGGGGCAGCGCCTCGACCACCGGAGTGAAGTCCTCCAGCAGTCCGAGCAGCCCCGGCAGGGCCGCCTCGTACATCGGCGGCAGCTGGAAACGTACGCAGAGAATGGTCATCCCGCACTTCCCGGACTCTGGTGCCACAACTTCCGTACCGTCGAAGGCCCTTGTGCGGCCTCCTGTCCCGCGGGCCGCAGATCGGCCCACGGATGCATCGCGTATCCGGTGGGCAGGTGGATCCGCCGCCCACCGGTGGCATCGCCCCCGTCCCCGCCCCCGTCCGGCACCGGCTCCGCGAGCCGGGCCGCCACCACGTCCAGCCCGCCCTCGGCGCGCAGTTCGACCAGCTCGGCGAGGTTCCAAGCGGCCGAACCCACCACGCTCAGGCTGCGCGGGCCGCGCCGCTGCACCACGCCCCGCACCAGCAGTAGCCACGAGTGGAAGACGGTGTGGGCGCAGGCGTCGTGCGAGTCGTCGAAGAAGGCCAGGTCGACCAGTCCCGTGCCGTCGTCCAGCGTGGAGAAGATGACCCGCTTGCCGGACCGGATCGGCGGGGTCTGCGTGGCCGCCTTGGCGCCCGCCACCAGCACGGTCTCCCCGTGCCGCGCCTCGCGCAACCGGCGCGCGGAGACCACGCCCAGCTCCCCCAGGAACTCCCGGTGGTCGTCCATGAGATGGCGCGAGGCGTCCATGGACAGCACCCCCAGCTCGGCACTGAGCCGCTCGGCCGGCGAGAGATCCGGCAGCCCGGCCGCGGCGGTCCCCCGCCCACCGGCCAGGGGGAGTTGACCACCGCCACCACCCCGGGCGCCCCGGTGCAGCTCGGTCACGTGCAGTTGCAGATCCCTCCGGTTGGCCCCGAAGGCGTCCAACGCCCCCACCTGGGCGAGCCGCTGGGCCAACGGCCGGCTGGGCCGGGCCCGCTCCCAGAAATCCACCAGGGAGGAGTACGGCTGCCCGTCCTCGATCCGCTTCGCCTCGGCCTCGCTGATCCCGTGTACGTCGCTCAGCGCGAGCCGCAGCCCCCACACCCCTTGCTCGGACACCAGTTCGATCCGATGGGCGGCCCCGGACACGTTCACGTCCAACGGCAGGATCGGCACCCCCCGTCGCCGGGCGTCGGCCAGCAGCAGCCGCTTCGGGTACATGCCCGGGTCGTGCGTGAGCAGCCCGGCGTAGAAGGCGGCCGGGTGATGGGCCTTCAGCCAGGCCGACTGGTACGTCGGCACGGCGAAGGCGACGGCGTGCGCCTTGCAGAACCCGTACGACCCGAACGCCTCCACGATCTCCCACGTCCGCTTGATCGTTTCCGCGCTGTACCCGTTCGCCGCCGCCCGCTGCGCGAACCACACCCGGATCCGCCCCTGCGACTCCGGGTCGGACAGCCCCCGCCGCACCCGGTCGGCCTCGCCGCGCCCGCACCCGGTCAGGATGGCGACGATGTCGATGACCTGCTCGTGGAAGACGACGACGCCGTACGTCCCCCTCAACGGGCGCTCCAGGTCGCGGTGCGGGTAGCGCACCGGCGCCCGCCCGTGCCGCGCCTCGATGAACGGCCGCACCATGTCGGCGGCGACGGGCCCGGGCCGGAACAGTGAGATGTCCACGACCAGATCGTGAAAGGTGCTCGGCTGGAGCCGCCCCACCAGATCCCGCTGCCCCGGCGACTCGATCTGGAAGCATCCCAGCGTCTCGGTGGACCGGATCAGCGCATAGGTCCGCGCGTCCCCCGCCGGCACCGCGTCCAGGTCGATCCGCTCCCCCGTGACCCGTTCCACCTCGGCGACGGCATGCGCCATGGCCGACTGCATCCGCACCCCCAGCACATCGAGCTTGAGCAGCCCGAGATCCTCCACGTCGTCCTTGTCGAACTGCGACATCGGCAGCCCCTCGCCACTGGTCGGCACCACCGGCGTGCGGGCGAGCAGCGAGGCGTCGGACAGCAGCACCCCGCACGGATGCATGGCGACCCCGCGGGGCAGGGCGTCGAGCGCCTCGACCAGCTCCCACAGCCGCCCGTACCGCTCCCGCTCCCGCGCCAGCTGCCGCAGCTCGGGCAGCTCGTCCAGCGCGGCCCGCGCGTCCCGGGCCCGGATGTGCGGAAAGGACTTGGCGACCCGGTCGATCTCACCGGGATCCATCGACAGGGCGGCACCCACGTCCCGGACGGCATGCCGCACCCGGTAGGTCTCGGGCATCGCGACCGTCGCGACCCGCTCGGCCCCGAACCGCTCGATGATCGCCCGGTACACCTCGATCCGCCGGGCGGACTCCACATCGATGTCGATGTCGGGCAGCACCACGCGCTCCTTGGACAGGAAGCGCTCCATCAGCAGCCCGTGCTCGACCGGGTCGGCGTGCGCGATCCCCAGGAGGTGGTTGACCAGGGATCCGGCCCCGGACCCCCGGGCGGCCACCCGGATCCCCATCTCCCGCACGTCGTCGACGACCTGAGCGACCGTCAGGAAGTACGAGGCGAACCCGTGGTGGGCGATGATGTCCAGCTCGTGGTGCATCCGCTCCCAGTACGCGCGCCGCCCGCCGTACCCGAGCCGCATCATCCCCGCCGCCGCCCGCGAGGCCAGCGCCCGCTGAGCGTCGCGCCGCCCGGCGCCCACCAGGTGGGCCTCGGGGAAATGGACCGTACCGATGCCGAGGTCGTCCTCGGGGTCGACCACGCACGCGGCGGCGGTGGCCACGGTCTGCTCCAGCAGCCGGTGACCGGCGTCGCGCCGGTACCCGGCGGCCTCCGCCACCCGCTCGGCGACCCGCCGCATGTCCTGCGCACCCTTGAGCCAGGCCTCCCCGGAGTCCAGCTCCTTCCCGGGGTCGATCGGGACCAGCCGCCGGGCGGCGTCCAGCACGTCGGCGACGGACCCCATACCGGGATCGGCGTACCGGACGGCGTTGGTCAGCACCGGCCGCACCCCCTGCTCGGCGGCGAAGCCGACGGTACGGGCGGCCAGCCGCAGGGAACCGTCGCCCGTCCCCGCGCGCCCGTGCCAGACGGCCTCCAGCCGCAGCGCGCCGCCGTAGACCTCGCGCCACGCCGCCAGCAACCTGGCGGCCCGGTCGGGACGCCCCGCGGCGAGGGCCCGCCCCACATCGGAACCGGGCCCGAGCAACACCGCGACCCCCTCGCCGCCCAGGGCGGCCCAGGGAAGCAGCGGCGCGCCGGGAACCTCGTGCGCGACGGTGACGAGCCGGCACAGCTGCGCCCACCCGCGCGCCCCGTCCCGTGCGAGGAAGGTCACCCGGGGAGCCGACTCGTCGACGAAGGCCCCGCCCCGCACCGGCGCCCGCCGCCTGCCCCGCCCGAGCGCGGGGTCCCCCGCCGGCCGCCCGGCCCCGGCCGCCTCCGCCACGGCGAGGTTCACGCCGAAGACCGGCCGCACCCCCGCACCCGCGCAGGCCTTGGCGAAGCGCACGGCCCCCGCGACGGTGTCGCGGTCCGTCAGGGCGAGCACGTCCACCCCCCGCTCCGAGGCGCGCTCGGCCAGCCGCTCCGGATGGGATGCCCCGTACCTCAGGGAGAACCCGGAGACGGTGTGCAGATGCGCGAAGCCCGGCACACCCACCTCCTCGAACATCAGTTCCCTACTTCCACCTCCACCATACCCTCATTCCCGAACACATGTGCGATCCCCGTTCGAGCGCCTCCCACCTGCGCAAACACCCGGCCGGACGAACCGGTCAGCCGATCCGCACCCCCGTGACGGACAGCCGGGCGGCCCCGCCCCGGTAGTTCGCTCGGATGGGGCACATCCGCCGTGCACCGTGGAGAGGGACAGGGCGCGCGCCCACTCGGCCGGCTGTACCGGTTCACCGGCGCCAGCGTGCCGCCCGGTGACCCCGGCGGCGACCGGCGCGGCGATTCCCGCTCCGGCCGCGGCGGCCCGCCGCCCGGGTACGCGTCGGTGCTCCCACGCACTCCCCCGGGGGAAGGGCGACCCGCGCAGGGTAGGACTCCGGCGGGCCCGCGCCACGGCGAGGCCCCCGCGGGCGACCTGCCCGCGGGGGCCTCGAAGGAGTCGGCGCCGGTTGCGGCCCCGGGGCGGAGGGAACCGCTAGGGCAGCGTGACCCCGTAGTAGCTCAGCGCCTCGGTCACCGGCTGGAAGAACGTCGTACCGCCGGAGGTGCAGTCACCGCTGCCGCCGGACGTCAGGCCGTACGCAACGGTCCCGGCGTACAGCGGGCCGCCGCTGTCGCCGCCCTCGGCGCAGACCGTGGTCTGGATGAGCCCGGAGACGATGTCCCCGCTGCCGTAGTTCACGGTGGCGTTCAGCGCGGTGACCCGCCCGCTGTGCGTGCCCGTCGTGGAGCCCCGACGGTAGACGGTCGTCCCCACGGACGGCGTGGCCGCGCTCGTGATGGACTGGCTGCCCACCGAACTCGGGTGTGCGACCGAGGAGTTGGTGTAGCGGACGAGCGCGAAGTCGTTGCCCGGGAAGCTGTAGCCGACGTTGGTGCCGAGCACCGTGCTGTGGCTGGAGTTGCTGTACCAGGCGGAGGCCACCTGGCCGCAGTGCCCGGCGGTGAGGAAGTAGTACGTACTGCCGCTGTGCACGTTGAACCCGAGCGAGCAGCGGTAGGAGCCGCCGTAGATGGCGTCACCGCCGGTGATCAGCTTGTTGAACTTTCCCGGGGTGTGCCTGATGGTGAGCGCGTCCGCCCGGGCACCGGCCTGCCGCTTGATCTTGGCGATCTCGGCCCGGGACACGGTGCTGTCGACGGTGACCACGACACGCCCGGTCTTGCTGTCGACCGCCCAGGCCGTGCCGGGTACGTCGGCCTGGCGGACGGAGTCGCTCGCCTTGGTGAGCTGGGTGGCGCTGAACGTGTGGGCGTCGCTGGCGTTCGCGGTGGGGGCGGCGAACGCCGCCGCGGCCAGAAAACCGGTGGCCACGGCGATCATCCGGGTCGGTCTCGCCGTGCCGCTGCGGGGAGTGGTGCGCTTGATCCTCACGTGTCGTTCCCTCCAAGGGAAGTCGGGGGCCCGCGTGGGGTCGGGGCCCGTGAGGCGCAGCCAGGGGCAGGGTCGGGAGACCGAACACACATGCCCCTGACAAGCGCTGAGGGGGAGTATTCGGCCGAACGACCGGTCGCCACAAGGGCGCCTTTCGGCCGTAGAACTTTAGACCCCCTTTACGCGACGCACCGCGCGCTCCCCCGCGGCGACGGCCACGTCGAGCGTGTTGCCGGGCGGCGGGAAGGGGCAGATGAAGTGGTCGGCGAAGGCGCACGGCGGGAGTTGGGCACGGTTGAAGTCCACGGTCGTACGCCCCTCGGCGTCCGGCGCGGCCGGGTGGAGGAAGCGGAAGCGGAAACTGCTGTCACCGCTGGTGGCGTCGGCGAAGACCGCCCACAGCCCGCCGTCGCCCTGCCGCGCGACCTGAAGCGTCGACTCCCGCCCCTCCAGACGGAAGGCCAGCTCCCCGGCCAGGGCGAACCCCCGCTCACGCCCGTCCGCGTTCTCGACCCGCACGGTGCGCGGGTCACCGTACGGCGTGAACCGCCCCGGCACCGACCACCGAGGCTCGTAGGGGGTGGCCTCGATGCCCGTGAAAGCGCGCCGGCGCGCCGCCGCGGGATCGAAGACGCGTACCCCCCAGACTCCCTCGCGGACCAGCACGACCAGCCGCTTCTCGCCGTACGCCACCCGGGACCCGGCCACGGGTCCGAGGTCGGCGGCGAGCCGGACCTCGCCCGCGAAGGGCCGCCCGTCCACGCTCAGGCCGTCGGCGTCGGTGGCCGTGAGCACAATCCCCTCGGCGTCCGCCACCCAGTTCCCCGGAATGTCCGGAAGTCGACCCTCCGAATAGTCCTCGGCCCAGTGGGTACCGGTCAGCGCGAGCGGCCCGTAGGGCGCCGAAACCGTCTCCACCCGCTGCTCGTGCCACTGCTTCCACGCGTCGGAGGCGTCGGTCATACCGTCCATCCCTTTCATCGGATATCAGCCCCCGGAGGGGACGGAAGAGCGGTGCCCGGGTATTGCCCGCCGCACGGACGGGGCCAGCCCGAGGTGGTCGCGCAAAGTGGTGCCCGGATAGAAGGTGCGGAACAGCCCGCGGTGCTGGAGCAGCGCCACCGTGCCGTTGACGAGCCGCTCCAGGTCACGGCGCGGCTCGACGGGAACGAGGTGGAAGCCGTCGGCCGCCCCGTCGGCGTGCCAGCCCGCGACCAGTTCCGCGAGGTCGACCGGACCGCCCCGGTACAGCGGGCCCCGTACGGTCGGCCGGGGCCCGCCCCCGCCGTAGCCGGGCTCCGCCGCGTACTCCCCGTCACCGAGGTCGATCAGCAGGCTCACCAGGACCCGTAACGCGTCCGGCCCACGCCCCGACGCGGCGGCCAGCTCGCGCAGTTCACCGCGTACGGCGGCGGCCTGCGCCGGGGTGGTGACGTGGACCAGGGCCACGTCGGCGACCCGGGCGGCGACGGCGCGGCCGTGTCCCTCGGTGGCGTCGACCACCCGGACAGGACCCCCCTGCGACGGGCCTCCCTCCTCCTCCCCGGACGCGTCGATCCGCCACCCGGCCCGTCCGCCGCTCACCCGGTCCAGCGTCGCCACGGCGTCCCGCCCCCGGACCGAGCCGGCGTCGGTCGCGGCGACCGTCGCCACCAGACCGATCCGCCGTGTCGCGGGCGCCACCCGGCACAGCGCGTCCACCGCTGCCTCCCCGGGCCGGTCGCCGGGACCGTCCAGGCTCATGAAGTCCAGCCGGCCCCGCTCGGCGAGCAGGGCCAGTTCGCCGCACGCCCCGGGGTCGAACGGGCCGGTCCGGTCGATACCGGCGGCGAGATGCAGCAGCCCCCGGGCATACCGGGCGCTCACAGCACCTTCGCCAGAAAGGCCCGGGTCCGTTCCTCACGCGGAGCGCCCAGCACCTCGCCCGGTGGCCCCTGCTCGACGATCCTGCCGTCGGCCATGAACACGACCGTGTCGGCGACCTCCCGCGCGAACGCGATCTCATGTGTCACCACGATCATCGTCGTGCCCCGCGCGGCCAGGTCCCGGATGACATCGAGGACTTCGCCGACCAGCTCGGGATCGAGCGCCGAGGTCGGCTCGTCGAACAGCAGCAGTTTCGGCTCCAGCGCGAGCGCCCGCGCGATGGCCACCCGCTGCTGCTGCCCGCCGGACAACTGCCTCGGATAGGCGTCGGCCTTGTCGCCGAGCCCCACCCGCGCCAGCAGCCGGCGCGCCTGCTCCACCGCCTCCTTCCGGGGTCGTCCCAGCGCGGACACCGGCGCCTCGACGACGTTGTCCAGGACCGTGAGATGCGGGAAGAGGTTGAAACCCTGGAAGACGAACCCGATCCGGGTGCGCTGCCGGAGCACCGCGCGCTCGGGCAGCTCGTACAGCCTGTCCCCGGCGCGCCGGTATCCCATCAGCGTGCCGTCCACGCTGATCTCACCCCGGTCGGCCTTCTCCAGGTGGTTGATGGTGCGCAGCAGCGTCGACTTGCCGGAGCCGGAGGGGCCGAGCACGACGGTGACCTCACCGGCGCGCACCGTCAGGTCGATGCCCTTGAGGACGTCGAGCGAGCCGAAGCTCTTGTGCACGGACCGGATGTCGACCATGACACTCATAGAGGAATTCCCTTGCTGATCGAGGAGGGTGGCTCAGGCGGCGGCGCGGCCGGTCAGGGTGCGCAGGAAGGCCAGCGCCGCCCGGGCGGTTGCGTCGTTCTGCCGGAACGCGGGCCCGCCGGTGCGCGGCCGGGTGAAGGCGCCGGAGGTACGGGCCTCGGTGTACGGGCCGAGCGCGAAGCGCCGGGGATGCGGGCGCCCGGCCGTGTCGAGGACTCGGCCGTCCTCACGGTCGACCCGGAGCAGCCCGTGCGGGGTCTCGGCGGCACCGTCGGCGTGCAGTTCGCGCAGCAGGCGGTCGCGGGCCCGCCCGACGGTGGGTTCGGGCAGCCGGGCCTCGACCAGCGCGCGGGCCTCGACGCGGAAGCCCGGCACGGTGGGGCTGGCGGCCCGGAACACCCCGTCCTCGGCGCTCACGGTCATGTCGGCGCCGACGAACTTCAGCAGCCCGGCCCGGGACAGCGCGAGCATCTGCCGCAGCCGGGGCCCGGGCGGCCCGGACGCCAGATAGCTGAAGAACCCGTGCCACCAGGGCCCGGTGGTCCCGAGCCGGGCGATCTGTCCGTACACGGAGAGCAGCCCGAGGAACACCGCCAGGTCCGCGCTGTGCGCGGGGTCGTGACGCCGGGTCAGGTCGTCCTCGACGTGGCGGCGCAGCCCCTCCTGGAGCGCCTCGGGCGAGGCGTACCGCACCCCGTCCAGCGGGCGGTCGAGCGCGCTGAGGTCGAGCCGGTCGGCGGGGTCCGGTACGGCGGCGGCGATCAGCGCCCGGACCTCGGCCGGGCCGGCCGCGGCCGCGTACTTCTCCTCGAAGTCGTTCCAGGCCATCGCCGTCCGCCCGGCGTGGGCGGTGAACAGCCGGTGGTAGTGGGCGAAGCCCAGCTCCTTCTCCACCAGCGGCCACACGTCGCGCCGGAAGTCGAAGCCCTCCGGCCCCTTCAGCAGCTCCTCGACCTCGGGGGGCCCGAGGAAGCGGGGCAGCGGGGGCCGGTCGCCGGTCCACTCGTAACCGATCTTCGAGTGGTACGGCACTCCGCGCCGGGAGCCGACGTACAGCACCGGCTCCTGTCCCGAGGGGAGGTAGGCGTCCCCCGCGTACCGTCCGCCGCGGCCCTCGGTGACCAGGACCATCAGGTCGACGAAGGCCAGCCCGAAGCCGCGTACCAGCACGGGTTCGCCGGGCCGCAGCCGGGACAGGTCGGTGTCGGCGGTGAAGTCGGGCGGCAGGTGCACCAGGCCGTGCTCGCGGGCGTACGCCGCCAGGCCCGCCTGCTCGCCGTCGAGTTCGGCGTCGAGGTGGCCGAGGGCCAGGACCACCAGGTCGGCGAGGAGGGGCCGCTGCCGGCCCTCCAGCCACACCTGCTGGCGGCCCTCGCGCGGGCCGCTGACCCGCACCGCGCGCCGGGGGTGGTGGTGGACGGTGATGCCCTCGGGCAGGTCGGCCAGCACGCGCTCGTACACCCACGCCAGATAGCGGCCCTGGAGCCGGCGGTCGGCGAAGGTGCTGCCGTCGAGGCCGGCCCACTGGTGCAGGGTGGGGCCCTCGCGCACCGGGCCCTCCATGGTCACGGTGTCGTCGGTGAACATGGTGATGTCCTCGGCGTGCGAGTTCATCCACAGCAGCGGCGACTGCTCCTGGCGCCAGATGCGGCCGCCGCCCGGCGGGTGGGGGTCGACCAGGTGGATGTCCAGGCCCGTGCCGGCGTACAGCTCGGGGGCGTTGGCGGCGATGCGTTCCAGCAGACCGGTCCCCCGCGGCCCGGCTCCCACGATCACCAGCTGCGGCCTCATCGGGCGCTCTCCGTGCCGCGCGCGTAGTGCCTCTCCACGTAGGCCTGGACGATGCCGAGCAGCGAGGTGACGACGGCGTACCAGAGGGTCGCGACCATCAGCAGCGGGATGACCTGGTAGGTGCGGTGGTAGATCAACTGGGCGGAGAACAGCAGGTCGTTGACGGCGATGACGCTGACGATCGAGGTGCCCTTGAGGGTGCCGATCAGCATGTTGCCGGCGGGCGGCACGATGGAGCGCATCGCCTGCGGCAGCACGATCCGCCGCCAGCGCCGCCACCGGCTCAGGCCGAGCGCCTGGGCGGCCTCGATCTGCCCGCGCTCCACGGAGAGGATGCCGGCGCGGACGACCTCGGCGGCGAAGGCGGCCTCGTGCAGGGTGAGCCCGACGATCGCGACGGCGGCCGGGGTGAGCAGGTTGACGGTCTTCACGCCGAACACCTGCGGGTAAAGGGCGCCGATGTTGAACCACAGCAGCAGCTGGACCAGGATCGGGATCGACCGGAACAGCCAGACGTAACCCCAGCTCACCGCTCTGAGTACGGGGTTGGCGGACAGCCGGAAGGCGGCGAGCAGGGCGCCGAGGGCGAAGCCGAGGACCATGACCACGGCGGTCAGCCACAGCGTGAGCCACAGTCCGCGCAGGATGGCGTCCGAGGTGAGGTACTCGGCGACGACGTCCCACTGGAACGCCTGGTTGCGCACGACGGAGTCGACCGCGAGCGCGAGCAGCGCGAGGACGGCGACGGCCGCGGCCCACTGTCCGTACCGGCGCCGCGGGACGATCCGGGGGACGTCCGCGGGTTCGGGTATGCCGGGTGCGGTGGGGGTCTTGGCGAGGGTGTCGGATGACATGTGAAGGCTCCATGACGCGTCGAAGTCGTCGGAACGGGTGGTGCCTTCACACGGCCGAGCCCCTCAGCAGGGCCGTCCGTCGAGAGTACGTGGGCGTTTACCCGCGCTGTCAAGGCTGTCCGAACTGTGAGCCGTACGTCTCACGTCAGTTGACGCGGAACCGGATGCCTGTTCCACTTGGCCCATGCATCCACAGCAGTGGCTGGTCACCCGCTCCCACATCGACTTCGGTCGCGTGTGGTCCTGTTCCTGTTGAGCTGACCCCCTGCGCGCGCCCGCCCGGAGCGGGCTCCCTCGCGTTCTCCCTCTCACCACGTCACCACGCCTTCACACGCGCACCCCCCTCGCGCTTCTCGCACCCTCGTGCCCTCGTGCCCTCGTGCCCACAGGAGATCGCTGTCTGATGCGTTCGCGTCTTTTGCTGCCTTTTGCCATGATCACGTCGGCCACCCTCTTCCTCACCGCCTGCGGCTCGGGCAGCGGGACGGACGCCTCCGGGGCGGCGGCCAGGACCGGCGCGATACCCACCACGGACGTCGTCTCGGCCGAGAAGAAGGACGAGGCGGCGGCGAGACTGCTGCCGGCCGGAACGACGCACCTGACCGTCGCCGTCAGCGTCGGCGGCACACCGCCCGGCACCGCCTATCTCCCCGACGGCACCACACTGACCGGCCAGGACGTCGACTTCACCAAGGCGGTCGCCAAGGTGCTCGGCGTCGGCCTGGAGGTGGAGCAGGCGAGCTTCGAGGCGATCCTGCCCGCCCTGGACAGCGGGAAGTACGACTTCGGCGCGAGCAACTTCGGTGTCACGGAAGAGCGTCGCAGGACCATCGACTTCGTCACCTACATCAACGACGGCCAGGGCTTCGCCACCCGCAAGGACAGCAAGCTGACCCGGATCACCGACCTGCGGCAGCTGTGCGGCCTGAACGTCGCGACCACCGCCGGCACGACGTTCGAGGCCACGCTGGAGGCGAAGCGGCACGTGTGCGCCGACGCGGGCGAGAAGGCGTACCAGGTGCAGACGTACGCCGACCCGAGCGCGATGTGGTCGTCGGTGGAGCAGGGCCGCAGCGACGTGGTGATGTCCACGATCAACGGCCTGCGCTACGCCGTGGCCCACCAGCCCGGCGTGCGGTTCCTGAACGAGTACCACCGCCTGGACGTGGGCTTCGCCTTCAAGAAGGGCAGCAGGCTGGCCCCTGCCTTCCAGGCGGCGGTGAACAGGCTCCTGGCCGACGGCACCTACGCCAGGATCCTCAGGAAGTGGGGCACGACGGGCTCGGCGATCAAGGAGTCCCGGATCAGCCCGCCGGAGCTGAAGAGCTAGTGCCCGGGCAGGCAGCGTTCGCCCCGTCGCGACGCCCGGCACGCTCCCCCGCTGCGCGGGAGGTGCCCCCACTCGCCGCACCGGCCGAAAGCCCACGTACGCCCAGTACGAGGACTTCCGGCCGGCACACCGACAGCACGCACCGGACGCCGCTCCCTGACGGGCAAACGTTGCCTGCCGGGGCACTAGCAACCGTCGCAGGGGCAGCAGCAGTCGCAGTCGCAGCCGTCGCAGCCGTCGCAGGGGCAGTCGCAGTCGTCGCAGTCCGAACAGCACCCTTCCCGCTTCTTCCGCGACCAGGGCCCCTCGTACTCGTCCGCGCAGCACATCTGGCAGGTGCAGCAGACCAGGAGGAACGCCCCGCATCCGGGAAGGAACCCGCGCGGCTCCCTGGGGACGTGGGGGTGCGGGTGCCCGGCGCCCTGGTACGGGTACCGGGGATCCTGGTACGGGTGCCGGGGCTGGTGCGGGGTGAACGCCCGGTCCACCGACCGCCGTAGCTCGTGCACGAGCAGCCGGTGCACCAGCGCACCGTCGGCGAACTCGGCGTCGCCCAGGGCGAGCCGGATGCCGTGCAGGGCGTCGTCGGCGAGCCGGCGGGCCTCCTCGCGCGAGGTGCCCGTGGCGGTGAGGGGGTTCCAGGCACCCGTCAGGGCGTCCGTCTGCTGGTCCTCCACGGCGTCCAGCAGATGCGCGAGCCGGCCGAAGAGCCGGCCGGCCTCCGCGAGGGGGCGCGCGTTGCCCGGCCGCCCGGCCAGCACCGCGGTATGGGCGAAGGCGGCCGCCGTCGCGGTCTCGGTCGGCTCGGTGACCGTCAGGATCGGCGTGCCGTACCCGGCGAGGGTCTCCAGGCCGAGCTGGCGGTCGACGGCCTCGACGAGGACGCCGGTGTCGAAGCCGACCGCCGCCCCGCCGCGGGCCCCGGCCCGGCCCCAGCCGGCGGCGACCCGGCGGGCCGCGGCGGCCACGGGCCTGCGGGCCAGCAGCCCGTCCCGGTCGGCGACATGGTCGCGGACCTTCGCGGCGGCGAGCACCAGCGAGACGGCGGCGGCGAGCCGCGCGCCCTCGCCCTGGGCGACGGACGCGGTCCGCATCCCGCGCAGCGCGCACGGCCCCGCCGTACGGCGGGAGGCCTCGGCCGGCCCGGCCTGAGCATCCGTCAACACCGATATCAGCAGGCCGTCGTAGTTCGTCACGATGCGCGCGAACTGTCCGTGGTCGCGACGCAGCGCGAGGCACAGCCCGCACAAGTGCGCCATCCACTCGGTCTTGAGCCGGTCCCCGAGCCGGTGCGAGCAGGGCCTGACGATTCCGAACACGTTCCGATCCCCCGTGATGTGGTGCGGCGTTGGCTTCACCCGTACGCAGTGACGATCACCCGTCCGCCGCCGACGATCATATTTCACTCACAGTCAGCAGCCATACGCGTCATGCCCCTTGGGGGACAAGGGCTCTCGACGGATCGGCTGTGCACCAGTACCGTCACAAACCCCCCGCGCGGCGTCTATCCACTTGGCGCACCGTCCGCATCATGGATGACCATAGGGGTGCGGAAAGCAAGAATGACCGCTGTGAGAGGAGGCGTCCATGGGATCGGTACGCAAGGCGAGTGCGTGGCTCGGCCTCGTCGACGACAACGATGACGAGCGTTACTACGACGACGAGTACTCCGAGGGCACCGAGGCCGGGGGCGCCTGGGTGACCGACCCCCGGGTCAAGGTGGCCTCGGACACGGCCGAGGAGAAGGGCCGCCGGATCGGCACGGTGACCCCGGACAGCTTCCGGGACGCCCGCGCCATCGGCGAGCTGTTCCGGGACGGCGTCCCGGTCATCATGAACCTCACGGCGATGGAGCCCGCCGACGCCAAGCGCGTGGTGGACTTCGCGGCGGGGCTGATCTTCGGCCTGCGGGGCACGATCGAGCGGGTGGCGACCCGGGTCTTCCTGCTGACCCCGGCCGACACCGAGATCATCAGCGGTGAGCCGGCCGCGCGCCGCGAGGACGGCTTCTTCAACCAGAGCTGAGGCAGGGCCGCCCGTCGGCCCTGCCTGCTCGCGGGCTCACCGGAAGGCGTCGAGCCCGGTGAGCGCCTTGCCCAGCACGAGCTGGTGCATCTCGACGGTGCCCTCGTAGGTGAGCACCGATTCGAGGTTCGTCGCGTGCCGCATCACGGGGTATTCGAGGGAGATCCCGTTGGCACCGAGGATCGTCCGCGCCGTACGGCAGATCTCGACGGCCTCGCGGACGTTGTTGAGTTTGCCGAAGCTGACCTGCTCCGGACGCAGGCGGCCGGCGTCCATCCGCCGCCCGAGATGGTGGGCGAGCAGGATTCCCTTGTGCAGTTCGACCGCCATGTCGGCGAGCTTGGCCTGGGTGAGCTGGAAGCCGCCGATGGGCCGCCCGAACTGCTCCCGCGACCTCGCGTAGTCGAGGGCCGCCTCGAAGCTGCTGCGCGCCGCGCCCATCGCGCCCCAGACGATGCCGTAGCGGGCGTGCGACAGACAGCTGAGCGGTCCGCGCAGGCCGGTGACCTCCGGCAGGACGGCGTCCGCGGGCAGCCGTACGTCGTCCAGGACGAGTTCGCTGGTGACGGAGGCGCGCAGCGACCACTTGTGCTTGATCTCGGGCGCCGAGAAACCAGGGGTGCCGGTCGGGACGACGAAGCCCCGGATGCCCTCCTCGGTCTGCGCCCAGACGACGGCCACCCCGGCGACGGAGCCGTTGGTGATCCACATCTTGCGGCCGTTCAGCACCCAGTCGGTGCCGTCGCGCTTGGCGCGGGTGCGCATCGAGGCGGGGTCGGAACCGTGGTCGGGCTCGGTCAGCCCGAAGCAGCCGATCACCTCGCCGGCCGCCATGCGGGGCAGCCACCGCCCCTTCTGCTCCTCGCTGCCGAACCGGTGGATCGCGTACATGGCGAGCGAGCCCTGCACGGAGACCAGGGAGCGGATGCCGGAGTCGGCGGCCTCCAGCTCCAGGCAGGCCAGGCCGTACTGCACGGCCGTGGCGCCCGCGCAGCCGTATCCGGTCAGGGACATGCCGAGGGCGCCGATCGAGCCCAGTTCGCGCGCGAGTTCCCGGATGCCGGGCAGCTCACCCCGCTCGTACCAGTCGGCGACGTACGGCAGCACCCGGTCCGCCGCCCAGGCCCGCACCGTGTCCCGCACGGCCAGGTCTTCCGGTTCCAGCAGGTCGTCGATCCCGAGCGGGTCGGCGGGATCGAAGGCGGGCAACGTCGAGGACGCGGACATGGGACACCCTCCGGCACAATGAAAACTAGCACCGCTAGTCACAGTTCGGGGCCGACGTTACGGCGCGGTGCCGCACACGTCCAGTACGTCAGGCGGTACGGCCGGCCGAGACGCGGGACTCCGTCACTTCCCTCGGGCCCGGCAGCTCCACCGCCGCCGCGGGCTCCACGCACTGCATGGTCCGCGGCAGCCGCAGCGCGATCACCGCGCCCAGCAGCAACAGCCCCGCGCTCACGAGCAGCGTCACATGCAGCCCGTGCACGAAGGAGTCCCGCGCGGCCTGCCGCAGCGCGGCCCCGGCGTCACCGCCGAGCCGGCCGGCCATGTCGTAGGCCTCGCCGAGCGAGTGCCCGGCCGCGCGCGAGGCGTGCCGCGGCACGCCCGGCACCGACCGCAGCCCCGGCGCGTAGGCGGCGTTCATCACAGTGCCGAGCAGGGCGATGCCGATGCCGGCGCCGAGCTGGTACGACGTCTCGCCGATCGCGGCGGCCCCGCCGGCCTGGTCCGCCGGGGCCTCGCTGAGCATCGACTCGTACGCCCCGAAGAGCGTGGTCTCCAGCCCGAAGCCGAGCAGCACGAAACCGCAGAGCAGCAGCGGCACGTCGTCGCTGCCGCCCATCGCGGTGAGCGTCAGGACGGCGGCGGCGGTCAGCACGAAGCCGGCGCACACCATCCGGCGCGGTCCGAAGCGGCGCAGCAGCCGCGCGCCCGCCAGGCCCGCCGCCATCGCGGCGACGGTCAGCGGCAGCAGCCTCAGGCCCGTCCGGAGCGGCGACAGCCCGAGGACCAGTTGCAGATACTGCGCGGCGATCAGCTCCAGGCCGACCAGTGCGAGCATCGCCAGCACGATGCAGCCGACCGCGGTCGTGAACGCGGGCCGGCGGAACATCCGCAGATCGACCAGCGGATGCGGCAGCCGCCGCTGGCGTCGTACGAACAGGACGAGGAGGGCGGCGCCGGCCAGCAGCGGCAGCACGGTGAAGGGGCTCGCCGGAGCCTCGCCGCCGCCCAGCCGCTTCACGCCGAGGACGACGCCGGACAGACCGCCGGCCGCCATCAGGGCGCCGGTCACGTCCCAGGGGCCGTCGCGGTCGCCCCGGGACTCGGGCAACAGGATCCGGCCGACCGGAAGGCAGACCAGCATCAGCGGGATGTTGACGAGGAAGACCGCGCCCCACCAGAAGTGCTCCAGCAGGAAGCCGCCGAGCAGCGGGCCGACCGCCGCGCCGACGGCGGCGACCGCGCTCCAGATGCCGATGGCGAGCGCGCGCTCGCGCCGGTCGGGGAAGACCTGGCGCAGGATCGACAGCGTCGCCGGCATGATCATGGCTCCGCCGACGCCGAGCAGCGCGCGGGCGAGGATCAGCGTCTCGGCGGTCGGCGCGAAGGCGGCCCCGGCCGACGCGACGCCGAAGAGGCCGTAGCCGAGGAGCAGGACGCGTCTGCGGCCGATCCGGTCGCCGAGCGTGCCGAAGAGGATCAGCAGCGAGGCGCAGACCAGCGGGTAGACGTCGACGATCCAGAGCAGCTCTATGGCGCTCGGCCTGAGGTCCGCGGTGACGGCGGGGACCGCCACGTGCAGCACGGTCGCGTCGAGGGCGACGAGCAGCAGGCTGGCGCACAGGACGACGAGGACGACCCAGCGGCCCGCACCTGCTCCGGCGTCCCGACGGCGCGGCCGCACGGCAGCCGTGCTCGTCCCGGACATGCGCGTACCTCCCAGCTGATCCCTCGCGTGCGGCGACCGACGGGTGGGGACTCCCTGTCGTACGGCCGGAGAGGAGCGGTGTCTCCGGCCCGCTCGACACCACGCGGGTGACTCGTCAGCGTACGCGAGTCCGCCCCGCGTTCACGTGGCGGACCTCTCACACCCCCCCCCGAAAGCCGTGTGGTTTACGTCACTTCGCCCCTTTTCAGGTGAATTGTCGGCCTGCTTCCCGTCCCCGCCCCGGGGGCCAGGCCGGTTCGCCGGCCGTCCGATAATCGAGCCCGTGACCGTTCTTGACGTGCGCGCGACCGCGCCCCGCGCCTCTCTTCTCCGCCGCGCCGCCCCGGCCCTGCTGGGCTGTGCGGCGGTGCGCGCGCTGGGGCTGGTGGTGCTGGCGGTATGGAGCGCCGCGCGCGGCACGAGCGCGTACACCCTGCTCACCGCGCGCTGGGACGCGCTGTGGTACACGCGGGTCGCCGAGCTGGGCTACGGCTACGAGGTGCGCCTGCCGAACGGCGACGTCCACTCCAACCTGGCGTTCTTCCCGCTGCTGCCGTGGCTGGAGCGGCTGGGGCACGCGAATGCGCCACTGTCGTACGCGGACGCGGGCTTCGCGGTCAGCCTGCTCGCCTCCCTGGCCGCCGCCGCGGGGATCTACGCGGTCGCGGAGCGGCTGTACGACGCCCGGGCCGGGGTCTGCGCGGCCGTGCTGTGGGCGGCGCTGCCCGTGGGGATCGTGCAGTCGATGGCCTACAGCGAGTCGCTGTTCACGGCGCTGGCGGCCTGGTCGCTGTACGCGCTGCTGACCCGGCGCTGGGTCAGCGCCGGGCTGCTGGCGGCGCTGGCGGGGCTGACCCGGCCGGTGGGGGCGGCGGTGGTCGCGGCGGTGTGGGTGGCGGCGGCTGTGTCGTTCGCGCGGAGCAGCGCACCCGAGGGGTGCGGGGAGCCGCGCGACCAGCCACGGCGAACCCTCAGGCGGCCGGCGGCCCTGATCGGCCCGATCAGCGGGGCGCTGCTCGCCCCGCTCGGGGCCGCCGGCTACGTCCTCTGGGTGGGACGGCGCACCGGCGCGGGCCCGCTCGGCTACCTGGACGTACAGGCCGGCTGGCGCAACGGCTTCGACGGCGGCTACGCCTTCGCTTGTTTCGTGGCCGCCAAGTTCACGTCGTTTCCGTCCGCGTTGGCGGGCGCCGGACTGATCGTCGGGGTCGCCCTGCTGCTGTGGCTCTACCTCACCGGCGTCCGGCAGCGGCAGCCCGTCGAACTGCTGGTGTACACGGGCGTCGTCCTCGCCCTCGCCCTGTGCGCGTCGAGCTACTTCGGCTCCAAGCCCCGGCTGCTGCTGCCCGCGTTCCCGGTGCTGCTCCCGCTCGCCCGCGCCCTGGCCCGGCCGCGCACGGGCAGGTCCGTGCCGGTCATCGTGTGCCTGGCCGTCGCCTCGGCGGTCTATGGGGCGTTCTGGTTGAACGGCTCCGGCCCGCCATGATCGACTTCTGGGGGGCGGTGACGCTCCGGAGAATTCCGCGCCAGGGCCGGGTTAACGCATTCATAAGCGCCATATAAACAACATCCGGCATGATCAAAGGAATTGAAGGCGACCGCATCACCGGATTGCGGAATCCCCGGAATTCAAGCCACCCTTGAGAGGTTTGCCACATCACATCGTCATCACAAAGACGCTGTTTCGACGGGGTTCACAGCTCACTCGCTGTAACGTCGATTGGGTGCGTACCGAACGAAACCTCACCCGGCGTCTGGACCGGGTGTTCGCCAGGCTGGACCGCGAGCCGGAACGGCCGGCCCACATCGATGTGCCGAAGATGAGCCGGCACCGGGTCGTTCTGTTCACGGCGACCCTGGCCTTCTACCTGGCGATCGTGTGGGCCGTGGTGATCACGTCCTGGCTGGTGCGGCTCGACTGGCAGGTCATGTTCTTCCGGCCCTACCAGCAGTGGCCGCAGATCCACGCCTTCCTCGACTACTACGTGGTGCTCGGCCAGCGCGGCCCCACCGCCGTGATGGTCGCGGCGTGGCTCGGCTGGCGCTCCTGGCGGCAGCACACGCTGCGCCCGCTGCTGACCCTGGCCGCCTCACTGCTGCTGCTGAACATCACGGTCGGCGCCGCCAAGTACGGGATGGGGCGCCTCGGTCCGCACTACGCGACCGTGATCGGCTCGAACGAGATGATGCGGGGCGGCGATATATTTCCCAGCGGCCACACCGCCAACGCGGTCGTGACCTGGGGAATCCTGGCGTATCTGGCCTCCACCCCGCGGGCGCGCCGCTGGCTGTCGGCGCTGTCGGCGATCACCGCGCTCGGCGTCGGCATGACCACCGTCTACCTCGGTACGCACTGGCTGAGCGACGTGCTGCTGGGCTGGGCCGCGGGCCTGCTGATCCTGCTCGCCATGCCCTGGTTCGAGCCGCTGATCGCCAGGACCGAGGACTGGCTGTTCGAACTGCGCGACCGCTGGCGGGCCCGCCGCAGCCGCCCCGCGCCCGAACCGGCCGTACCGGTCACCCCGGTGGTGCTCAAGCCGCGCAGCGCCCCGCCGGCCGAGCAGCCCTCCCCCGCGCGCGAGCCGGTCGCCTCCACCCGCGCCTCCCGGGGCCTCGCCCATCTGGCCCCGGGGCCGCACACGGCCCGCGCGGAGCGCACCCCGGTCACCCCGGCGGGCAGCCGCCGCCCGCCGCACACGGACCATCGTGTGCCCCGCGGCACGGCCCAGCAGGCCCGCCCCGTCACCGGCGGCTGACGGCCGGACACGGCCGCGGGGCCGGTACGCACCCCCCCCCGCGACACGGCGAAGGCCCCGCTCCCCTTTTTTCTGGGGGCGGGGCCTTCGACGTGTGCCGTCGGTGGGCGCTCAGCCCTTCCAGGCGCGGATCACCCGGCCGTCGCTCACCTCGAAGTTCAGCCGGCCCGCCCGGTACTCCATGGTGATGACCGTGCCCGGCGCCAGCGCCCGCACGGTCGACCAGCCCCGCTGCCGGGCGAGCCGCTCGGCGTCGGCGGCGTCGAGGCCGAGATACCCGTCCGGACTGTCGTGGGGCTCCGCGGGCGGAGTGGGAATCGGTGCCATGCCCCCACGCTAGCAAGGTAAGAGGACGATCTGCTCCCGGTCACACTTCTGTCACAGCTTCCGGGGCCATCCGTCCCCCGCGGCGACATCAGCGGCTCCGCGGCGGGCGTCACACGTACGAGGGTTTCCGCACGGCCCGCGTCGGCAATCAGAGGGAATTCACAGGCGCCGCGCGCACCGCTTCGAATTGCCCGGCGGAAAGCAGCGCGGCGGGGATCAGGGCACGGCGCGGGCAGGATTCTCCCCGCAATACCGTTCACCACCAAGGCGGCTGACAGAGCATAGGAATTTCACGGATTCCACACACAACAGCCGCTGCCCGGGGTGGGCAGCGGCTGTCCTGGTGGTGCTCCGGGCTCAGAGTGCCAGGCGCTGGCCGGGCACGATCAGGTCCGGGTCGCCGCCGATGACCTTCTTGTTGGCGGCGTAGAGCCGCTGCCAGGTGGTCCCGTGCCGGGCGGCGATCGCGCTCAGGGTGTCGCCCTCGCGGACGGTGTAGTCACCGCGCGAGGAGCTGCGGCCCTGGTGGGTCTCCGTGCGTTCCGGCGCCTGCACCGGAGCGGACCGGGTGGGGGCGGACTTCGTCGTCACGCCCTTCGGATCGGCCGAACCGGACGAGCCGGTGCGGTCGGCCGCGGGTGCGGCGCCGTAGGCTCCGGCGCGGCCCGAGCAGACGGGCCAGGCGCCCCAGCCCTGGGCCTGCTGGACCTGGGTGGCGACGGCGATCTGCGCGCTCCTGGAGGCCTGGTCGGCCGTCGGGGCGTAGGCGGTGCCGCCGTACGCGCGCCAGGTCGAGGCGGAGAACTGGAGCCCGCCGTAGTAGCCGTTGCCGGTGTTGATGTGCCAGTTGCCGCCGCTCTCGCACTGGGCGATGCGGTCCCACACCCCGTTGTCCGCGGCGGCGGCGTTGCCGGTCGCGGCCAGCAGCCCCAGCGGGGCGAGCAGCGCGGCTCCGGCGAGCGCGGCCGTCGTACGGCCCCTGCGGGCGCCGTCGGGACGGTCGGTGCTGCGGGTGGTATCGGCACACTCGGACATGTAATTCCCTCTCCACGAACCCGGGGTCCCCCAGGCGGAGCACGCCTCGCCGCGCATGAACGCGGCTCGTCGCGCCCGCCCCGTCCGCCGTGCCCCGGTGCCGGCGCTGGTGCTGCCGGTGCCGGGCGGTGGACGTTCCCGAGCGGTGCTCGTTGCACACGGCGGAGGAATGTAAGGAGGTCGAGCCGCCGGAATCAACCAACTCCCCGTTCTTCCAGGCCAGTTGGCCGTTACCAACGGTAGCCGCATTTTTCGGCCACCCACTACATCCGCCGATTTCCCGATTTTTCGACCAGGCAGTGACCGGAAACGTGATTCTCTTCACCCGTTCAAAGTCCTTGACTGGCCCGGCAGTTGACGATGAGTGGCCGATTCCGCACGTCCGGTGACCGTGCGCGGCGGTTGGTGCGAACCGGTCCTCGCCGGGGCGTGACTCCCACCACAGGACGTCCGTTGTCTTCTTCATGAGCCCGTACACCCCGCGGCTCATCGGCCGGGAGCCACCCGGCCGACCCAGCACCGCATCCCGAGGGAGCCACCGTGCCGCGCATGCTCGACGTCAGTGACGAGGTACGCGCCGAGATCGGCGACGAAGAAGCCGACCGGCTGCTCGCCGACGAGAACACCCCGGGCAGTTACGACTGCACCTCCTGCCGCACCCCCGGTGACGCCGGACAGGAGCGCACCAGCACCGTTCTGTTCGTCGGCGACGAGACCGCCGTCCTGGCCTTCGCCCACGCCAGCTGCCTGCCCTCGCAGGTCGTCCAGGTCACCGAGGAGCAGCTCCAGGGCGCCGTCCGCTCCATCGGCGGCGGCGCCGCCGGCGTGGGCGCGGGCTCGGGTGAGCCGCACAAGTCCGTGCCCGAGCAGGCGGTGCTCGGCGTGACCAGCGGACTCGTCCTGCTCGAAGGCGAGTTGCACCCCGCGCTCGTGGTCGAGCCGACCACGCCGATCGTGCGCCCGGGCACCGCCGGACCCGGCGACGAATTCCTGCCGCTGCTCATCGAGCAGGGCTTCGAGCAGGTGACGGAGCTGGTGTCCGTGCCGGCGGTACTGCACGGCTGGTCGGTGCTCCTCGCCGTGGGCCAGCTGCACGCGGTGCTCCAGCCCTCGGCGACCGGCGGGCAGCCCGTCGCCTGGTGGCGGGCGCACCAGCCGCTGCAGGTGACCGACAGCTGGCGGGCCGCGGCGAACAAGCACCAGCAGGTGCTGATGTTCGCGGCGCCGGTGGGCTCGATCGGGCGGCAGCCCCGGGAGGACCTGCTGCGCGAGTCCCTCGACAAGGCGGCGGCAGCGGGCAGGCTGGTCGCCGCCGCGCTGCCCCTCGCCGGTACGTGACGCCCCACGCTCCCGAAAGACCTGCCGGGGCCGCATCTCTTGACGGGGTCCCGTCGTTTGGACATACGTGCACACATACGACACTCCACCCCCTCGCCGACCCTCCTTCGTCACCGTTCCCGCCGCCCGCACGGCGCAGGACGGGGTCGCAGGGGGGTCGGCCACGCCGATCTACGACATGCTCTACACGGAATGGGTCAAGGCCTTCCGCACACTGCCGGGGGACCGCAGCGGGGAGGAGGGGCTGAGGTTCAGTCCCTTCGGTGAACTCCCGGGCGTCACGGGCGCGTACGGCGGGCATCGGGCGGGGTCGTTCAGCAGTTCGTACAGCGCCTACAGCGCCGGAGCCTACAGCGCCCGCCAGCAGTCGCAGTGGCAGCGCATCGGCACGCTCGGGCGGCCGCAGCCGCACGACGCCGGGATGCACCACATCGCCCCGGCGCTGCCCCCGGGACCGCGCCGGGGCACGTGAGGCGCACAAAAAGGGCGGCCCCGGCCTTCTCGGCCGGGGCCGCCCTCACGTCGTACGACGGCTGCTTGCCTCGCGTGTCCTGCTACTTCTTCTTCGCGCCGCGCTTCTCGCGCACCCGCACCGAGATGTGGATCGGGGTGCCCTCGAAACCGAACTCCTCGCGCAGCCGGCGCTCGATGAAGCGGCGGTAGCCCGCCTCGATGAAGCCGGAGGCGAAGAGGACGAAGCGGGGCGGCTTGGTGCCGGCCTGGGTGCCGAACAGGATGCGCGGCTGCTTGCCGCCGCGGACCGGGTGCGGGTGGGCCGAGACCAGCTCGCCGAGGAAGGCGTTGAGACGGCCGGTGGGGACGCGGGTCTCCCAGCCGGCGAGGGCGGTCTCGATCGCCGGGACCAGCTTCTCCATGTGGCGGCCGGTGCGCGCCGAGACGTTCACCCGCGGGGCCCAGGCGACCTGGCCCAGCTCGGTCTCGATCTCCCGCTCCAGGTAGTAGCGGCGCTCCTCGTCGAGGGTGTCCCACTTGTTGTAGGCGATGACCAGGGCGCGACCCGCCTCGACCGCCATGGTGACGATCCGCTGGTCCTGGACGGAGATGTTCTCGGAGGCGTCGATGAGGACGACCGCGACCTCGGCCTTCTCGACGGCCGCGGCCGTGCGCAGGGAGGCGTAGTAGTCGGCGCCCTGCTGGAGGTGGACGCGCTTGCGGATGCCGGCGGTGTCCACGAACTTCCAGGTCTTGCCGCCGAGTTCGATGATCTCGTCGACCGGGTCGCGGGTGGTGCCCGCCAGCTCGTTGACGACGACGCGCTCCTCGCCGGCCACCTTGTTCAGCAGGGAGGACTTGCCGACGTTCGGGCGGCCGATGAGCGCGATGCGGCGGGGGCCGCCGATCGCGGTGCCGAAGGTCTGCGCGGGCGCCTCGGGCAGCGCCTCCAGGACGGCGTCCAGCATGTCGCCGGTGCCGCGGCCGTGCAGCGCGGAGACCGGGTGCGGCTCGCCGAGACCCAGGTTCCACAGGTAGGCCGCGTCGGCCTCGCCGCTCGGGCCGTCGACCTTGTTGGCGCACAGCACGACCGGCTTGCCGGCCTTGCGCAGCAGCCGTACGACCGCCTCGTCGGTGTCGGTCGCGCCGACCTTGGCGTCCACGACGAAGACGACCGCGTCGGCCGCCTCGATCGCGTACTCGGCCTGGGCGGCGACGGAGGCGTCGATGCCGAGGACGTCCTGCTCCCAGCCGCCGGTGTCGACCACCTTGAAGCGGCGGCCGGCCCACTCGGCCTCGTAGGTGACCCGGTCGCGGGTGACGCCCGGCCGGTCCTCGACCACGGCCTCGCGGCGGCCGATGATCCGGTTCACCAGGGTCGACTTGCCGACATTGGGGCGGCCGACGACGGCGAGCACGGGCAGCGGGCCGTGGCCTGCCGCCTCGATGGCGCCCTCGACGTCCTCGATGTCGAAGCCCTCTTCCGCGGCGAGCTCCATGAACTCCGCGTACTCGGCGTCGCCGAGAGCCCCGTGGTCGTACTCGTGCGCATCCTCGTACGCGTCCGAGCCGCCCGGCTGGATGTCGTCGTTCATGAAGTCCGTACCTCGTCGTTCATTCGTGGTGATCGGTGGAAAGGCCCCGCATGGGCCGATCCACTACTCAAGTGTCGCTTGGCGCCCGGTCAGGCGCCTGGCGTTTTCCAGGTGGCTGGTGAGCTGCTTCTGGATGCGCGCGGTCGCCTCGTCCAGCGCCCCGCGCGTGCGCCGCCCGCTGCCGTCGCCCGCCTCGAAGGGGTCGCCGAAGACGACGTCGACGCGGGAGCGCAGCGGGGGCAGTGCCTTGACCAACCGTCCCGGCCGCCCGGAACTTCCCAGCACGGCGATGGGCACGATCGGCGCCCCGCTGCGGACCGCGAAGTAGGCGAGCCCGGTGCGCAGGGAGGCGAAGTCGCCCTCGCCCCGGGTGCCCTCCGGGAAGATGCCCAGCACGCCGCCGCTGCGCAGGACGCCGAGCGCCTCGGTGATGGCGGCGCGGTCGGCGGAGGTGCGGTCGACCTTCAGCTGGCCGATGCCGGTCAGGAAGGAGCCGAGGGGGCCGACGAACGCCTCCTGCTTGATCAGGAAGTGGGTCGGCCGGGGGGCGACGCCCATGACCATCGGGCCGTCGATGTTGTGGGAGTGGTTGACCGCGAAGATCACCGGGCCGGTGGCGGGCACCCGCCAGGCGCCGAGCACGCGCGGCTTCCACAGGCCGTACATCAGGCCGACGCCGATGCGCCGGCCGATCTCGGCACCCCGCTCGGACGGAACGCTCACTTCCCGGCCCGCTTCTCCTCGACCAGGGTGACGACGCACTCGATGACCTGGGCGAGGGTCAGCTCGGTGGTGTCCACCTCGACGGCGTCGTCCGCCTTGGCGAGCGGCGAGGTCTTGCGCGAGGAGTCCGCCGCGTCCCGCTTGATCAGCGCCTCGCGGGTGGCGTGGATGTCGGCGCCCTTCAGCTCGCCGCTGCGGCGGGCCGCGCGGGCCTCCGGTGAGGCGGTGAGGAAGATCTTCAGGTCGGCGTCCGGCAGCACGGTCGTACCGATGTCGCGGCCCTCGACCACGATGCCGTGCTCCGCGCCCGCGGCGATCGTGCGCTGCAGCTCGGTGATGCGGGCACGCACCTCGGGCACCGCGCTGACGGCGCTGACCTGGGAGGTGACCTCCTGGGTGCGGATCGGGCCGGCCACGTCCACGCCGTCGACCGTGATGGTCGGCTTGTCCGGGTCGGTGCCGGAGACGATCTCGGGCTTGCCGGCCACAGCGGCGATGGCGGTCGGGTCCTCCAGGTCGATGCCGTTGGTCACCATCCACCAGGTGATCGCCCGGTACTGGGCGCCGGTGTCCAGGTAGCTCAGGCCGAGCTGCGCGGCCACGGCCTTCGAGGTGCTCGACTTGCCCGTGCCGGAGGGGCCGTCGATCGCGACGATCACGGACTTGGCGGTCGGGGCGCCGTTTTCCACGGAGGGACACCTTCCTGGTGCGGTGGGGGCGGAGTGCGGGGAGCGAGTGCGCCCTGCACAAGGTTACTGGGTGCGGGTGACCCGAACGGACGACCGCCGGTCGGGACCGGGTGCCCTACTGCCGCAGCGCCCAGCCCCGCTCGCGCAGCGCCTCCTTCAGCACCGGCACCGCCTTCGGCTCCACGCTCAGCTGCACCAGGCCCGCCTGCTGCCCCGTCGCGTGCTCGATCCGTACGTCCTCGATGTTGACCCCGGCCCGTCCGGCGTCGGCGAAGATGCGGGCCAGCTGCCCGGGCTGGTCGTCGATCAGCACGGCCACGACCTCGTAGACCCGCGGCGCGGAGCCGTGCTTGCCGGGTACCCGCACCTGGCCCGCGTTGCCGCGGCGCAGCACGTCCTCGATGCCGGCGGTGCCCTCGTGCCGCTCGGCCTCGTCGGAGGACTGCAGGGCGCGCAGGGCCCGCACGGTCTCGTCCAGGTCGGCGGCGACGTCGGAGAGCAGGTCGGCGACCGGGCCCGGGTTCGCGGACAGGATGTCGATCCACATGCGCGGGTCGGAGGCGGCGATCCGGGTCACGTCCCGGATGCCCTGGCCGCACAGCCGTACGGCGGCCTCCTCGGCGTGCTGCAGCCGGGCGGCGACCATGCTGGACACCAGGTGGGGCATGTGGGAGACGAGGGCCACGGCGCGGTCGTGGGCGTCGGCGTCCATGACGACCGGTACGGCCCGGCAGTGCGAGACCAGCTCCAGGGCGAGGTTCAGCACCTCGGTGTCGGTGTCCCGGGTCGGGGTGAGCACCCAGGGGCGTCCCTCGAAGAGGTCGGCGCTCGCGGCCAGCGGGCCGGACTTCTCGCGGCCGGACATGGGGTGGGTGCCGAGGTACCTCGTCATCACCGCCGGATCCAGGCCGAGGGCCTCCAGCTCGCGGCGCGGGCCGCCCTTGACGCTGGCCACGTCCAGGTAGCCGCGGGCCGCGCCGCGGCGCATGGCGTCGGCGAGCACGGCGGCGACGTGCGCGGGCGGGGCGGCCACGAGCGCGAGGTCGACCGGGCCGTCGGGGGCCGCGTCGGTGCCGGCGCCCAGCGCGGCCGCCGTACGCGCCTGCTCGGGGTCGTGGTCGGCGAGGTGGACGGTGACGCCCCGCTGGACGAGGGCCAGGGCGGCGGAGGTGCCGATGAGGCCGGTGCCGACGACGAGTGCGGTTCTCACTGGGCGATGTCCTTGCGCAGGGCGGCCGCGGCACCGAGGTAGACGTGCTGGATCCCGGAGCGGGGCTGGTCGGTCTCGATGTGGGCGAGGATCCGGACGACCCGGGGCATGGCGCCCTCGATGTCGAGTTCCTGGGCGCAGATCAGCGGGACGTCGACGATGCCGAGCTTGCGGGCCGCGGCGGCCGGGAAGTCGCTGTGCAGGTCGGCAGTGGCCGTGAACCAGATGCTGATGAGGTCGTCGGCCGTCAGTCCGTTGCGCTCCAGCAGGGCTGTGAGCAGGGCTCCGACCTGCTCGTCCATGTGCGCGGCCTCGTCCCGCTCCAGTTGGACGGCCCCACGGACCGCTCGTACCGCCACGGCGCTGCTCCTTGCTGACATACGGATCGGTTGTTGGCCCGTCCAGCGTAGTCAGCGCGTGCGGGCCGGGCGCACGGCGCCCGATCACTGAGACGATGCGAAGCATCCGGTATGCACCGGTTTTCTGCGTCTGTACGGAGGGTGGCATGGCCGAGGATGCGAAGCGGCGCACGGTGGTGGTGACGGGAGCGGCGGTACTGCTCGCACCCCTCGCGGCGTGCGGCGGCGGCAACGGCTCGCAGGGCGGCGGCAGGCCGCTGGGAGACACCAGTGAGGTCCCGGAGGGCGGCGGCAAGGTCTTCGCGGCGCAGAAGGTCGTCGTCACCCAGCCGGCGAAGGGCGACTTCAAGGCCTTCTCGGCGATCTGCACGCACGAGGGCTGCACGGTGAGCCGGGTCGCGAACGGCACCATCGACTGTCCGTGCCACGGCAGCAGGTTCCACATCGCCGACGGCTCGGTGGCCCACGGCCCCGCGGCCCGGCCGCTGCCCCCGAAAACGATCAAGGTGCAGGGAAATTCGATCCGCCTGGTGTGAGGGGGCCGCGTACGCTCCGCCCATGCAGCCCGACGACCTGGTGCGCGAGCACACGATCTACGCCTGCGTCATGGGGTCACGGGCGTTCGGCCTGGCCACGGACGCGAGCGACACCGACCGGCGAGGGGTGTTCCTCGCCCCCACTCCCCTGTTCTGGCACTTCGAGAAGCCGCCGACGCATGTGGAGGGGCCGGGCGAGGAGCAGTTCTCCTGGGAGCTGGAGCGGTTCTGCGAGCTGGCGTTGCGCGGCAACCCGAACATCCTGGAGTGCCTGCACTCCCCGCTGGTGGAGTACGTGGACGACACCGGCCGGGAACTGCTCGCGCTGCGCGGCGCCTTCCTCTCCCGCCGGGCGTACGACACCTTCACACGCTACGCCCTCGGCCAGCGCCGGAAGCTGGAGGCCGACGTGCGCGCGACGGGCGCCCCGCGCTGGAAGCACGCCATGCACCTGCTGCGGCTGCTGAACAGCGCGCGGGACCTGCTGCGGACCGGCGAGCTGCGCGTCGACGTCGGGGACCGGCGCGAGCCGCTCCTCGCGGTGAAGCGCGGCGAGGTCCCCTGGCCCGAGGTCGAGGCGCGGATGGCCCGGCTCGCGGCGGAGACGGAGCGGGCCCTTCACCGCACCCCGCTCCCCCCGGAGCCGGACCACGCGCGCGTGGCCGACTTCCTGTTCCGGGTGCGCCGGGACTCAGCCCTGCAAGCGCACGCGGACCACGAGGTCGTGCAGGACGTCGTACGCGCCGGGCGCGTCGGGGAGGGCTGAGCCGGCCTGGGCCTCGTCGAGCACCGCGTGCAGCCGCTCCACGTCGGCCTCCACGCGCGCGTGCGTGACGTCGGCGGTGCCGTGCTCCCGTTCCCGCTTGGCGGCTATCAGCTCGGGCAGATAGCCGGGGGCGCCGATCTCGTCCAGCAGCGTGGGCAGATGGGCCTGGACCTCGCCGCTGCGCATGAGGTGGATGCCGGTGAGCAGCACCCGGAACGTGTAGAGCAGCGGCTTGAGTTCGCCGGTCTTCTCGAACAGCCGCCACTGGGTCACCGCGAAGCCCCGGTAGTGGTGGGCATGGTGGCTGGTGAGGACGCCGGGCGCCAGCGCGGCCAGCTCGCGGTGCGTGTCCCCGGTGTGCACGACCAGGGGCGAGAGCAGCTGCTCCAGCACATAGCCGTTGCGGCGGAGCATCAGGCGGACGAACTTGCGCAGGTCGTGGGTGACGAGGTCCAGCTCGACGCCGTAACGCACCCAGGCCCGCGAGCGGGTCTCGTCCGGCTCGCGCAGGCCGACCAGGTCGGCGGCGGGCAGGAGATGGACCCCGCGCAGGTCCACGTCGGAGTCCTGCGAGGGGAAGCCGTAGAGGTGGGCTCCGGAGACGGTCGCGAACAGCAGCGGGTCGGGCTGTTCGGCGACCACGGGCGCGAGGTCGAGGTCGAGGTCTTCGATCATGGCCTCAAGCGTCCCAGAGCGCTCCCAGGGCCAAAAGGTCGCCTCGGTACTCGATCCGCCCGGCCCAGTCGGCGGGCCAGGCGTCCGCGCCCAGCCAGGCACCCGCGAACGCGCCGGTGAGACAGGCGATGGAGTCGGAGTCGCCGGAGGTGCAGGCGGCCCGGCGCAGGGCGGTGACGGGTTCGTCGGGGAAGAGCAGGAAGCACAGCAGTCCGGTGGCGAACGCCTCCTCGGCGATCCAGCCCTCCCCGGTGGCCAGGCACGGGTCCGTCTCCGGCGAGACGGTCCGCACGGCCTCCCCCAGCCGGTCGAGGACCGCCAGGCACTCGTCCCAGCCGCGCGCGATGAAGTGCTCGGGGCCGGGGTCCTGGGCGCGGGTCCACAGGTCGCCGAGCCACGTGTGGTCGTAGGTCGTGCGGTGGTCGAGGGCGTACGAGCGCAGCCGTCCGACGAGTCCCGCCGGGTCGGTGCCCTGCGCGAGCAGGTGGACGGCGTGGGCGGTGAGGTCGCTCGCGGCGAGCGCGGTGGGGTGGCCGTGGGTGAGCGCGGACTGCAACTGGGCGGCGCCGGAGCGCTGTTCGCCGCTCAGACCGGGGACGAGCCCGACCGGGGCGACGCGCATGTCGGCGCCGCAGCCCTTGGAACCGACCTGGCTGGCGTCCTGCCAGGCGCGCCCCTCCTCCTTGAGCAGGGAGCAGGCGGTCAGGCAGGTGTTGCCCGGGGCGCGGTTGTTGTCCGGGGACTGGTACCAGTCCACGAACTCCTCGCGCAGCGGCCGCTCCAGCCGCTTGGGCGCGAGATGCCCGCGCTCCATGGCCGTGGCGAGCCCGCGCCCGACCGCGAGGGTCATCTGGGTGTCGTCGGAGACCCGGGCCCGCTGCGGCAACCCCATCTCCCGCCAGGGCCCGAACATCGTCTCGATGAGCGGCACGGTCTTGAATTCGGTCGGGTAGCCGAGAGCGTCGCCGAGCGCCAGACCGATCAGTGCTCCGGTGGCCGCCTGCTTGGGCATATGACCATCCCCCTTTTATCGTCAAGTTGACCATAAAGGGGGATGGCGATCAGCCGCAAGTGACGATCAGAGGTCGACTTCCTTCATCAGCATCCCGACCTCGGTGTTCGACAGCCGCCGCAGCCAGCCCGACTTCTGGTCGCCCAGGGTGATCGGGCCGAAGGCCGTGCGCACGAGCTTGTCGACCGGGAAGCCGGCCTCGGCCAGCATCCGGCGCACGATGTGCTTGCGGCCCTCGTGCAGGACGACCTCGACCAGGTAGTTCTTGCCGGTCTGCTCCACGACCCGGAAGTGGTCCGCGCGGGCGTAGCCGTCCTCCAGCTGGATGCCGTCCTTCAGGCGCTTGCCGAGGTCGCGCGGGATCGGGCCGACGATGTGCGCGAGGTAGGTCTTGGTCACGCCGTACTTCGGGTGCGTGAGGCGGTGCGCCAGCTCGCCGTGGTTGGTGAGCAGGATGACGCCCTCGGTCTCGGTGTCCAGCCGGCCGACGTGGAACAGCCGCGTCTCGCGGTTGGTGACGTAGTCGCCGAGGCACTGGCGCCCCTCCGGGTCCTCCATGGTGGAGACGACACCGGCGGGCTTGTTCAGCGAGAAGAACTGGTACGACTGCGTCGCGACCGTCAGGCCGTCGACCCTGACCTCGTCCTTCTCCGGGTCGATCCGTCGGCCCTGCTCGGTGACGATCTCGCCGTTCACCTCGACCCGCGCCTGGTCGATCAGCTTCTCGCAGGCCCGCCGGGAGCCGTAGCCCGCGCGCGCGAGGACCTTCTGCAGCCGCTCGCCCTCCTGCTCGGCGCCCGGGAAGGTCTTGGGCAGCTTCACGTCCTTCTTGCCGGCGTAGCGCTCGCGATTGCGCTCCTCGGCCCGTGCCTCGTACTCACGGGAGCTGCCCGGCGCCGTACGGCCGCGCTGGGGCTGGGCCTTCTTCGGGCCGCCCTTGGCACCGCCGCGGGCCGCGCCGCCGCGCCCCGACTTGGGGCCGTCCTGGGAGGCGCCGGGGCCCACGTCGTAGCGGCGCTCCTCCGGGCGGGGCCTGCGGGGACGGCCCTGCCCCTGCCGCTCGTCCCGGTTGTTGCCGGCGCCACGGTAGTTACCCCGCCCGCCACTCTTGCCGCTGCCGCTGCTTCGCATCAAGGTTTCCGTCTTAGTCGTCTGCGTCCTGACCGCCGGGCGCGTCGGGCGCGTCCGGGTCGAACGACGGGACCGCCTCCTGGGTCTCGGCCTCGATCGCCTCCGCCTCCGGGAGGAAGGGCGCGAGCTCCGGAAGCTCGTCCAGGCCGCGCAGGCCCATCCGCTCCAGGAAGTAGTTCGTCGTCCTGTACAGGATCGCACCTGTTTCGGGTTCCGTGCCCGCCTCCTCGACCAGACCGCGCTGGAGCAGGGTGCGCATCACGCCGTCGCAGTTGACCCCGCGCACGGCGGAGACCCGGCTGCGGCTGACCGGCTGGCGGTAGGCGACGACCGCGAGGGTCTCCAGTGCCGCCTGGGTGAGCCGGGCGGTCTGGCCGTCCAGGACGAGCCGCTCGACGGCCGGGGCGTACGCGGCGCGGGTGGAGAAGCGCCAACCGCCCGCGACGAACCGCAGCTCGAAGCCCCGGCCCTGGACGGCGTACTCGTCGGCCAGCTCCCTGAGCGCGTCGGCGATCTGCCGCCTCGGCCGCTGAAGCAGCCTCGCCAGGTGCTCCTCGGTCGCGGGCTCGTCCACGACCATGAGCATGGCCTCCAGGGCGGGCTTGAGGTCGAGGCCGGCGACGGCCGGCGACTCGGCCGGGGTGTCGGTGACAGGCTCACTCATGGATTCCTCTCCTCCTTCGGCTGCTCGGGCGGCCGGTCGAACTCGTCGGTGACCACCGGCGCGGTGCCCGCGTCCCCGCCGGTCCAGCGCACCAGCAGCTCCCCGAGCGCGGCCTCCTGCTCCAGGGCGACGGCCTTCTCGCGGTACAGCTCCAGCAGGGCGAGGAAGCGGGCGACGACGGTGAGGGTGTCGTCGGTGTCCGCCACCAGCGCCCGGAAGCTGGCCTCGCCCAGCTCCCGCAGCCGCGCGACCACGATCCCGGCCTGTTCCTGCACGCTCACCAGCGGCGCGTGGATGTGGTCGACGTACACCTGCGGCTTGGGCCTGGGCTGCATCGCCTTGACCGCGAGCCGGGCGAAGCCCTCGGGACCGATGCTGATGACGACCTCGGGCAGCAGCTCGGCGTACCGGGGCTCCAGTCCGACGGTACGGGGGTAGCGGCGGGCCTCCTCGTCCAGGCGCGCGTTGAAGATGTCGGCGACCTGCTTGTACGCGCGGTACTGCAGCAGCCGCGCGAACAGCAGGTCCCGGGCCTCCAGCAGCGCGAGGTCGGCCTCGTCCTCCACCTCGGCGGCGGGCAGCAGCCGGGCGGCCTTGAGGTCGAGCAGCGTGGCGGCGACGACCAGGAACTCGGTCGTCTGGTCGAGGTCCCAGTCCGGCCCCATGGCCCGGATGTGGGCCATGAACTCGTCGGTGACCTTCGACAGCGCGACCTCGGTGACGTCCAGCTTGTGCTTGGAGATCAGCTGCAGGAGCAGGTCGAAGGGGCCCTCGAAGTTCGACAGGCGGACCTTGAAGACGCCGTCGCGGGGTTCGTCGGGCCGGGGCTCGCGTTCCGGCTCCGGACGCGGTGCCGGGACGGGCTCGGGCTCGGCCTCGGCCTCAGGTACGACCTCGGGTGCGGGCTCGACCTCGACCTCAGGTACGACCTCGACCTCGGCCTCAGGCACGACCTCGGGTGCGGGCTCGGCCTCGGCCTCGAATGCGGGCTCGGGGGCGGTATCGGGCGGTTCCGGTTGCGCGGGGGGTCCGGCCCCCGGCCCCCGCCCCAGCGCGCGCCGACGACCGGCACCGGCGCCGGGAAGAGGAACGTCGGACGAGGTCATAGCCCCCGCAGGCTACCGCTACCGGCCCCGCAGCCGACGTACGAGGATGCTCGCGTCCCCGCGGGACTCCAGGTCGGCCAGGACCACGGCCACCGCCTCGCGGACGATCCGGCCGCGGTCCACCGCCAGCCCGTGCTCGCCCCGGAGCACCAGCCGGGCGTGCTCCAGGTCCATCAGCTCCTCGGCCGACACGTACACGGTGATCTTCTCGTCGTGCCGCTCACGCCCGCTGGGCCGCCGGGCCGCCGCCCGCCCCCGCTTGCGCGGCTGGGCGGCGGCAGAAGAACCTTCCTGCGGCGTCTGCCGCCGGGCCGGCCGGGTGCGGGACTCGCCGGTCTCCTCCTGCTCGGCCTCCGCCGCGACATGCTCCGCGCCCTCGCCGTCCCCGCCCTGGACCGGCACCGACTGCGGTGCGTCCTCGGCGGCGGCCACGTCGTCGCTCTCCCCCGCGGGAGCCGGCACCCGGACCTCACCGTTGGCGGGGCGGCGGGGAGCCGACGGCTGCAGCGCCGTCCCCCCTGTCGTACGGAAGAGTTCGTCGGCCCCGGGCAGACTCACTCGGCGTGACACCGGGCGAGCACCTCCCTGGCGAGCTGGCGGTAGGCGGCGGCACCGACGGAGTTGGAGGCGTAGGTGGTGATCGGCTCGCCGGCGACCGTGGTCTCCGGGAAGCGGACCGTGCGGCCGATGACCGTGTGGTAGACGTGGTCGTCGAACGCCTCGACCACGCGGGCCAGCACCTCGCGGCTGTGCACCGTCCGCGAGTCGTACATCGTGGCGAGGATGCCGTCCAGCTCCAGCTCGGGGTTGAGCCGCTCCTGGACCTTCTCGATGGTCTCGGTGAGCAGGGCGACACCGCGCAGGGCGAAGAACTCGCACTCCAGCGGGACGATGACCTTGTGGGCGGCCGTCAGGGCGTTCACCGTGAGCAGGCCGAGCGAGGGCTGGCAGTCGATGACGATGTAGTCGTAGTCGTCCATCAGCGGCTTCAGGGCGCGCTGGAGGGTCGACTCGCGGGCGACCTCGGAGACCAGCTGGACCTCGGCGGCCGACAGGTCGATGTTGGAGGGCAGCAGGTCCATGTTGGGGACCGCCGTCTTCAGCAGGACCTCGTCCGCCGACATGCCCCGCTCCATGAGCAGGTTGTAGACGGTCAGGTCCAGCTCCATGGGGTTGACGCCGAGACCGACCGACAGCGCGCCCTGCGGGTCGAAGTCCACGAGCAGCACGCGCCGGCCGTACTCCGCGAGCGCGGCACCCAGATTGATGGTCGACGTCGTCTTGCCCACGCCGCCCTTCTGGTTGCACATCGCGATGATCTTCGCGGGGCCGTGGTCGGTCAGCGGGCCCGGGATCGGGAAGTACGGCAGCGGGCGTCCGGTCGGACCGATGCGCTCGCGGCGCTGGCGGGCCGCGTCGGGCGCGAGCGTGGCCGCGTACTCCGGATCGGGCTCGTACTCGGCGTCGGGGTCGTAGAAGTGCCCCTCGGGCAGTTCGTCGTAGTCGGCGAAGTGGTTGTGGGGCGCGCCACTTCCGTCGCCGGCCATGGCGTTCACGTGATGGCCATCCATGCTCTGGTGTGCTGTCCGGGCCGTCTGCGGACCCGGACTCTGGTGGGCTGCGAAGGTGCGCACTGCGACGGAGCCGACAGCCTCGAATCCCGTGGGCCCCTGGCCCTGCGCCGGCATTCCTGGTTGACCACCCCCGGGAGAAAATGTCGACTCATTCACAAGTCGTCTTACCTCCTTGGTGACCAGGAAACTTCTAGACAAGGTCAGCGTGGCACCATGCCGACGGTTGGCGACTCTATGGCGTGTCGGCGGTCCGCAGCAACACAATCCGCCGGACCCGGCACGATGTGTCGGCAATGAAACATCTCGCTGTCAAGGGCGTACGACCGTCGCACGGCAGGTTTCGCGGGTGTGCGAATCGGTCGAAGCGTTACGTTCGAGGCGAGTTGACCGAGAGGCGCAAAGTGACCATACACACATCCGGCCGGACCTTGTCGGGCAAGGTCCGGCCGGGTGCGCGCTGTTGACGAGACGTGTTGACGAATCGCCTTTTACCTTCTGGTGACTTAGCGACTCACCAGGTCACGGGGTCGGTCGGGCGTCAGCCGAGCAGCGAGGCCAGCTCGACGTGCTCCAGGCCGTGGGCCTCGGCGACCTCCTTGTAAACGACCTTGCCGTCATGGGTGTTGAGACCCTTGGCGAGCGCGACGTCGCGGCGCAGCGCCTCGACCCAGCCGTTGTTGGCGAGCGAGACGATGTACGGCAGCGTCGCGTTCGTGAGGGCGTTGGTGGAGGTGTTGGGCACCGCGCCGGGCATGTTGGCGACGCAGTAGAAGACCGAGTTGTGCACCGTGAAGGTCGGCTCGGTGTGCGTGGTCGGGTGGGAGTCCTCGAAGCAGCCGCCCTGGTCGATCGCGATGTCGACAAGAACACTTCCCGGCTTCATGCGGGCCACCAGCTCGTTGGTGACGAGCTTCGGGGCCTTGGCGCCCGGGATGAGGACGGCGCCGATGACGAGGTCGGCCTCCAGGACCGCCTTCTCCAGCTCGAAGGCGTTGGACATGATGGCCTTCACCTTGGTCCCGAAGACCTTGTCCGCCTCGCGCAGCTTGTTGATGTCGCGGTCGAGCAGCGTCACGTCGAAGCCCATGCCGACGGCGACCTGGGTGGCGTTCCAGCCGGAGACACCGCCACCGATGACGACGGCCTTGGCCGGGGTCACGCCCGGGACGCCGCCCGGCAGCACACCGCGGCCGCCGGCCGGGCGCATCAGGTGGTAGGCGCCGACCTGCGGGGCCAGCCGGCCCGCGACCTCGGACATCGGGGCGAGCAGCGGCAGGGAGCGGTTCGGCAGCTCGACGGTCTCGTAGGCGATGGCCGTGGTGCCGGACTCGATCAGCGCGTCCGTGCACTCCTTGGACGCGGCCAGGTGCAGGTAGGTGAAGAGGATCTGGTCCTTGCGCAGGCGGTGGTACTCCTCCGCGATGGGCTCCTTCACCTTCAGCAGCAGGTCGGCGGCGGCCCAGACCTCGTCGGCGGTGTCCAGGATCCCGGCCCCGGCGGAGACGTACTCCTCGTCCGTGATCGAGGAACCGAGGCCGGCGCCCCGCTCGACGACGACCTGGTGGCCGTTGCGCACCAGCTCGTGCACACCGGCGGGGGTGATGGCCACCCGGAACTCGTTGTTCTTGACCTCGCGGGGGATGCCGACCTTCACGTCGATCACGGTCCTTGGCTCAGAGGGTATGGGGGGTGCATTACAAGACATACCCAGGCATGCAGGGGCACACCGGGAGACACCGCAGGAGAACGTGCGGCAGAGCCAGTTTAATGAAGGTGTTCCGCCTGTCTAGCCTTTCATTGCATCAATCTTCACTGGATGTACTACGGATTTCGCAGGCGTTCCTGCCCTGTTCCGCCCTTGTGTCGTCCTCCGCGGCCTCCTCACCCAGCATGCGCTCGGCCGCCGCGCGGTGCAGTCGGGCGGCGGTGGGGTCACCCAGGTGCTCCAGCGTGTCGGCCAGCCGCAGCTGGAGCGCGGCCTGCAGCCGGAGGTCCTCCGCCCGCCGGGCCCACTGCGCCGCCTCCTGACAGGTGCGCAGCGATTCCTCGAACCGTCCCGCGTACTCCTGCACCCGGGCCAGCTCGCTCAACGCCCGTGCGTGGGCGGCGACATCGCCGCCCTTGCGGTAGCCGGCCACGGCAGCCCGCCAGTTCCTGAGTGCCTCGCCGTAGCGGCCCGCGTAGGTGTGAGCGGTGGCGATACGGCCGTACAGCCGGGCGGCCTGCTCCCGCTCGCCCCGCGCCAGCCGGTCGGCCAGGGCCCGGCCGAACCAGTCGGCGGCCCGGTCGTGGTCCCCCAGCTCCTGGTACGCGCCGCCTACGGATTCCATCGCGCGGCCCGTCGCGTACGGGTCGTTCGCCGCGCGCCCCGAGTCCAGCGCCTGCCGGTAGCGGGCGAGCGCGTCCCGGGTGCGGCCCGTCTGCGCGTCCACGTCGCCCAGGTTCAGCAGGGCGGCGGCCCTCTCCCGGGGCAGCCCGCGCCGCTCGGCGACATCGAGGACGAGGCTGTGCACGCCGTACAGGTCGGCCGCGGCGGCCTGGGTGCCCTCGTGCGCCACCAGGGCCCTGACCAGCTGGGACATCAGGCGCCGGGCGAGCGTGTCCAGCTCGCCGTCGGCCACCGCGAGCCGCGCGGAGGCCAGCAGGGCCGGCCGGCGCGCGTGCAGCCAGTCGGCGGCGGCCCGGGGATGGGGGAAGCGCACCTCGCGGGGCATGGCGTTCAGCTTCTCGCGGGCCTGCGGGCTGTCCGTCTCGGTGATCGCCCGGCAGGCCTGCAGCAGCCGCACCGTCCGCTCCAGCATCCGCGCCCGGGCGAGCTGCAGCTGCGCGGGCCGCTCCTGGCTGTCGGCGAGCGCGCGCAGGTACGGGTGGAGCCAGCCGGGGACCTCGTACTGGGGCAGCGGGGAGTCCGCCGCGCGCAGCAGGCCGAGGGCGACGAGGTCGTCCAGGACGGCGCGGGCGGAGTCGACCGAGCAGCCCGCGAGCGCGGAGGCGGTGTGCGGGTCGGCCAGGCCGGCCGGGGCGAGCGCGAGCAGCCGCAGGATGCGGGCGCTCTGCGCGGGCAGCTCGTCGTAGACGTGCCTGAAGACCCGGGCCGGTGGGCTGGTGTCGGTGCCGTCGTCGGCCGCGTGCAGCCGTTTGGCGAGGTCGGAGACGGCGGCCTTGGGACGGGCGGCGAGCCAGCCGCCGGCCAGCACCAGCGCTGCCGGGTGGCCCTGGCAGGCCTCGGCCAGGCTCTCGGCGGAGCGCGGGTCGACCGTGATGCGCACCGAGCCGGTGTAGCGGGTGAGCAGTTCCACCGCGGACTTGGTGTCGAGACCGCCGACGGTGCAGGGGCGGACGTCCGCGATACCGGTGAGCGGGCCCTTGGACACGGCCACCACCAGGCAGTCCGGGGCGTCCGGCAACAGCGCGTCGACCTGCTCGGCGCCCGCCGCGTCGTCCAGGAGCAGCACGGCGCGCCGGTCGGCGAGGGCGGTGCGCAGCGCCCCGGTCAGTTCGTCCTCGGCGGCGCCGGCGGGGGCCGGCCGCTCCAGCGCGGCGAGCAGGGCGCGGGCGGCGCGCTCGACCGGGACCGGGGTGCCGTCGGGCTCGCCGAGCCGGGCGCGCAGCACCCCGTCGGGGTAGCGGCCGGCGACCTGGCGGACGAGTTCCTCGGCGAGCGCGGTGCGGCCGGAGCCGGGGCGGCCCGCGATCAGGAGCACGCGCGCGCGTGGGGCCTTGCGGCCGGAGAGTGTGTCCAGGCCCGCGCGCTCGATGTCGGCGCGCAGTTCCCTCAACTCCCTTGCGCGACCCAGGAAATGGCCTTCCGCGACGTAGTGCGCCGACCGCCCCGCGCCGCCTGTGTCCACCGCCTGATCCGTCACGGGCCACACTCCCGTCCCACCGCACGCGCAAGCCCGCCGGATCTTCCCGGACGGGCGTGGAAGAGCCTAGTTCACGCTCTCTGACGGGCTGTGAGGAGCACGGCGCGCAGTCGCCCGATCGGATCAGGCGATGGTCACACCACTACGCCGATGGGCTGGTCAGGAGGTGAAGGGGCGGGCGGGCCACGGTGCGTCCGCCGGGCGCAGGGCGTCGAGGCCGTCGCCGCCGCGGGCGGCGACCAGCGAGAGCACGCCCACGACCAGGCAGTTGTTGTGCACGTCACCGGCCAGGACGCGCCGCACCAGCTCCTCGACCGGCACGCGCGCGTGCTCCATGTCGGTCTCCTCGTGCTCGGCCGCGAACCGCTCGCCCTCGGCCTGCGACAGCTCACGCGCGAGGAAGATCCGTACGGCCTCGTCGCAGCCGCCGGGCGTGGTGTACACGTCGGTCAGCACGCGCCAGTCCTCGGCCTTGACGTGCGCCTCCTCGTACAGCTCGCGCTGGGCCGCGTGCAGCGGGTTCTCGCCGGGGACGTCGAGCAGGCCGGCCGGGATCTCCCACAGCTTGTGCCGCACGGGGTGGCGGTACTGGTTGATCAGCAGGACCCGGTCCTCCTCGTCCAGGGCGAGGACGGCGACCGAGCCGGGGTGGACCTGGTAGTCGCGGCGTGCGACCGAGCCGTCGGGCATGACCACGTCGTCCGTGCGCACGGAGGTCTTGTTGCCCGTGAACGGGGTGTCCGTCGCCCGGATCTCCCACTCCTCGCGCGTGTCCCTGATCGTCATGCCCTGTCCCTCCACCTGTACGCGAGCGGCCGGGGCGCGCACCCGTCGTGCGTGCGCGCCCCGGCCACCGTACCGCTCTTGTCCTACTTCGCGATCTTCCGCTCGACCGCGGCCTTCACCAGCCCCGCGAAGAGCGGGTGCGGGCGGGTCGGGCGGGAGCGCAGCTCCGGGTGCGCCTGGGTGGCGACCAGGTAGGGGTGCACGTCGCGGGGGTACTCGACGTACTCCACGAGCTTGCCGTCGGGCGACGTGCCGGAGAACAGGATGCCGGCCTTCTTCTCCAGCTCCGCGCGGTAGGCGTTGTTGACCTCGTAGCGGTGGCGGTGGCGCTCCTCGACGTACTCCTTGCCGTCGTAGACCTCGCGCACGATGGAGCCCTCGGCGAGCTTGGCCGGGTACATGCCCAGGCGCATCGTGCCGCCCATGTCGCCCTCGCCGGCGACGATGTCCATCTGCTCGGCCATGGTGGAGATGACCGGGTGGGCGGTGGCCGGGTCGAACTCGGTGGAGTTGGCGTCCGGGATGTCGGCGAGGTTGCGGGCGGCCTCGATCACGATGCACTGCAGGCCCAGGCACAGGCCGAGCAGCGGGATCCTGTTCTCGCGGGCGAAGCGGATCGCGCCGACCTTGCCGAGCACACCGCGGTCGCCGAAGCCGCCGGGGATGCAGATGCCGTCGACGTCGCCGAGCGCCGCCTTGGCACCGGCGGGGGTCTTGCAGTCGTCGGAGGTGACCCACTTGATCTTCACGCGGGCCCGGTTGGCGAAGCCGCCCGCGCGCAGCGCCTCGGTCACCGACAGGTAGGCGTCGGGCAGGTCGATGTACTTGCCGACCAGCGCGAGGGTGATCTCGTGCTCGGGCTTGTGGACGCGCTCCAGCAGGTCGTCCCAGGTCGTCCAGTCCACGTCGCGGAACGGCAGGTCGAGCTTGCGCACCACGTAGGCGTCCAGGCCCTCGGCGTGCACGACCTTCGGGATGTCGTAGATCGAGCGGGCGTCGGGGCAGGCCACGACGGCGGCCTCGTCCACGTCGCACATCAGCGAGATCTTGCGCTTGATGGCGGTGGGGACCTCGCGGTCGCAGCGCAGCACGATCGCGTCCGGCTGGATACCGATGTTGCGCAGCGCGGCGACGGAGTGCTGGGTCGGCTTCGTCTTCAGCTCGCCCGAGGGGCCGATGTACGGCAGCAGGGAGATGTGCACGACGAAGACGTTGTCCCGGCCGACCTCGTGGCGGACCTGGCGGACGGTCTCCAGGAACGGCAGGGACTCGATGTCGCCGACCGTGCCCCCGACCTCGGTGATGACGACGTCCACCTCGTCGGTGGCCATGCGCCGGATGCGGTGCTTGATCTCGTTGGTGATGTGCGGGATGACCTGCACGGTGTCACCCAGGTACTCGCCGCGCCGCTCCTTGGCGATCACCGTCGAGTAGACCTGTCCTGTAGTGACATTGGCGGTGCCGTCCAGGTCACGGTCGAGGAAACGCTCGTAGTGTCCGATGTCGAGGTCGGTCTCGGCCCCGTCGTTGGTGACGAACACCTCACCGTGCTGGAAGGGGTTCATCGTGCCCGGATCGACGTTCAGATACGGATCCAGCTTCTGCATCACGACGCGCAGGCCGCGGGCCTTGAGCAGCATGCCCAGGCTGGAGGCGGTGAGGCCCTTGCCGAGCGAGGAGGCGACACCCCCGGTGACGAAGATGTGCTTGGTCGTCGTGGATTTCGGCGGCATGGCCAAGAGGGGGCTCCCGTGGTCGCTGGCTGTCGTGCGGTGCGGCTGCCGGCCCGGACGAGAAGGTGTCTGCGGCCGGGGGTGCCGTCGCTGCGGTTCGGGGGCCCCGTCGTCTTCCTCTGGGGCCCACCTGTCCACGGGCTACCAGGGTATCAGCGCGCGGAGGAGATGGCTTCCGGCCACGCTCCGCACCCGCGCGGGCACGGCCCGGCGCGGGGCGCGGGGGGCTGGGGAGCGCACGGCGTCACGGCGGATGAAAAACGCCACACGTGTCACCACAGAAACGTGCCGGTCACATCGTCATCACCCGCTGGTCACCCGTTCGGCCCACACGGGTTGCCCGGAGCGGCACGCGGATCATCTACGTGCGTCGTATCCTGCTCGGACATTCGCTGCCGAGCCCGGCCGGAACGACGGCACACCCCCGCCGATACCCCCCGGAACAACGAGCGCGCGGCAGTTCGTTGAGCATGGACTGTCGTTTTGCCTCAGGGCTCGGCGGGCTGCTTTGCTTCACCGCTCAACGACGCACAACAACGACCCCTTGACCGCATCAGCGACAGCCCCCTGCGTGGGGGTGTGACGTGGCCGTTCGACTGGAGTTGCACGTGGCCGGGCGCATCGAAGACTACGCACTCATCGGAGACATGCAGACCGCGGCACTGGTCTGCCGGGACGGCACGGTGGACTGGCTGTGCCTGCCCCGCTTCGACTCGCACGCCGTCTTCGCCGGCCTGCTGGGCACCGAGGAGCACGGCTTCTGGCGGCTCGGCCCGGCCCACGCGGCCGACGCGAAGCCGCCGGTGGCCGCCCGGCGCAGCTACCGCGGGGACTCGCTGATCCTGGAGTCGGAGTGGGACACCCCGCGCGGCACGGTCCGCGTGACGGACTTCATGCCCCCGCGTGACGGCGCGCCGCAGCTGATCCGCATCGTGGAGGGAGTCACCGGCCGGGTGCCGATGCGCTCGGCGCTGCGGATGCGGTTCTCCTACGGCCGGGTGGTGCCCTGGGTGCACAAGCACGAGGGCCGTACGGTGGCGGTCGCCGGGCCGGACTCGGTGTGGTTCGACACCGAGGCCGAGACCTACGGCAAGTCGCTGACCACGTACGCCGACTTCACGGTCGCCCCGGGTGACCGGATCGCGTTCACCATCTCCTGGCAGCCCTCGCACAAGGAGCCGCCGCCGCTGCCGGAGCCGGAGGCCTCGCTGGAGGCGACGGAGGAGTTCTGGCACGAGTGGGTGGAGCACTGCACCTACCACGGGCCGTACCGCGAAGCGGTGATCCGCTCGCTGATCACCCTGAAGGCGCTGACGTACGCCCCGACGGGCGGCATCGTCGCCGCCCCGACGACGTCCCTGCCCGAGGACATCGGCGGGGTGCGCAACTGGGACTACCGCTACACCTGGCTGCGCGACGCGGCGATCACCCTGTCGTCGCTGCTGCGCACCGGCTACCGCGAGGAGGCCCGCGCCTGGCGCGAGTGGCTGCTGCGCGCGGTCGCGGGCGACCCGGAGAACCTGCAGATCATGTACGGCCTCGCGGGCGAGCGCGAGCTGGGCGAGGCCGAGCTGGACTGGCTGCCGGGGTACGAGAACTCCGCCCCGGTCCGGGTCGGCAACGGCGCGGCCCACCAGCTCCAGCTGGACGTCTACGGCGAGGTCACCGAGGCCCTGCACCTGGCCCACATGACGGGTCTGGCCCGTCACGACTACGCCTCCCTGCTCCAGCTGAAGCTGATCCGATACCTGGAGGACCACTGGCAGGAGCCGGACGAGGGCATCTGGGAGGTGCGCGGCCCGCGCCGGCACTTCGTGCACTCCAAGGTCATGGCGTGGGTCGCCGTCGACCGCACGATCAAGCTGATCGAGTCCGGGGACGCGGACGGCCCGCTGGAGCGCTGGAAGGAGCTGCGCGACGACATCCACCGGGACGTGTGCGAGAAGGGCTACGACAAGGAGCGCAACACCTTCACGCAGTCCTACGGCTCGCAGGAGCTGGACGCCTCGCTGCTGCTGATCCCGCAGATGGGCTTCCTGCCGCCGGACGACAAGCGGGTGATCGGCACGATCGAGGCGATCCAGCGCGAACTGTCCACCCCGGACGGGTTCATCCTGCGCTACCCGACAGAGGGCGAGAGCGAGGGCGTGGACGGCCTCCCGGGCGACGAGGGCGCCTTCCTGGCCTGCTCGTTCTGGATGGCGGACGACCTGGCGATGATCGGCCGGGTCGACGAGGCGCGCAAGCTCTTCGAAAAGCTCCTCGCGCTGCGCAACGACCTCGGTCTGCTCGCCGAGGAGTGGGACCCGCGGCTGCAGCGCCAGGTGGGCAACTTCCCGCAGGCCTTCAGCCATGTGCCCCTGATCGACACGGCACTGCGGCTGACGGCGTCGGGGGCGTACGGCGGCTGAGCGGTCCGCCTAGGCTGAACAGCAGCACCCTCACCGCAAAGGGGGCTGTCATGGCCACCCGTTCCACGGCGCGTGCGGCCCTCGCCGCACTCCGCGAGGATCTGACCGGCGACGTGTTCGCCCCGCGGGACCCCGGCTACGACGAGGCGCGGGCCGTCTCGGACGCGCGGCTCGACCCGCGCCCGGCCGTGATCGCCCGGTGCGCGGACACGGCCGACGTGGTCAGGGCGGTGCGGTTCGGGCGGGGCCTGGACCTGCACATCGCGGTGCGCGGCGGCGGGCACGGCGCGGCCGGGGCGGGGATCTGCGACGGCGCGCTCCTGGTGGATCTGCGCCGGATGCACGCCGTGACCGTCGATCCGGCGGCCGAGGCGGTCCGGGTCGAGGGCGGGGCCACCATGAGCCATCTGGACCGGGCCACCCAGCCGTACGCTCTCGCCACCACCGGCGCGCGGGACTCCGCCACCGGTGTCGCCGGGTTCGTCCTGGGCGGCGGCACCGGCTGGCTGGACCGTGCTTTCGGGCTCGCCGCCGACAACCTGATCGGCGTGGAGCTGGTGAGCGCCGACGCCGAGCGGGTGCACGCGAACGCCGACGAGAACCCCGAACTGTTCTGGGCGCTGCACGGGGGTGGCGGCAACTTCGGCGTCGTCACCGCGCTCACCCTGGAGCTGCACGAGCTGCCGGAGTTCTCGGTGGCGCTGCTGGCGTGCCGGCCGCGGTCCGGTCCGGACGTGGTCCGTGCCCTCCGCGAGATCGTCCGCACCGGTCCGCACGAGGTGGGCGGCGCCGTGCTGTACCTGGCCGGCCGGCCGGCCGGGTCCGAGCCGTCGTGCACCGCCCTGCTGACGTACGCGGGCGGCGAGAGTCGTCTGCGTGAACTCGCCGGGCCGCTGCTGGCGCTGCCGCACGAGGCGGAACACGTCGGTGCCCTGCCGTACGCGCGGCTGCAGGGCCTGCTGGACCCCCCGTCCGGACTGCGGAGCGAGTCGGCGGCGGACTGCGCGAGGGACCTGCCCGACGAGCTGGTGGACCGCTTCTGCTCCCGCGCGGACCGCGTGCCCGTGGCGCACGGCAGCCGGCACGCGCTCTTCCCGCTGGGCGGCGCGGTCCTCGCCGGTCCGCGGGAGTACCCCGTACCGTACCGGGACGCGTCCTGGCTGGTGCGGCCCCTCGCCTGCTGGACGGACCCGGCCGACGACGAGCGGGCGGGCGCCTGGGTGCGGGAGGCGTGCGCCGACGTACGCCCCTGGCGCACCGGTGCCGTGTGGCGGACGCTGCGGCTGGAGAAGGCCAAACGGCGCTGGGACCCGGACAACGTCTTCCGCTTCAACCTCGGGCGCGCCGTCGAACCGGTGTGACCGGGGCTGTCCCGAGGGGTGTTGTCGCAGGTAGCGTCCGCTGCATGGACAGCCGCACCGACCACCGACCCGACACGCAGGGCGCCGGGATCACCGTTCAGCGGGCCCTGGAACTGCCCGGCCTGCGCAGTGGGCTGCCGGAGATCCTGGCGGGTGCCGAGCGGCTGGGGCGCACGGTGCGCTGGGTGCACGCGGGCGAGGTGCCGAACATCGCCTCCCTGCTCAAGGGCGGTGAACTGCTGCTGACCACCGGTTACGGACTCGGCACCCGCCCGGCCGACCAGCGGGCGTTCGTGCGCACGCTCGCCGAGCGCGGGATCGCCGCCCTGGTGGTGGAGCTGGGCCCGCGCTTCACCCGGCTGCCCGCCGCCCTGGTGGACACCGCCCGCGCCGCCGGGCTGCCGCTGGTCCAGCTGCACCGCGAGGTGCCGTTCGTGACGGTGACCGAGGAGATCCACACCGAGATCGTCAACGGCCACTACGCGCTGCTCCGGCGGGCCGAGGAGGTGCACCGGCGCTGTACCGAGGCGCTGCTGGGCGGGGGCGGGGTACCGCAGGTGCTGGGCATCCTGGCCGGCTTCGGCGGGAACCCGGTGTTCCTGGAGACGCCCGACGGCCGGCTGCTGTACGCCGCCGGGGAGGGGCCGCAGGGCGCGGACCCGCTCCAGGTGTGGGAGGGGCTGCGCGGCCCGCACAAGGACGCGCCGCCGCCCGCCGGTTCGGTGCTGGTGGACGTGCCCGGCGGCGGACCGGGTACGGCGGGCTCGGTGCGCGCCCGGCTCGTCCTGCTGCCCGTGCGCACGCCGCTGGCCCCCGTGCACCGGATGGCCGCCGAGCGGGCCGCGGGCATCCTGGCTGTGGTGCTGATGCAGGCCAGGCAGGAGGAGGAGCTGGCGGCGCGCGGGCGCGGCGACTTCCTCACCGACCTCGCCGAGGGCCGGGTCTCGGCGGAGGCCGCCCCGGCGCAGGCCCGGGTGCTCGGCTTCAAGCCCGGCGACAGCCCGCTGCTGCCCGTCGTCATGCGGATCGGCGACTCGCTGTCGCCGGGCGGGGGCTGGGCGGTGCTGGCGCGGGCGGTCTCCGAGGAGCTGGCCGCGGTGGGGGTGCCGGTGCTGCTCGGGGTGCGGCCGGTGGAGGGCCGGGTGCTGGTGCTGCTGGGGTTGCGCGCGGAGCCGGAGCGGGCGGCGGTGGCGGACCGGGTGGCGGCCGCCCTCCGGGCGGGCGTGGAGCGGGCCGGGATGCGCCGGCCGGGCTCCCCGCCGCCGGTCGTGGTCGTGGGCGTGGCGGGCGGCTGGGCGGCCGCCTCGGCGGGGCTCCGGCACGCGGCGGAGACGGCGACGGCCGCACAGGGCCTGAGCGACCGGCCCTGGTACGACGCCCGCCGCCTGGACATCGACCTGCTGCTGTGGCGGCTGCGCGACCACCCGGACCTCGCCTCGTTCGTGGACCGCGCGATCGGCCCGCTGCGCGACCACGACCGCCGCTCCAGGCCGCCGCTGCTGCCGACCCTGGAGACCTATCTGGCGCACGCGGGGCGCAAGGCGGAGACGGCCCGCGAGCTGCATCTGAACCGCCAGACCCTCTACAACCGCCTCGCCCGCATCGGGGAGTTGCTCGGCACCGACCTCGACGACCCGCAGACCGTACTGGCGTTGAGCCTGGCCCTGCGCGCCCGCCGCCACGTCCCCTAGTGCCCGGGCAGGCAACGTTCGCCCCGTCGCGACGCCCGGCACGCTCCCCCGCTGCGCGGGAGGTGCCCCCACTCGCCGCACCGGCCGAAAGCCCACGTACGCCCAGTACGAGGCCTTCCGGCCGGCACGCCGACAGCACGCACCGGACGCCGCTCCCTGACGGGCAAACGTTGCCTGCCGGGGCACTAGGCGAGCGGTCGCGGCTGGGTCAACTCGTCGTACACACTGAGCACTTGAGCCACCGTCTCGTCCTCGGTCGGCCAGCCGGCGGCCTGCCGCACCCCGGCCTCGCGCAGCTCCTGGCAGCGGCGCGGATCGGCGAGGAGGCGTACGACGGTGTCCGCGAGCGCCTCCGGGTCGCCGTACGGGACGAGGGCGGCCGCGTCCCCGACGAGGTCGGGGACGCCGCCGACCCGGGTCGCGACGAGCGGCACGCGCGCGTACAGCGCTTCCTGGGCGAGGACCGAGCGGGACTCCCAACTGCTGGTCAGCAGCGCCAGGTCGGCGGCGGCGAGCAGGTCGGCCACGTCCTCGCGGCGGCCGATGAGCCGCACCGGCAGTTCCTCGTCCTCGATCCGCCGGGCCAGGTGCGCGCGCAGCGCCCCCTCCCCCGCGATCACGACCAGCGGGGCGGGGTCCAGCTCCCGCCAGGCGCGGGCGGCGTCGAGCAGCACGTCGTAGCCGCGGTGGCGGTCGAGGGAGCCGACGGCGATGAGCAACGGGCCGGAGCCGGCGCCGAGTTCGGCGCGGACCTTGGCGCGCAGCCGGTCGGGGTCGTCGCGGTCGACGGGCGTGCGCCGGCCGGGCAGGCCGACGGCGGCCAGCCGGGCGTCGCGCGCCCCGGTCCGCCGGGCCCGGTCCACCAGGTCGGAGCTGGTGCCGAGGACCACGGTCGCGGTGCGCACCACGCGCCGCTCCAGCAGCCGGAGCATGTGCGCCCGCGGACCCTCCGCACGGGCCCGGTCGTGCCAGGTGACGACGAGCGGGGTGGACCGGCCGCTGAGCGCGAGCACGGTGCGGAAGGAGGCGTGCAGCCCGTGGGCGTGCACCAGGTCGGCGTTCGCGCACGCCGCCCGGAGCGCGGCGACCGAGACGGGGTCGCTGCTGCGCGGCACGTGCACGTGCTCGGCGCCCGTGCCGGTGAAGTCGTAGGCGCGGTCGGCCTCGACGGGGGCGCACACGGTCACCCGCACGCCCCTTGCCACGAGCCCCTCGGCCAGGGAGCGCACGTGCACGCTGCTGCCGGCGTTGCCTCCGCCCAGCACCTGCACGGTGCGCAGCGGCGACTGACCGTGCGGCGCGTTGCTGCTCAGGGGGCTCACGGGGCCGGGGCTCCTGGTTCGACGTGGGCGGTCACGAGGAAACGTACAGAAGGTAGCGGGCGCATGGGGGCGGAAGGACGTACCCCGCGAGCCTCCCGCGCGGACCGGTCCGGGCCACCGCCCGGCCCGCGTTCCCCGTCAAGCATGCCAGGACGCGCGGCCGTTGCGGGAAGACCGGGCGGGCGCACTGTGCGGCGGGCCGGGGCAATGCGCCGGAGCACGTCACCCACACGGGTGAGGAGAACCCCGGCTCGGGCGCACCCAGTGGACGCGGATCCGGCGAGGTCAGACGGTCACAGGGAACGCGCCAGGGCGGTCACCCGGTCGCCGCACACGGCCGCGGCCACGACCGCGACGGCGTGCGCGAGCAGTCCCGCGCGCCGGTTGCCCGCCACGACGGCCGCCCCCAGCGCGGCGCCGAGGGCATGCGCCCCCGTGTCCCCGAGCATCGCGCGCTCCCCCAGGTCCTCGGTGGAGCACGGCCGCGGCGGCGCCCATCGCGGCCGCCGCCAGATCGGCACCGGGCCCGGTGCGCAGCAGCCCCGGCCCGCCGAGCGCGAGCACGCAACCGGCCGCCCGGCCCGGCCGTACGCCGACGAGATGGACGAAGTGCGCCGCCCCCGCGATCACGATCCCGGCGAGCAGCTTGCCCAGCGGCCGCTCCTTCAGCACCGCGCCGACGACCAGACCGGCGGCCGAGATCCCGAACAACTTCACGGCCCCGCTGATGACTTCGCCGTGCCGCAGCGCGCCGAGGTGCGCCCGCAAGCCGCGCCGGACGTCCCCGCAGAAGTGGCCGGCGACGTCGTCGTAGCCCCCGCAGGCCGCGGCGGCGAACACGGCGGCCCCCGCGGCCGGGTGCACGCGCGCGGCGGCGAGCGCCGTGCCAACGGCCGAGGCGGGCCCGGCGTACAGCTCGACGGTCCGCCCGGCGTGGTTCTTCCGCTCCCACCGCGCGCGCGTGCCCGGCGCGCGCCGGCGCAGGGCGGCGGTGCCGGCGCGGGTGACGGCGGCGGCGAGCGCGAACGAGCCCGCCACGGCGGCGGCGCCCGTCCGGTCCCTCACGTGTCCGCCCGTGCCGTCGCCAGCAGCTCCTCGGCGTGCGCGCGGGCCGTCTCGGAGTCCTCCTGACCGGCCAGCATCCGCGACAGCTCGCGGATCCGCTCCTCGCCCTCCAGCACCTTCACCCCGGACCGGGTGACGGACCCGTCGTCGGTCTTCTCGACCAGCAGCTGCCGGTCGGCGAAGGCGGCGACCTGCGGGAGGTGGGTGACCACCACGACCTGAGCGCTCTTGGCGAGCTTGGCCAGCCGCCGCCCGATCTCGACCGCGGCCTTGCCGCCGACACCGGCGTCGACCTCGTCGAAGAGGTACGTCGGCACGGGGTCGGTGCCCGCGAAGACGACCTCGACGGCGAGCATCACGCGGGACAGCTCACCGCCGGAGGCGCCCTTGGCGATGGGCCGCGGCGGGGCGCCGGGGTGCGGGGCGAGCAGCAACTCGACCTCGTCCGCGCCCGACGGGCCGTAGGCGACCGTGCGGCCGCCGACCTCGACGCCGTCGGGGTCCTCGGTCTGCCGGATGTCGAAGGACACGCGCGCGTGGGGCATCGCCAGCGAGGCCAGCTCGGCGGTCACGGCGGCGGCGAACCGCTCGGCGGCCTCCGTCCGGGCGTCCGTCAAGGCCTGCGCCAGCCCGCCCAGTTCGCCGCGCAGCGCGTCCCGCTCGGCGGTCAGCTCCTCGATCCGCTCGTCGTCGCCGTCCAGCTCGGTCAGCCGGGCGGCGCTGCGCTCTGCCCAGGCCAGCACGGCGTCGATGTCGTCGCCGTACTTGCGCGTCAGGGCGGTGAGGGCGGCCCTGCGCTCCTCCACTGCGGCCAGCCGCAGCGGATCGGCGTCGAGGTCGTCGGCGTACCCCGCCAGCTCACCGGCGACGTCGCCGAGCAGGATGCCGATCTCCCCGATCCGGTCGGCCATCGCGGCCAGCGCGGGGTCGTGCGCGCGTACGGCCTCCAGGGCCCGGTGGGCGCCGGCGACGAGGGTGGCGGCGTCGATCCCCTCGGGGTCCTCGGGATTGCCGGCGAGAGCGGCGTGCGCGGCCGTCGCGGCGGACGACAGCGCCTCGGCGTGCCCCAGCCGCTCGGCCTCCTCGGCCAGTTCGGCGTCCTCCCCGGCCCGCGGCTCGACCCCGGCGATCTCGTCGAGGCCGTAGCGGAGCATGTCGGCTTCCTGCGCCCGCTCGCGCGCGCGCGTGGTGATCTCCTCCAGTTCGGCGGAGACGGCCCGCAACCGCCGGTAGGCCTCGGCGTACTTCGCCAGCGGCACGGCGACGGCGTCCCCCGCGTACCGGTCCAGGGCCTGCCGCTGCCGGGACAGTTTCAGCAGGCCCTGCTGGTCCGTCTGCCCGTGTACCGCCACCAGGTCGTCAGCCAGCTCGGCGAGCAGCCCGACGGGCACGCTGCGGCCGCCCACGTGCGCGCGTGAACGGCCCTCGGCGGAGACGGTCCGGCTGATCAGCAGGGCACCGTCGTCCAGCTCGGCGCCGGCCTCCTCGGCGCGTACGACGACGGGCGCGCCCGCGGGGACGGTGATCCGCCCCTCCACGACCGCCTTGCCGGCCCCGATCCGTACGAGCGCCGGATCCGCCCGCCCACCGAGCAGCAGCCCCAGGCTGGTGACCACCATGGTCTTGCCCGCACCCGTCTCACCGGTGACGGCGGTGAACCCCGGCGACAACTCGACGACGGCATCGTCGATGACCCCGAGCGACCGTATCCGCATCTCCTCCAACACGGAACAGACCATACGAGGTCCGGGGTGCCCAGTGCACACGGGCCGCCGGTCTCACTCCGTCGAGTGGTGCGGCGCCCCCCGCCATCCCGTGACCGGCAGCGCGAACTTCGCCACGAGCCGGTCCGTGAAGGAGGAGTGGTGCAGCCGGGCGAGCCGCACCGGCACGGCCCCGCGGCGCACCTCCACCCGCGCCCCGGGCGGCAGCTCCACGGTCCGCCGGCCGTCGCACCACAGGACCCCCGGCGGAATGTGCGGCAGCACCTCCACCGCCAGCACGGAGTCCGGCGAGGTCACCAGCGGCTTGGCGAACAGGGCGTGCGCGCTGATCGGCACCATCAGCAGCGCCTCCACCTCGGGCCACACCACGGGCCCGCCGGCGGAGAAGGCGTACGCCGTGGACCCGGTCGGGGTCGACAGCACGACCCCGTCGCAGCCGAACCCGGTCACCGGGCGGCCGTCGATCTCCAGCACGACTTCCAGCAGCTTCTCGGCGCCGGCCTTCTGCACGGCCGCCTCGTTCAGCGCCCAGTCGGTGTGCACGATGTCCCCGTTGCGGTGCACGACGACGTCGACCGTCATCCGCTCCTCGACCTCGTACGAGCGCGCCACCACCCGGTCGACCACCCGATCGAGGTCGTCCCGCTCGGCCTCCGCGAGGAATCCCACCCGCCCGAGGTTGACGCCGAGCATGGGCACCCCGGACGCCCGGGCGAACTCGGCGCCGCGCAGCAGCGTGCCGTCGCCGCCGAGGACGATCAGCAGCTCGCACCCGTCGAGGCAGTCCGGGGTCGCCTCCTTGACCAGCTCCACCTCGTCGGGGAGCGGCAGGTCGCGCGCCTCCTCCTCCAGCACCCGCACCCCGATGTCATGCCGGACCAGCCCCTTGACGACGAGTTCCGCACTGCGGATCGCCGCGGGCCGCCCGGTGTGGGCGAGCAGGAAAACAGTACGCGCCAGGTTCTGTGTCAACGCGGCCCCTCCGCCAGTGCACGGTCGACGTCTGCCGGGTCCAGGCGCGGGGCGCCGGACCGCAGCCAGAGAAAGTACTCGACGTTGCCCGAGGGCCCGGGCAGCGGGCTGGCGGTGACACCACGCACCCCGAGCCCCAGCTCCCAGGCCTTCTCGGCCACTCCGCGCACGGCCTCCGCCCGCAGTTGCGGACTCCGTACGACACCCCCGCTGCCGAGCCGTTCCTTTCCCACTTCGAACTGCGGCTTGACCATCATCACCAGGTCGGCGTCCGGCTTCACGCACCGCTTGAGGGCCGGCAGCACCAGCCCGAGCGGGATGAAGGACAGATCGCCCACGACAAGATCCACAGCTTCCCCGTCGATGGCGTCGAGCGTCAACTCCCTTACGTTCGTACGGTCCTTGACGGTGACGCGTTCATCCTTCTGCAGCGACCACGCGAGCTGTCCGTAGCCGACGTCCACGGCGACGACGTGAGCGGCGCCCGCGCGCAGCAGGACGTCGGTGAAGCCGCCGGTGGACGCGCCGGCGTCCAGCGCGCGCCGGCCCTCGACCACGAGCCCCCGCGGGACGAAGGCCGCGAGCGCGCCCGCGAGCTTGTGCCCGCCCCGGGAGACGTAGTCGGGGTCGCTGTCGTCGGCCCGGACGACGATCGCCGCGGCCGTCTCGACCTGCGTGGCGGGCTTGGTCGCCACGGCCTTGCCGACGGTGACCCGGCCGGCGGCGATCAGCTGGCTGGCGTGCTCGCGCGAGCGCGCGAGCTTCCGGCGGACCAGCTCCGCGTCCAGACGACGGCGTGCGACTCCTGCCACGTTCGGTTCAGCTCCTGTGTTGGTGCGCCGGTCAGGGCGCCTTGGTACGACGATTACGAGGGGGAGGGCACCGGAGGTCCCGGGCGGGCGTCGAGCGCGGTGAGCGCGTCCCGCAGCCCCCGGTGTACATCCTCGTACACCTCGACGTGTCCGTCGGTGGCGAGGTGGTCGGTGTCGGCGAGCCGGTCGAGCTGGGCGTCGACGTCGGCGTTGCCGGTGGGGGTGCGCGGGACGTTCAGGGGGGCGGGTGCGGCGGGGTCGTACGCCTCCTGCGCTCCCCGCGGCTCCACCGCCTCCCACGCCGAGTCCTGCGGGATCTCCGTCTCCGCAACCGAGTCGTTCATGCCCCGACGCTACCCCGAACCGCTGCGGTACCGTCGGGGCGATGGCCACGATCGAGGAGTGCCGCGCCGCACTGGAGAAGCTTTCGGACAACATGCAGGGCGCCGACGGCGACGTCCGGGCGGCCGCCGCCCTGGACCGCTCGGTGAGCTGCCACATCACCGACCTGGACGTCACCTTCGTCGGCCGGCTGACCGGCGGCCGCATCGAGGTGGAGACCACCCGCCCCGGCCCGCCGGGCGAGAAGGCGCAGATCAGGCTCGCCATGGCCGGCGACGACCTGGTGGCCCTGGTGAACGGCGAACTGAACTTCGCCACCGCCTGGGGCACCGGCCGGGTAAAGCTGGAGGCGAGCCTGCTGGACCTCTTCCGCCTCAGGAAACTGCTGTGACGGGCCTCGCCGAGCGACGGTGATCCGGGAACGCCCGGCGGCTGCGCCCCGGGGACCCGGCGACGCCTGATACGGGGATCGCCGAGCGACGGAGGGCGCGCCGGCAAGCGGAGGCGTCCCCGGTACGGCGAGACGCTGAGACGGGGCTCATTGAGCAACGTACGCCCGCGACGGCGAGCGACCGCGAACCGTGGCCCCCGAGCGGCGATGATCCGGGGGCGGCCAGCGGCTGCGACCCGGGGCCCGGCAAACGGCCCCGACCCGCGGCGGCGAGGCGCTGAGACGTGGAGCCGACGGCGTCCCGAGGCGGCGAGGCGCGCCAGCAAGCGGAGGTGCCCCAGGACAGCGAGACGCTGAGACGAGGCACGCCGAGCGGCGGTGGCCCGGGGGCGGCGAGCAGCTGCGAACCGTGGCCCGCGAGCGGCTGTGAACCGAGGTGGCGAGACACTGAGACGAGGCTCGCCGAGCGACGGTACGCCCGGGGCGGCGAGCGACTGCCAACTGTCGCCCCGGAGCGGATGCAAAGCGGGATGGCAAGGCGCTGAGACGAGGGTCGGCGAGCCGGCGGCGTCCCGAGGCGGCGGGGCGCGCCGGCAAGCGGAGGTGCCCCGGTACGGCGAGACGCTGAGACGGGACTTGCCGAGCGGCGGCGAGGCGCTGAGACGGGGCCCGGCAGGCGGCCCTGACCCGAGGGGCAAGCACTGGTCCCAGTTCGGCAAGCCATCACGGCCGTGCCCGGAAAGCCGCCGGGACTTGGGGTGGCGAGGCCCTGTGAGCAGGGCCGCAAGCAGCGGTGAGGACGGCAGGTCGCAATGGCCCACGTCTAAGCACCCTTGACCCGACAGGAAGGGCACCGGTACCTGGACCGACGCGCCGCCCTGACACAGGCCGGAAGGCCGCGGCGCCCCGGCCCCACAAGCCGCCGTGACCCGGGTCAGGAGGCTGCCGGCACCTTCTGTGCCCGCGCCTTGCGCGCTGCCGGTACGACGAGTGGGGTGCCCGTCTCGGGGTCGTCGATGATCTGGCAGCGCAGCCCGAAGACGTCCTCCACCAGCTCGGCGGTGACGATGTCGTGCGGGGCGCCCTCGGCGACGACCGTGCCACCGCGCAGGGCGATGAGATGGGTGGCGTAGCGGGCCGCGTGGTTGAGGTCGTGCAGGACGGCGACGAGGGTGCGGCCCTGGGTCTCGTGCAGCTCGGCGCACAGGTCCAGGACGTCGATCTGGTGCTGGATGTCGAGGTAGGTGGTCGGCTCGTCCAGGAGCAGCAGCGGGGTCTGCTGGGCCAGCGCCATGGCGATCCACACGCGCTGGCGCTGCCCGCCGGACAACTCGTCGACGTACCGGTCGGCCAGCCCGTCGACCCCCGTGTGCCGCATGGACTCCTGCACGACCCGCTCGTCCTCCGCAGACCACTGGCGCAGCAGGCCCTGGTGCGGGTAGCGGCCGCGGCCGACCAGGTCGGCCACGGTGATGCCGTCGGGCGCGATGGACGACTGCGGCAGCAGACCGAGGGTCCGGGCTACCGTCTTCGCGGGCATCGACTGGATGACCTGCCCGTCGAGCAGCACCCGGCCCGCGCTGGGCTTGAGCATCCGCGACAGCGCCCGCAGCAGCGTCGACTTGCCGCACGCGTTCGGGCCGACGATCACCGTGAAGGAGTTGTCGGGGATCTCCACCGACAACTGCTCGGCGATGACGCGCTGTTCGTAGGCGAGGGTGACGTTCTCGGCGGACAGGCGGTTCACAGTGCTCCTTGAGGTGTTCGGGTGCGTGCCGCTCATATCCGGCCCGCCCTGCGCTCGGTGACCAGCAGCCACAGCAGATAGCCGCCGCCGAGGAATCCGGTGACCACGCCGACGGGCAACTGGTCGGCGCCGAAGGCGCGCTGTGAGGCCCAGTCGGCCGCGACCAGCAGGGCGGCGCCCATGCACAGGGACGGCACGAGGTTCGGTCCGGGCGAGCGGGTCAGCCGCCGGGCGAGCTGCGGCGCGGTGAGCGCCACGAAGCTGACGGGTCCGGCGGCGGCCGTGGCGGCGGCGGTGAGCAGCACGCTGGAGACCATCAGCACCAGCCGGACGCGCTGCACGCGCACCCCGAGGGCGTTCGCGACGTCGTCGCCCATCTCCATCATCCGCAGCCCCCGCGCGTTGGCGAGGACGACGGGCACGAGGACGGCGCACAGCGCGAGCAGCGGCCAGACCTGGTCCCAGTCACGGCCGTTGAGGGAGCCGGTCATCCACACCACGGCGCGGGCCGCGTCGACCATGTCGGCCTTGGTGAGCAGATAGCCGTTGACAGCCGTGGCGATCGCGGACACACCGATACCGACCAGGACCAGCCGGTATCCATGCACACCCTGCTTCCAGGCGAGCAGATAGATGGCACAACCGGTCGCCAGGCCCCCGATCAGCGCGCCGAGGGTGACCTGGGTGGCGCTGCCGGACATCAGCACGATCATGATCAGCGCACCGGCCGTCGACCCCTGCGAGAGACCGAGGACGTCCGGGCTGCCGAGCGGGTTGCGGGAGACGGACTGGAACAGGGCGCCGCCCAGCCCGAGCGAGGCGCCGACCAGCAGCCCCACCAGGACCCGCGGCAGCCGCAGCTCGCCCACGATGAAGTCCTGGTACGCGTTGCCGTTCCCGGCGAGCGTCCTGAGCACGTCGGCCGCGGGGATCTTCGCGTCGCCGGTGCCGATCAGCAGCACGCCCGCGCCACCGGCGGCCACCAGCAGCAGCACGACGACGATCACGGCCCGCACGTCGAGGCGCAGCGAGAGCCCGCCCGGCGTGCGGACGGCCCGGCTCGCGCCGACGGCCCGGTTCATGGATCGGGTCTTCACAGCTGGGCCGTCCTCCGCCGTCGTACGAGAAAGATGAAGACCGGGCCGCCGATGATCGCGGTGACGATGCCTACCTGCAGTTCCGAGGGGCGGGCCACCACCCGGCCGACGACATCGGCGCCGAGCAGCAGCACGGGCGCCAGGACCGTGGCGTACGGCAGGATCCACCGCAGGTCGGGGCCGGTGAAGGAACGTACGACATGCGGGACCATCAGGCCGACGAACACGATCGGACCGCAGGCGGCGGTCGCCGCACCGCACAGCACCGTGGCGGCCAGCATGGCCAGCGCGCGGGTGCGGCCCAGGTGGGCGCCGAGGGCACGGGCGGTGTCGTCGCCCATCGCCACGGCGTTCAGCGGCCGGGCCAGCGCGAGCGCGAGGAGCGTGCCTGCCGCGAGGAACGGCAGCACCTGCAGGATCGTCGAGTTCGTGGCCGAGGCCAGCGAACCGACCGTCCAGAAGCGCATCTTGCCCAGCGCCGCGTCATCCATGATCATCACGGCCTGGAGGTAGCCGTAGAGGGCCGCGCTGATGGCCGTACCGGCGAGCGCGAGCCGGACCGGGGTGGCGCCCCGGCTGCCGCCGAGGAACCACACCAGCGCCCCGACCGCCGCCGCGCCGAGGAACGCGAACCACACATAGCCGGTGAGGCTCGTGACGCCGAGGAAGGTGATGGCCGTGACGACGGCGGCGGAGGCACCGGCGTTGATGCCGAGCAGCCCGGGATCGGCCAGCGGATTGCGGGTGAGCGCCTGGAGCACGGCACCGGACAGTCCGAGCGCGGCACCGGCCAGCAGCCCCAGGCACGTACGCGCGAGCCGCTGGTCCACCACGACGTCCCCGTACGTGCCCGCGTCATGGAACAGGCCGTGCCAGACCTGGTCCGGCGACAGCGCTTTGGCGCCGATCGCGATGCTCGCCAGGGCGACGAGCACCAGGACCGCGACGGAGAGCAGGAGCCCAAGGGCCCGTACCGCCTTGCGACTTGGGGGCGCGGGGGCGGTCTCCGCGCGCTGTTTCGGAGGACTGTCGACCAACACGAGGTTAGGTTAGCCTACCCTCGCTCCGAATCTCGTTCCCGGGGGCGCCCGCCCCCGCCATCGACTCTCAGAGTCCGAGCCGTGCCAGCGCCTTTCCCCCGTCCAGCCCGCAGGAGCCCTCACCGGCCGACGTCCAGGCCGCCGCGCACAGCGCCCGCAGCCCGTCCAGCGGCTCGCCGTCGCCCTCCAGCTCCAGCCGGTCCGCTCCGGCCGTCGCCGTCCAGCCACCGCAGCGGAAGCCCTCGCCCGCCGCCGTGACCTCCGGCTGCCCGGTGAGCAGCCCGCGCAGATCGGCGTCCACGTACGTCGGCCGGTGCCGCGGCGGTGCCGCCAGCAGCAGGCCGGCGTCGGTGACGCCGGTCAGCACCAGCAGCGAGTCCACCCCGCCGTTGAACGCCCCCTCGATGTCCGTGTCCAGCCGGTCCCCGACCACCAGCGGCCGCCGTGCGCCGGTGCGGATGATCGTCTCCCTGTGCATCGGCGGCAGCGGCTTGCCCGCGACCTGCGGCTCCTTGCCCGTGGCGATCCGTACGACCTCCACGGCCGCGCCGTTGCCCGGCGCGATGCCCCGTCCGCCAGGGATCGTCAGATCCGTGTTGGACGCGAACCACGGCACCCCCCGCGCCACCGCGTACGACGCCTCCGCGAACCGCCCCCAGGTCAGATCGGGCCCGCCGAAGCCCTGCACCACGGCCGCCGGGTCGTCGTCCGCCGACTCCACCGGCACGAGGCCCCGCTCGCGCAGCGCCACCCGCAGCCCCTCGCCGCCGATCACCAGCACCCGCGCCCCGGCCGGCACCTGCTCGCCGATCAGCCGCGCGACCGCCTGCGCGGACGTGATGACGTCATCCGCCGCCGTCGGTATGCCCAGCTCCGTCAGATGCCCGGCCACGGCGTCCGGCGTCCGCAGCGCGTTGTTCGTGACGTACGCCAGACGCATCCCGCCCGAGCGCGCCACCGCCAGCGATTCGACGGCGTGGGCGATCGCGCTCCCGCCCGCGTACACCACCCCGTCCAGATCGAGCAGCGCCGTGTCGTACGCCTCGCTCAGGGGCTGCCCACTGCCCTCGGGCCTCGTCCTGACCGCCTGGCTCATTCCACATCGCTCCTCGTTCGATCGCTTTCCCCCGATCATCCCGCACGCCACTGACACACGTACGATGCCGGGATGAATACCGCAGGTCACTCGGAAGCAAAGGCGCGCCGAGGCCTGGAACTGAAGCCGTTCCGAGGCCTTCGCTACGACCCCGAACGGGTCGGCAGCCTCGCCTCCGTCACCTCCCCGCCCTACGACGTCGTCGTCCGGCCCGACGGGGTGCACCACCTCCAGTCCGCCGACCCGCACAACATCGTCCGGCTGATCCTGCCCCAGGCCGGCACCCCTAGCGCCCGCACCGAGCAGGCGGCCGACACCCTGCGCCGCTGGCTCGCCGAGGGCATCCTCACCGCGGACCCGGAACCCGGCCTGTACGTCTACGAGCAACGCGACGGCGGCGGCCTGCTCCAGCGCGGTGTCATAGGGGCGCTGCGGATCACGGAGCCCGCGGAGGGAGTCGTACTGCCGCACGAGGACGTCATGCCGCCCGTGGTCGCCGACCGCGCGGGCCTGATGCGCGCCACGCGCGCGAACCTGGAACCGCTGCTCCTGACCTACCGCGGCGACGGCACGACCGCCGAGGTCATCGAGCGCACGGCGCAGCGGCTCCCGCTGCTGTCCACGACCACCGAGGACGGCTTCCACCACCGCCTGTGGTCGGTCACCGACCCGACCGAGCTGACCCGCGTCCAGACGGACCTCGCCCAGCACCAGGCCCTGATCGCGGACGGCCACCACCGCTGGGCCACCTACCGGCTGCTCCGCGCGGAACAGCCGGCCCCCGGCCCCTGGGACTACGGCCTGGTCCTCCTCGTCGACACCGCCCGCTATCCGCTGCGCGTCCGTGCCATCCACCGTCTTCTGCACGGGCTGCCGGTCGCGGACGCGCTGACCGCCGTGGCGGGCCTGTTCCGGGTCCGGCGCCTGGACGTACCCCTCGCCGAGGCCCTGGCGGTGCTCGCCGACGCGACCTGCACGGGCAACGCCTTCCTGCTGGCCGGTGACGGCGCCTTCCACCTGCTCGACCGCCCGGATCCGGACCTGCTGGCCCGCACGGTCCCGGCCGACCGGCCGGCCGCCTGGCGCTCCCTGGACGCCACGGTCCTGCACGCCACGCTGCTCGACCACGTCTGGCACATCCCCGAGGACTCCCCCGCGCACATCGCCTACATACACGACACGGCCGCGACGGTGGCCAAGGCGGAACGCGACGGCGGTACGGCCGTCCTGCTGCACCCCGTCCGCGAGGAGGTCGTCCGCGACCTGGCCCGCCAGGGCGTCACCATGCCCCGCAAGTCGACGTCGTTCGGCCCGAAGCCGGCGTCGGGGCTGGTGCTGCGGGCGCTGGAGATCTGAGCACACGGAAGACCGACGGCAACACGAAAGAGGGCAGACTCCGCTCGGAGCCTGCCCTCTTCTCAGTGACGGTGCGCGATGCCGGACATCAGTCCTTGTCGCCGTCCTCCCCGTCCTTGTCGCCGCTCTCCTCGGCGTCGGAAGCCCGCACGGCCTGGCCGGACTCGTCGGCCTCGGTCTCTTCCTCGCCCTCGGTCTCGCTCTCGTTCTCGTTCTCGCTCTCGTTCTCGTCGAGGGCGTCGACGAACTCCACCCCGTCCAGCTCGGCGAGCCGGTCGGAGGCGTCCGTGCTGCCGTCCCGGTCGGCCTCGACGGCCTTGGCGAACCACTCGCGTGCCTCGCTCTCGCGTCCGACGGCCAGCAGGGCGTCGGCGTAGGCGTAGCGCAGGCGCGCGGTCCACGGCTGGACCGAGTTGGAGGCCAGCTCGGGACTCTGGAGGGTCACGATCGCCGCGTCCAGCTGGCCCATGTCACGCCGGGCACCGGCCGCGACCAGCCGCATCTCGACCTGACCGGCCTTGTCCAGCTTGTGCACCTCCGGGGCACCGGCCATGTCCAGTGCCTTCTCCGGCCGCCCGAGCCCACGCTCGCAGTCGGCCATCACCGGCCACAGCTCCACACTGCCGGTCATCCGGCGCGCGGCCCGGAACTCGGCGAGGGCCTCGCTGTACTTCTGGTTGGCGTACGCGGCGAACCCGGCCGCCTCGCGTACGGCGGCCACGCGGGACGCCAGCCGCAGCGCCACCTTGGAGTAGCCGTAGGCGCCCTCGGGGTCCTCGTCGATGAGCCGGGCCACCATCACCAGGTTCTTGGCGACATCCTCCGCGAGCGTCTTCGGCAGGCTCTGCAGCTCCTGCCGGACGTCCTTGTCGATCTCGTCGCCGGTGACGTCCTGCGGGATCGGCAGCCGCTTGATCGGCTCACGGTCGCGATCGCGGTCACGGTCGCGATCGTCACGGAAGCGGCCACCACCCCGGCGGTCGTCGCGCCGGTCGTCACGGCGCCCGTAGCCGCCGCGGTCGTCGTCACGCCGGAAGCCGCCCGGCCGCCCGCCCCGGTCGTCCCGGCGGGGCCCACGGCCACCGCGCTCGTCCCGGCCCCGGAACCCACCGCGCTCACCGCGGCTGTCGTCCCGCCGGAAACCGCCACGGTCCTCACCACGCCTGTCGTCACGGCGGTCCTCACCACGCCTGTCGTCACGGCGGTCCTCACCACGCCTGTCGTCACGGCGGTCCTCACCACGCCTGTCGTCACGGCGGTCGTCGCGGCGCTCGTAGCCGCGGCGGTCGTCGTCACGCCGGAAGGCCGGACGCTCACCGCCCCGGTCGTCCCGGCGGAAGCCCCGGTCGTCACGCCGGTCATCACGACGCGGCCCACGATCCCGGTCATCACGCTGGAACGCCGGACGCGAACCCCGGTCCCCCTCACGGCGATCGTCCCGGCGACCGACGAAGCCACCACGGTCCCCGCGGTCCCCGCGCTCGCCGTAACCACCCCGACGATCATCACGCCGGTCGTCACGGCGGCCGTAGCCACCACGGTCGCGGTCGCCGTAGTGGCCACCACCCCGGTTGTCGTCTCGCCGGAAACCGCCACGGTCCTCACCACGCCTGTCGTCACGGCGGTCGTCGCGGCGCTCGTAGCCGCGGCGGTCGTCGTCACGCCGGAAGGCCGGACGCTCACCGCCCCGGTCGTCCCGGCGGAAGCCCCGGTCGTCACGCCGGTCATCACGACGCGGCCCACGATCCCGGTCATCACGCTGGAACGCCGGACGCGAACCCCGGTCCCCCTCACGGCGATCGTCCCGGCGACCGACGAAGCCACCACGGTCCCCGCGGTCCCCGCGCTCGCCGTAACCACCCCGACGATCATCACGCCGGTCATCGCGGCGGCCGTAGCCACCACGGTCATCACGCCGGTCATCACGGCGGTCGTCACGCCGGTCATCACGGCGGTCGTCACGCCGGCCGTAGCCGCCGCGGTCGTGGGCGGCACGGTCGCTGCCACGGCGGTCGCTGTCCCGGCGGTCCCCACGGTAGCCACCACGGTCGCCGCGGTCACCACTGTCCCGTCGCCGCTGGTCGCGCTCCGGTCGGTCGTCGGGAGAGTTGGTGGACATGGTGACTCCTGTCTTCGGTACCGCAAGCATTGTAAAAACGAAAGGACCCCTGGTCCCAGCTGAACGCTGGTGACCAGGGGTCCTTCCAAAGATTGTTCGGCGGTGTCCTACTCTCCCACAGGGTCCCCCCTGCAGTACCATCGGCGCTGTGAGGCTTAGCTTCCGGGTTCGGAATGTAACCGGGCG
>NZ_JBVJMF010000022.1:0-148505 GCF_055584345.1 Streptomyces sp. NPDC104106
ACCCCCACCATGACACCATTTCAGAAACCGGCACACCCGATCCGTGAATTCACCGCACGCCCGCACGAAAACAAACCTCCCCGCCCCTGACACACAGGGCAGGAGACAACCATTCCCGGGACACGGAAGGGGCCTGACGGCCCCACCAGACACCCAACACACAAACCCCCGGAACTGACAGAGCATCAGACATAATCCATAAACCGCAAGCCGCAACCAGAAAACCGAACGAACCCGAAACAAGAAACCCCGACAAGGCCCCAGAAAGGCCCTTCCCGGGGTCCCTCCATACCCCACATTCTCTGAGCTGCTATCAATCAGTCGATGTAGTGGCGACGGATGGCTGCGGCGATACAGTCACCCCAAGTAGACAATTCCTCGTGAGTGCGTGGCGCGAAATCCGGCAATTCGATGGTGGGGATGTAGTGCCGTTCCGACGAGGGCATGACGTCGTCGTGGATCTCTACGCACAAATCTCCCTCCGCGTCGACAAAAAGGCGCAGAGACTGGCCGTTGAGCCGGGAGCCATCGGGCTCCTCGGTGTAGAAGATCAGGGCCCATGCGCCGAGGAAGCCGGACTCGGCGCCCCAACCGGGCCCGAGGGAGCGGGCGGCGGCACGGCCGTAATCCGACAGGGCGTAGATGTACTCGGTGCCCGGCTCGGGGTCGTAGATGCCCTCGGTAGCAAGGGCAGAGTTGCTCATCGGGTGTTCCTCCATGTTGTGGGGGCTCGGTCTGGGGGCAGAAAGTGCCGGCGGGCGTGACCGGGCCGGTCACGCCCGCCAAGGCGTCAGTCCTCGTCCGGCTGCGAGATCGTCATGACCGGCTCCGCGTTGTCTCCAGGCCCAATGCGGGCAACGAGATGGACGCGGCGCGGCTGGCGGCCCTTGCCGCCACGCGGGACCCGATACAGCTCGACCGTGACCCTGCTGCCCCCGCCCCGGCTCCGCCGGATGGCGAAGCGGGTCATGTTCAGGACGTCCCACAGACGGCCCGTCTCGTCCTGCGGGGTCTGGCGGCGGCTGTCCTCGTCACTCCACTCCACGCAGTCGGCCCATGCGGCGGCGGTCAGCGCGACGGGAACGCGAAAGCCTGCCTCGCGGGCCAGTTCGGCCGGGGCGGGTACCAGGACCCCGTCGGCGATGGCCTGGGCGCGGGTGTAGGTGTGGATGACGTCGGCTTCGCCGCCGAACAGTTCCGTGAGCGCGTCGGCGCGGTCGTGCTGTTCATCGGGAGTCCAGCGCATGGCGTCTTCGCTGATGCCGTCGTAGTCGGACGCGCCGGGGATCAGGGAGTTGGACATGGTGGGCCTTTCAGTCGTGTCTTCGGTCGGTCCCGGCGGCGGGGGTGCCACTCCCCCGCCGCCGGGCTGGGTTGGTGCTGGCCTGGTTAGACCGCCAAGACGTCGTGCCCGAGTTGGACGAGCCGGAGGGCGATTCGGGCGGCCGCCTGTCGGTCCTGGCCGGGTTGGGTGAAGGCTTCGATGTCGGGCTGCCAGGTGAAGGCGGCGGCCTCGATGGCGGCGCGCGTTTCGTCGTTGAGGTCGTCGGCGCACTCCGGGGCGACGACGACGGCGCCGAGCCGGGTGTCTGTTGTCACCAGGTACATGGGTCCGGTCCCCTCGAAAGGATCGGGCGGGCGGTGCCCGCCTGGGAGTTAGCGGGCGCGGCGGGCGGCGGCGAGGAAGCAGCGGATCCTCTCCACGACGGCGGTGGTGTCGGCCCGGAAGTCGCGGCAGCCGGACCCGTCGTGCAGGACGACCGGATCGGGGGCGTCGGCGGCGTCGGAGTCGTAGACCACGTACCAGCCGTGATGCTCGGCCGGGTCATAGTCGATCTCGTTCTCGGTGTCGCCCGTGCCCGAGATGCGCACGTACGCGTCTGCACCGGCGGGAACCCAGATCCACACCGCTCCGGCCGAGGCGTCGCCGCCGCGCCGAGACCTGATGGACACGTCCGCGAGGACGGCTTGCAGGAGTGCTCCGGCGCTTTCCCTCTCGACTTCCTCATCCGTGCGGCATTGCAGGTATGCGTGTGCTGCTGCGGTGTCGGCGTCCGGGGCGTCGAATTCCATAGCCCAGCGGGTGAATTCTTCTTCGCTGGTTTCCAGAATTGCGAATTCTTCAGTGACCGGTCCGGGGATTACTCCGGCGATGAAAAGGTCGCTCATGTCGACGTCTGAGCGCAGGCCGATGACGGTGAAAGTCTGAACAGCTCCGCTCTGCATTGGTCTTTTCCCTCTCTGCTGAATTACTCGGGGGCGCTGGCCCTCGGGTGGGCCGGGGGCCAGCGCGTGACCTGTGTCAGGAGCGGGGGCGCGGCATGAGGTTGACCGTGGCCGTGTCCAGGTAGAGGTCGACCAGGGCCAGGGCCTGGGTGTGGCTGAGTCCGTGGGGGTTGCCGTTGGCGTCGGGGGTGCCGGTGAGCACAACGTCACCGATGTACGGCAACGGGGTGGGGCGGTAGAGCGCGATGAGGCCGTGGGCGGCGCGGTTGGGGTGCTGGCCGTAGGCTGCGGCGTCCTGGTCGACCCAGAGGGTCAGGGCGGTGGTGAGGTCGACCGGGCGGGCGTTGTCGCAGCACAGCGCGCGGTGCGGGGTGCTGACGGGGAGCCAGGCGAGGAGGCGGAAGTTCCCGGTGGGCTGGATGATCAGGGCGAAGCGCTGGTCGTCGCTTGCGGTGGTGGTGATCGGGGACATGGGTGTCTCCTGAACTCGGGTGTGTGTCTTCGGTGTTGGGGCCTTGCCACAGGACCGGCCAACAAGACAAATATACTGCACTAGCATCACGTTTTGCAGGGGTTGGGGGATCTTTCTTTGATGCATTTCCCCTGGCCAGAGCGAGTTTTCGGGCGTCGGGCCGGGGCACGTCGCGGGGCGTGTCCGCGCCCCGTGGCGCGCAGCGTCACGGGTAAGGGATGCGGCAGCGCGGAGCGAGGGAGCAGGGCGCGGAGCGCACTGGGACCGGCTGCCGCCTCCCGCAGCGCGTGAGCGCGCGGAGCGCGCGGCCCGGTGGACGCGGAGCGGTCACCGGGCACGCGGCGAGGCGGTACGGCGCGCGCAGCGTGCCGCACCGCCGACCGGCACGGACGGCGGCGCGCCCCGGCCCGACGAGAACTGATGCTGCGCCCCGCTCTGCCGCGCCTGGGGCGCTGCCGCGCCCAGTTATCCCGTCGGGCCGTGCGAGGGCGTCAGGTCGGCTCCTGTGGCGTCCTGGGGTGCTGTGCAGCGCTTCCCTTCGGCGGCGCGTCCCCGGGGTGGTCTGGGCGCTCCGGGGACGCGTGGGGGATCACGCGGTCTGTTCGACCTTCAGTGTCCCGTTGCCGGAGGGTTCGAGCCCTTCGGGGTCGAGGTCGACGGTCACCACCTGGGGTGCGCCATGCTGTTCGCCGTGAACGGTGAACACCGTGGCCCAGGACCCGGGGTTGCGGTGGATGGCGAGGGCCTTACGGGCCGCGTCGACGGGGTCGCTGGCGTCCAGGTCGATGTCCCAGCACACGCGGTAGGAAGCCATGCTCACGCCCCCTCTTCGGGCGCGCAGCCAGCCAGCGCTTCCACCAGGTCCATGGCCCTTTCGCCGTAGCCGGCACGCATCTCGTCGTAGGCCGGATACTGGGCGGGGTCGATGTCCGCGCCTTCCAGGATCTCGCCGTCCTCAGCGGGAATCCGGTACTTGTTGACCGCAGCGTGAAATCGGGCGAGGAAGTCGCGCGCCTTTGCGGCCAGTTCGTCGTACGCGGTCAGCCGTTCGGCGCCTGGCCACTGGCTGGCCGGGGCTGCCGGGGCGCTCGATGGTTCGGGCCTGGTCGGCGTCGGGGGCTGGAAGGTGCTCACGGCTACGCCTCCGGTCCGGCAAGGCAGACCTCGTCGAGGCTGCGTTCCGTGATGGTGAGCGCGGCGTTCTCGCCGGTGGGGTCGAGGTCATCGAGCCACAGGCTTTCGTTCTCGTCGAGGTAGCCGTGCAGTTCGTGCTCGTCGGCCGCGATGCTGGCCGGGACTTCAACCTCGGAGCGGAACTCGTAGACGACGGTTTCGGTGACCGTGAGGTCGACGGTCACCGGGACGTCCGGGTCGTCCTCCCCGTCAGTGCCGTCCCGCTCGGGCTCGGGCTCGGGGCGGCGTACGGACAGGACCTTGTCGGAGCTGATGAGCGTGGGGCCGTCCCAGGAGACGTCGAGGAGGACAGACATCCATCCGGCCTCGTCGGCCGGCGCGGCCTCCCGGACGACAGCCTGGGCGGAGCCGCTGAGGACGGAGAGCTTGTCGCCGGGGCACAGGTCCCGGGCGTACATGCAGGTCTCGCCGTCGAAGTGGAAGTCGGGTCGGGTGTGGTTGCACAGTGCGGACATGCTGCTGCCTTTCGGTGAGCGGTTGGCGTTGCTGGTGAGGCCGGGGCGGCCCGGCGTAGGGCCGCCCCGGGGGTGCTCACATGGCGGGCAGGAGCTGATGGCCGGTGCGCTGCCAGAATCCAGCCGGGGCACGGTCGGCACGCTCGGGGAAGAGGGAGCCGGGCAGTGCCGTGATTGTGAATTCGTCGTCGCAGACCATGACGCGGGCGCCGGGGTGGTTTTGGGCGGTGACGCTTTGGGGGTCCATGTCCTCGAACCGCAGGACGCGGTGGCTGGTGCCGAGGAACCAGAACACGTCGCCGGGGACGTAGTCGTCGTAGGCGACCGTGACCGTATCGTCCGGGCGGATCTTGCAGTACAGGCGGGCTCCGACGGTCTCGGCCGCCGCGTGAAGGGCGCGGTCGAGGTCGTCGAAGGGGTGGATCTCCATGCCGATGGCGGTGTCGCTCTCGGCACTGCCGCCGGTGATGTAGACCGTCCCGCGCAGGGTCAGTCCCTCGTAGCCGTGGTGGGCGGCGAGGGTGGACGCGATCGGGTTGTTCGGGCCAGTGCTTGCGGGCTGGTGGTGCAGCTCAATGCCGTCGGCGAGCAGGAGCGTGGCGTATGGGGCCGCTCCGGCGAGGATGGGCAGTTCGGTGAGCAGCGTGGTGCGGGTGGGCTGGCCGACCGAGTGGGCGACCTCGCCGTCGGGGTGCAGCGTGGTGAAGATGCTGATCTCGTGGGGGTTGTCGTAGTCGAACGCCACGGGTTCTCCCTGGTTTTGGGTGGGTGTCTTCGGTGATCGGGGCCCTTGCCACGGGACCGCCTCACGAGACAAATATACATCATTTTCATCACTATCGGGGGAGGGAAACGCCTTTCTTCGCAGGTCACAGGATGTTTCGTGGGTGGGGGCGGCCCCGTCCGGGTGCGGGCCGGGCCGTGCGGCGCGGAGCGCCGAAGGCAAGGGAGACGGCAGCGCGGAGCGAGGGAGCAGGGCGCGGAGCGCACTGGGACCGGCTGCTGCCTCCCGCAGCGCGTGAGAGCGCGGAGCGCTCGGTCCGGGCGGACGCGGATCGGCTGCCCGGCACGCGGCGAGGCGGTACGGCGCGCGCAGCGTGCCGCACCGCCGACCGGCACGCGTCCGGGCGGGGCCGCCCCCACCCACGAAACGGAAAGGGCAGGTCTGCGCCCTATCGCGCCCCGGCCGCCGGTCCAGGTCCGTCAAGAGCTCCGTGGCGAGCCCGGGCTGGGCAGCGCGCCTGGATTCCCGGTCGGCGCCCGGGCGTTGGGGCCTTAGGCTGCTTGGGCACGGTAGGCGGCATGGGAAGCGTTGACGAACGGCAAGAGGCCCTGGCACTGGCCGCGCAGGCCCGCGACGTGGCATGGGCTGCGGACGGCACGCCCTGGCAGAGGGTCCTACGCGCGATCAGCGGCGGCAGATGGGGCCGGCAGCCCACCGGCTGGACCGTGATCAGGATGGATGCGCCCTGGCAGGACACTCCCTCCTCGGAACGGCCCGGCTGGAGGGAGCGCGCCGCGAACCTCGCTGGCGACGTCGCCTTCGCCGTCGACTACACCGTCTGCGCCCACTGCCGGCTCGGGTGGGTCGAGCAGCCCTACACCGTGGAGAAGTATCAGCGGTGCGGGCTGGCCACCGCGGGCCTGGGCGCGCTGCGCCTCGAGCACCCCGGCCTGTCCTGGCACACCCTGGGCGGCCATTTCCAGGACTCCCGAGCCTTCTGGGCGGCTGTGGGCTCCGGCGTGCCGGGCAGCTATCAGCAGCGCGAAACCTGCCCGCACGTGCCCGTGGGGTGAGCCCGGCCAGGCCCGCGCGCCGGCAGGGCCGCTGGCCGTTTCCGGAGGGGTAGGGCCCGATCGGGTTGACTGCTTTGTGTCGGTGCAGCCCATTAGCCTCGGGGTATGGGAGATGCGGTCAAGCCTGAAACGCTGCGGTCCGCCATAGCCAGCGTTGTATCCGAGTTGAAGTCGTACGAGGTTCCGGGCGAGTGCGTGCGTCTGGGACTGTCGCCAGGCGATGAGAGCGATGCCTTCAAGAGCAAGTTCCGCTACGTCATGCATCGGCTGCGGCCGCTGACGGTACCGGAGCTGACCGCCGTCGCGCGCAAGGTCCTCGACGAGTATGAGGCGCCGCAGCTGGAGCAGGTCCTCGCCTCCCTGGGGATGACCGGCGTCGACGGAGAGTTTAAGAATCTGATCTTTGCCGCTAACGGCCCCAAGCCTGAGATCGTTCTGCGCGACGCGGTCAACAACCGCCTCGACATCGTCCGCAACGCCAAGTTCTGCCTGACGTACACCCGGCCGCTCGGCGCCGCCGGCCTGTCGTGGGCGGAGCTCGTGAGCTGGTGGCAGGAGACGAACCCCGCCGTGTCGGGTGATCAGGCGGCCGCCTCCGGGGATCTGTGCGCACGGCTTGCGGAGTCGCTTGCCTCCCCGCCGGAGAAGGTCCTGTTCCATACGTACGCGGCGCTGTACTTCCGGGAGGGAGGGCCTGCCCTGCCCGCCCTGATTCCCCAGGTGTATCTCCACTACGACCCTTACACCGCGAAGGCCCGGGCCACGCCTGGCCCTTTGGCGAGGCAGCGTATGGACTTCCTCCTGCTGCTGCCCCACCGGGTGCGCGTGGTTCTGGAGGTTGACGGCCAACAGCATTACTCGGTCAACGGCAAGGCGAACCCTGAGCTGTATGCCCAGATGGTTTCGGAGGACCGGCAGTTGAAGCTTTCCGGGTACGAGGTCTACCGCTTCGGCGGCCACGAGCTCGATCACAGTGGCGGTCCTCGGGTAGTCGCCGGCTTCTTCCGAGACCTCTTCGCGCGTTACGACATACCGCTGCCGCCCACCGTGCAGGCTTCCAGCAACTAGCCGGGCGGGTGACGGGGCTGCGCAAGTCATGAGGGCCCGGGCCAGGCCGAGTGGATCGTCGGCCGCGGCCAGGCGGGCGAGGCAGGAGCGCTGCTCGCCGATGCCGCGGCATCGGCGACGTCACCGCTGAGGTCAGAGACATTTGATGTCCTATCACCCACATCTGAGGCGGAGGGCGTTCATTCTGGGGGCATGACGCAGTCCGCCGCCTCCCCGGCATCACACAGCAACAGCACGCAGAGGATCACGCCACTCACGCGACGCGACATCGTCGACTACCTGAGCGGTGAAGGCGGCCCCTGGTGGGGGCGGCTCGATGAGATCGACTTCCTTGGATCCCTGTACGACCTCGACAGGCTGGCGTCGACGGACCGCCGGTTCAGGACGGCGCGTGAAGACATCATCCAGCACCGGGTCAACAACCCGCTCGACTGGTCCGATGACTGGGTTTTCGAGTACCCGCAGTTCCAACTCCACGACGGCCCTGACGAGGTGCTTCTCGCCTTCCTGGCGCGGTTCGTGCATCCCGAGGTGCAGCCCGACGTTGACCACTCGTCCCAACTGGTCGCGAAGCTGAATCGCCTCCTCGGGCCGGACGGCTGGACCCTCCGCGCCTTCAAGTTCATATCGGGGCGGCCGGTCTACGCGCCAGCCCCCGCACCGGACACCGGCCCGCTGGTCTCACTGCCGCTCGATGACGACGACACCGGCAAACTCGACCTCGTCCTCGGACAGACCTACAGCCTCCTCGACCGCGACGGCGAGAAAGTCGCCCGAGACCTTCTCCGCCCGACTGTACTGACGCTGCGCCGTGACGGCGGCTTCTACCACCCCATGCCCGGTGACGGATGGACGGACGCCACCTACGAGGCAGTCCTCACCGTGCCGTCTGTCCTCCTGCCTGCATTCACGGAGGCGGTCACCAATGCGGTCTGGCAACGCCTGGAAGCCGTACTCGTCCGTCTCCAGCGCGCAGACGTCCAGTCCCTCGTGGTCGAAGGCGACATGGGACCGCTGCCGGCCGTCTCACCGGATTGGAGGAACCAGACGGCCGAGCCCGATCTCCCCGTTCTACGGCGCCTCCGCATCGGTCTCCCGACCACGGAGTTCGACGTCACGACGCAGGACTTCTCAGATCTCGAGATTCGCGGCCAAGGGCTCCCCTACTTCTACGACACGCGCAGAAGCCGCCTGATCACCGACTTCCTTCTCGATGACCGGCCGCGGGTGGCCACCTTGTGCAACGTCACCCTCATAAACAAGGACGGCGTCCTTTCTCCCAGGATCAAACTCTGGAAGAAGGACAAGACCAAGGCTGCGAAGACAGCAGCCACGGAAGCGATACCCGGCCCCGAGGCCCCTCAGATCGTCAAGGCACTCGTCGACACCAGCGATGTCCACGAAAGCTTCTGGAAGGTCATCCGCTTCCTCCAGAGCTGCGTCGGACTGGACATCCCTGAGAGCAGTCTGCGGCTGGTCGTCGGCGACGAAGCCGAGTTGGCTCGCCTCCTGGCCGACCAGGACCGCACGACTCTCCTCGAAGCCGTCAGGACCGCTGTCGGCGGCGCCCTCACGGAAGAAGACATCCGACTGATCAGTAACCGCAAGTCACAACTCCAACGGTTCCGCCAGCTGCTGACCGATCCGGACTACTTCGAGCGGGAGCGCCAACAGGTCGCAGGGCCAGAGGCAGTCTGGCAGGGCCTATTCGAAGAAAATCCGTGGATCTTCGGGTACGGGCTCAACCTCGTGGCCTGTGAACCACTGAACGACGGGAAGCTGGAGCGCATCACAACCGGCGCCAACATCTTCACCGGGGCGGGAAAGCGCAGTGACGCCGTCATGCGCTCCAAAGGCTTCATCAGCAGCCTGCTGCTCTGCGAAATCAAGACACATATGACGCCCCTGCTGGCTGGCACGCCGTACCGGCCCCCGGACGTCTACCAGGTCTCCAAGGACGTCGTCGGCGCAGTGGCGCAGGTGCAGAAGACCGCTCACAAGGCCCTCCGGCTGGTCACCGGCGAGCTGCACAAGCTCTATGAAGACGACGGCGCCCCGACGGACATTGAGATCTCTACCGCCCGCCCCCGACAGGTGCTGGTCATCGGTCGCCTCAGTGAGTTCGCCGACCGCGGTTCGGTGAACCCGGAGAAGATCACCTCCTTCGAGCAGTACAGGCGATCCATCCAGGACGTCGAAGTCATCACGTTCGACGAGCTCTACGAACGGGCTTGCTTCATCGTGGAGGACCGCTGAGGCCCGAACGCGCCAAGCCGAAAACGTGATCGCCTCTGACCCCCGGGCTTACAGCAGCGGGCAAAGGCAACCCCGCCCAGGGGCCGTGCCGCGTGGCCGGCGGCCCCTGGGAGGGCGCTCAGGTGTAGAGGGTCAGGCGGCCAGCGCGACGCGGGCCAGGTAGTCATCGGCTTCGCCGGCGCCGAGGTGCTGCCGGATGGCGTCGCCGCGGTTCCAGACCAGGGAGCCTTCCTCGCGTTCGAGGCGCTCGGCCTCGGCGTAGACCTCCGCGAGGCTGTGGCTCTGCTTGAAGCGGTGGCCGATCTTCGCTTCCAGGTCTCGGTAGCGGGCGGGCAGCGGCAGGCCGAGGGCCCAGCACAGGCGGGCGGCGCGCACGAGGACGTCGAAGGGGGCCAGGACGCAGAAGACGCAGGACAGGCGGGGGATCAGGGCGTCGTAGACCGGGTGGTACTCCAGCCCGTGGGTGGCGATCTCCTGCCAGACCTCACGGTCGGTCACCTCGAAGATGGGGTGCCAGGTGAGCACCATGCGGCTGTTCGCGCTGGTGCGCATGTCGATGGCCAGGCGCTGCTTCTTGCTGCGGGCCGGGGACTCGGCCGCGCGGATCCCCATGCAGTTGAGGATGACGGCCTGCTCGTCGAGGCCGAGTTCGGCGGCGATCTGGCGCAGGAGCTTGTTGGCGACGTCCCGCTTCAGGGTCGCCGTGCACAGCCGGCGAGCAGCGTCGGGCCACATGCCGCGCTTCTCGACCAGGCCGAGGAGTCCGCCCTCGGCGCGCAGGACGTGGAAGCGCAGGCCGTAGCGTTCGGCCTGGCGCTGGGCGAGTTCGCGGACGCCCGGCCACTCGGACTCTTCACCCAGATCGATGTGGATCACGACGACCTTGTGGAGGCAGCCCGCCTTCTTGGCCAAGGTTGCGATGCGGTGCAGCATGACCAGCGAGTCCTTGCCGGCGCTGGACTGCACCAGGATGGCGTGCGCGGCGTCCATCATCTCCAGCGGGACGTCGGCGAGTTCGTCCAGCAGGCCTGCGGCGATCTGGTCGCGGCTGGTTGCTCGGGCGCGGCCGCGGGCGTGCCGGGCGTACGAGGCACCGAGGGTGCGGTTGGCGGCGCGAGCTGACAGGAAGGTGCGGGCCACCTTGTTCTTGGCGGCCTGGAGGCGGTGGAGGCAGTTGGCGTATTCCTCCAGGGGCTCGTCCAGTTCATCGGTGGCCTGGGACGCCTGTGCGGGGTCCGGGGTGGTGGTGCGTTGCCGTGCGAGGTCGTCGACGTGGTCGCGGGCCTGGGCGGCGGCTTTTGCTGCCCGGGCGGCGGCGCGCACTGCGGCCGTGTGTGCGGCGGTCGCTTGCTGCGCCCGGCGGATCAGGTCCAGCAGGTGCAGGCGTGTGGTGTTGTCCATGGGTTCCTCAGCCGTGTGGTGTCTTCGGTGGCGGTGCGGGGCGGCTGCCACTGCCGTCCCGCACCGGGTTCGGAGCACAGTGGTGGGTCAGACGCGGTGGTCGCTGGTCCACCTGATGGGGATGCCGGGGAAGCTCAGTCGGGTGGACATGGCGCGGCGGGCGTTGTCCGCGGGCGTTTCGCGGCCGTCGAGGCGGGTGAAGGTGTGGGCGACGGGCGGGTGCGCGGCCACGAACCCGTCGGTGGTGTCGACTCCGGCGGTGATGACGGCAGTGATGGTGCGGCCGGTGCGGTGGTCGGAGCGGCAGTGGACGCGCACGGCGGGCGTGCCGTCCTTGATGCTTCGGGTCTCGGCGTACCAGTCGGTGAAGCAGGCGGCGTTGTAGGCGATGGCAGAGGCCGTGATGTCCTCGGGCGTGGCGGGGATGTCGGTGGGCCGGAACGGGGATGCCGCGGCCGGGTCGAGGGTGAGCATCACCTTCTCGGCCTGGTTGAGGGCGGCGTCGATGTACGCGAGGGCGGCCCGACGGGCGGTGAAGTCGCGGCGGGCGGAGACGAGTTCCTCAGCCGCTCCGGCGATCTCGTCGTGGACGGTAACGACGTCCAGGTGGTGTTCGGCCGGGGCCAGGCGCCCCATGGCGCGCAGGGCCTGCCGCAGGTCGCGCAGGTTGTCCTGGGACGGCGTGGTGCGGGCGAAGCGCAGGATCTCGTGTGCGGCGCGGGCGGCGGTGACGACAGCCATGCGGAATCTCTCCTGGAGCAGGGGGAGGTGGATTGGTGGGCATCCCGCCCAACCATCAATAGAAATATACCGCACTTACATCACGGACGGGAGGGGGGTGCACCCCACTCCCCCGCTCGGCCTGGCGGCCGCGCCTCCGGGACGGGCCTCCCAGAGGCGCGGCCGCGAGCCGGCCAGGCCGCGGTCAGGCAGTGAGCGTCACGTCGGTGGTGTCGATCACCCGGCGGATCGGGATCGGCGTCCCCTTCTTCCGTTTGGGTCCGGGCTTGGGGAGTCCGCGCACCGGCCGGAAGACGGTGCCCGTCCGGCCGGTGACGTCCCGCCAACGGGCCTCGAAGGATTTGCGCTGCTTGTCGACGGCGCCGGCGGGTGCGGCAACGAGGAACGCTTCAGCGCAGGGCAGTCCATCTGTGGGCAGCAGATAATGGGCGCGGCGGATGTGGGAGTGCTCGCCTCTCGTGAGCTTCACGTGCGGATTCTTCGACGCGTAGCGGCGTACGAGCAGCTCGGCGGTGAACCGGTCGCCTACCCACACGGTGCGCAGGGAGCGCCAGGACTGGCCCTTCTTGACCTTGCCGCGGCAGCCGTCGGGCCCAGAGCACCAGGGCGGGTGTTCGATGAGCTCTCCCGTCTCGTAGTCGACGTAGCCGCCCTGGGGGTGGTCGCGCCGACAGCGGGCGGTGCGCTCCTGCCGGCACCACCACTTCGGATGGCTGCACTTCCTGCCGTGGTGGGTGCGGCAGTCCTTGGTCCGGCCGATGAAGGTCATGCGGCGGATCTCGTAGACGGCGTATTCGGCCTGGTCCAGGGCGGTTTCGAACGCGGTCAGGACGTCGTTGTTGCGGCCGTCCTCGGCGAGCCGCTGGTAGAGCGAACCGGCGGGGCCGTACAGCGACATCTGCTCGTTCAGGGCCTGGGACACGAACTCCATGAGGAGAACCTCGGCAGCGACGTGGGGGTGCTCACGTAGCCGCTCCTCGTGCCGGTCGCGGGAGGCACAGACCCCGCTGAAGGGGCACTGCGAGCAGTACGATTTCTTGATCTTCTCGCCGAGCTGTTCGTAGACGTAGGCCTCGACGGCGGCCCGCTTCATCTTGGCCAGGATCAGCGGGTAGTGCGGCTCGCAGATGGTGCGCCCTGCCTTGGTGTTGTGGTCCCGCTGGATTTTGCTGTCCTTGTCGGCGCGGCCCATCTCGTCGTAGTGGTAGCCGATGACGCGCCGGTAGGAGGTTGTGCCGAACTCTGCGGCCGCCCAGTGGTCGAGCACCCAGCCTTTGAACCGGATGCTGCAGCGTCGCTGGCCGGAGGCGAGCATCGGGACGGTGCCGGCGGCGCGCAGTTCGTCGGACAGGCGCCATGGGCCGGCCTGGTGGATGCGCTGTGGGGTGCGGGAGTCGTCCAGGACGAGGACGCCTTCGGCGTCGCTCTTGCCGGCGCGGCACACCTGGACCAGCCGGACACGGCGTTCGCGCAGCAGGGGCAGGACGAGGCGATCACAGTAGGAGAGGGAGTCTTCCCATTCGTCGCCGGTGACGGCGTGGACGACGATCAGGTCGCTCAGGTCGGGTTCCAGGCCGTGGGCGGTGGGGTTGGCCAGGTACATCAGCAGGATTGCTGTCGAGTCGGCGCCCAGGCCGTAGGACAGGACGGTGGCGCGCTTGGGGCGGAAGGTGTTGGCCACGGGGGTGGCCGCGAGCTCGGCGAGCTGGGTGGGCGGCGCGTACGCGGGCATGCGGTGGCTCCAGGGGTTGGTGCGCGGGTAGCGGCGACCGGAGCGGCGGCCGCGGTGCCGGGCCCGTACGGCGGGCCCGGCACCGTGCGGTGTGCCGCGTGCGGTCAGTCGCGCTCCAGCTCCAGGGCCACGAACTCCTTCTCGGTGTGGGCGGTGAAGCGCACCGGGAGCGGGGCGTTGGGGGCGTCGAGGACGTACGGCTCGTCGAGGGCGATGTAGATCTGGATGCGGTCGGCCCGGAAGCCTCGGAAGTTCCCGCTCAGCCGGTCCATGGACTGCACGAAGACGGCACCGTCGTCGCCGCCGGTGACGATGTCGTGGATCTCGATGGTGCGGATGGAGGGGGCCTCGTCCGCGTCGGCGTACGCGATGGTGACGGCACGCTGTTCGTCCATGGCGCGGCCGAGGTCGGTAAGGGTGTCGGTGAGCGACTGGCGGGCGGTGTTCTTCATCGTGTCCAGCACGAAAGTCTCCCTGGGGATCTGTCTGTCTTCGGTGGTGGGCTCTGCCACGAAACCCACAAGACAAAGATACCGCACTAACATCATCAATGGGAGGTGAAGGGGCCTGTTTTCCAGGCAAATTGGCATGCCAGCCGACACTGGTTACGTGAAGCGGCCCGGACACCGAAACGATGTCCGGGCCGCAGGCCGAGGTTGTCGTGTCACGCGTTTTCTTGCCGGTGGGTCAGCCCTGCAGGGCTCCTCCGGCCGGGTGGACGGTCTTGGGATGCCTGGTGCCGTGCCGGTGGTCGGTGAGCGCGGCCAGCAGCTCGGAGGGTTCGGGCTGCTGGTGCTCGCTGAGGTAGCGGATGCCCTCGCCCTCCGGCGGGGTGCCGGTCTCCTTGCCGATCGGGTGCCGCCGGCTGACCGCAGTACGCCAGCCGTAGCGCTCGTCCCACACGAGGGCGGGCGCGTCGCATCCGCTCAGCGCCACGGCCGCGGCGAGCACATCGCCCTCCAGGCGCTGCACCCGGACGTCCTGCGCCTCGGCCAGGCCTGCGCCGACCAGGACGTCGGCGACGCGCTGCAGGTACGGCTGGACCTGGCGGGCGCGTAGTTCCGTGGCGGCGCTGGCAAGGGCTGTGCGCTGCACCGCGGTCGGGTAGCCGAGACGGGTGGCGGCCTCCTCGGGGGTCACGTCCGGTTCGGCCTGCAGCAGGTCGGCGATCCGCTCCCCGCGCAGCCGGGGAAGGGCACGCGCGGCCGCGGCATAGGACAGACCGACGCGCTCCTGGACGGTTGCGAGGGTCACCGCCGGGTCCTCGTCGAGCAGGTCGCCGACCCGGGCGGAGATCTCGTCGCGCGGCACCATGTCCCCACTGCCCTTCGGCCGGCCCTTGGGTCCGGTATCGGTGCCGGCGTCTTTGCCGGTGCGGAAGGCCTGCACGATGCCGCGCGGGCAGTGCTCCACACCCTTGACCTTGGTCAGGTGGGGGGCGATCTGGGGGTGTGTCTTGTAGTCGTCCCAGGTCTTGGGAGTGATGCCCAGCTCGGCGGCGGCTTCGTTGCGGTCGAGGAGGTCCTGCTCGTCGTCCTCCTGCGGCAGCTCGGGGACGGGTCGGCCGGCCAGGTGGGCAGCGGTCTGCTCGCTGTCCCACAGCTTCACCCGCGCCCCGTCGGAGCTGATCAGGGGCGGGAAGGCCTCGTCGGCGTAGGGCTTCTTGTTGCGGAAGGTGCCGATCGTCACGCCCATGGCGGCGGCGAGCTCTTCGCTGTTCTGGGCGTACTTCCGGCGTCCGGCGCGGATCATCACTCACTCCTGGTCGGTTATGCAGGGCGCCGGCGTCGGCGTTGCGGGCGGGGCGGGGGTTATGCCGTGGGGGTGGGCGTTTCGGCGGCGGTGGCAGGCCAACGGGTTTCGAGGGTGCGGGCGGCGGCGCGGTATCGGTCCTGAGCGGTGCCGGTCCGCGCGTCCTGGACCCCCTGCAGGCTCTCGAGCAGCACCGGCGCATCCAGGAATCGGCAGGCCGGGGCGTCGACGAGGCGAGCGCCGAGGTCCTCCAGGACCCGATCGTTGTGGTGCGCCTTGAGGGCGGCGCGGCAGCGGCGGGCGCGGCGTAGTACGGCGGCACGTGGGCGTGCGCGGTGCAGCATGAAGCAACTCCTTGACGACGCTGATGACTTCGGCGCGGGTGCGGTTGCCACAACACACCCAACGAAAGAAAGTTACCGGACTTGCATCATCGCGGGCAAGGAGGCGTTCTTCGTGCCTGTCGCACCGCTACACTCAGAGGGCGACGCAACCCGTGCGGGTCACTTCCTGTCCTCAAGCGGTGTGTGTCTTCGGTTGGCCGGTGCCCTTGCCACCCGCTTCGGCGGATTGGGCGCCGGCCGCTTTCTTTGTCCGCGGCCGGCCGACCGTCCCTGCAGCGTAAGGTGCCCCGCCGACGGGGGGACAGCGGGGCAGGGCCAGTGTCGCAGCCCGAGCCCTGCCCCGGGCGGTATTCGCCGCACCCGCGCTTCCCAATGGCCGAGTCCGTGCGCTCCTTCAGCCCTCCTACTGCCGGCCGAGGATGGCGGCGAGCCGGGCACGCTGCTGCTCTTCCTCGGCCATGACCTCGGCGAGGATCTCCCGGTCGATGTAGCCGTCGACAGCCTCCATCACCAGACGCTTGAGTTCGGCCGGTTCCAGTGCCTCGACCTCCCACTGCACGGGACGGTCGAGATCGAAGCCGTAGCGGCGGGCGAACCCGGGCCAGCGCGGATCGTCCCTCTTCCCTTCGGCCGGCGGCAGCTGGTACTCGCGGACCTGCCCGTCCGTCAGCAGCACCCTCTCCACCCGTTCCCAGCAGTCGGTGCGCTGCACCCAGTCGCGTTCGATGTCGGAGCCGCTGGCGTCGAAGTCGCCGATGTAGAGCAGCGCCGCCGGCCGGGGATCTCTGCGCGCGCGGTCACGGACGACGTCGGCGTAGGACTGGCTGCCGAAGCCGCGCACCACGAGGACGGGGATGCTGTACTCGGCGAGCCACCCGGTCAGCAGCTGGCGCAGCGTGTCCTTCTCGGCCGCCACGTACAGCGCCCACTCCTGCCCGCGGGTGCGGTCCAGGCGGAACCACTGGGGCATGTCCGCCACGAACGCGTCGGCGTCCGGCCAGGCCGGCGGAACGTGCACTTCGCGGATCGTGTCGATGAGGTCCGGGAAGAGCCCGTCGCGGCGGGCCTGGGCGAGCCGGGAGGACAGCCTGCGGTAGGTGGGTGCGGTGTTCGGCAAGAGCCCCTCGGCGACCAGCCGGTACATGACCTGTCGGACGGTGACGCCGCCGTCGTAGCCCTCCACGATGTCGCGGGCCCGGTCGATGATGTCCTGCCACTTGATGCGCGCACCCATCTAGTACATGTACCAATCCCTGCCGCCCCGTGGTCAACTCCGTTTCCCTGAGTGCCCATCCGCACCTCGCCGGCTCCACTCTCGGGAACCCACCGGTCTGCCGCCCGGTCCGGCAGTGCCCCGGGCCCCTTGCCTGGGAGCCGGCCGCCGAGCTGCGGGCCCCCGCCCGAGGGCGGGGGCCAGGAGGACCGGCCTGTCAGCTCGCGAGCGGTACATGTACCGATTCGGAGCACCCCTCGTCCGCGGGCTGGTGGTCACGCTTGGCCGAGTGGGCCCGCATACCGATCAGGACCGTGCCCGCCATGCCGGTCGTGGCGACCGTTTCGAAGCCGCCGGCGCTGCGGTGACGCACGCTCCACACCGGCCCGGTCAGGGTCGGCCGCCAAGTCAGTTCGTAGCGGTGTCCTTCCTTGCTGACCACGTCCCACCATCCCCGCTGGACGGGGACGATGCGCTCCCCCGCCTCCACCTCGGGCGTGGCCGGGTCCGGCCCGTAGGTCGCGTCCACCCACGCGAGGTAGGCCGGGGTCGGGGCGATCCGTGCACGCATGGTGTCCCCGCGCGTCCCATGGGCCGTCCAGGCGCTGGTGACGATCCACCCGCGCTTTTCCACCAGGGCAGCAAGGGTGGCCCGGTCGACGGACAGCGCAGTGCGGTAGCTCCCCCCGATGGTCTGCGGCCTCCACAGGTGGTCATCGTGCGTGGTGTCGCACGTCCCGCACACCCAGGCCAGCACCGCCCTTCCTGTGATCGGCGAGACGTAGAGTTCCGCAGCCACGGGACGATGCTTTTCCTCTGTGCGCCGGGCGATAGCCAGGCGCTCTTCCGCAGACAACCGTACGGGGGGCTGCCGCCGCTGCCCCTCCAACCGGTAGGCCACGCGCCGCTGTTCCTGCTCGACACGGCGGCGGTCCGCTTCCAGGGCGGCACTGCGGCGGCGGTCAGCCCGGACGATCGCGCGCACGTCGTCCATGCCGACCCAGCCTCCCAGGTCGACGTCGGCACCGCCGACGGTCCGACGCACGGTGTAGGGCAGCACCGCATCAGGGGCGTGATAGACGCGGTACTCCTCCCCCGCGCAAGTCAGCGTCGCGGTCCGGTGGTTGGTGCCCGGGGTGGTGGCCCACTGGGCCACGGCCGGACGTACGGCGTACGGGTCCAGGCCGGGCCGTTCCGCGCGTGGCGCCTCGACGCCGGGCACGGCGCCGCCCTCGCCCTCCCACGCGTCCACGCTGCACGGATCGCTCACGACGTCAGGGAGTACCGGGGTGGCGTCGACGGCCGGATCGGTACATGTACCCAGTTCCGGAGAGGGGTCGGTGCCGTCGGGTTCAGCACCCGATCCAGCGTCCGGCGCGCTGGGCCGGTCGACGCCGATGCACGCCCCGCCCTCGCCCTCCCACGCGTCCACGCTGCACGGGTCGCTGATCACGTCCGCCGGACGCTGCCCGTACGCCACGGCGACCGCCTTGCGCGCGGCCTCCCCAGCGCGGTGAATCTCGCCGACGCTCGCGCCCGACTCCTCCGCTGCCTTGCGCGCTGCCCGCGCGGCCCGGATAACCTCACCGGCCGGAGCCTTGACCGGCGCCGGACCAGCCTCGGGCAGACGGCGCCCTACCCACGTGTAGCACTCGGCGCACACGTACCCGCGCCCCGTGTGCAGCGTCGCCGCGTACAGCGCCACACCGACCGTGAAGCAGCGCGGGCAGTACTGACGGCCCGTAGCCATGGCCTTTTCCTCCGCCGGGCACAGGCGCGGGCCACTGCCGATCAAAGCCGTGATGATCACGTGGCCGCAGTAGGCGCACTCGATGCCGTACAGCGTGTTCCGGTCGCAGCGGGGGCAGTGCTCACCTGCCTGAACCTCCGCCGGAGCGTCGGCAGGCTCGGAAGTCTCTGCCGGTACCTCCGCCGGGGCAGGCTCGACAGTGTCGGCAGGGTCCGCCGGAGCGTCGGCAGGCTCAACGCCCGGGACGTAGCCACCCTCCGACTCCCATCCCTCAACCGGGTCACCGGTCGTGGCCACCACATCAAACAGACCGTCCGACGCGCACTCCGGAGCGATCACCTCAACGTCCGCGTTCCCGTACTGAGTCGCCACGAATGCGTATGTGCTCTTGCGGCGCGAGCCGTGCACGAACGGCAGGCACACTGCCTCATCACGCCGCGCCCGACGGCCGTCGACTGTCGCCACCACTACCGCCGAGCACTCACCCCGGTCGCCGTTCCACTTCCCGGAGCTCACACGGTTCGCCCAGACCTGCCCGGTGTACCGGACCCCGTCGGCAGTCCAGGCCAGCATCGCGCCCGGGGCGTAGTCCTTAGGAGCGAACGCTTTACGCGGCGCGGGCTTGCCCGACCACATCTGAACCTTCGCGGGCTTGAACACGGGGCGCCCGTCACCACGCTTGACGATCTCCCCGGACAGTTCCCGCGCACGCTTGTGGAACCCGTCGCGCGCTTCCGGGTGTGCCTCATCCGGCACGGTGTGCAGCGTGAAATGGGCACGCCCGTCCGCCGACTCGATGTTCAGTCGCGCGCCCCCACCCGTGACGTAAGCGCGACCCTGCGCGCCCACACTGACCAGCGGGCGGACATGGTCCGGGGTGCCTTCCGGGCACGTGTCGGGAGTCTGCGCGTGGCCCGCCTCGCCGTTCAGGAAGTCGGCGCGGGTGTCCGCCGCGAGCCGCGACAGATGATCATCGGAGGCAACACGCCCGTTCGCGTCGACGACCTTCCAGCGCTTGACGGGCTTAGGTGCGCCGTACGCGATACGGCCTACCACCGACACGTCCGGCGTGAAGCTGTACTCGGCCACGCTGTAGGGGGCGCAGAACGGCGCCTCAGCGTCCGCCGGAACGTTCATGGTGTCGACATCCGCGACGGGCGCCGGAACGGGCGCAGACTCCGCCACAGCGGCAGCCTCCGCCGCCTTACGGGCGTGGCCCTCCGCGATCACCTCAGCAGCCGGACGGAACGGCGTAGCCACGACCACGGGCGCGTCCGCCGTCATGGCCACATCCGCCGACCACTCAATCCCGTGCTCAGACCGCACCGCGTACGCCACATTGTGAGTACCCGAACGGCCGTCAGACACGATCGTGAACCCCTCACGGCGAACGGCGTCCGGGGTCACAACAGCGCCACACGAACACTCGAACCCGTACCCCCCGCGCGTCGCATGGTGGATCTGCCGACGGCAGATGCCCGCCTTACGCCCCCCGAACCGCGTTACCGCGTACCGGCCGTTGTGCCGCACCGGTTCCAGGATCACAAGCCCATCCGGGCGCACATCCGCGATGTTCTTCCGCGCGTACGTCGCCACCGGGCCCCGAGTCTTGTAGCCCTCCCGCCCCGGGATGATCCACCGGCCGTCAAGGGTCACCAGGCTGTACCGCTCCGTCGCGGGGTTGTACACGGAGTACGCAACCGCGCGACGCGTCATGCTCAGTCCCTGCCGCTCCGGGTGCAAGTCGGCATCCGAGGCAAGGATGATGCGCGCGTCCGTAAGGCCGTGCCCTTCCATGGCGTTGCCGGCGGGAGTGGTGATCATGACCGCGTGCGACATAGGGGAGTCCTCCGTAGTGAGGGGGTGCGTGGCTTCGGTGTTGGGGCCGTGCCACCGACCACCAACGAGACAAAGATACCGCACTTGCATCACTGAACGGAAGTGATTCCGGGGCACTTTCTTGAGAATCTCCGCTGGTCAGCGGCTCGCGCGACGCCACGCGCGCGAGCGCGCGCACCCACCCGCCGCGCCCCTGAGCGGCCCGACGGCGGACCCAGCGGCAGCCCTGGCCGGCCGGGCACCGGCGGGACGAGCGGACGGAGCCGGGATGGGCTGAACTCTGGGCTGTGCTGGCCTGTGCTGAACTAAATCCTCTTCCTCCGACTTACGCGGAGAAAGAGGTGTCGGTAAGGGCGAGTGGCTTGCCCATGGGGGGTGAGCTGGGCGAACGCCGGATCTGCGCGGAGGGGTGCTGCAACTCTCGGTGCAACTCTCGGTGCAACGGTGCAGCCCACTGTCCAGGCAACGGTGGGGCCCACTAAGGAAGCAACTGCCTCCGGCCGGCCAGCGGAGCAGCACACCGATTGCCAGGACCCGTACGCCGCACGCCGCGCTGCCTGGCATCGACGCGCGGCTAGGTGGCCGGCTGCTCCTTGGCGCGGCAGGCCGGGCAGACGAGCTGGGCGTTGTTGCCGTACCGAACTGTGAGTCCCTGGCACCGTGCGCACGGGCCGATCTGATCGGGCCTGCAGCCGAGCATGATCGCTGCCGATGCAGGGTCAGTCGAGGGATCGATGCGTCTGACGGAGTCGTTCATACATCCGAATCTACGTCGGTGAACCAGAGAGCCCCGTCACCGCGGCCGTGTCTGCCGTGTCCCTACGCCTGCCGCACCTCAGGCGCTCTTCGGCTTCCGCCCTGTCGCCTTCTTCGCGGTCGCCTTCTTGGCTACGGCCTTCTTGGTCGGCTGCTTCTTCGCGGCCGTCTTCTTCGGCTTCGGCAGCTCATGCACCTCGGCCGGGCCGGTGCCCTCACCGCGGGACGCCTTGACCTTCTGCACCGACTCGTTCAGCGCGGCCATCAAGTCGAGCACTTGGGCCGGCTGCTCCGGCTCGGGCGCCTCAGGGAGCGGCTTCTCCTCGCGCTTGGCCTCGATGATCTGGGCCATGGCCTCGGTGTACCGGTCCTCAAAGTCGGGGCCCACCAACTCATCCACCGTCATCGTGTCCATGAGGGCCAGCGCGCCCTCGATCTCCTGCTCGGACACCTCGACCGGCGGCGGCAACAGCTCGGCGGGGTCGCGGATCTCGTCCGGCCAGCGCATGGCGTGCAGGACCAGGACGTCGTCGCGGACCCGGAGCAGTCCCAGTCTCTCCCGACCGGACCAGGCGTACTTCGCGACGGCCACCTTGCTGGAGCGGCCGAGGGCCTGGACGAGGAGCTTGTACGGCTTGGCCGCGACCGGGCTGGACGGCTGGAGGTAGTAGCCCTCGGCGATCTTCAGCGGGTCGATGGACTCCAGGGGCACGAAGGCGTCGATCTCGATCGCTTTCGCTGTCGGCAGCGGGAGGTTGCTGAGATCCTCGTCGGTGATGGGGATGACCTGGGTCTTCGACAGCTCGTAGCCCTTGCCGATCTCGGACTGGTCGACCTCGCGGTCCTCCAGCTCACAGACCTTGCGGTACCGCACTCGGCCCATGTCCTCGAGGTGGTATTGATGGAACTTGATGCTGTGGTCCTCGGTCGCGCCGACCACGTTGATCGGCACGCTGACCAGGCCGAAGCTGATCGCACCGCTCCAGATGGTTCGGGGCATGGGTGACCTCCGCGGTAGCCCCGAGCATCACCAGCGTACGAATGCCTCTGCCGTCCCGCATGCGCTCTCGAGGTCCACGCCGCACCTGAGTACATGGTCGGCGCGCCGCCTGTCGTCGTGTACCCGCCCGCCGAGGACGGCGGGCGGCGGGTCCGTGTCGGCAGCGTCATCACGCCAGCGACGTTTGAGATGCCGCCGCCACCGGCCGTCGGCTGAGGGCGGATCACTCGGTGGGCAAGCCGCACCCTGAGTCGGGGCAAGCTCTGCCGCTCGGGGGTGGGCAAGCCTGTCCCGGCAGCTGCGGCCAGGACGCCGACGAGGTCGGTCAGTGGCGGGTGACGGTGAAGCCGGTGCTGTTCAAGGCGCTGGTCCACACGTCTCGGTCGAACCACTTGGTGATGTCGGGCTGCATCTGTGTGAGGGTGCGCATGCGGGCCTCCCAGTCGTGGCCGGCCGGGCCGCGGCTGCCGTCGCATCCCTGGCAGCCGTCCTCTCCGTGGATGTGGCCGGCCATCCACGCGTTGACGGCGACGTTGATGATTACGGCGTACAGGTCTCCGCCGGTTTGGGCCAGGGCGTCCGGCACGCCCGCCAGGATCAGGGCCAGCTCGGGGTTGCCCTGGGGCGGCAGGGGTGCTTGCCCGACCTCTTCGTCGGTCCCGTCTTCGAATTCCCGCACGCTCTGGGCAAGGCTGTCGGCGAGTGAGGAGGCGTCGAAGTACCTCCAGGCTGATCGCACCTGGATGCGGAGCTGGTTGGCCACCGCCTGGACGTTCTGTTCGATGGTGTCCTCCACCGTCGCCGGCGTGAGGGTCACACCCCGGCGGGCCAGTTCGGCGAGAGTCTGCGCTACGGCTTCTTTGAACGCTTTGGTGTTCCGCACCACCGCATCGTAGGGGTGGGGGCTTGCCCGGGATGCGGGGAAGTAGTGCGCGGCCGGGCGTTGGGCGGTTCACGGCGATGAGGCCAGGGAGGCCGGGAACACGGCGTCGGGTCCGAAGCGGGCGCGGGCGGCGTCGGCCGCCTGCTCGATGCGGCGTGCTTTGTCGTCGCTCGCGTCGAGGAGGAGCTGGTGGTGGGCGGCGGTTGCGGGGCGCAGTGCGGAGGCGCGCAGGGTGATGGTGCGCACGCGGGCTCGCTGGAGGCCGAGGTGGTCGTAGATGCGGTGGGCGGCGTGGGTGAGGGCGGCGGAGTGGTTGGTGGCTTCGGGCAGGGTGCGGGTGCGGGTGGTGTGGGAGCGGTCGGCGTAGCGGACGTCGAGGGTGAGGGTGCCGGCGGCGTCGTGGGTGTGGCGGAGGTCGGCGCCGAGTTGTTCGGCCAGGGCGACGATGGCGCGGCGGTGTTGGCCGGGGTCGAGTTCGTCGTGGGTGAAGTCGTGGCGGGCGGAGCGGGAGGCGGGGGCGGTGCCTGGGGTGACGGGGCGGGGGTCGTGGCCGCGGGCTCGGTCGGCGACTTCTCGGCCGGTGGTCTTGCCGAGAAGGCGCTGCAGGGTGAGCAGTGGGGTGTCGGCGAGGGCGCCGATGGTGTGCAGGCCGTGGCGGGTCAGGAGGGTGGCAGTGGCGGGGCCGATGCCGGGCAGGGCGTGGACGGGGCGGGGGTTGAGGAAGGCGGCGATCGCGTCCGGGGTGGGGTCGATGATGGTGATGCGGCCGGGTGGGGTGGCGTCGGCGGCCATGGCGGCGATGAGGATCGAGTTGCCGCCGCCGATGGTGGTCTGGGTGCCGTACAGGGCGGCGGCGCGGAGCGCGATGAGCTGGGCCAGGTCGCGGGGGTGGCGGTCGAAGTACTTCAGCGCGCCGGTGATGTCGTGGTCGGCGGCGGTCGGGGGTTGGGCCTGCCAGCGGGGGGAGATCCCGTCGAGGACGGTCAGTAGCTGGTGGTAGAGGTCCTCGTTGCCGCTGTGGTGGAAGTGGATGCGCAGGATGGCGCGCTGGTGGGTCATGGTGCTCACCCGGCGCTTCCGGGGCTGGTGTGGCCGAGTTTGGTGAGGTCGGCGGCGCGCTGCCCGGCGGGCTGGAGGTCGGCCCAGGGGTGGAGGGCGGCGCCGGTTTCGTGGGTGATGGTGCGGTGCGGTTCGGTGCGCGGGGCCGGCGGGACGTTGGCGTCGGTGCCGAGGAGGCGCTGGACGGCTTCGGGGCCGTGGTCGCGGCGGGTGGCGGCGAGTTGCTCGAGGTCCCAGACCATCGAGCCGGTGACGGTGTTGCGTTCGCCGCGGCGCTGGACGTTGCCGCGGACGAGGAGGAGTCCGCTGTGGAAGATCGTGTGAGCGCATGCCTGGTGGGAGTCTTCGAAGAAGGCCAGGTCGACGAGGCCTGAGCCGTCTTCGAGGGTGACGAAGATGATCCGTTTGCCCGAGCGGATGGGCGGGGTCTGGGTGGAGGCGCGGACGCCGGCGACGAGGACCTGCTGGCCGGGGCGCAGTCGCTTCAGGTGGGCGGCGTCGGTGGCGCCGAGTTCGCGGAGCAGCTGATGGTGGTGGTCCATCAGGTGGCGGCTGACGTCGACGCCGAGGATGTGCAGTTCCGCGTTGAGGGCTTCGCGGCTGGTCATCTCGGGCAGCCCGGACGGGGTGGCGGCGTGCTGGTCGGTGAGGGTGATGGGGAGTTGTCCGTCGCCGAGGGGGCGGCCGCGGTACTGGCGGTGCAGTTCGGTGATCTGCAGCAGCAGGTCGCGGCGGGTCAGGTTGCCGCGCAGGCTGTCGAGGACGCCGGCCTGGGCGAGGCGTTCGGCCGTGGGCCGGTTGGGGCGGGCGCGCTGCCACAGGTCGGACAGCGAGGCGTAGGGCTGGCCGGCGGCGATGCGCTCGGCCTCGTCGGTGTGGATGCCGCGGACGCCGGAGAGGGCGAGGCGGACCGCCCAGGTGCCGTCGGGAGCGCGTTCGACGGTGTGGGTGATCTTGGAGTGGTTGACGTCGACGGGCAGGACGGCGACGCCGCGACGGCGAGCGTCTTGGATGAGGACCCGCTTGGGCCACATGCCGGGGTCGTGTTCGAGGAGGCCGGCCAGCAAGAACGCCGGGTAGTGGGCTTTGAGCCAGGCGGACTGCAGGGCGGGGACGGCGAAGGCGACGGCGTGGGCGCGGCAGAAGCCGTATGCCCCGAACGCTTCGATGATCTTCCAGACGTGGGTGAGGACGTCGGGGGTGTAGCCGCGGGCGGCGGCGGTGCGGTGGAACCAGTCCCGTAGGCGGGGCAGCCGGTCGGGGTCGGCGAGGCAGCGGCGGGCGACTTCGGCCAGGGCGCGGTCGCAGCCGGTGAGCGTGGCGATGATCTCGATGATCTGTTCGTGCCAGATGACGACCCCGTAGGTATCGGCGAGTACCGGCTCGAGGTCGGGGTGGGGGTAGGTGGGGGCGGCGCCGTGTCGGGCGGCGATGTACTGCTCGGGCATGCCGCCGGCGACCGGGCCGGGGCGGAAGAGGCTGATGTCGGCGATGACGTCGGCGACGTTGCGCGGCTGCAGCCTCGACAGGAGGTCCTGCTGGCCAGGTGACTCGAGTTGAAAGAGGCCCAGGGTCTGGGCGTCCTGGATGAGCTTGAACGCGAAGTGGTCATCCAGGGGGACTTGTTGGGGGTCGTCGAGATCGATGCGGGCGCCAGTTGCGCGTTCGATCTCGGTGACGGCGTGGGCCATCGCGGACTGCATCCGTACACCGAGCACGTCCAGCTTGATCAGCCCCAGATCCTCGACCCCTTCCTTCGGCATCTGGACCATGGGGTAGCCGCCGGGGGTGGGCTGGACGGGCAGCCGGTTAAGGAGGGTGGCGTCGGAGACGATGACGCCACAAGGGTGCATGGCCAGGCCACGCGGGAGGGCGTCGAGGCCTTCGGCGAGTTCGAACAGAAGCCGGTAGCGGCCGGCCTCGGCGGCGAGCTGGCGGAGTTCGGGGAGTTCGGCGAGCGCTGCGGTGATATCGGCGGCCCGGATGTGCGGGAAGGACTTGGCGATCCGGTCCACGTCGTACGGGGCGATCCCGAGGGCCAGGCCCGTGTCCCGGAGGGCGTGGCGGGCGCGGTAGGTCTCCGGCATGCCGGTGACGGCGACGCGTTCGGTGCCGAACCGTTCGATGATGCGGTCGTAGACCTCGAGCCGCCGGGCGGACTCGACGTCGATGTCGATGTCCGGCAGGCTCGCGCGGCGCACCGACAGGAAGCGCTCGAAGAGCAGGTTGAAGTCCAGCGGATTCGCGGTGGCGATACCGAGCGTGTGGTTGACCATGCTGCCGGCGCCGGAGCCACGGGCGGCGACCCGGATCCCGAGCTCGCGGACGTCGGCGACGACCTGGGCGACGGTGAGGAAGTAGGTGTCGTATTTGAGCGTGCGAATGACCGCGAGCTCTTCCTCCAGTCGCTGGCGGGCGCGGGGATCGCGGTCGAGGCCGCGGCGGATGAGGCCGGCCTCGGCGCGCTCGCGCAGCAGGCGGGCGGCGTGGTCGGGGCCTCCGGTGGCGCCGACGACGGCGGGTTCGGGGAAGTGGGGACGGCCCAGGCCGAGATCCTGCACGGGGTCGACGGCGCAAGCCTCGGCCGTTGCAGCGGTATCCGCCATCAGGCGGGCCGCGCGGTCGTCGCCGTGGCCGGCGGCCGCGGCGATCCGGCGGGCGATCTCGCCCATGGCGGGCGGGTCCTTCAGCCAGCGCTCGCCGGAGTCGAGGTGCCGGCGGTCGATGGGGCGCAGCAGGCGGGCGGCGTCCAGGACATCGGCGAGGCGGTGCTGGCCGGCATCGGCGTAGCGGACGGCGTTGGTCAGCACGGCCGGGATGCCCTGCTGGTCGGCGAGGGTGAGGGTGCGGGCGGCCAGGCGCAGTGAGCCGGGTCCGGTGCCGGACAGGCCGAGCCAGCAGGTTTCCAGACGCAGTTGGATGCCGGGCAGCTGCCGCCAGGGGGCGAGGAGGTGTTCTGCGAGGTCGCCTCGGCCGGCGGCCAGGGCGCGGACAGGTTCGGAGGCGGGGCCGAGCAGGACGGTCAGCCCCTCCCCCGCGTGCTGCTGCAGGTCGTCCCAGGTCAGCAGGGGCGGGCCGTCGTCGTGGGCGTGGGCGGCTGAGGTCAGCCGGCACAGCCGGGCCCAGCCGGTTCGGGACTGGGCGAGCAGGACGACGCGGTGGGGCGGCTCAAACACGTGGGCGCCGCCGCGGACCGGGGTGCGCAGGCGCTGCACGGGGGCCGGGGCGAGCGGGGCGACGGCCAGGTTGATGCCGAAGATCGGCCGGATGCCATGGTCGAGCGCGGCCTGCGCGAACCGGACGGCGCCGGTGACAGCGTCGCGGTCGGTCAGGGCCAAGGCGGTCATGCCGCGTTCGGCGGCGCGCTGGACGAGCTGCTCGGGGTGGGCGGCGCCGTAGCGGGTGGAGAACCCGGAGACGGCGTTGAGGTGGGTAAACCCGCCCATGGCGCGCCTCCCATCTCCTGCCCCCTTCGGCCCGCTACGTGATGCACCGCTCCCCCTAGTTTCGAATCTTTGTTCGAGCATCGTAGCGCGTGAGATCCCAGGTCACGAGTGGGGCGCGCGGGCTTCACCCGTTCGCGGGACGGGCGCCGCCCCGCTCTGTGCGACCGCCCAGATCTCGTCTCGTCGCCACGGGGAGGGTCCTGCCAGGGCTGGGAGACGACTCCGACTGGGTGATTTTTCCCTCACGTACGCGTGCGCAGCTCTAAGTGCATTGCGCCAACTAGCCTTATTTCAGCATGTATTGACAGCCTTTCAGGCATTCTGTCATGTTCTGTTCCCCAAGAGCGGAGCGACCAGAGAAGGGACACGTGATGGGACGACGCAAGGGATTCGGCCCCGTCCAGCTGGCCAACCACGCGGGCCTGGCCCAGTGGCAGGTCGAGCGGGGGCAGTCCAAGGGGCTCATTCCGGCGCCGGCCCTGGACTCGGGCCGATGGTCGGATGAGCAGGCTGACGACGTCCAGGCGCGCCGCGACCGGATCGTCGAAGTGCTCGGCACGCACCCCGGCTACGGCGCGAAGCGCGGGGCGCAGATGCTGGCGCAGGCGCCGGACCTCGGTGATCGGAAGCTGGAGGTGTGGGCGTGCGACGTCGAGCAGCTGGCTGAGCGGGGCCTGCTGGAGTGCGTCGGCGAGTTCGGGGACTATCCGCTGTATGACGAGCGGCAGCTGACCTCCCCCACACCACAGATGTGCGCGGCGCTCGAGCAGATCGCGGCCGAGCGGGTCGCCTGGCTTCAAGCCTCGGCTCGTACCGATGAAGCCGCCGGCCGGTGCGGCTGGGAGGTGGCAGAGTTCGAGAAGGCCGCCGAGGAGCAGGGCATCGCGCCGGGCCGGTTCGGCCGCTGGGCGCTGGAGGACGTCGAGCGGCTCGCCGACAACGAGGACCTGGGGGCGGACATCCTGGCCGCGCGGATACTGGGCCCGGAGCTGGCGGCCCAGCACCTGGAGATCCGGCGCCGGGACCTGGAGTACTGCATTGAGGCCGGGTGGCTGGCACCGGTCAGCCACGTGCGCCGCACGGTGTGGTCAGGCGGGCACGGCCACCAGAAGGTCGTTGACGTGCCGATGTACCGGGTCGGGGACCTGAACGCACTCAAGGACATCCCCGGGGTGGACTGGGAGGCGGTGCGGGCGACCAAGCCCGGCCGGCCCTCCCCGTTGCGTGCCTTCGCCCAGCTGGCGCCGCAGCGGGCCGCCGTCGTCCGCGCCTTCGTCGACGAGCTGCGCGAGAGGTTCGGCCTGCCGGTCTGGGCCCGATTCGCCAACCTGGACAACCGCTGGCTGATCGACTGGGAGCCGGGCCTGGACGGCAGCCCGTCACCGGACGACGTCGCCGCGCTGCTCGCCGGCAACCCGGTCGCATCCCGCTTCGCGGACGGCATCCAGTTGCTCAGCGCGCAGGGCAAGGCCATCCACTGGGCGCGGCGGATGCTGCAGCCGGGCGTGGCCTGCGTGCTGGACACCGAGACGCACGACCTGTGGGGCCGGGTCATGGAGGTCGCTGTGGTCGACGCGGCCACCGGCGAGGTGCTGCTGGAAAGCCTGGTCAACCCGCAGATCCCGGTGACCGAGGATGCTTTCGACGTTCACCGGATCAGTGACGCGATGGTCGCGGACGCGCCGACCTGGGACCAGGTGCTGCCGGAGGTACTGCGTGTCACCGCCGGGCGGAAGATCCTTGCCTACAACGCGGAGTATGACAAGACGGTCATCGTGGGGGACTGTCTGAGGGTGGAGGCGGATCCGCAGCACCTTCGGGCGAAGGATCAGTGGGGGTGCATCATGCGTCGGCGCTCCGTCTGGGAGGGTATACGCGACTTCCTGCCGCTGGGTGGCAGGCACCGTGCCCTTGGCGATGCGTGTGCCGCACTGGAGATGCTCACGTCCCTGGCATCAGCCCCGGAGTGGGTGCTGGAGCGTACGCAGGAGAAGGTCAGCGCCTGATTCGGCTCCGTACAACGCGGGACATGCGAGGCCCGTCCTGTTCTGTACAGGCCGGGCGTCGCATGTCTGTGGTCAGGACGGTTCGGTGCTCGTATCGCACCCAAGCGTCTCGGGTCGGACGCCAACTGTTCCCGCTCGCCCGTCCCGTACGGTTCAGCCGGTGCTGCCCCAGGAACGCAGGCGGTCGGCGATGTCGTAGACGGTGAGCCGTAGCGAGCGAATGTCGGTGATCAGGTCCCGCCACGGCTCGAAGGAGTCGTCGATCTCCTCCGCGGAGGCCCGGATGTACGCCACTGCCACGCCATACGCGAAGTAGGCGTTGCGGCCCGGCAAAGGGCGTAGCAGGACCAGTTGCTCAAGCAGGGCGGCAGCCCGCCAGTAGGCGTCGGGTTCGCCCATCTCCAGCTGTGGTGTGTTCACTCGGTGCCGGGCGACGGCGGCCACCAGGCCTGAGTAGTCCCGGACCCCGAGTTCCTTACCGAGCAGTTCTTCCTGTCGGTCGAGGAGCCACCGGATGTCGATATGCAGTTCCAAGGGTCAGGCCGCTCGCCCCGCGGTGCTTCGCCGGGCCGGGGCGTCGTCAGGGAAGGCCTCGTCGAATGCCTCGGCCAAGCCGGGCCGGGCGATGATCTCGCGGAACACAGCCGTCGCCTTACTCAGCTTGATCTGGTTCTCTTCCTCTATGGCCAGCTCGGCCAGGTACGCGCGCACGCTCTGCCCGCGGGCTGCGGCTACCGCAGCGAACCGGTCCCTGGTCTCGGAGTCGACCTTCACGGTGGTGTCAGCCATACCCCGAGTATGCACCCATGGGTACCTTCGCGAATACCGGTCAGGGAACTCACAGCCGGGGCCGTCGGTGGCGCATTCGGTCAGTTCCCCTCGTCGAGCATCTCCGACCGAAGATCGCCGCGCACGCGTCGAACACGCGGGCGATGTCGATACCGGCCGAATTCCAACCGTGACTGATCTACCTCGATCTCGACCACTACTTCGGGCTTAACCGGAAAAAAGCGCACCGGGTCCGCTCCGGGCAGCCCGCCCACCGTGCCCGGCAACTCGCGCATCTCCTCACCGGATGCATGCAAGAGCGGCGCCACGGCCAGGCGGACATGCTGAGCGAGCGGCAGACTCACTCCAACCGCCCGCATCCGGCCGCCCGCCGGCCGGCCCAGCACCAGGGCCTGCGCCGCCGGCGACCTGCCGGTCACCCCGATGACCACGGCTTCGGTGGTGTGGCGCTCGCGCCACTTCACCCAGCCCGAGGCGAGGCCGGCGGCGTATGGTGCGTCGGTTCGCTTGCCCACCAGGCCTTCCACGCCCGCAAGTGCTCCGACCCACTCGAGGGCTTGCCCACGGTCTTCCGTGGTGGGCACCGCGCGCAGGGTGGCCGGGCCGTCCTCGAGGAGACGCAGCAGCTCGGTGCGGCGCTCGGCATACGAGCGCGGCCGCCAGTCGGTATCGCCGACGGCGAGGACGTCGAAGAGCGCGACATGGACGGTGAAGTCGGCACCGGGCCGCGGGCCACGGCGGCCGGCCCGGCTCTGCAGCCGGTCGAAGGCCACGCCGGAGCCGTCGTCGAGGACCGCGACGAGCTCACCGTCGAGGACGGCGTCGGGCAGGCCAGCGGCAGCGTCTGCGACGTCGGAGAACGGGCGGGACAAATCCGTGCCGTGCCGGCTCCACACCCGACGGGTCGCGGTGTGAATCTGGCATCTCCAGCCGTCCCACTTGGGCTCGAGCGTCCAGCCCGGCGACTCGGGCACGGCAGTGACCGCGCGGGCCAGAGCGGGACGGGCAGAGCGAAAGGCGGCACCAGGACCTCCTGCGGGCCTTCAGCGTAGGGCGACAGTCCCTGACGTGCGCCCCGGACTGCCACGGTGAGGGAGCGGCTCCAGCCAGTGCGGCCACCCCGACGCAGGCACCTCCACACCCGGGCCAGAGCCCAGGGCAGCGCCTCGTTGGGTCAGAGTTCGAATGCGCCGCTGCAGAAGGCGTCGTCGCGTGCCAGGGCCCGGTAGGTGACTCCCTCCCATCCGTTGAGCCGGTCCGCGAGGCGTGTCTCGGCTTCGTCCGTCAGGTAGGCGCGCACTGTGTCCTTGCCGCCGGCATCGAGCATCACAGTCAGCTGGCGGCGGATGTTGTTCACCGTGCGGTTGGCCTGGACGGCGAAGAGCCTGGCCAATCCGAACAGTGTGAAGTGGTACCGGGTCCGCTCGATGAGGATGTGCGCCCAGCTGGATGGGGGGCTGACGAAGAAGTCCAGCCACACGGGACTGCTGTGCGTGACCTGGGCATCCAGCCAGGAGTCCTGGTCTATCCGGTCCAGGTACGGGTGTAACGGGGTGGTCTCTGCATCTGCCGGAAGGCGTTCACCCTTGATGTGATTGCAATCGGCGCAGGCCGGCACCAGGTTCAGCGGGTCTACGCATAGCGCAGGAAACATCCTTTTGGGCAGGAAGTGGTCCAGAGTACGGACCACCCCGTGCCCGCACAGGGGACACCTTTCGTCCGGCGCGCCACCCAGGATCCGCTCATAGACGGCCCGTCCGTCCCTGGAACCGACCATGCCGTTGTCGTAGACCCAGCGCACCAGGTCGCCGGGGGCGATGCCCGGCACGGTGAACTCTTGGCTGTCCAGTTCGTGCAGGGTCCCCTGCCGTGCCGCCTGCCGGAAACGCTCGCCTGCGGCCTCCACGCTGTCGCCGGCCGTCAGCAGCTGACCGCGTCGTTGTACATCCCTGGTGCCGCGTACACATGTGTCATAGCTGTCCCGGGCGGACAGAGCGGGTGGTTCGAGGGGCCACATCAGCGGAGTCCGTCCGCATCCCGGTGCGCCAGGAGAATGCGGACCAGTCCCTTTGCCTCCCCGCCAAGCTGTCCACGGAAGCGGTCCATGACCTGGTCGTAGGATCCCAGCTCGTCGACGGCCCGGGCGATCTCGGCGTGGAAGCCGGATTGCCTGACCTCCAGTCCGAAGATCTCGTGGGTGAGAACTCCGACGTTCTCCCCGTACGTTTCCAGGCTGGGCCGCTGTGGGGGGTGACGGTCCCAGCGGCTGACCTTCCACACGCAGGAACGGGGGACTTCCTGCAGGACCACGGGCGAGTGGGTGCCGATCAGGGCGACGCCGTTGCGGTCTGTGAGCAGGTCGGACAGCGCTCGGACAAAGGACGCGAGCAGCGGCGGATGCAGGTGCGCCTCGGGTTCGTCCAAGAGGACGAGAGACCCCTCGGCGACGGTTTCCACCAGCCGGGTGATCGTCAGTAGCACGATGGCGTGCCCGGAGCTGAGCCAGGAGAAGATCTCCTGCGCATAGTCTCTGGCGTCTTGGGAGTAGGAGTGGTCCAGCAAGTCCCGGGCGAAGGTGTGGATGGGGGACTCGTAGAAGTGCGGATCGCTGCTCAGCACGTCCAGCGCGGCTATCCAGCGACCGATCCGCTCAGCTGCGTGGATCTCCTCGATGCTCTTGCAGAATTCTGAGCTGAGGTCGTCGTACGACTTGCGTTCGCGCGTAGGACGGCCGTGAACATCGACCTTGGCCAGTCCCACATACGTGTACTTGACGGCTGGCTCGGCTGGCTCGGCCGGTGGCGTCTGCTCGCCGGGAAGATCCTTGGCTTCGTCCCATCCCTTCACCTGCGGATGGCGTTCGTCGTCGCGGACTTCTACTTCGCCGGCTTCTGCCTCACCGCCTTCCTGAGCCGGGTCGAAGGCGCTGAACGTGACGGCTACGACGTTCGTGAACGATCCCGTGCCTTCATCTGCCCACACGACCTGCCCGACGTCAGCGGGCTCCGCACGGGGGTTCACCACCGCCTCGCTGATATTGCCCAGCAGCGTTGTCTTGCCCACGCCGTTACGGCCGATCAGTACATGGATGTTGGACGGTGGCCGGGAGTGCGGAGTGACGGAGAAGGCCAGACGCCATGCCTCTCCCGGCTTTTCCGCCTGGTCGTCAACGGGCGTCACGTATTCGAAGTGATACGCCGTCAACCGGGATCCGCCCCGTGCGATGCGCCGGAACTGGTTCTCGACGGTCTGCGGTTCGACGCTGCGCTGTAGCGACGTCTGCGTCACGTCCCAGTACCCGGCGTCTTCGGCAACCTGGGGGCTGAAGGCGATGTCGCACAGCGCCTCAAGCAGCTCGATTCGAACCGACGGACCGAGCCTGCTGATGTTCTCGTAGTAGGCGGCGTCCTGCCCGAGCGAAAACCAGTACAGACGGCGGTCCAGTCCCGTCAGCTGACGAAACTCCCCTTTTCCGAGTGGCCTCTCGTCTCGAACCAGGTCCGAGTAGCCGATCTTGACCGTCCCCAGTTCCTCGACTGATCCGGTGCCGTCGGCGAACCACAGGCGGTACAGCGTCAGATAGTCGTCGTCGGACAGGTCGACCGGTTCCAGAAGGCAGGCGTGCTGCCTGCTCCGGCTCCGTGGCCGTTCCTCCGCGTCCAGCACGATGAAGCGCACGCACCCCTCCTCGGACCGGCTCACTGAAACACTCGCCCACAGCCGAGAGCAAGCCGTGCGTCGACCGCGGGATCTAGTGGCAGGCTTCCGCTCCCTTGAGAGCTGGAGCAAGTGGGGTGTTGCAGGAGTTCATCGGCAGGCCAGGCGCCGTGCTGTGATCCGCCAAGGCGCGCCAAACGCACCTCAATAATGCATAACTTGACTATGCATAGTAGAAATCCGCATCATGGGGTTGGTGTATCGCCGACACACTGGGCTGCGGTTGCATCCCCCGCCCACGGCCAGGACACGAGGAGCCTTCGTGGAGTTCCGTTCAATCTCTCGCGAGTCGTCCGCCTTCCAGCAGCCCGTCTCCGCAGTAGAGATCCAGGAGATGTGTGGGCGTGCCTTCGGCGCCGGCGTGCGGGTCACCTCAGCGGTGGAGCTGGGCGGCGGCATGTACAACACGACGTACCGGATCACCGCCGAAGGCCTTCAGGAGCCAGTCATCCTGCGGATCGCCCCGGCCCCGGAGCGGCAGTTCGTCTCCGAGTGGGAGCTCATGCGCAACGAGTACGTCACCGCGCCCTACCTCTCCACGGTCGCGTCCCTGGTTCCGCGGGTACTGTTCGCTGACTGGTCGCAGGAGATCATCGGCCGGGACTGGATGGTGCAGAGCCACCTCACGGGCGCACCGGCCCCCGAGCGTCTCGGCGCCTACGACCGTGCGCTCTGGCATGGCTTCTTCGCCCAACTCGGCGAGATCACCAGCCGCGTGCACTCCGTGCGCGGCCCGCACTTCGGCCCCGTTGCGGGCCCCGGGTTCCCCACCTGGAGTGCGGCCGTTCTCGCCTCCCTGCGCGCCATCGCGGACGATCTGAGCGTCTCCGGCCTGGATGCCGCAGACGTACGCAAGGCCGCTGACCTCGCCGCCGAGCAGCGCGGCGTGCTTGATGCCGTCGGCGACCCCCGCCTTCTCACCGGGGACTTGTGGACCGTCAACACGATGCTTTCCACCGACGCACCCGAACCGGTGATCACGGGTGTGCTCGATCTGGACCGCACCCTGTTCGGCGACCCCGCGGCCGACTGGACCATCCGCATGGCCAGTGCCAAGCAGGACGAGCGCACAGCGTTCTGGGACACGTACGGGCCTCGCGACACCTCCCCGGCCGCTGGCTGGAGGTCGCTCGTCTACGAGGCCCGCCATGTGGGTGCGATCCGGCTGGAGCGGCATCGCCTGGGCAAGGTCGACGGAGTCCGCGACACGTACGACTCCATGGCTGCCATTCTCGCCCAGCTGGCCTGATGGGAACTGCTGGGTCTGCCGTTCAGCTATCGCTGCGCGTTGCCGTGACGGCGACCCGTCGCAGCAGGTGGGCCGTCGCCAGCCTCCGTCGGGCCTCGCCCTGCAGGCTGGCGAGCCCCGGGTTCGCGTCGGTGTTCATCGCCAGGGCAGTCCGGTAGATGGCCTGGTAGGCGGTGTCCCAGACGGGATCGTCGTGGCACGCGATGGCGAGGAAGCCCGCAGCGTGCAGTACCTGGGGCCAGTGGGTGTTCCGGTGCCGCAGCGGTAGACGCTGGTCGCCGGGGGTGCGGGGGTGCCAGCCGGTCAGGACGAGTCGGCCGGCCGGGCGCAGTATCCGGTGGACCTGCCGGGCGGCAGCGATGCGGTCGTCGGCGTACTGCAGGGCGTCGAGGGAGACGGCGCGGTCCACGGAGGAGTCGTCGAGCGGCAAGTCCGCGAAGTCGGCGAGGAGGAACTGTGCGTCGCCGGCGTGCTCCGCGGCCCGGGCGCGGGCGTGTTCGAGGGCGACCGCTGAGAAGTCGATGCCGATCAGCGTGGCGTTCGTACGGCGGGCGAGCCACAGGCCCGGTCCTCCGCGGCCGCAGCCCAGGTCCGCGAGCATCTGGTGCGGGTGCAGGTTGAGGTGGTGCAGGACGTGGTCCAGCAGGTGAGAGCACAGGAAGGAGAACGGCTCGATGCCCTCGGGGAGGGCGGGGTCGACCTGGCGCACCACGTCGTTGAAGGCGTTCACGTCGGCTGCGCTGCTGAAGATCCTGTCGAACTCCGCGGCGCTGGTGGTCTGATGGCCAGGCCCGGCGGTCACGCGAGGGGTGGGCGTTGGGGTCATGCCGGGCTCCCCGTGTCGATGGTGACGGTGATCTGGCGCAGGATCTGGTCGGCCAGGTGGTCCACGGCAGCGGGATCGCGGCCGGTGACGATGAAGTAGCCCAGGCGGCCGCGGTTGGACACGGCCGGGCCGACGAGGTCTCCCTCGGCGTGCCGGAGGTGTACGACGGGGGTCTGCTCCCCTGTTTGGGGCAGGCCGTCGACGGCCACGAGGCGGCCCGCGCCGGGGCTGGTCAGGAAGCGGACCGTGGCGTAACGGCGGGAGTGTGCTGCGACCTTGGGCGGGTGGCCGAGGGCGATGTCCCACAGCGCCCGCCAGCAGTCGATGCCCAGGGCGTGCTGGATGAGGACGCCGATGTGCCCGGCGCCCAGGCGGGCGCCGATCTCCAGCACGGTGCAACGGCCGTCGGGGGTGAGGACCAGTTCGGTGTGGCTGGCGCCGTTGCGGATGCCGACCGCGGCGATCGCCCTCTCCGTCTGCTCGTACAGCATGGCTTCGGCGGCCGGCGGGAGCCGGGCCGGCAGGCTGTGGCCCACCTCGACCCGGTGGGTGCTGGCCGTGACGTGCTTACGGGTGATGCACAGATGGGTGGTGGCGCCGTCCTGGGTGACGGACTCGACGCTGTACTCGCGGCCGGCGACGTAGTCCTGGACCAGGACACCGTCCTCGCGCGGCATCCCGTACATCGTTTCCACGGACCGGGCGGCGAGCCAGGCCGGGTGGAGGTGCTCGGGGCCGGTGACCACAGTCACGCCGTTGGATCCGGCGCCGTCGGCCGGCTTGATGACGCACGGGTAGCGGAGCGTCCCGGTGGCGTGCAGAGCGTCCAGCTCGCCCGGGCCGGTGATGGCTTGGGTTCGGGGGATGGTGACGCCGGCGGCTTTGAGGGCTTGGGCCATGGCGGCCTTGTCGCGTGCGGCGACGGCACGGTCGGCGTCGTTGCCGGGCAGGCCGAGGCCCGCGCACGCGCGGGCGCACAGCGGGGTGAGGTACTCGTTGCTGGTGAGCAGCGCCGCCGCGCCAATCCGGTGGGCGTAGCCGGTGATGTCGGCCAGGGCGTGATCGGGATGCGCGAAGTCGGTGAGCAGACAGCCGTCCAGGAGCTGGTGGAGCTCAGGCGGGTAGGCGGCGTGGACGGTCGCGGTGGTGACGGCGTGCACGGTGTGGCCGGAGGCGGCCGCGGCCCGGGCGAGTGCCTGGGCCTCGGGTCCGGCCGCCTCCAGCAGCATGACGGGCGTGGTCACCGGTAGTCCTCGGCCCCGCCGGCGCGGCGCGTGTCCAGGGTGAAGCAGTGGAAGCCACCCCCGTACAACCTGCGGTGGCGGTGGCGGAGCGGGATGACGGTGAAGCCCTCGGATTCCAGCTTCTTGATCAGGCCGGTGCAGTCGGCGTTGACCAGGACGCGGTCCTCGTCCAGCGACAGGACGTTGATGTCGATGTAGGGGCTGGTGAGGAGGAGGTCCTCGTCGGAGTAGACGGGGAACTGTCCGGGCTCGGGCTCGGGCGGCACGATGAACTGCCACTTCTGGAATGGGGCGGGCAGCATCTCCCGCAGCCCGGCGTGCCGGGCCAGGAACACCCCCGGTTTGAGGGCCAGGAGCATGGAGTCGATGTGGTTGTCGGCCATGCGGTGCACGGGCCACACGCGGAAGCGGCCGTCGACGTGCCGGGTCAGCCAGTCGACGCCGAGCTGGTGGTTGGCCTGCGCGACGTTGACGATCAGGTCCTGGCCCAGGCGCAGCACTTGGGCGCCGTCCAGCATCATCTCGAACCCGACGTCGTACGGGCTGGGCTGCGGGTCGGTGATCGGCTCGGTGGGCCCTCCGAGGGTGGTGGCGGCGTCCCGGGCGTAGGACAGGTCGAAGGAGGCGTCGGTGAGGGTGGGCCGGGGCATCGTCGACCACCGGGCGTCGGCGTCGAAGTAGCTCTGGAAGACGGGGGTCAGCAGCCGGGTCTCGAGATAGCGGCTGCGGATGGCGGGCGCTGTCTCGATGATCTCGTCGCCGAGGATGAGGGTGTTGTCGCGGATGTTCAGGGCGGGGGTCGGTGCGGCATGCCAGCCCAGCCCGCTGATCGGCTTGGCGTTCTTGGGCAGGGGAAGCGGTCGGTGCACGCTGATGCCGAGGTCGGTGAGGGTGGCGGCGAGGTTCTCGACGTCCTCGTGGAGTTCTTCGGCGTACTGCTTGCTGATCGCCCAGTGCTCCGCCTGCCCGCTGCCGCCGGCGACCAGGCGCGGGTAGGCCCAGTCGGAGCGGTAGCCGTCGAGGGCCTCGTGGAAGAAGAGTTCGAAGGTGACGTCGCGGTCGTGACCGAGGTAGTGGGCGGCGGATCCCACGACGATCTCGCTCAGGGGGGTGAAGTCGTCGTAGCTGTTCAGCGGCATGGTTGCGTCCTTCATGCGTCGGCGCTGGTGGTGGGGAAGGGAATGTGCTGGCTGGTGACGGCCCGTCCGTGCCGGGCGTGGATCACGGCGTGGTCGGAGCCGAGCTGGAGGGTGCGCTGCTCGCTCCATCCGGCGTAGCGGTACTCGCTGCCGGCGACGTGGATGAGGGCGAAGGTGCGCTCGCCGGCGGTGAGGGTGAGCCCGTCGCCGTGCTCGGTGAGCCGGACGGTTGTGGTGGGGCCGTCCAGCGGGGTGTCCTGACGGAAGTCGGTGAACCCGGACGGCAAGCGCAGGACAGCGGGCAGTGGGTGGGCCGGCCGGTGGGGTGCGGGGGCGGGTGGGCGGTTGAACAGCACGTCGGTGTCGGCGAGTTGTTCTTGCCACTCGGTGGGGAAGAGTGCGGCGAGGTCGCGGGTGAACAGTGCGTCGATGACGGCGTGGACCCGTCGGACGGGGCCGGTGTTGCGGACCATGTGTTCGCGGGAGAAGTCGCCGTACCAGAGGGTGCCGGGCTGCCAGCGGTGTTCGGTGCCGTCGAGGATGAGGACCGCGCCGGGGTGGGTGACGATCGGGATGTGCAGGCGCACCATGCCCCGTTCCAGCTGGTACTTGGGGTCGCGGTGGGGTTGGGAGGCGGCGCTGGGGCCGAGGGCCAGCAGCCGTACGGCGTTCAGCGGTGCCGGGATCTGCTGGAGGATCTCGGCCAGGTAGGGCATCTGCTCGAGCCAGTGGGTGGGCGCGTAGGTGTCGGGGCCGGGGCCTCCGGGGTCGGTGCGGTCCGGGTCGCCGCCGGGGCTGCGCAGCGGCAGGACGCGCCAGTCGGTGGGGGTGTCCGGGCCGATGCTTCCGCCGGCGTGGTGGGTGCGCTGGCGCTCCCACTCGTGTTCGGTGACTGCGGTGAGGTCGCGGGTCAGACGGTCCGTGTTGAGGACGGGGCTGAGGCGCGCGGCCGGCGCGGGCCGTGCGGTGAGGGTGGTCATCTGGGGGTGCCTTTCGCGGGTCAGGCCGCCGCGCGGCGGGTGGCGGCGAAGCGGTCCTCGAGGGCCTGCCAGATCGCGGCGTGGCCGGCCGGGCTGGCGTGGACGGTGGAGAAGGTGAACTGGGCGCCGCCGCCTGTGGGGTGGTCGACGATGGGCATCGACACGATCACGCCCGTGCGGGTGGCGGGGGTGTAGGCGAGCTCGAGGTCGGCGAGGGCGCGGTGGAAGGTGGGGCCGTCCGGCACGGTCCAGTGCGGCGGGACGTGGGACTCGGTGACGGTGCGCTCGGGAGCATCGTTGGCGTGGACGATGTGGTGGGCGAAGACTTCGTAGATGTGCCATGAGCCGCTGATCTGGGCGTTGACCTCGGTGAACAGCAGCCGTCCGTCGGGCTGCACGATCGCGTCGGTGCTGATGCGGCCGCGGTAGCCGATGGCTCGGTAGGTGTGGGCGAGGCGGTCGGAGCCGTCCAGCAGCTGCTCGCGCACCGTCGGCTCGAGGTCGCGCAGTGGGACGCTCTCGTGGCTGAGGCGTCGGTCGACGTAGCGCAGTTCCCCCATCTCGGTGGGGTGGGCGCCGGTGTCGGTGAGGTGCTGTTCGCAGTAGACGGTGCGGGCATCGGGAGCGAACTCTTCGATTACGACGGGGAAGCGGCCGTCGGCTGAGGCCCAGGTCCAGCGCTCGCGCCAGTACGCGGCCGCCGCGGCGGGAAGGTCGCTGCGGTCGAGGTGGTGCTGGTGGCGGGCGCCGGCGTGGCCGGTGGGCAGGGAGGGGTCGGCGACGAGGAGTTCGTTGCCGACGCCGGCCCCGTTGTGGGCCTGCTTGACCATGACCGCCCCGCTGTTGTGCAGCAGAGACAGGGTGGCGGTGGTGGCCTCGCCGGGGTCCCGTACGACGGTGCCGGCCGCCACCGGGACCCCGGCCGCGGCCGCGAGCATCCTGAACACCGTCTTGTTGTTGACGAGTTCACCGCCGCCCTGGGCGAGGAAGCCGGCGCCGGGCAACTGCTCGGTCAGGTCGAGCGCGGCGGCGAAGCGGGCGACGGACGCCGACGGCCACAGCGCCCAGACCTCCTCCACCGCTCCGGCGCCTGCGCGCTCGGCGAGTACGGCCTGCACCTGGTGAAGGGTGTCGGGGTGGGTGAGCATCTGCGGGTCGAGCAGTCGGCCGCCGAACTGGCCGGGCGGCGGCACGATGAGGTGCAGCCGGTTCGGGTCGGTGCCGGTCAGCTTGGTCGCGTACTGCAGGAAGCCTGGGTCGGGCGGGGCGCACAGGACGACCAGGTCGCCGTCGCGGGCCCCCCACAGGGCGCGCTGCGTCCACGCCCGCAGGTCGCGCCGGTCACGGATAGCGGGGTCGATGTGATTACCGATGATGATCCTCAACGCGTGCTCCCAATGGCGCGAAAGACGGGGGTCAGGGCTGGAGGGTGACGGGCAGGTCGTCGAAGGCCCGCATGGTGGCGGTGCGCCGGCGCCGTGCGGGTCCGGCTGGCCGCAGGACGCGCGGGTGGTCGGCGAGGGCGTCGACGAGGGCGAGAAGGACGCGCTGGGCGACGGTGGTGCCCAGGCAGGCGTGGGTTCCCCAGCCGTAGCCGAGGTGCCTATTCGGTGAGCGGTCCAGGAGCAGCTCGTCCGGGTGCTCGAAGTAGTCGGGGTCGCGGTTGGCCGCCTGGAAGAGCACCGTCACCGCGTCGCCGCGCCGGATCGTGATGTCGTCGAACGTGACGTCGGCGGAGGCCAGGCGGGTGGTCCCCTGTACGGGGCCGTCGTAGCGGACCAGTTCGTCCACGCCGGTGGCACGCAGCTGGGGCGCCGCCCGCAGCGCGTGCTGGGCGTCGGGGTGGCGGGCCAGGGTGTCGAGGGCGTTGCCGATCGCCGCGGCCAGGGTGCTGTAGCCGCCTTGGAACATCACGCGGGCGGTGTGCCTCATGTACTGCTCGAGCTCGGAGTCGGCCGCGTCTGTTCGAGCGCGGACGTGTCCGAGCAGGCCGGTGGGGCGGCCGCTGTCGTTGAACCAGGACTCCACCAGGTCGCTCAGGCACTGTTTGGCCTGACGGCCCGGCTCGATCAGCTCGCGGTTCAGGCCGCCGTCCATGCTGCGCATGATCGTGTCGGACACGGGTGCCCACTCGCTGAGGGATGGCGGGGTGACCCCGAGCAGATCGGCGATGGCGGCCAGGGCAACGGGCTGGGCGAGCTCGCCCATGACCTCCCAGGTCGGCTGAGAGGCGAGACGGTCCAGCCGGGCCCCGATGTCCCGGCTGGCGCGCTCCTGCAGCGCCGCCAGGTCCTGCGCGTGCAGTGCGCCCAGGAACCGCGACCGCACCGTGGCCTGATGCGGCGGGTCGAGGACCTGCACGCTCAACGACGACGCGGGCACAGTACGGCCCAGGCGCCTGGGGTCCCGGGCGAAGTGCTCGTGGTCACGCAGCACGCGAACGCAGTCGGTGTACCGGGTGATCAGCCAGCATCCCATTCCCTCGTGCCAGGCCACCGGCGCCTGTGTGCGCAGCGCTGCGAGGACCGGATAGGGGTCGATGAGCGTGGTGTCGTCCAGCGGGTCGTAGGGCGCTGAGCAGGTTGGCATCACTGCCATGTCCTCGCCTTCGTATTAGGGGTTCGGGAACGATCCCGGCCGCCGGCAGACGCCAGCGGCCGAGACGAACGGACGTGGGGAGTGCGATGGCGATCAGTGGTCGTACGACATGGCGTCCCTCCTCCCGTTCCGGAGGTGTCACCGCCCGGGCCGGGCGGTGTGCAAACAGCGTCACCCGCCCCCTGAAGGGAGGTCATTGCGCCTGCTCAGAGCCCAGATTGCGGCTTGCCGCAATACGCGTTTTCGTCCTGCCGGAGCGGGTGATCCTCGGCTACCGTGAAGGGCTCAGGACCGGTTGGACGGGGGTGCCATGGCCGCCGCAATCACCCGCTCGCGACGCGCTGCCATCGCGCGGGAATCCGCACTGATCCGGAAGCGCAGCCAGCGTTCCGGCTTCACCATCGACCACATCGCCTCGGCGATCCGCGAGGAGCTCCCGGAGGTCACCGAACTCGAGGCATGGCGGATGGCGTTGGGCTGGTCAAGAGCCGACACCATCGCTCAGATCGGTGAGCTGTACGTCGCGGACGGGCTCCTGCCGCCGGGCTTATCGGAGTCGATGCTGTGCCGGTGGGAACACGACCCGGACGACTGGCCCGGGCAGGAATATGCGGTGATGCTGTGCCGCGCCTACCGGGCCCAGCCCGGACAGCTGGGCCTGCTGGGGCGTGTACGGCAGTTGTCGGCATGGACAGCGGAGGTGATCGGGTACGGTCGCCACGACGCCGGCGTCGCCGCATCCGGCCGGCAGGAAGGGGCGGATCCGATGACCACCGATGCTGGGCTCCCGTCGGTCAGAGAGTCACTCCAGCTCGCGCTCCTGGCCGAGCCCGAAGGTAGCCCGCTGGTCGACGAACTCGCCGAAGCCGCGGCCGACCACTACCACTTGAACTACAGCAAGCACCCCGTACCGGTGCTGTTCAGGGAGGTCCGCGCGGCCCGCACCCTGCTGGCGGGACTGCTCTCACCTGGCCGGGAGGGCACTGAGCTGCAGCGGCAGGTCGGCCGGCTCTCGGGGCTCCTGGGTAACCTTGCGTTCCATCTGAACGACGCGGCCGGCGCGCGCACTCACCTGGGCACCGCGGTGGCGTACGCGAACCGGTGCGGCGATACGGCGCTCGCCGCGTGGGCGTACGGCGCGCAGAGCATGGTGGCCCGCAGCACCGGGAACTTGACCGCAGCGTTCTCCTACGCCGAACGCGGTGCGGCAGCGGCCCCGGGCGGGCTGGTCCGGGCGCAGTTGTATGCCTGGGCCCTGTTGCCCACCCTCGCCCAGCAGGGCCGCGATCGGGAGGCGAGCACTGCCCTGGACGTGGCGCTGACCGAACTCGAGGCCGATGCCGTCGGCGAAGCGCCGGGCCGGTTCGGGTTCGACGAGGCGGAACTCGCCTTGCACCAGGCCGAGGCGCACCTGGTGCTCGGGCGCACCGACCAATCCCGTGCACGCGCCGAGGTCTCTGCGGCCGCGTGCACGCCTGGCACCCCCGGGTGGGCTGCCGCCACGCTCGTGCTCGCCCAGGCGGAAGCTTCCGAACAGCCGTCCGACGCTGCGCAGCGGGCCTTGGATGTCCTTGAGCAGCTCCCGGCGAGCCGACTGCGCGCGACCGCCCGTACCCGGCTGGGGCGCCTGGATGGACTACTCGCGGCCCGGCCCGCCGAGAATGTCGCTGACTTCCGAGAGCGCCTGCGTACCCTGCCGCCGCCCGTCGATGCATACGGTGCTGCCACCGCCTGAGCCAGGGTGCTATGGCCTGAATCAGCCGGTGAGGATGGCGTGCCGGTTCAATAAGAGGCGTTGAGTGTCCTCGGTACGCTCCCACAGCGGTCTCTGCATCCGCCGGGACTGGCACTGGCCGGCGCCCGGCTGGCCTCGCCAGGTGGAACAGCGCCGCTCAGGCGTACAGGTAGCGGTCTATGAGGCGCAGCAGCGCCTGGGCGTTGAGCAGGGCTGCGAAGGCGAACTCGCTGCGGTAGGAATCAGCGGAGGCACGGTGTGCGCCTAGATGGCGGTTGAAAGTGTGCTGGCGGTCGACGCCGTTCAAGAACACGTTCTTCAGTGCGTTGACCAGGAGGTACGGAGCCAGCATTCGTAGCTCTGCCCCTCCCGTGTGGGTGCCGTGTGCTCCGGCGATCATCTTGTGGCTGCCAGCGCCGGTGAACGTCGCCTGGGGGAAGTAGCTGCGCAGCCAGGCGTGGCCGTGTTCGCGCATGACGGTGTCCAGGACGTTGGCGAGCAGAGCCTGCGCAGCCGCGTCGTGGCCACTGCGGACGCAGGCGGCAGCCTGGAGCGTGAACTCCCGGTGGGCGAGCAGGTCGGGGTGGTCGACCTCCTCAAGGCTGGCTTCGACATCCTCCACTATCTCGAGGCGGCGCTCGATCAGGTAGTGCCGCCGGTCCGCGGATCGGCGCAGAGCCAGGAGGTCCGCGACGATCCCCGCACGCGGTGCCCAGGCCAGGCAGGTACCGTCCTTCGCGCAGATGCGCAACAACCACAACCACAAGTCAGCGTCGATGTCGCGCAGGTTGTCGGGCAGCCACTCCCTGAACAGCCCGCGGAGCGCATCGAACCTGCTGAGCAAGTCCTCGGTGAATACCCGGCCGATCTGTCCGGCGATCTGATGCAGCGATGACGGAAACGAGACTGTCTGCAGAGCGATCGCGCTTAGCGGCGAGGTGTACGACGACGCCCAATTCCGCTCGAACAACCGCACCGAGCTGAGAATGCTCAGCTGCGACTTGGCCGTGGCCGCCCGCACGCCTTCGAGGAAGGAGTACTGCCGGGCCGCGGCAGCCGCGTCCAGCACGCCCTTTGACCAAAACGGCGGACCGGTGATCGCGGCGAGGCGCGCGTAGTTGGAGTTCAGGAACGTCAGCTGCGGCTTGACGGCGACAAAGGCCGCCATCGTGTCCAACACGCTCTTCGACAGCACGGACTGGCCCGCCATTCCGGGGATCCGCGCAGAGTTGAAGATGCTCAGTTGCGCCTTGGCGGAGCTCGCCATCGCCACCCCGATCACGGAGTTCTTCCGTGCCGCCTCCAACACCGGCTGTTGCCACATGCGGTTGATGCTGGCCATCTGTGCCCGCAAGGGCCCCAGCGGATCGTAGTTCCGAAGGAGCGGGTGGACGATCGGCCGCACGCCGCTGGTCGTCGCGGCTCTGTCGTCATCCCGCACTTCGTCTTCGTCGCCGTCCTGCTGTTCCGAGTCGTCCATGGTCACCAGTGTCTCGCTTCCCTCCGACATCGGGCCCAGCCCACCGCCAGCGGGGGATCGGTCTCCGTCCGGGGCGAGCGGGAACAATTTCCCATCGCGCGCCGGCCGCGAGAGACCATGTGAGCGGCCTTCCGTCGTGAGGGTTCAGCGATCGACGACGTTCTTATCGAGATCGCGGTGGACGAGGCGCACCGCCAGGCCGCGGCCGGAGTACTGCTGGGCCAGGTCCTCGACGCCCAGTTCGGCGGCGCTGGCGATGTCGCTGGTGAGGACGGCTCGGAGCGCGAGGGCGAAGGTGGCGGCGCGGTGGCGGCCGCCAGCGCAGCCGTCGGCGATCGTGAGGCTGGTGCTGGACGGCCCGGCGAGGAAGCCGTTGACGGCGGCGGCGGTCCCGGCGAGCAGTTGCTTGATGCCGGGGGTGTTCATGACCGCGGCGCGGACCGGGGCGTCGTGGGCGGTCATGTAGCGCAGCTCGGGGCTGACGTGGGGGTCGCGGAAGTGGTGGCGCAGGTCGATGGTGAGGTGAGCGTCGGCCGGGGGCGCGCCGTGCAGGTAGCCGAACGAGATGATCGTGATGGTGCTGCCGGTCGCGGTGGTCATGGCTCTACCTTCCGTAGTCTGCCGGGACGGCTGTGGGGGTTTGCGGGAGTTTCCCGATTCCTCTTCGCGGAGCGGGGCCTTGCTTGTTGATCGGGTCGGGGAGACGTCAGGCCCCGCGCCAGACTCGGCTTGATCGCCTGCTGATCGCGGGGGCCCAGGTAAGGCGTCAGTTGCCCGGAGTACGCAGCTCGTGCCGGTGAAGTGACCTGTGGGTCGAGGCCCTGTGCCAGATGGGGCGAAGGACCGTCACCACCAGCTAGATTCCTTCTTGGGCACGAGGTGCGAACCGTGACCGTTGAGCATGTGATCCACACACTGCGGGCAGTCCTCTCGGGGCCCGAGCTGGCGGTGGATGCTCGGATCGTGGGCGTGCTGCCAACACTGCCTGCACTGGCCAGGAGGCGTGTCCATTCCCGTGTCCTCTCAGGTGTGGGTGTCCTCGGCATCGCCGACGGTCGGAGTGTTCAGTTGAGAGGCGAGCACGGCCTGGGCGTTGCGGCGGTTCTGGTAGAGCCACGCGCGGGTGCCGACGAGGGAGGCGTGTGGCGTCTGGGGTCCGAATTCGAGGGCTTGGGCGATGGCAGGGTGGTGGTGCAGGCCGCACCGGTTGAGGTACTCGGCGGTGTCGTCGAGCCGCTCATCGGTGTAGTGCGCCCATTCGGGTCGGACGATCTCCGGACAGGCCTTGACGGCCTCGCTCATGTTCACAAGTTCCGGGCGCCGTCCCTTCGGCGGGTGCTGGTAGCGGGTGCACGCGGCCTCGATGTCCCGTCCGGCGGAGGCTGATTCGGCGGACCAGTCCAGGGTGTCGGTGCCGGGTACGGGCAGCAGGTGGTCCAGCAGCGTCTGGGCGAGCGGGGCCAGTTGGTGCGCGAAGGCATTGCCCTCGTCGACGGTGAGGTAGGGGCGTTCGGCGACCGGGATCCCACTGTCGATGACCCAGTAGATGATGTCTGGGACCTTCAGCCAGTGGAACGGGGCGAAGAGGCCGGATGCAGGGAAGCGTGGCTGGTCCTCGCGGCGCACGCGCCAGTCCTCGCCGTGGAAGAACAGGTCCTTGGTGCGCAGGTCCAGCACGATCTGCTGGAAGTGGCCGGCCTTCGCGTCCTGGGGGGCGTGCACGTAGTCGTGCGGGTTGGCGAAGTATGCGCGGTAGGTCTCCGGGTCGGGGAGGGGCGGGAGCTGCGCGGTGGTCGTCTCGCGGACGGTCAGCCGCACGGTGCTGCTCTGCCGGCTGGCTACGGGTTCCGGGTGGCTGGTCTGTCGGTTCACCGGTTCTCCTCGCTGTCCAGGAGGGGGGCGAGAAGGGTCAGGGCGCGGTCGATGCGCTCGCCGGTGTTGTCCTGGGCGTAGGCCTGGGCTTCGTCGAGGAGGTCGACGACGTCGTCGATGGCCTCGTGGTCGGTCTCGGTGATGGACACGGTGATGGTGCCGATGACGTCGGCGACTGCCGCGCAGACACCGGCGTCCGGGTTGCGGTGGTCGCGCAGGGCGCGGAGGACCGCGACGTGCGGGCCCAGGGCCTCGGTGCGCGTGGCGGCGTCGCGCAGGCGGTCCAGGCCGACGCGCACGATGGCGACGGCTGCCGCGATCTCCTCGTCCAGGGTCATGTTCGGGGTGCTGCTCACGGGTTTCCTTCCGTGGTGCGGTGGGAGGTTGTGGTCCCGGGCTGCGTTACAGCGCGGCGATGAGGAGGGCGGCGATGCCGAGCCAGAGGATGTGCCAGCTCTGGTCGAGTGCGTACGCGCCGGTGCCCAGCGTGGGGGCGTAGGTGCCCTCGGCGGTGGTGGGGTGCGCGGGGTGGTCGGGCATGCCGAGGGAGTAGAACTCGCTCTTGCCGCAGTGGTGGGCGAGGCGGCGCAGTGTCGTGCGGCGGTCGGCCCAGTAGTGGCTCGCGGCGTCGAGGGTGAGTCCGACGAGCACTCCGAGGACGGTGACGGGCAGGTTGAGGACCAGGGCGACGGGTGTGAGCACGACCGCCTTGGTGATGGTCAGGCCGACGACGTGCCGGCCGCAGGCGAGGCGGCCGGTCCATCCGGGCTGCCCCTTGGTGGCGGCCTGGCAGGACGATTGCACCCAGTGATCGCCGACGCTGTGGGCGATGTAGAGGGCGATGAACACGGCGGCGAACACGGCGGCTTTGACGGTGGAGTCCGTCATGTCGTGAGGTCTCCTGATGCTTGGCGGGTTGGGAGTGGTGCGGGTTCGGAGCGGTCGGCTTGAGTGGCGACCTGGCGGCCGCTCCGAACTCCATAATGCAGAATCGCACTATGCCTTTCAAGGCTATGCATAACTTTGGTGTGTGTTTTCGGCCGCCGGTGAGTACGCGGCCACCGGCGGCCGGAGCGACGGGTTACGCATCCAGGTCGCCGCTGCGCGAGAACTCCCAGGCCTTGCAGGCCTGGGACCACAACTCGCTGGCGCGCTCGTATCCCTCTTGGGCGTATAGCCGGGCGTACAGGTCAGGGAAGTTGCGGCCGGTGCCGTCACCGGGCGGGTCGGCGTCCATCAGGTCGGCGAGAGCGTCGGGGTCGGTGGGCACCCGTGCCTCGAGGTGGTCGGCGCCGCGGTGCGGCTGCACCGTCACCACGGTTCCGGGCACGTGCTGGGTGCTGTGCATCTGCTGGCGCAGGCCGGTCGCGACGCCGCGGGCGACGTGCGGGTAGTAGTACGGGCCGAGCCGGAGGTCAGGCAGGCCTGGCCGGTTCAGGACCACGTCGAGCGTCTCGAGCGGCTCGGTGCGGCGGGTCGCCACGGGGAAGACCGGGGTGCCGGGGGGCGTCCACGGTTTCGGGGTGAGGGCTCCGTCCAGCCGGAGCGGGTGGTGGGGCTGACCCGACTGGGTGAGCGCGAGGGCGCTGGGCATCTCCAGGCCGGGGAGGTTGAGGACGGCGGAGATCCTCTCGGGGCGGGCCTCCGTTCCCCATCCGGCGACCAGCGGGCCGCCGCTGTCGGCTGCGACGGCGGCCGCGGTGCGCAGGAAGCGGTCGTTCTCGGGACCGACCGGGTCGTGGTCCGTCCACAGGTCGGCGGGGTGGCGAGCGCGAAAGGCGTAGAGGTTGACGATCCACATGCTGCTGCAGCCCCAGTCCTGTGCGTAGTTGATGCAGCGGCGGGTAGTGGCGTCGTCACGGTCGGCGTCGGCGGTGGATGGGTTCAGCAGCACGAAGACGGCGGTGCGTCCGCTCCTCGCCCATTCCCGTACGAGGAGGTAGCGGTAGGTGCCGCAGGAGGACAGGGCGGCGGTGCGCAGGATGTCGCGGGTGCGCTTGCGGGTCGTGGTCATCTGCTTTCCTGGTCGCGGTCGGCGGGGCTGGGCAGGTCGGTGAGTTCGAAGAGCGGCTCGTGCGTGGCCTCGAGATCCAGGCGCTCCATCAGGAGGTCGCCGCGCTTGATGGCGCAGGCGGCGCAGTGGTGGCGGCTGCCGATGATCCAGCCCTGGGCCTCGATGCATCGGGCGAGGCCCGGGTCCAGCTGCTCCTCGGGCAGGTGCAGTTCGTAGTCGTTCTCGGCGTCTTCGTCGGGCAGTCGGCAGACGGCGGCGCAGCCGTCGCAGGCGAGCGCGTACAGGGTTCGCGCGAGGTACACGGGTGCTCCCCGGGGAGGGCACCGAGCCGGGGGTGTCCGGCCCGGTGCTGGCGGATGGGCGAGGCGCGGCTAGAACGGCTCTTCGCCGTACGGGCCGGTGCTCCAGACCTCCCCCGGGCGAGGTTCGGGTCGCGCGTGGCCGGGGTCGGGGGTGTAGCGGTCGCACCGCTGGTACTCGCGGTACTCGGCGTTCCAGCGGCGGCCGGTTCCGCGGCAGAGGCAGTCGTCGAAGTGCGGGTCGTCTTCCTCGCCGCGCCGGCAGTCGGCGGGCTCGGCCCACACGGGCGCGCCGTCGTCCTGCCAGGTGGTGGTTTCCATGACGATGCCGGTGCCGCCGCAGTGGCCGGGGCAGTTCGGGGGGTGCGGTGCCTCGTTGCGCCAGGCTTCGTATTCGTCGCGCAGCCAGGCTCGGGCGGCCTCGGCGGGCAGTTGCATCTGCTGGCTCTTGCGGCGGACGGCGTTGGCGGCGGCCGCGGCGTCGGCGGCCGCGACCGGGTTGGTCGGGTCGGCCAGGGCGAACAGGTCGGCGATCACGGCGCGCAGCAGCAGCGCCGCGGTCTCGCGGGCGGCGAGGTAGCCGGGGGTGAAGTGCTCGGCGTCGCCGCGGATTGTGGCGTAGCGGGCCCAGAAGTCCTCCTGGGCCAGTTCGGTGATCAGCAGCGGGATGGACGGGGTGGGGTCGTAGGCGCGGTGGGTGGCGCCCGGGTGGGTGCTGGTCGTCGCGTGGCTGGTCAGGGTCACGTGCGGTCCCTTTGCTTGAGGGTGATTGGGGTGGGAGGCCCGGGGCGGCCTGCTGAGTTGGCGACCTGGCGGCCGCCCCGGGGCGGGGTCAGGCGCTGAGCCGGATGGGCATCAGCAGGTACTGCAGGGCGTCGCCTCCGAACTCGAGTTCGCCGAGCTTGGCGGCGGCGTCGGCGCCGGTGAGGACGGCGGGCTTGGTCCGCTCGGTCATCCACAGCACGGTCTTCGGGGCGGCGAGGGCGGTGATGCCGTCCAGCAGGAAGGTGGGGTTGAAGGCGATGGTGAAGTCGTGGACGCCGCTGTCGTAGTCGGCGTCGAGGGTGTCGACGGCCTGGGCGTCGTCGGAGGTGCCGGCGTGCAGGGACAGGGCGCCGCCGCCGAGGGTGAGCTGGAGGGGCTTGTTGCCCTCGGCGACCAGGGCCACGCGTTTGATGGCGGCGGCCAGCTCGGCGCTGTCGACGATGACGGTGGCGTTGATGCTGTCGAGGGTGGGCCACAGCTTGCTGTACTGGGGCAGCTGGCCGTCGATGGTCCGGGCGGTGGTGGAGCGGGCTGGAGCGGCCAGGCCCAGCACGCCGGCCTGGCCGGGGAGGGTGATGTGGATGCGGTCGGCGCCGGCGAGCATCTTGACGGTGTCGGTCAGGGACTTCGCGGGCAGCAGCGCGGTGGCCTCTTCCACGGATGTGTCGATGGCGGTCCAGTCGACGGTGCGCACGGCGAAGCGGTAGCGGTCGGTGGCGGCGAGGGTGAGCTTGCCGCCTGTGAGCTCGAGCTGGATGCCGGTCAGGACGGGCAGTGTGTCGTCGCGGCCGGCGGCGGTGGCGACCTGGGCGACGGCTTCGGCGAGGGCGGCGCCCAAGACGGTGCCGGTCGGCTCTTCCGTCGTGGGCAGGGCCGGGTACTCCTCCAGGGGCAGGGTGTGCAGGGTGTAGCGGGTTTGTCCGGAGGTGAGGACTACGCGGGTGCCCTCGAGGGCCAGGTTGATCGGCTGCTTGGGCTTGAGGACGCGGGTGATGTCGGCGAGGAGGCGGCCGGAGACCAGCGCGGTGCCGGGCTCGGTGACGTCGGCCTTCGCGGTGGCCTCGCCGGAGATCTCGTAGTCGAAGCCGGACACGGTGAGCGTGCCGTCGGCGGCGGCGAGCTTCAGGGCGGCGAGGACGGGGGCGGGCGGCCGGGCGGGCAGGGCGCGGGCGGTGTCGGCGACGGCGGCGGCGAGGTCGCTGTGGGCGATGCTGAGCTTCATCAGGTTGTCCGTTCAGACGGTGGAGTTGGTGCGGGCGATGGTGTCGGCGAGGTGGAGCAGCGCTGCGGTGGTGCCGTTGATGGCGGTCGTGATCGGTTCGACCTGGGCGTTGTTGAGGTGGTCGGGGTTGAGGCTGTCCATCGCGCGGATCGCCTCGAGGCGGTAGTCGCGCGCGGGGGCGGGCAACTTGGGCCACTCGCGGCGTGCGGCGGCGACGTCGGCGAGCGAGTTCAGCAGGCGCACGCGACCGAAGGTCGGTTGGTCGTCTTCCCAGTCGGCGGTGTGCAGCTCGACTTCCTTGTCGTCCTCGCTCCAGGCCGCGCGCACCTCGTAGTAGGCGTGCGGGTCGAATTCGGGCTCGGTGAGCCGGGCGGGCTTGAGGTTGCCGCGGTCGTCGACGCCAGCGGCGTCGATCGGCTCGATGCCAAGCTCGGCGAGGCGGGCGTTGATCAGATCGGCGTGGCGCCGGGCGCGCAGCAGTCCCTGGGCCAGGGTGTCGATGTGCTGTTCCTGGTGGGCGGCTTCGGCGGCGGCGAGCCAGGCCGGGGCGGCGGTTTCGGTGCTGGGATCGGTCATCGGTGTTCCTCCTTGGGGTCGCTGTCGTGGCGATCGGGTCGGGTCAGGCCACGGAAGGGGCGGATGGTGGTGGATCCGTCGGCGCGGCGGATGGCGACGTTGCGGGGTCCTGCGGCCGGGCGGCGCCCGGGCCAGGAGAAGTGCAGCCAGGGGGCTGTGATGTCCGGCGTGCGGCGGGCGTTGTAGGCGGTGATCACGGTGACGGGGCTGCCGCGTTCGAGGTAGGTGCGTCCGGTGATCCCGGTCATCTGAAAGTCCTCCGGGCGCGGCGGCCGGGGATGCGGGGATTCCGGGCCGCCGCGGAGTGTCAGCTGGCGGCAAGGGCGGGGGTGTGGAGGTGGCTGCGCAGGTGCGAGTCGCCGAGATCCTCCAGCTGGGCCTCGGTCTTGCTCGTGCGGCGCCAGCTGCAACCGCTGCAGCGAGCGATGTAGCCGGACCGGCCGCTGCAGCCGGCCTGGTCCTTCGGCTCACTGGTGTCCGTCAACGTGTGCTTGCACACCGTGTTGTCGGAGTGGACGGGCTGAATCGTGGCGACGTACCGCATCAGGTGTGCTCCTTCATGCTGGTCGGGGACGTGGAGTCGGTGACCGGCCACTGGTGCCGGCAGACGGGTGAGGGGCACACGTGTACGCGCCCGTCCACGGGGTCGTAGTCGAGGCCGCGGCTGGGGCGCTGGCAGTTCGGGCAGTGCGCGACGACGGAAAGGAGGTCCTGGGTATGGCCGTCCTCGGCGTACATCCAGGTGACGGGCATGGCGCCGGGGGTGGTTTCCCAGCAGGGCTGGAGCTGCCACTCGCTGCGGGTGGGGTAGGCGACGAACCGGCCCCAACCGCGCGCGATGCTGTCGGCGAGGTCGTTGGCATCGAACGGGCGCAGGCGCTGGCCGCAGGTGTCGCGGTAGTAGGCGCTCGTAGCGGCCAGGACGTGCCGCGCGGGCGGATGGCCGACGATGAGCAGAGCGCCGTCCTCCCCGAGACTGGTCAGGAGTAATCCCCGGTAGGTACAGGTGACGTCGGCATCGGTGGGGGTGAAGACGGCCTGCTCGATGTCGTAGACGTCGTCCGGGACCATGGCGGTCGCCCAGATCCCGATGCCGTCGATGGCCGTGGTCAGGGTGTGGCGGGCGCCGTCGATGACCGGTTCGGTGCCCAGAGCGCTCGCCCAGGCGGTGATGGCGTCCGTGTTGTACTCGCCGACGCGCAGGATCAGGGAGTGCGCGGGCTTGCCCGGCTCGGGATCGATGCTGTGGGAGATCGCGAAGCCGAACAGCGGAAGGTCGGGGTGGTCGGCGAGCAGGCGCCGGCCAACGGCAACCTGGCCGTCGTCGCGGGTGGTGAACCGCTCGAGCTGCTCCAGCAGACGCGGGGCGTGCTCGGCGGCCGATGGGCTGATGGTCATCCGCAACTTCCTTGTTGGGCCGCGTGGTTCAGCGGGTCGCGAGGGTGGTGGGGGTGCCGTGGTCGTCGTAGTGGCCGGGGAGCTGCTGGTAGTGCTCGCCGTCGAGGACGTGGCCGGCGCGGCTTTTGCCGTACCGGGCCATACGTGCCGATCCGGCGGGCGGCGTGTCGCCGGCGGCCGAGCCGTGGATGCCGCCCTGGGGGTCGACGTGAACGACACCCGGGCGTCCGGCGGTGTTGGGGGCAAGCGGTGCCCACTCCCCCCACTGCTTGAAGAAGAAGGGCACGCCGGCAACCTCGCAGTCGATGCGCAGCTTGCTGGCCCAGTGGGGGTGCATGGGGCGGGCTGCCGGGCCGCTCTCCCCGCCTGCGATCACCCAGTCCAGGCCCTCCCATCGGCCCGCCGCGGCGACGGGGCAGCGCACCCAGCGGTGGCACTCAGGGGTGAGGGTGGCGGGGTGGGTACAGCAGCCGTCGGCCAGGTCTGCGAAGCCGCAGTCGAGGGCAGGCCGCAGCCAGCGGGTGAGGTTGACCGGCCCGAGGAGAGGTTCGGCGGAGACGAACCGTACGGCGGCGGGGGTCTGCATCAGCTGCGGGATCCGCGTGTTGGCGGTGTCCTGGTCCTCCACGGACACGCCGAGCCATACGGAGGCCAGCCGGTCGGGCATGAAGGGGGCGTTGTCGATGTCTTCCTGGTCGCACCAGCCGCGCGCGGCAGCCGCCTTGATCAGTTCGACGCGGGTGTCGCGGTCGGCCCACTTCTTCAGCCAGGCCCGCATCCTGGGGGGCCGCTTGGTGAGAAGGAGGTAGGTCTGGACGGGGCGATGGGCGTAGCGGCCGCGGACGTCGGCACCGGTCCAGTACATGACGGCCCACAGGGCGGCCAGGTACTCGTCCGGCACCTCCGGGTGCCAGGCGTCGCTCATGGAGTTGACGAAGATGCGTTCGCGCCGGGTGCGCCAGCGCAGCGGCTCGGTAAGGGCCCAGTCGTGAAGGGAGACACCGAAGCCGGGTCCGGAGGTCTCCGGGCGGCCATCGGTCTGGTAGCCGCGGGTGCCCATGGCGCGGTGCCGGCGGGCGAACACGGCGGCGTAGCAGTTCGTGCAGCCGTCGGACACGCGGTCGCATCCGGAGATCGGGTTCCAGACGTGGGTGGCCCACTCGATGCGGGTGGTACTCAAAGCGGTTCTCTCCTGCAGTAGTAGGGGGCTTTGACCGGCCCCGGCCCGGGATCACGGCATCCGGGCGAGGGCCGGTGCTCAGGGGCGTCTAGGTCTCTTTGGCCGTGACGGTGATCAGGCGGCCGATGCGGACGGCGGTGTGTCCGGCGTGCCAGAGCGGGACGACGTGCTGGGTCTCGATCTCCCAGGCGGCCAGCGGCAGGTCGACCGTGCCGGGCGGGGGGACCATGCGCGTGCTCCACGCGGTGGTGAGCAGCGCCTTGGCCAGCCGCTCGGCGTAGGCGTCGCCGCGGTCGTTGGCTTTGGCTCCGTTGAGGCCGGCCGCCCAGACCATCAGCGGGCGGGTTTCGCTGACCCTCGGCCCGGACCGGTGCGGCTCGTCGAGGTTCCAGGCCGGGTCGGTGTCCTCGGGGCGGGTGGCGGCGATGATGGCTTCCACTCCCCCGTCGACGGGTCGGGTTGTGTAGAGGAGGGCGTACGCGCCGAAGTCGGCGCCGCCGCCGGTACGGGCGAGCGTGACGCGTCCCGTACCGGTGACCCGCTCGGTGCGGCGGTAGGCCAGTGTTAAGACGGCCATCGCTTATCCGGCCTGCTCGGACATGGCTTTGGCTTGGTGGTCCTTGTAGGCCTCGATCAAGTAGGCGGGCATCTGGCCGCCGACGGCTACGGCCAGGCCCCGCTGCTGGGCCCAGGCCCGTACCTCGGCGGCGGGCGGGTTGGTCAGGCTGTCCAGTCGGCGGCGGGCGGCGGTCCGGCTGCGCTTGAGGCTTGCGATCTCGCGCTGGAGGCGGGCCGCGGTGATGGCGCGGCGCTGGTCGAGCCTGTTGGTGTGCTGGTGGTTGTGCTCGAAGGCGTCGATGACATCGGCGGACAGCACACCGCTCGGGCTGACCGTCATGCCCTGCTTCTCTGCCCAGTCCCGGATCAGCAAGGCGGTGCTGGCGCCGAGACGGCTGAGCTTGGACTGCGCGTTGTTCAGCTTCCGGTTGATCTCGGCGAGCTCGCCACGGATGCCATTTTCGGCGATCATGCGGCTCTGGTAGCCGGCGAGCTCACCGAGCAGTTCCCGCACCCGGGCGGCCTGCCGTCGCACGCGCTGGTGCCCGGCATTCTGCTCGGCCCACATCAGCGCGACCAGGCCCCGGATGAGCGTCGGGTCGATGCCGGTGAGGAAGCCGCCGGAGCGTGCCGCGGTCTGGGACAGGCCCTGGACTTCGGCGAGGGCGGCGATCTGGCCGGTGCTCATGCCGGTCGCGCGCTGGATCTCGCCGGGAGCGCGGCGGCCCTTGAGCATGAGCAGGGCGGTGTCGCGGGTACTCATGCCGACTTCCTCCTCGTCGCAGTGGTCGAGAATTCACGGCGCAGCGTGGTGCGTCGGGCCTTCGTGGTGCCCGCCCAGATGTCGTCGCCTGCCTCGGTGGGGTGGTCGATCGCCCAGGCCAGGCATTTCTCGCGGACGGGGCAGCCGCTGAGGCAGGCCAGTTGGGCGGTGGCCCGGTCGACGGGGTCGCTGCTGCTCCACAGGTCCGGGTCGTAGTCGGGGTCCTGGCACGGCTCGGCGCCGGTGAAACGGGGGAACGGAGCGAGACGGCCGGTCATGCCGCGACCGCCTTCTTCTGCGAGTTTTCGCGCCAGCTGGTGATGGTGTCGGGCTTCCACCCGCTGTCCTGGCACTTGCGCAGGACGTAGGCCGGTAGGTCCAGGCGGCGCGCGGACTCGTCGCGTGAGACGTTGTGCTCGCTCAGCACGCGGGCCGCGTAGGCCAGTTCGGTGTCGGTCATGCTCTCGGGCTTCTCGCCGTTGACCGCCCTCTCGACGGCGAGAAGGTCAACGCCCCGCTCGGTGGTGCGGTCGGTCCGGACGGTGATGTAGGAGTCGCGGCTGGTGAGTCGGGTGGCCGTGGTCATGACGCGTTCTCCCTGGTGAGGGCGCGGACGACGTGCATGTCGGTGTTGAGGGCGGCGTGGGTGTGGGCGCCGTTGCCGAGTTTGCGGGCCAGTCGGTCGGCGACGCGGTCGTTGTCGAGTCGGCTGCCGGAGACGACCTCGAGGATTTCGGCGTCGCGGCCGGCGCACTCGGTGCAGCCCGCGGCGCGGGTCGTACGGATGGCGGCGGTCACGGCGTGTTCGCCTCCTTCGGGGTGCAGCCGGGGAGGAAGAACTCGGGCGGGAACCAGGCCTCGAGCCGGTACAGGTGCAGCAGTTCCACCGGGAAGTCGGCGCCGCGCGGCAGGTCGTGGGAGGGAGGCAGGTGGTGGGCGAGCTGGTAGCGGTTGAGGTCGCGGTCCTGCTCGAGCAGGAGGCTTTGGTCCCCGTGGTCGTCGATGTCGAAGCCGGTGTCGATGTCGTGGAGGTAGTAGATGAGGAAGACGCCGTCGTCAGTGCGTTCCACGACGTGCAGGCGGCGGACGGGTGCGTCGGCGGGGTCGACGTCGTCGCGGCGTACCCACGTCTGGCCGGTGGAGGCGATGATGCTCGGGTCACCCTCGTCGGCCCAGTCGGTGATGCAGCGGTAGGCGTCAGCGCGGGCGAATTCCTCGTTGTCGACGAGGTTGTTGACCCAGGCCGTGAGGTGGTCGCCCAGGACCTGGGCGCCGACGAGCTGGTTGAGGAAGGCGAGGGTGCTCATGCCGCGACCGCCTTCCGGGCCGTGCCGGCGTCGACCTGGGCGAGCAGCCTCTGCAGGGCAGAGCCGCGCCGCCGGTAGGTGGCGGTGGCGGGCAGGCCGCAGTGCCAGCAGTCGTTTTCCTCGCCGCGCCAGGCGACGTGGCAGTGCTGACGGGTGCAGACGGATTCCGGGGTGCGGCCCAGGCGGGGCGAACGCGCGGCGATCTGGCGCATGATCTCGGCGGCGGTCCTTCTGGCCGGGGTGCGCGTGCCGCTGGTGCGAGCGTGCATGATGGTGCTCTCTCTTTCTCGCTTGCGCGGGTGAGGGGGGCCCGGGACGGCCGGTGGTTTTCCAGGCCTTGACGGCCGTCCCGGGGCGGATTCAGAGGATGATCTGGTGGGCCTTGGCACACTCCCAGCGCAGCTCCCAGCCGGGGCGCAGGCCGCGGGCGGCCCAGTCGATCCGGGCGTGGTCGGGAACGGGGATCTCGCGCCCGTTGTGCAGGTGCTCGAGGGCCTCTTCGACGACGCGCCGGGCGGAGGCGAAGGCCGCGTTCTTGTCGCTGGCCAGGCCGGTGAAGACGTGGATCCCAGTGCGCTGGTCGTCGGGGTGGCAGATGGGGACGTCGACTTCCCACATCTGCGTGCGGCCGGTCATGCCCCGTCCTCCGAGGTCTGCGGGTCGTACGCGGCGTGCAGGGTCAGCGGGACGATCGAGTAGTTGGTGATGGTCTCGTCGTCCTCGCCGTCGGGCCCGAACAGCGACAGGTCCTCGGCGGCGTCGTCGCCTCCGTGCTCGGGGATCCACGCGTGAGTGACCTCGATGCGGTCGTCGTCGCGGGTGCTGAGGTCCGATCCGCAGGCGCGGGCCGCGGCACGGTTGGTGAACAGGCCGCAGGGGATGGTGTCGTGCTCGGTGCGGTAGATCGTCAGCTCGACCGGCTCGCCGGGAACCAGATGGGTGATGCCGGGGAAGGCGGCCTCCGCGGCGGCCAGGCGCTGGGTGAGCTGGTCGATGTGCGCGAGCAGCTGCTTGATGTCGGTGGGGGCGTGGGCGATGAAGTCGGCGTTGGCGGCGTCGCGGCCGTCGGGGTGCACGTCGAGTTCGGCGATGCAGTCGTCGTCGCTGGCCAGGTCGTTGATGCCGACGCAGCGTGTGAGGACGTGGCCGTTGAGGGTGGCGCTCTGGACCGTCCACGGTCCGGGGGTGGCGGCCTGGACGCGGCCGCGGATGGCGTCCAGCCAGTTGGCCGGGTTCTGATCGGTCGGGTTGAGTGCCGTCGTGTTGATCGTCACGGGATTGGGTCTCCTGTGTTCTGGTGGGGCCGGGCGCCCGGCGGGCCGTCCGGAGTCCAGGGGGATCTCGTCAGGAACTGGTCGGGGCAGGGCTGGTGCCGGCGAGAGTCTCGGCGGCCCAGCGGGCGGGGGTGTCGACGGCCCAGCGGGCGGCGGTGTTCTTCAGGAGCTGGTGCCAGTCGCCGTTGAAGGCGGAGGGCGCCTCGATGTCGCTGCCGACGATCTGGTCGACGAGCACACGGGCTTCGGCGTCGGTCTGGGGCTGGGGGGCGGGCGTGGTCTGCACGGGCAGGCTCCTTCCTGCGGGGAGGGATGGGGAGGTGGTTGTCAGCTGGGGTCGGCGGGGGCGAGGTCGGCCGGGCGGAGCACGGCGTCGAAGCCGTCGGCCTTCGCGTTGAAGCGGGCCGCCTGGCGGGCCTGGTCGCGCAGGATGCGCGGGGGAACTCGCCGGTCGTCCGGGCGCATCGCGTTGCGTCGTTGGCACTCGGCGTCCGGGGTGTCCGGCAGGACGGCGATGGCCGGCAGGCCGTGCTGATGGGCGAGGTCGGTGTACTTGCGGCGGTGGCGGGCCTCGGCGTGGGTGGCGTCGAGGACGGTCAGCAGGCCGCGCTCGAGGCGGGCGGTGAGGATCGCGTCGAAGGCGGTGACGGCGGCCGGGGTGGCGCTCTGGTCGGCGCGGGTGCCGGCGGCCAGAGCGCGGAAGGCGTCGAGCTCGAGGACGGAGCCTGCGGGGAAGTGCCGTGCGGCGAGGGTGGACTTGCCGGAGCCAGCCGGGCCGATCAGCACGTACAGGCCCGGTTCGGTGATGTTCGGTGCGGCGGCGGGTGTGGGCGGTGTGTAGAGGGCCTTGGCCAGGACGTCCCACAGCACATCGTCGCGGCCCCATTGGGGGTCGACGACCGTGAGCTGGATGGCGATCTCCAGCTCGCGGAACAGGTCGCGGTGGATGAGGTGGGCGGGCCAGATGCTGCGCAGGTCACGCTTGCTGAGCAGCGCACCGAAGGTGGTGTAGTCGCGGCCGTCCACGTTGGTGACGGGATACCCGAGCCTGTGGCTGTCGGCGCACACGACCAGTCCGGCCGCCCGGGCGGGTCCGATGATCTGGTTGACGAAGTCGACGCCTTTGCGGTCGCGGCGGACCCAGCCGGTCACCGCGGCGCGCTGCGCCCACCAGCGGCCGTCGAATCCCGGTCGGGAGATACCGGGCTGGGAGTTGTCGGTCAGGTAGCCGGCGCGGTTGGCGAGGGCGAGGACCGGCACCAGGTGGGTGGTCTCCTCGTCCGGGCCGCAGTTCGGCATGACGCCGGGATGGGAGGCGATGCGGCCCTCGAGCCATAAGGCGGTCAGTTCGGCGAGATCGGCGATGGAGCGGGCCGCGCGCCAGCGGGCACGGTCGGTGCGGCTCACTCCGGGAAGTCGCAGTCGCATGGGCGTGGTCCTTCCGTCCTGATCAGGCGGGCAGCTGGGTGGCGAGGCGTTCGGCGGCGTAGGCCTGGTCCTCGCGGCTGTCGATAAGGACCTCGATCTGCCGGACGGTGCGGCGCGGGAGCCGCGTGACGCCGTACGCGTGGGCGCAGAAGTCCAGGTGCTGCTGGCGGGAGGCGGGGTCGCCGAGCTGGTGGCCGTGGGTGAACTCATGCACGAGCAGTTGGTTCACGGCGGCCTTGTCGGGCACATTCGCCAGGTTGGCGACGACCAGGACACCGACCTCGCGCAGCACGGTGATACCGGCCTTGCCGCGGGCGTTGCGGCGGGCCAGGCGCAGTTCCTTGTTCGCCGCGCGCGAGCTGACGCCGGGGACCAGGGCGAGTTCGGAGCGGGCGGCGGCCTCCGCGAAGTGGTTGGTGTCGCTGGTGAGCAGCAGCTCGATGTACGGCAGGGAGCCGAACTGGTAGCGGACCAGGTCCGCGGCGGCGTCGGCGATCTGCCGGGCGTGCCGGGCCAGGCCCCGGTTGCGGAACCCGACGCGTGCTTCGGTGATGGCGACCATGAGGGGTGTCCCTTTCGTGGCGGTGGCTACTGGGCGGCGGCGCGGGCGCGGTCGGCGGCGGCGAGGAGGGCACGGTGGACCTGCTCCTCGGTGCGCTGGAGGTTGTCGTTCCAGCGCGGGATGGAGCGGCGGCCGATGACCGAGCGCAGGTAGACGTTGGCGTCGGTGGCGGTCGTGCGGCTGGCGTAACCGGAGTGGACGAGCTCCTGCTCGGCGCCGATCACGCAGACGCCGTCGGCGGCGACGAAGTCGCCCTGGACCCAGCCGCGGACGCGGATCGTCTCGGAGGTTGCCTGGAGGAAGTCGGCGGCCCTCAAGGCGCGCACGGCCTCGGGCCGGGGAGCGGGCGTCGCCTCGAGCTGCCGCGTCGTGCCGGTCCGGGGGATGGTGAGGTCCCACAGCAGCCGGATGGAGCAGACGAGGACGCCGGCGGCGAAGAGCGTGGAGTACTTCAGCAGCACCCAGGCGGCGCGGGCCGCGCAGCGGCCGGCGGTGCGGGCCAGCTGTCCCGATCGGGTGGGGATGCGCGGGTCGGGCGGGCAGGGGCCGGTGGCGATGCCCGCCTGCCGGATGAGGGTGTCGGTGTCCGGCAGCACGATCACAGGCGCCTGCTGGGCGTCGTCGGTGATCTCGGGCTCGGCGGAGGGCTCGTCGCGGAAGGCGGCGGCCAGCTCTTCGGCGAGGGCCTCGGCGAACACCGCGTCCACGGCGGCCGCGAGGGCCGCTTCGGACCAGAAGGTCCGGGGCGCGGCAAGCGTGGCTGTCGAGTGTGCGGGCATGGAAAGGCCAACCTCTGCTGCGGGGGGAACGGTGGGAGGGAGAAGGAGGCCCGGGGCGGTCGGCTGAGTTTGGCGACCTGGCGGCCGCGCCCGGGGTGGCGAGTCAGCTGGTGGGCTTGTCGCCGGCGTGCTTCTTGATGCCCTTGAGGATCGCGTCGCGGGTGACGCCGAGGAAGCCGGCGATGTCGGTCTGGGCGCCGCGGTAGGAGCCCTTCAGTTCGGCGATCCGGGTCCAGAACGTCTTGTCGGCGTCGGCGATCGCCTTGTCGCGGGCTTCTTTCGCCTCTCTGACGGCTGCCTCGAGGTTCTGTTCGGCACCGTCGGGTCGGCTGTGTCGGGGGGTCACTGGTGAACTCCACTCGGGGTGTAGGAGACAATGGTTCCGGCCCCCTGCTCCGGGTGGAGCGGGATGGGAGGCCGGGGACGGCGGGCTGAGTTTGGCGACCTGGCCGCCGTCCCCGGGCGAAGCTACGACAGCCCGGCGCTGCTGCGCTCGACGGCGTCCAGCTCGGCGTTGAGCGTGCCGTAACCGAGGTTGTCTTCGGCGTTGCGCAGGTGCAGGACCACTGCCATCAGCCGCTGGACCTCGTCCTGGTCGCCGCGGGCGGCGTACTGCTGGGAGAGGCCGCGGACGGTGCCGCCCAGTTCCTCGATCACGCGGCTGGCGACCAGGCTGTCGAGGACGTCGTCGGTGTCGGCTCCGCTGTCGATGTCGGCCCGCAGCGCGCGCAGGCTCTCGGTCATCTCGAAGAAGACGTCACCGTCGAAGCCGTCGGGGTCGAGGGCGTCGGCGATGCCTTCGACGACGCCGTCGTAGAGCCGGTTGATGCCGTAGAGGATGACGCCGTAGCCGATCAGCTTCCAGGCGGTGGCCTGGGCGATCCAGGCCGGGCCGGTGTGCGCGAACCACAGTCCGGCGAGGGCCAGCAAGGCCGAGCTGAAGAACAGGTCGCTGCCGTCGACGGCCCGGCGCAGCATGCGGGTGACGAAGCGGCGGACGATGACGTTGTGCGGTTCGGTGCGGGCCATGGTCTTGCGGGGCGAGGCGGTCATCTCGGTCACGTGCTGCTCCTTCGGCTGGAGTTGGGTGGAGCGGGTTGGAGGGCCTGGGGCGGTCGGCTGGAGTTGGCGACCTGGCGGCCGCCCCGGGCTTCTTACAGGACTCCATAATGCAGAATCTAAGTATGCATTACAAGAGTCTGCGCGTAGTTTGGGTGCTGTCGACCCGAGCGGCGAATCAGTCCTCGCGGAAGGTGGCGTACTCGCCCTGCGGATAGACGTAGTTGGTCAGGGCTCCCTCCGCCGCGACGGCGGCGGCTCCGAGCGACGCGATGCCGGCGGCGGCGAGGTGGCTGTGCTGGCTGGCCAGGTTGGCGGCGGAGGAGGCCACCTGGGTCGCCCGGTGAGCGAGGGCGGGCGAGCCGTCGGCGCGGCTCGTGTGCTCGATCACCGCATCGCGGAGCCGGTCTCGAATTCCCATGTCGGATCTGCCTTCTCTTCGGCGGGTGGGAGGCTCCCGGGGCGAGCGGCTGGAGTTGGCGACCTGGCGGTCGCCCCGGGAGAAAGAGGGGCCGGGCCGTTACCAGTCCCCGAAGGTGCACACGGGCCCGCACTCGCCGCGGGCGTGGGGCGAGTGGGGGCCACGGAAGTGGTCGTGGATCTCCTGGGTGCGCCGCTCGTCCTGCTCGCGGCGGCTGGGCGCCCAGCGGACCGGCTCGGCGCCGGCGGTCAGGCGGCCGAACTTCGGTCCGCCGCAGGTGTGCTGCGTCCTGGCCACGGTCGCTCCTTCCAGGTCGGGTCGGTACGGAGAAGGTCCTGGAGCTGCGAGTTGGGCCCGGGACGGCCGGTGAGTTCGGCAACTGTGGCGGCCGTCCCGGGGCGGAGTCAGTTCCGGTCGGCGGGGTCGAGCTCGGTCGGCCAGAAGCCGAGGAAGTCCGCGTACGTTTCGCGCTCCTTGCCGCTGAGGCCGCGGACCGTGAGCTGTCCGTCGCGCGCCTCGGAGACGATCCGGCCCACCTTGCCGATCAGGTCGGTCCGGTCGGCGAGGAGGCCGGAGACGGCTGTGATGCGGACCTGCTGGCCGATGACGAATCCGCCGGCGACCGGAATGCCGGGCGCGTAGGGGTCGGAGATGCGGCCCTTGTTCTCCGGGCCTCCGTCCTCGGCCCACTTCTCCCAGGTGCTGGGCATGGTCCTCAGCAGGGCCTCCTGGCGGAACTGGGCGGTGCTGTCCGGGACGTCCATGGCGAGCGCGAGGTGCTGCACGGTGCCGCCGCTGTTGGCGTGGGAGCGGACCACGGCGTCGCGGATGCCCTCCAGGCGGGGGATCAGCCGGTGGTCGAGGTCGTTGATCGCGGTGTACCAGTCGTTCGGTCCGGCGAAGTACGGCTCTCCCTGGGCGTTGCGGCCGGTGCGGAGCATGGCCATCGCGTGGAGCGCGGTGTGGAACCAGTCGGCCATCACTCCGGCCTCCCCGCCGAGGGCCTTGGCCTGGGCGGGGGTGAGGCTGATGGTGATGTCCACGCCGTTCATCCGGGCGTCGCCACCGTAGCGGTAGCTGATCGGGTCCATGGGCGAGCTCTGACCTCCCGGCTGCGTCTTCTCGGTCACGTGCTGCTCCTTGTCGGAAGTCGGGTTGAGCGGGACGGAAGACCCGGGGCGGTCGGCTGAGTTGGCGACCTGGCGGCCGCCCCGGGGGCTTACACACTCCATAATGCAGATTCAGAGTATGCATTTCAAGACTATGCATTAAACGGGTGCGGGTTTCTCTGGAGGCGCTGGTCAGAGCCCCAGAGATCACCCGTCACCGGTGACGTGGGTGGCATCTCCGTCGGTGGTGGTCGTGATCACCGAGTTGTTCTTGCCGGAGACCTGGACGGTGGTGGAGGAGCGGCCGGCACTCTCGCGTATGGCCTGGTCGGCGGCCTTGAGGTCGCCGCGGACGGCAGCTGCCTCGCCGGCAGTCGGGGTGCGCCCGCCGGCGGGCGGGCGGCCGTCGTTGCGGACGCTGATCTGCTGGCGGCTGCCAGAGACGTGGATTTCCTGGACGGAGCCGGTGGTGCGGCCGTTGCCGACGTTGACGACACCGGTCACCACAGTCATGCCGGGGCGGGAGGCGGCGTGGGCGGACGCTTCGGCCGCGGCCGCGCCGGCCTGCGCGGGCGGACGTGCCTTCGCGGCCTTCTTAGCGGTGGACTTCGGCGCGGCGGCCGCCGTGGGCCCGGTGACGGAGACCGGTCCGGTGACGGTCTCGCCCGCGCGGACGGTCACCCCCTGCTTGCGGGTGTTCGTCCTGGTCCGAGTGCGCGGGGCGGCCGCCTTGCGGGCGCGGCCGGCGGCGGCGCGGTTGCCACCCTCGCGGACGCGGCGGGCTTTCTCTTCTGCCCGGGCGAGCGGTGCGGCAGCTCCCTTGCACTCGGTGCAGAGGATGCTGACGCCGGGTGCGGTGATCCGGCCGGTGTCCTGGCAGACCAGGCACGTCGGTCCCTTCTCCGGGGCGGGGACGCCGAGGGCCTTGCGGTAGGCGGCCACCGAAGGGATCTTCATGCCGTCCTCGGGGCGGCGCCGCCTGCCCCCGGCCTTCGCGCCCTTGGGGGCCTGTTGCGGCACGCCGCCGGACTGGATGATCCAGGCGGTGCGCAACGCGGCGGCGACCGGCGCGAAGGCGATGTTGAGGGCTTTCTTCTTGGCCTTCCGCATCGGCTTCCGCACGGCGCGCTTGACGCGGGTCTTCGCCTTGCGGTGGGCGTACTTGGCGGCTTCCCGGTAGGCGCGGACGACCTGTTCGACGTGGTCATCGATCGGGGGCGGGGGTTCCTCCCCGAAGCCCGCGTCGATGATCCACAGCAGGGCGGGGTTGGGGTCGGCGTAGAAACGCTGTTGGGAGTAGGCGGCGAAGTATGCGGTGTCGATGAGGGGTTCGGGCCACTCGTGGCCGCCCGGGCACAGCACCTGGACGAACGTGTCGGCCCGCTCCTCGTACACGAGGACCAGCTCGGTGTCGACCGTGCAGACCGGGCAGGCGACGGGGTGCTGAAGCCACTTGTCGCGCAGCTTCGCCTCCGGGTCGGGCTCGATCCACATGAAGCGGCGCTCGCAGGCGATGCGGTGGTAGCCGGCGGCCGGCTTGGGGTAGCGCTTCGGGTCGATTCCCATTTTCGGACTCCAAGGGATCTTTCGGGCGTGAACCGGTGTGGAACCGACAGGAACTCGCAGGTCAGGGGGGGTGGAACCGGGCCGGAACCGGGATCTTGGCGGGTACCGGGTTCCGCTGGTCTCGAGGGGGTTCCGGGCCGGTTCCGGCCCGGTTCCCCTCGCTGACCTGCGGTTCCGTCCCGATTCCGGTGCCCGGTCAGCCCTCTGACGGGGCCTCTCCGGTGATCACCTTCAGGTCCCGCAGGCGCCAACCGCGGGGCAGGTTCTTGCTGTACTTCTCCAGCGGCCAGGAGTGGCCGGTGGGCTCCAGGACCGCGTCGACCGCCACCCGGACCGCGTCGATCCGGGCCTGGATCTGCTCGGCCTCGTCGTCGCCGTCGAAGTTGTCCAGCGCCCAGGTGTCGGGGTCCACCTCGCCGAGCGCCTCGGCCAGTTCCTCACGCGAAAAGCCGGCCGGGTCGCCTCCGTCCCGGAAGATGCTTCGGATGGTGGTGATGAGGGCGGGCGGGCCGGACGAGCGGCGCCGGCGGCGGCTCTCCTCGAGCGCGGCCTGCTTCGCCATCAGGTCCTCCAGGGTGATCTCGGAGAACTCCTCCGACTCCGCGTCCATCGCGACCAGGTGCCGGCCGCGCTCCCGGCCGCGCCGGTCGTACTCCTCATCGGAGGTGATGCACGCCCGGTACGGGATCGGCTCGCTGTGCCTGGATCCGGCCAGGACGTAGGCGACGCCGGCGTCGTTGAGGTCCTTGCCCATCTGCGGCTGCAGGCGGTGCGGCGCCCATCCCTCGTCCATCGCGCCGGAGTGGAGCACCAGCCCGATGTCGTCCTTGTCGCAGGCGGCCATGACCTGTACCTGCAGCTCGTTGAGCCAGGTGTTCTTGCCGATCCGCTCCTTCGTCAGGCCTTGCGAGGCGATCACCATCGTGACGTCGGACTTGGCGCAGGTGTCGGCCATCTCGGCGAGCTTGCCGTCCAGGTTGATGTCGCCGGTCTTGCGGCCTGTCTCCTCGTCGTAGATGACGTGCTTACGGGAGGCGATCACCAGCGCGGGGAACTCGTCGACCACGAACTTGATGCCGGGCCGCTTCGAAGAGGTCACCCAGGTCTGGCCCATGCCCAGCTCGTCGAACAGGTCGGGGCGGCCCTGGCCGACGGCCAGACCCCAGTCCAGGGCCTCCGCCGCCAGGAACGGGTCGGTGATGACCAGGTGCATCCCGCGGCGCAGGCCTGCGAAGCCGCTGCCGGCCGAACCCAGGTCGATGCCGATGACGATCTGATCGTCCGTGGCGGTCAGCACGTCCGCGATGGCCCGCAGCCACGTGGACTTGCCAGAGCGGGACTTGCCGACCATGTTGACGTTGGTCCGCTCCATCGGCAGGCCCAGCGCGGAGCCGTCCATCGCGGCCGCGATCTGCGCCTCCGGAATGTCGTCCGTGGTCAGCGACTTCGGCTCCCGATAGGGGAGTTCGGGCACCGCGGCCCAGGCGTCCTTGCCCGGAATCGTGATGATGCAGTAATTCCGCGACTCGGCCGACTGCCGCAGCAGGATCGACGACGTCCGCACGCCCGGCAGATTCGCCTCCAGGTCGGCCAGTCCATCGGCAATCCGCTTCGGCGTCATCCCGTCCAGCCAGACGTGCACGACGTAGGCGTACTCGAGCGGGTCCACCCGGAGCGACTTGATCTCGCACTTCAGCTTCTCGACCAGGGCCTGCCGCATCATTTCCTGGAACACCCGCGGGGTCATGCCGATGGTGACCTCCTGCGGCATGCCGTCCTCGATCTGCTCCAGCCTGGCCAGCTCCTCCTCGGTGAGCTCGACATCCCGGCCCATCCAGGCCAGGCCGAACATGTTCACCATCAGCGCGGCGAGCAGGCCCCACACGTTGGTGAGCCCGAAGGTGACCCCGTCGACCACGACGACCGGCCCGTACACCAGACCCGCGCGGGTCCACATGGCCCGCTTCGCCGCCTCGCCAGCCGCCTTCGCAACGACCAGCTGCTTGCCAGACTCCATCTGCAACGCAACCGCTGCCTGCCGCTTCTTGTCCCGGTCACGGATCGCCAGCTGGGCGCGCCTCGCTGCCCGTTCGGCCTCCTTCACCGAAACCAACGCCAGCTTCAGGTCCGCCTTGGCCTTGGCGCCCTCGATGCCGACCACCCAGGCCCGCACCCGCTGGTGGCCGCGCCACATCCGCGGCAGCAGACCGTGAGGAGTGCGCTGACGGGCCACGCTCTTCCGCATCCGCCGGCGCGCCTGGCGGCGCAGGAACCGCAGGTAGCCGCGGCGCCCCTCACGGGTGCGCAGCTGCGGATTGATCCACGGCCGGTCCCCCTCGGGGTCCTCGCGCACCTCCCACTCCTGGGAGGTGTAGACGGTGCCCTCGACACCCCGGGAGTGCTCGGGCTCCGGCTCGCCGTCATCGTCTGGGCCCTCCCCGGGCGCCGCCGGCTCGGCCGGCACCTTGGTGAGCGTGAGGTGGGGCAGCTCGCGCGGCACGGGAAGCACCAGCGTCTCGTCGGCCTGTTCGGCCAGCGCCGCCTCCACCACGGTGTCCGTGGTGATCGTCTCGCCGTACATGAGGGCGTTGAACACCGGCTCCAGGTCCTCGACGAGCCGAATGCGCACCTCGCGAGCCTTGGACTCCTCATCCGGGCCCACTACGCCGAGCCGCTCCAGCTCCTCCATGACGAGCTCCGTCTGCTGCCAGCCCATACGGAGCTTGCGCTGCAGCATGGACCGAGAACCGAACTGGGTGGACACCACGAGCTCCGCGGCATCCCACACCAGTCGGCGGTCCAGGCCGGCGCCGACTACCGGGTTGGTGTCGATCTCGGTCATGCTGGTCGTGCCTCCGTCTCTGGGGGCGGGGCGCGAGACGAAAGCCGGTCATCGCTCTGGTAGGTGCAGCCGGCACCTCCCGTCTCGCGCCCCTGTTCAGTTGGCTTCTTGGTGCTTCACGCCGCGAGCAATGGATCGTCGGAATCCCAGGCCTTCGGGGCGTTCGGATCGCACTCCCGGCACACGCCCGGGTCGCGGTTGATGTAGTAGCCCTTTTCGGTCTTGCACTCCGGGCAGGTCCGCCGCGCCGCGAGCGCCTTGTGGACCGACGCCCACTTCGCCGGCGTCATCGGACGCTGCTTCTTCGCCTGGTCGACCCGGTAGAGGTAGGCGAACCGCTGGCCTCGGCGTATCCACCAGCCGAGTTGGCCGACCGGCTCCTGCCCCCCGGGGCGTAAGCCCCGGGCTTTCAACTGCCGGTAGGTGGCGAGGACTTCCTGGTCCGGTCCGTCGGGGTGCCCGACGGGCCAGGTCGGGATGCCGAACCGTAAGCCCTCCGGGTCCCAGAAGTGCATGCTGATGCGGGGCATCAGGCGCTCCGCCGGACCGGGTTCTTCGCCTCGGAGATCCGGGTGTAGGCCCAGGTCTTGCTCGGCCGGCCGAGCTCGGCCGCCTTCTTCTTCGGCAGGTTCGCCTGGCGGCGCTTCTCCGTCTCGTCAGCGACCTCCTTGAAGCCGACCTTGCGGCCCGCCGCGAGCTCTCCGCGGATCCACTCCTCGATGTCCGCGTTCTCGTTCGCGCTGTACGCCTTCGCGGACACCGACGCGGCCTTCCGCGCACCCGGCGACAGGTTCCGTACGGCGCTCGCCGTACGAGCCTTACGCGTGCGCGGGCGCGCGGTTTCGCGTGTGCGCGCGGGCGCGGAATCAGACGTGCGTGCGGACGCGGGGACGGACGGGTTGATCTGCACAGATACCGTCCGCAACCGGGGCTTTTCGGAGACTGTGACGAGTCCGCTCGAGGACGCTTCAAAGACCCGCACAGGGAGGGTTGCGGACTGCTCCGCGGACTCCTTCACGGACTCCTCAGAGCCCTTCGCGGACCCCTCCTCGGAGGTCCTTTGGGCGAGCGCTTCCGCGAGTCGCCGTCGCTCGAACCGAACCTCCGCCAACGCCTCCAGGACGACCGTCCGGCGTCCTTCGGCCTCCACCAGATCACCGAGCATCTCCGCGGACAACAGCGCCAGGATCTCGTCCGAGAGCGCCTCCGATCCGGCACCCTCGAACACCGTGTACGCGACCGTCCACGCGTCCTCCTCGGACAGCCGCTCGAACCCAGCGACCGCCCGCAGCCGCTTCGCGGCATCCCAGACCCTCGGCAGATCCTGCCTCCGCGTCCTGCGCGTCGCCCTCGCATCACGGCGCCGGCGCCGCTCCGCACGCAGCCGCTCCCGGTACTCGATGTGCCGGCCGAGCTGCACCAGCTGCCACACCAGGATGGGGATGATCGAGGACGCCGCCAGGACACTGCCGAGCAGCACCCCGTAACGGTCACCGCCGACGTTGCGGCCGTGCAGGTAGTTGACCCACGAGGCCAAGCCCGCGAACGCATACACGGCGATCCGGTACGGCCACGGCGAGCGGCCCTGCTTCATCGCCTTGGCCTCGCCGGCGGTCGCCGCCCAGGCCGAGCACTCCAGCATGAACGGCAGCAGCGCGACCAGCAGGCCGCCGGCCCAACCCATCGCGTCCACGATGCCGGTGTCACTCAGCGACGAGGCCTGGGAGATCAAGGCGGGAACGATGCTGCAGGCCATCACCGCCAACGCGGCCGACAAGTCCAGGTGCTCGGCCAGCCACTTCGGCGCGGCGTCGAGCCGCTGCTGCCACCGCTCCCGGCGCAGCCTCCGATCCCGCTCTTTCTCCTTGCGGCGCTCCTTCTCCCGCTGAAGCTTCGCTGCCTCGGCCGCCTGCTTCTTCGCAAGCTCGGCGGCGTCCTTCTGCGCCTTGTCCTTGCGGGCCTCCTCGGCCTTCAGCCGCTCGGCCTCCAGCTCCTGAGCCCTCAGCCGCATCTCCCGCTCGAACTGCGACTCCTCCTTGCGGAGTTCGAGGTCGACATCGAGAGCCTTGTCCTCCCGGGCCTGCCTGGCCTGCAACTCCTGGTCCTGGCGGCGCTCCGTACGGAAGTCAGCGAGGCTGCTGCTCATCGGGCACCTCCAGCGGGGGCTGCCGCGTGCGGCGCGTAGCGGTACAGCACGGCAACCAAGACGATCAGCCCGACGATCACCAGGCGGGTGCCGACCGCGGGCACGAGCCCCAGCAGCCATGCACCGCCACCGATCGCGAGCGGGATCTGCACCCAGTCCAGGTCAGCGAGCGCACGCGTCAGCCGGGCGCGGAAGTCCATGACGTGGTCGATGCCGTACGCATCCGCCACGCCCAAGCCGACGACCGGGAGCGCCAGCAGAACGCGGTGCCACCAGGCGGCCTGCAGGCCCAGGCCCCAGGCGACACCGAAGGCTACGAATCCGGTGATCAACCAGGTGGTGACGAGGGCCTGTGCCTGGATGACCGTGACCTGCGGAGCGGAAATCTTGACCTTGGTCCGCGTCGAAGTAGTCGTCGCCGCACTCACGCCGCCACCCCCGCATCGAACAGGTGGCGGACCAGCCCGGCACCCATGCCGGTGCGGGGCCTGCCCTCGATCAGGGTGTCGCCGAGCTTCGCCACCGGCTCCAGCGGGGCCACCGCGTAGTCCTCGTCGTCGCCGAAATCGGCGCCCTCGACGGCGAGTCCCAGCTCACCGCCGGCGAAGCCGACCGGCACCTCGACGTCCTCGACCTTCGCGACCCTGCGGACGACCTTGTTCGCCGTCAGCCGCACGTACGAGAAGTCCAGGACCCGCTTGTCGATGCGGTCCATGTTCGTCGCGAACTCCAGCCACACCTCGGCGGCCAGGTCCTCGACCCCGTACGAGTCGGTGGCGGCCGGCAGCTCGTTGTGCCCGCGGATGTAGGCCAGCAGCGCGTCGGCATGACGCTCGAACGCCGCAGCCAGCAGCCGCGAACCCGCGATCTCTACGCGCTGTTCTGTCGGTCGCTTGCCTGCGAGAATCTTTGACACGGTCGTAACTCCGTTTCAGTCGGTACGGCCGGGCGGCTCTCCGGGTCTCTGCCAAGACCACCCGGAGGGCCGTTTTTGGCATGGCGGTGCCCTCGAAAGCCCCGCCCAATTTCCGCGGAACTTCCCTAGCGAGCTTGTGCCGCCGCCACCCAGGAAAGACCCTTCCCTAGCGAGCTGTCAACACCTCCCTAGCGATGTATGCTCCAGGCGTGTTGTCGGGCCTCGGAGTGATCTCTGCGGCGTGGGGCCGTAGGATCGCTAGCGAGGTAGGGAGAGGGATGGCTGGAGAGACGAGCAAGCTGCCGAAGTACCGGCGCATCGCTGACGATCTGCGCACCAAGATCGATGAAGGCGCATTTGGTCCCGGCGACCGCTTGCCTGGGGAGAACCCCCTGGCTGCCGAGTACGGCGTGGCCAGCATGACCGCGCGTCAGGCGCTTAACGCCCTCAAGAAGGAGGGCCTAGTCGAGTCCCGCAAAGGGGCCGGCTTCTACGTGCGGTCGTTCCAGCCCGTCCGCCGTCGAGGCATCGCGCGCCTGTCCCGCGAGCACTGGGGATCAGGTGCCAGCATCTTCTCCGCCGATGACAGCCGAACACTGACAAGCGAGAGCACGTTCCTCGGTCGGCTTACCGCGCCGCCGCTCATCGCCCAGGCACTGGGCCTCGAAGGTGAGAACTCTGCGTTCGCCCGCAGTCGTCGCTTCATCGTCGAGGACCGGCCGATCCTCTTGTCTACGTCGTACATGCCGTACGACCTGGTCGCAGGGTCGCAGATCACTGAAGAACATTCAGGCGACGGCGGGATCTACGCTCGGTTGACTGAACTCGGTCATGCCCCTGTGCACTTCCGTGAAGAGATCCGAGTCCGCATGCCCTCGGCGGAGGACACCGTCGGGCTCAACCTCTCCTCAGACACGCCAGTGATCAACATCGTCCGGACTGCCTACGAAGAGGGCGGACGGGTTGTGGAGGTCAATCACATGACTCTCGACTCGCTCTCGTACGTGCTCGAGTACGAGTTCGACGGATAAGGAGAACGGCTCCGTGAATCTTGGTATCCCCCCGTAAAACGGGTGACGGCCGCCCCTGCGGGAACAGGTGCGGCCGTCGAAGCGACTCCCCCGCCGGCAAGCATCGGAGTCGTGGTCAGCGCGGTGACCGCGCTGGGTGCCTGGACCACCAGGGCCCGCGGTCACCACGAACAGGATAGTCAGGCTCGCCGTCGAAGCTCCACTGCGGCTTCGATCATGTAGGCCGAGTCACGTTCATCTGCTGATCATCGGCTCCCTTTGATCAAGGGACCGTACGTGTCATACCAGCACAACCCTGCTGCTCCGCCGTTCGGCCAGAGAGCGGCACCCCCGAGCTCCGCGGGGGCAATCTCACGAACCCACGGATCGCCATCCGCATCCTCGACCGTCGCCCGGCCGCGCCAGGCCATCGCTTCCAATCGACCTGGGGGGCGAGGCCGATGAGCCTTTCTCCCGAGGTGCGCCGGGGCGGCGGCCTGCCGTTCGGCCAGGTCGTGTCGCAGTGGGTGTGCGATCCCCGGTACACGACCAACCTGCGCACGCTCTATTCGATCCTCGTCACGTACGCCGATGTAGGCGTGCGGGACACCGGCCGCGGCAAGCCCTACCGGCGCGAGCTGGCGGCGCAGCTGGGTGTGAGTGAGAAGACGCTGGACCGCACTCTCCTCGAGGGCGAGGTCGCTGGGCTCTTTCGCATCGAGCGCCGTACGGACCCGGATAACCCGAAGCTCAATGACGCGAACGTCTACCAGCTGAACGACGCGGCTTTCTGGCGTGGGGAGTGGGTTGATCCGCTGGGCCCGGACCAGAAGGCGAAGGATGTCGCGGAGGCGGTCACGGCGGCGCGGGTGAAGGCCAAGAAGGACGCCGGGATCATGCCGAAGGGCGGGCGGAAGGCGGCGAAGACTGGGCCGCCGATCGACCCGAAGGATGGTGCTGCTGAGGGGGTGGCGTCACCCATGACGCCACCCCAAGGGGAGGGGGGTCCCGTCACCCATGACGCCACCCCTGGCGTCAACCATGACGGGAGGGTGGGGTCACCCATGACGCCCAATATCAAGAACCCAGTCGATAACCCTTCTCGAGAGCCCGCCCTTCCTTCCGTCCGTCCTTCGTCTGCAGCTCCCGCGCGCGAAACGAAACCGGACGGAGGGACGGACGGGACGGGGGATCTCGCCAACTCCAAGAGCAGGCCTGCGGACGCCGTTGTCGATGACTCGCCCGGCGTGCAGGTGCTCAATGCGATCGCCCAGGAGTGTGGTCCGGAGTTCCTACTGACCGGGCCGGTGCTGGCCGAGCAGGGCCGGGTTGTGAGCGGAATGCTGGCGAGCGGCTGGACGGCGGAGCTGATCCGCTATGTCGTTGCCGGCCGGCCCTGGCCGCAGAGGATCACGACGACTCGTGAGGCAATCATCGCGGGCCGGTTGCGGCGAGCTGCGAGCGGGCCGGCTCCGTCGGCGGCCGCGCCCATCCCGGCGCAGTCGGCTGCGCCGTACGGGAGCGAGTCGCGGTACGAGGACATCGATGAGGTCTGGACGCCTCCGGCCTGGTCGGGCGAGATCAGCCGCGTGATGCGCGAGTGCGAGGAGTGCGGGAGTCCGGCGGTTGCCGACGGGTACGACAAGTGCCCGCGGTGCCTGGGCTGGCCAGAGTGCAGCGGATCGTGCAACATCCCCGGCTCGAAGAAGCGGGTTCCTCCGTCTGAACCGTCGGGCCTGTGCTCGTCGTGCCGGAACCTGCAGGACGTGATGGGCGAACTGATGGGGCCGGAGCCGGTGTCGGTGGGGTCTGGGAGCATGCAGGGTTCCGGCGCGGATTCGGTGGTGGGGTGAGCGGTGGCGTTCTTCTCCTGCTGGACTGTCCGGGCCCGGCAGCACCCCCAAGTAACGCATAGCTTGACTATGCATAGTCATAATCTGCACAATGGGTCGCGGTTGTTCCGGCGATCTCCGAAGGATGTCTCTGACTGATGGACGCCAAGAGCTACAACGCCGGCCTTGCCGAGCTGCGTGAACTGCGTGACGAGATCAGGCCCTTGGAGCGCCAGCTGAAGAAGCTGCTGGCCGACCGGGATAAGAAGATCGCTGCGCTGGGCGAGTATGAGAAGGCGAAGGCCGATCGGTTGGCCACGTCGGCCGGCCTGTCGGTGATCGACGTCGTCGCCCTCGTGCCCCGCCTGGGCCCCCAGGCGCCCACCAGCGAGCCCGCGGCGGAAAACCTGGCCACGGAGTCCACCGGTGATCGCCCCGCGGCAGAGGCGGCCGCACAAGCGATCAAGGAACCTGCCGCATCTGTCGCTCCCGACCGTCACACGCCGCCGACCCCAGTCGAAGAGCAGGAACCCGAGGGCCAGGACGAGGAATCGGCTCCCGACACCGCCGAGGCCGCGCCGACCGAGCAGGCCCCCACAGCTCAGCCCCCGCAGCCAGCCGGAGAAGCACCTGCACGTGAACTGCCGTCGATCCCGGCCGGGCCGGACGGCGACCGCTGGTTCAGGGCCGAGTCGAACCTGGTCTCGGCCCGGCCGAACTTCAAGCAAGCCGTGCGGCAGATGGCGTTCCTCGACACCGCGGCCGGTGTCCTGGTGTGGAGCGGCGGGACTGCCCGGCTGGAGCTGGGGCGCGCGAGTGTGGCAGAGATCCTTACCGCGGTGTACGCGACGGTCCCGGCCTCGATCGAGCGCATCTACGTGACAGGAGGCGATCCGTGGCACCGGGACGCGGCCCGGCATGAGTGGCTCAAGGACGCGGTTGCTGCGTGGCTGAATGGTCCGCTGCCGGAGGGCTGGCAGGTGGAGTCCTCGCGCGGCAAGGACCGGCAGGCCGGGCACCTGGTCCACCCACGCAATCCAGTGGGCCGGTGGCAGCGCGGCGACCAGCACACCGAAATCAGGTCCGTGGGTGAGTGGTTCGACCCCGAGGGTGCGCCCCCGGAGATCGTGCGGCAGGCCTTTGTGGAGCTGTGGAAGGCGCTGCACGAGAAGTGGCGGGACGTCGTGCTGATGGGGTCGCCGTCGCAGACCGGCCGTGACCTGTGGACACGCACCATCCCGGAGCGGGGCCGGTGGGCGGATGGCTATCCAGTGCTGTCGCAAGAGATCCGTGGTCTGCTGCACGCGACGGCCGGGCAGGGCCGCACCGAGCTGATCACGCCGCCTCGGGTGCCGGCGAAGGTTCCGGCCTGGTACGAGCTGGACCGCACGTTCGCCTACGCCCGGCACTGCTCCACCTCTCCGACCGGCGTTCCGCGCCGGATGACGAAGGACTCGTTCGCCGCGTTGAGCGACAAGGAGATGGCGGATGTGCTGTATTCGCCGTCGCACTGGCAGGTGAAGGTCACCATCCCGGAGGGGTGGGAGCACGTCGGGCTGCTGCCCGCGCCGGCGCCCGGGGAGCGGTCCTGGCACTACCCGTACGAGCCGGGGCAGACTTTCGTCACGTGGGCGGGAGGCGCCGAGGTCAACCTGGCCCTCCGCAACCCGCTCATGCCCTGGAAGGTGGAGGTCCTCGACGGCCTGGTGTGGGAGAAGAACCAGCGCCCGCTGCAGGAGTGGTCGACGAAGCTGAAGAGCGTCTGGAATCACCTGCTTCGTTGGTCCACCGCGCACGGGGATGAGTCGATGCGGTGGGCGTTCCGACTGGCTGCGCGGGCGGTTCGGTCGATCCTGCTGTATGGCATCGGGACGTTCGCACAGCGCCCGAAGATCACCACCGGGTCCGTGGAACTCAACAAGGACGGGTCCACGCCGGAGATCCCCGATGGCGCGCATCTGACCGGGATCACGGACACGCACGTCACCTGGCAGCGCTACGGCGGGTTCGCGCGGGACCCGTACGCGCACCCGGAATGGGCAGCCGCCGTGTGGTCGGCCGCGCGTGCGGCGCTGCTGTCCACGCACCAGAGCGTGGTCATCGGGCAGGACGAGAAGACCGGCGACGTCAAGGTCGGCAAGGGAGTCCCGGCCGGCGCCCTGCATCTGCCGGCCGGTTCGGTCCTGGCGTTCCGTACGGACGCCATCTACACCACCGTGCGGCCGGACTGGCCCTACAGCGGGCAGCCGGGCGACTACCTCCTCAAGGGCGCACTGGACTGGGAGCAGACCACCCCGACCAGCGACGAGGAGTTCTACACGCTGCAGAAGTTTGGCCGCCAGAATCTGGAGGCCGAGGGGCTGTGACCGCGGACGTGATGTGGGAGGCCCGCTGGGAGCACTCCGAATGCGGCGCCTCCGGCGAAGCCCTGTTCCCTGATGAGGACTCCCCCGCCTCCGGACACGACGACTGCCCCGAGCCGGGCGACGTCGGCTGGTACGGGCAGTGGGAGTGCATCTGCGGCGCCGGCGGTGACGGCGAGTGGGAGGACGGCGACCGGGCCGCCTCCGGCCATGAGTGCGATACGGGCGACGAGTTGGACGACGAGGTTGAGGAGACGGCCGCATGACGCCCCCCAGGCAGCGCGGCGGCGGCCGCCGCGATCAGCGCAACGAGGCCGCCCGCCTCACCGACCAGCTCATCGCCGAGGGCTTCAACCGGAAGCAGGTCGCCGAGATCCTCGGCCGTGACGCGTCGCTGGTGTCGCAGTTCTTCACGAAGAACAAGGGCGCCTCGATGGTGGAGGCGTTGCGGGCGGTCGTGCAGGAGGTGCAGGCCGGCGGGCCGCGGGACATCGACAGCCTCAAGCGGCTGGCCCGCGCGCACGTGCGGCCGCGTCTGACCAAGAGCGGTGAGCGGGCTCGTGTGCGCCACCGGAACACGGTGCGCAGCACTCGTACGGTCACTGATGAGCGGGGACGGCGGGTGAAGGAGTGGACGTCGTCCCTGGCGCGGGCCGGTAGGCAGCACATTGCCGCCGGTGCGCCCCGCCTGTATCCGGTGATCGCGGAGGCGGCCGCAAACAACGGAAAGATCGCGTTCACGGTGCGGGCGCTGCGTCGCATGTTCACCCACGACGCCGGACGGCTGGCCGACTCCCCCGGTGTGCGCCGCAACGTCGTCCAGCGCGCCGACGGCACCGAGGAACGCGCCTACGGCGCGAACGTCGGCGGCCCCGGATCCGGCGAACAGGGTTTCGACGCGGTCCAGTTCAAGCAGCTTGTGGACGCGGCAGGCGGGGACGTGACCGCTGCGGTGCAGGGCTGGCTCGTCATGACCGGCCGTATGCATCCCGAGGCCGAGATCGTCTACCTGGAGATCCGCGCCTGGAAGGAAAACCGGTGAGGACCCACCACAGTGCTCGTCACTGCGGAAAGAAGGACGTCACGCCGGGCGAAGCCACTGCTGGCGTCACCGAGCTGCTGCTCGCCGGCGGCCGCGCCGAAATCATCATGCTTCCCCGCGAGCAGGGGTTCGTGTGGGAGGCCACCAGTGCGGATGGCACCCGGGGTGACGCCGCGGAGCCGCTCGGGAGCGAGGGGGAAGTATCCGCGGACGCCGGGGCCTTCCTCGTCCAGCACGCCGACGGCGATACCTACGACCACGACGCTGCACACGCCAGCTGCTTCCAGCCACACCGGTCCGCGGGCGGATACGTCGATTGCGACGGACGGCCTCTGTAACCCCTGACGGGACAAGCCAAAGGACGAAGCTGATGCCCCTGTATCCCCCGTCGCCCCAGGCCCTGTACTCGTACGACGCGGAGACGCATACCGCCACGTGCAGGACCTGCTGGATCTCCGAGGGCAACCTGGGGCCGGGGGAAGCCGGGCCATGGCATGTCGGCCACCAGGGCCAGTGCACGGGCGCTCCCACGGATCGGCCGTCGGCGACCGTCCTGTCCTTCCGTCGGCCTGCGACCGGCGCCCCGGACCCGTCCCCGCAGGACATTCCTGATAGCGGGCAGCCGGCTTGCCCCGAGTGCGCCACAGCCATGGCCCCGATGGAGTTCGACGGGTTCGACTTCTTCAAGTGCCCGGCCTGCGGCCGTCGTTCCTTCTGCTCGGACGACTATGACGACTCCGAGCTCCCGTCGTACTTCCAGGAAGAGGACGGGGTGGTGTTCGTCTACCACGGGACGGGGGAGGTGGACGTCGAGGCGACGGCCGAGCTGGCGGCGCAGGACGCCGCCGACGAAGGCGAAGGCGAGCAGTGGTGACCGTGGCTGCGCCTTCTCCATACGCCACCGTGCAGTGGGCTCCATTCTTCGATACCCGTCACACCCGACGTCCTCACGCACCGGATGGCCGGGACGATCGTCCGCGCCGCAGGAGCCTGACCGCGGCGACGGAAGGTAGCACGAGGAAGCGGCGCACTCTTACTCAGTAACGTGCCCGAGTTCGCCTGTGCGAGCCTGCGTTCATGACCGATGAACAGCCCACGGCCGAAGAGTTCTTGGCCTGGTTCAGCACGAACGACGCCCGTGAACGGATGCAACGGATGCAGCCGCTGCTTGACGTGATCAGCTCGTTCTCCGTGTCCGAAGGCGGCACCGAGGTGAGCTACGAGAGCATCCTGAGCGAGTTCGGCTCCGAGCGAGGCATGGCGTTCCTGGACGACATGCTCCCCGCCTTCGCCGCATCGGTCGTTCCGCCGCAGGAAGTCCACGAGGACGCGGCCCGGCTGCCCGCGGATCTTTCCGACGCCGAGCTGCGCAGGGCCGCGTTCGAGGTGGTCTCGCACGCGACCCAGAACGTCGGGCAGAGGCGGATCCAGGCGGCCCTCCAGGCGGGTGTTAAAGGCGACCCCGACTTCCCTCACCCGATCCCGACCCTCCCCGAGCACCAGGTCCTCATGTTCCTGACGAACGGCGCCGAGTCGGCGGCGGCGGCAAACGCCCTGCTCGACGCGTGGGCCTCGACCACGGCACTGGCGCAACTGCGGCATCTCCATGAGACGCAGGCTCTCGCGGCCTGGCTGGTCAACGGGACTGAGGGAACGATGGAGGCGCGTGCATTCGCACTGACGATGGACACGATCGACATCTTCGGCAAGGGCGAGGATCACTGGTATCAAGCCGCCAAGACTTCCGGGGACCCTCGGCTTCGCAAGAACGCGCTCCGGTGGCGAAGGATCAAGGCGACGTTGCAGAGCGCGCTGGATGCCCTCTGGGTGCAGCGTGGCTACCCCCGAGTGGCGAAGCCAAATCGCCAGCGGTTGTTCGATACGCATTTCACCGAGGTCGGAGGCTATCCCGCATTCGCGATGCTCTCGAACGCCGGCGGGCACCCCAGCCTGATGCAGCACATGCTGCTGTACGGGGACCTTGAGTCTGGCAAGTTCGCCTACGACTTCGACGGGCTGCACGTGCAGCGCGCGTACTGGATCACGCAGGTCGGTGCGGTCTTCCTCAGCTTGTTGGATCTGGCCGCGCCCGTGCTCGGCTGGACGGACTGGGACGAAGAGGCTTCGGCCCTGCGCGCCAGGTTCGATCCTGTTGCTGAAGAGGCGGCGCGTCGCTACAGCGCCCTCATCGACGACGCGATGAGCAAACGGTCAAGCTGGGCATAGCCAGCCGCGCGGTGTTCCCGGTCGGATGCATGGCGGCCGCGTCGCCAGGTCCTTCACCCAAACGCCTGGACATGCGATAGCCCGCGCTTGTGGCCGCGACGTTTTCGTGGGATGCGATGACGTACGGCGTGGAGCCGGGATTCACGACGGATTGCGAGACCTCCCACAATCGTGCCGCCGCTGCGCTGGAGCCGCTGTGGTCAAGCGGTGCGTGCTGTCGCTGATGCTCCGGTAGCCCACCGCTGCCTGACCGGTGCGCAGAGCGCGGATAACGCTGTGGGCCTGTGGGCGGAACAGCACCTTGCGATGCGAGCGAAGCGGGACCCGCCGAACGGACCGGCGAGTGCCGACTCCTGCACCATGCAGGAGCAAGGCATCTGTGAATTGGTCCCGAACGGGGCCGGGCCGCGGGCGGCGGGGGTAGGCGCTGCGCGGGACTGTCTCGGATGATCTCGGGGAGCTACTGTGTGTCGCGGGGAGGGGACTATGCGATACGAGCAGCGGATGTATGCGCGGCTGAAGTTCTTGGAGCTGATGGCTGAGCTGTATGAGTCTGCGTTCGAGGACTTTTTCCACCGGCTCATGTGCGCGCGGTACCCCCAGTTTCTGGATGTGCGTACGCATGGCCGGCTGGGTGACCAGGGTGCGGATGGTCTCCTGCTGTACGACCGCAAGCTGTATGCCTGTTACGCGCCGCAGACCGTGGACGCTTCAGAGATCAAACGCAAGATCGATTCGGACGTCGCGAAGGCGCTGCGCAAGCGTGGTAGTCAGTTCGACGTGTTCGTCTTCGTACACAACGACCGGCGGGGGATGCACCCCGAGGTCGCCACTGTCCTGTCGGACGTGCAAGACGCCCACCCCGAGCTGCGAGTAGAGCAAATGGGCGCGCGGCGTCTGTGGCATGAGTGCATCCAGCTGGAACTGCCACTTGTGGAGGACGTGCTGGGCTGTGAGGTCCCGATTCATGCCGTCGTGCACGGCATCGGCATGGATGATCTCGCGCCTCTGCTGAATCATCTGCGCGACCACCGCAGCGCCCCGGATCCGCTGATGCAGCTGCCCGAGGTCGATCCGGGCAAGCTCGACTTCAACAGTATTCAGGGTGAGGCACGCGAGGGGCTGCTGCGGGGCATGCGGCACAGCCACCTGGTCGACGCCTTCTACGACGGCAAGCTTCGTGCCGTGGAGCACGACGAGGTGGCGCAGGGCTTCCGCCTGTACTACGAGCAGGTATGCCGGGAGTGGTCGGATCCGGAAGACGTGCTGTGGCAGCTGGAGATGTACGTGCTGGGCAATGGCAGCGCGCCTCCGCGTGTGCAGCGGGCCACGTGGGTGGTCCTGGCCCACTTCTTCGAGCGCTGCGACATCTTCAAGGCGCCGCCCGCCGGCTGGGAGAACTCCACGATTGGGGTCGTGGCATGATCACCCCGACGAAGGGCATTGCTCCCGACCGGTGCCTGCTCGCGGTCGGCGCTCAGGTTCTTCTCCAGTTGGAGGAACCCCGCTCTGTCAGCCAGGCGTGGGCCCGGCTGAAGTCATGGCGGGCGGAGCACGGGCACCCCTCGCCGGTATCGTTCGGCTGGTTCGTGCTGGCGCTGGATGTGCTCTTCAGCATGGGTGTGGTGGAGTTGCGCGGGGACGTGCTGGTGGCGAGGAGTGCGCATGCTGCGGCGCTTGAGCGCTGATGACCCTCGGTTCAAGCCCGCCGACTTCACGCCGGGCCTGAACCTGATCGTGGCGGACCGCACGCAGGGCTCGTCCGACACCGACAGCCGCAACAGCGCCGGCAAGTCCAGCCTCATCGAGCTGATCCATTTCCTGCTCGGAGCGCGGGTCACGAAGAAGTCCCTGGTGGCCAAGAAGGCGGTGCGTGACATCACCTTCGAACTGCAGATGACATGGCCGACGATCGAAGCCGACCTGCGCGTGTGGCGTAAAGGAAGCCGCCCGTCCGTCGTCCGCGTCGCGCCGGACATCACCGCCACCGAAGACCTAGACCTTGGTCTCTGGTCGGACTTTCCTGGTCCGGCCGATATCAGCGCCGAGGAATGGACGCGGCTGATCGAACGGGAGCTGTTCCATCTGCGCTCCGATCACGCCGGTGTCAGTGGGCGGACGATGCTGTCGTTCCTGGCCCGACGGGTGTCCTCGCACGGCTTCAATGAGGCAACGCGTACGTTCGCGCGGCAGTCCGAAGCCGACGCCACCACGAATCTCGCCTATCTGCTCGGCCTGGACTGGCAGCTGGCCGACGGCTACCGGCAGCTCGCCGCGCGCAAGGCAACCCGCACCCAGCTCCGCAAGGCCGTAAACGACCCCGTATGGGGCAGGATCGTCGGCACCACGGCTGATCTGCGTGGTCAGATTACTCTGGCCCAGGCCCAGGTGGATCGTCTCCAGGCGCAGATCGCGGAATTCAGGGTCGTCCCCGAATACGAGCGGGTCAAGGAACAGGCCGATGGGATCGCCCGGCAGATCAAGCAGCTCGCCCAGGACGACGTGATCGACCAGAGCAACCTGGAGGAGCTGCAGCAGGCCGTCAACGAGGCCGCGGACGTGGACACGGAGTACCTCGAGCCCGTCTACCGAGAACTCGGGATCGTCCTCACCAACCAGGTCCGCCGCCGTTTCGAGGACGTGCAGACCTTCCACCACTCCGTCGTACGCAACCGCCGGCGCTTCCTCGAGGCAGAAATCGCCGAAGTGACCGCCCGGCTGGAGGGCCGCCGAACCGAACGGGCCCAGCTCGGGGAGGAACAGGCACGCCTGCTGCGCATCCTCAACGACGGAGGCGCCCTGGAAGCGCTGACCGCACTGCAGCAAGCACTCGCCCGCGAACAGGCCACCCTTGAGGCCCTGCGTCACCGGTATGAGGCAGCGCAAACGCTGGAGGCCAGCGCCCGCCAGATCACCGCGCAGCGGCTGCAGTTGCAGCAGGCCGTCACCACCGACCTCGACGAGCGCGTCGAGCAGACCGCCGAGGCGACACTGCTGTTCTCCCGGTACGCGCAGCGGCTGTATGGACAGGGCCGCGAAGCCTATCTGGCCATTGAAGCCGGCCCCAACAGTCTGCAGGTGCGGCCGCACATCCACAGCGACGACAGCCGCGGCATCGGCAACATGGTCATCTTCTGCTTCGACCTGACCCTCGCCGTTCTCGCCCACCGTCACGGCCGCGGGCCCGACTTCCTCATCCATGACAGCCACCTCTTCGACGGAGTCGACGCACGCCAGCTGGCCGCCGCTCTCTCCCTGGTCGCCGACGTCACCCGGGACGAAGGCCTGCAGTACGTCGCTACCTTCAACAGTGACGACCTCGACAAAGCCACCCGCCTCGGCTTCGACCCCGCCCCCTACGTCCGTGAGCCCCACCTCACCGACGAAATCGACACCGGCGGACTGTTCGGCTTCCGTTTCTGACCCGAACGCGTCGCGTCGTCACTCCGCTTGGATGGACGCGTCAAGGACGAAGCCAATGCCCCAGCACCCCGGGCGCCGGACTCGTGGGCCGTGGAGCGCAATCAGCCTTCGTACCCAGGACCGGGCGCCACCTGGAAGGATCGGCAGCACCACCTCGTCGAAGGAGGCCTCACTTGGGTTCTGGAACCAGCCCACAGATGTCAGCCGAACTGTCCCGTCTCGCGGGGCACTACGCTGCCGCCGTCGCCGAGGCGCTCCTGGCGGAAGGTCTGCCGGTCACTGGCATTCACACCTGCGGCCCTTACGACGACCCGGACAAGCCCTACCTCGATGTCGAGGCCAGCATCAACTTCACACAGTCATTCCAGGACCAGTACGGCGGTGATTGCGGGCTCCACTGGGAAGGCACGTCCGGCTGGTGCTTCTACCAGGTCACCGATGGAAGCGACTACCTGAAGGGAGCCCGCTGGCTCGGCGCCGGGCTTCTGCCCGAGCCGCAGCGCGTCGCCGCGTTCCTGGACACCGTACGGCTTGCCCCCGACCAGGCCGGCAGCATCGAAAGGCCCTACTACCGGCAGGAAGGGCAAGGATTCCCCGACCTTCTGGCGCGCCTTCGCCACCACCTGCCGACCAGCCGAATCGTCCCCAACCCTCACGCTCGGGTCGAGACCGCCCGGACCGACGCCTACGTGCAACGGGTAGAGGCGGCACTGAACAACACCGCCCCGGACCCCCTCGTGCAAGTCCCCCTTCGGCAGGGGGAACTCATAGCGCTGCTGCACCTCCTTGAATACACCGAGAGCCACAACAACCCCTTCGGCAGATTTCTGGCCGCGGACATCAAGGCGCGCACCGGCCGCTCAGCCTCAGCTGAACAACTCCAAGACGGCGCCGTACAAGAGGCCGCACGACGAAAACGCCGACGCGAACACCGACGCGGACCCGACGCCCCGGCCTAACGCACGACGCGTGACCCGCATGGGCCGGGAGTCGTTGAGTATGGCGTCGCGCCCTGAACATCCGCCCCCCCGCGGATGCGCGAACCTCGCGAGGGCCCGGAACCGCCAGCGCCTGGCCCCGGGCCCTCACCCCGTTCTGAACTACGAACGCCTCCCCGTGGGTATGGACGCAGTTGACGCGCTGCCTACGATGTCTGCGTGACAGCCCGCCGCACCCTTGGCGCCGGCCCCCGGGCCCCGCACGGCATCCGCGCCGCCCAGGCCGACCTTCTCGACGCACTTCCCGAAGTCCGTCTCCCCGACCTGGACGGGTTGCGGGCCCGCGGCGTACTCGGCGCTCACCCGGCGGCGACACCGGCCCCACGAAGGACCCTCGGAGCCGGCGGCCGCGCCGGCGAAGAACGGGAGTGAGTGGAAGTGAGCCCCGCCGTGTTGGCGGGGCTTCGCATCATGACGCACCTGTACTGACGGTGTTGGCCTCGTCAGCTCGGACGGCCGCCCTGATCAGGTGGGCGTAGTCCTGGTCGTCGAGAAGCAGCATGATGCCGAAGGTCACTGCCCAGGCAACCTTGATCTCCTCGGTCAGTTCATCGCCGTACTGCCTGTACAGCTCGCGGTCCAGATAGTCCCTGTGCATGGTGAGCAGTCGGGACTCGGAGCCTTCCTTCTGGCTGGCTGCACGCTCGGCGCATCGCAGGAACGTGGAGTAGGTGGCGGGTCCGAGCAGATCTCTGAGTGTTTCGAGCTGGTCGTAGGCGGCTCGCAAGCGAAGGGGCCAGGCGCGGCAGGTTCCGAAGTGTTCCTCGAGTACCCGTGTGAGGTCGGCTCGTCGGAGGAAGCGGTCGAGTAGGACGTCTGTCATGTCCCGCTGATAGAGCATGGGCGGGTTGCTTTGGGGGATCTCCGCCGCGTGCCGAGTCGCGGTTCACTCGCTCGGCGTGGCGGTGATCGAGCAGAAGTTTGTGGCCGCATGCTGGCGGACCAGCGGTCCTTGTCGGCGTGGCGGGTGGAACGGATGGAGCCGTCGGGCTAGTTTTCTCGCGCCTGGCCTCGGACGCGGCCAGTTCTGGATGCTCGACCCGACCACGCGGCATCGTCAGAGAACCAACGTCGTGAACCTTTTGTCGGATCCTGCAACTGTTGAGATGCGCCTTCGTTGCCCAGGTCGGGGGGCTACTCGGAGGAACACGCATGTACTGCATGGATCAGCTCAGCAACGCCGTCTGCCAGCTCACTGGTGAGTCCCTGGAGGACGTCCGACGCCGTCTGAGCAGCCTCGACCGCTTCGATCAGCTCGTTCCCTCGCCTTCAGGGGAGCAGGCCCTTCTGGAGGCGGTACTGGTCTCCGCTCTCGGCAACGTGGATGGTCAGACACGGCCGTTCGGCGTCAGGGAAGCCAAGCCCACGGAGGGTGGGCTGGTTCTGCGCCTCGAGCGACGTGCGGACGTGCAGTCCCTGTTCGGGATGTTGCCCTGCCGCACGAAGAAGGGACCGTGGCGTGGCGTACGTGGACTGACCGTGCAGATGGACGGTGCGCGTCTGCGCTTCGGTCTTCGACCCTGGGCATTCGAGGCGTCCTGGCGCTCCCCAGCGCCGGCCGTGTGGGTGACCGGACCGCACGGTGAGGATCTTTCCGAGCTGCTGGCCGCCCACACCGATCAGGTCACGGCATCCGGTCACGTCGTGCAGTGGGATCCGCTGCGTGAAGAGCGAGGGCCTGGACGCCGAGAGCCAGTGGAACGCAGTCTGCTGCGCCGGCTCGTCGTTTCTTGCACGATGGGCAGCGCCCTGCTGCGACGCCCGCGCCTGTGGGACAGCCTCACCGGGTACGTGGGTGTGCGGCTGAGCACCGAGATGGCCGATCACGGGCTCGACTGGTTGATCGAACGCCAGGTGGCAGGTGGCGGATTCGACGAGGACCGGCTGATCGAGGTACTCGAGGACCGCATCGTGGGGTGCGGGCTACGCCTGCTGGACCACACATGCGGGCCCGAAGAATGCACCGTGCGGATGGCACCCCTCCGGTCTTTCGGCCACGGCCTGCTCACGATTCGCAGCAGTCGTGTGCCGGCGGCCTGGGCCGGCTCGATCCCTGGCCCACGGCCGTTGACAGCAGTGGGTGATGGTCGAAATGCCAGCCGACCCCAGCGCGCAGAGCACGGCAAGGAGCCAGACGGTCCGAAGCGACCGTGCATCGTCCAGCTCCTCGACGCGCCGAACGGCGGCCTGGGGCGGGACCACCTGATCAGGGTGGCCGAGCGCATCGCCGCCGCCTGGGCTGCCCGCGGCCGGGCAGTAGGTCTCCTTCTCGTGGAAGGAAGCAGCATGGGCCTCTTCCGCGAGCCGCGCCGCACAGAGTGGCCGACAGCCACACTGCCGAAGGCGGCCAGCACCTGGACACGGCTGCGGCTCGCTCCCCCACCTGGCCAGCTGTGGTCGATGACGGTCCCCAACACCGGCGACGCGATCGGCGCCGCGCTTCAGCATGCTCCCCGCGGCTTCGACGAGGTGTTCCTGATCGGCGCCTACGACGGCTGGATGCAGGAGGTGACGTCCTCGAAGTGGGCCGCCGACCTGCGGATTCTCGTGCATCACGCCCGGCCCTTCCAGCGCCACATCCCGTTCCCTGGCAAGACCACAGGTAACACCACGCGAACAGACGATGGCGTACCGCTGACACCGGTCGAGTCGGCCGTCCTGTGGCGGTCGGAGCATTTGGGCCGGTCGGTGTGCGCCCACCCCCTGAACGGGATGCTGCTTCTCACCGAGTCCGACAAGGCTGCCGCACCGGAGGAATTCGACTTGGCCGTCGAAGAGCAACTGGCGCGCTACGGCACGCCCGTGCTGGGCCGCTTCCCGGACCATGGTCTGATCGTTCGCGGCCCTGGGCACAGTGACCATCCCCCCACCGTCCTGGACCCGCAAGCCGAACCCCTCGACCATGCGAACATGGCGGCCGCAGCCGACGCCCTTCATCGACGCCTGTGGGGTGACCTGCCCTCCACAGCAGCACGGCAGAGCGTCCCGACGGTGACCCCGGACGTGCCGAGTTTCTCCTCATAGTGCGGCAGATGGTCGGCCCGGCGGCGGCCAGGAGGCTTGAGAAGCGACTACAGAGGCGCACACCTGGCGCGGCTTCCCAACCTGAAGGACCGGGAGAAGTACGGCGCTTGGCCTACTCGAGCAGGGGCCAGGACGCTACCTGCCGGTTCAGCAGTCGGCCCGGCTGAATGTCGCGTCCATGGCGGCGCTGGGCCGTCGGCCGCACACAGGCAGCTCTTCCCCGGACGGAACTGCGGAAGCAATACGGCTGTTGTGTGCCCAAAACAGTTGGTCCGTCGTTGTATGGGACGCCCGCACCACGTAAGGGACGGACTTGATCGCAGACGATGAGAGGAAATTCGGTGCTTGCCATTCGCACCGCACGCCGCGGTGAGAGCAAGGATCTCAACCGGCTGTCAGACATTGCCATAGGAGGTCGCCCCTCCTTGCGGCAGCCGGAGGATCAGCGGCTTGGGACGCTCGTGGATCGTTATGGTGGCGAGTTCTCCGTGCGCCCCTTCGGCCAAGTGCGAGCCGTGGTGGCCGAGAGGGAGTCGGCAGGTGGACCATGCGGGCTGGCTTACGTGACTCCCCCGGTTCGCTTGATGCGCCAGCACACCGAGCAGGGACGTTCGGCGATGCGTGCTCTGGCCCGGATGCTGGCAGAGATTGACTTGCTGGCCGTGGATGCCGACGTCCGACGGCAAGGAGTGGGCAGTGCACTCCTTGAAGAGGCCGAGGGATGGTTGGCAAACCGGGGGTGCCGCGTGGTGATGGCGAAGATCGCCCGGGGGGAGTACGGAGTGATGCGCTGGTACCGCCAGCGCGGATACCTGGTGGCAGCGCAGGGGGAGCCGTTCCGGGTGTGGCTTCCAGGCCTCGAGCTCTGCTGCGACGACGGTGATGACGGCTACCAACTGGCGCTGAAAGGGCTGGGCGTCTCGCTACGTCGAGCCCGACACGGAGCGGGCACATTCGTTACGGTCGAGTCTGGCCGGCGCAGCACCAGCAGTTCGGCTCTCGCGGAGCGGTAGAACAGGTCGCGACAACACTGCCCAGTGGTCGGCTGCTCGTCCGGCTCGGCCAACGCAGAAGGGGCCCGCGCCTGCGGGCCCCTTCTTCTGGTAGCGGGGACAGGATTTGAACCTGCGACCTCTGGGTTATGAGCCCAGCGAGCTACCGAGCTGCTCCACCCCGCGTCGGTGATGCCACTCTACATGGTGGATCATGCGGGACTCGGGTAGGGCGTCAGCCGCCGCGGACGATGTTCTCGGCCTGGGGGCCCTTCTGGCCCTGGGTGACATCGAAGGTGACGGTCTCTCCCTCGACCAGTTCCCGGTATCCGTTGCCCGTGATGTTGGAGTAGTGCGCGAAGACGTCGGGTCCGCCGTCCTGGGCGATGAAGCCGAAGCCCTTCTCGGCGTTGAACCACTTCACAGTGCCGCTGGCCATGCTGCTGTCCTTCGTTCTCGCTGGGAAGCCCCCAGCCGGTGAGGTGGGGGCCTTCCAAGGCGAAGGCACCCGGCGTTCGTCTTACCCAGCTCGCAGCCCGGTTATCCGATCATTACCTCCGGCGGGCCGCTGTGGCCGGTACCTGGCGTTGTGTACATCACCGCTGACGGCGAGGCGTCTGAGCCCGCCCAGCGTGGTCGGGTGCTCGGGTCGATGAGTAGGTCGGCTCTCCTGGGTCGCCCGATTTCAGCCAGCCGCCGCAGACAGGTATGGCGCCCCTCAGATGGGCTCACAGCGTGTCAAATGCCTGGTCAGGCTGTGCGATTTGGGTGATGATCTGCGTCCCGGGACTGTGATGCCCCTTTCGGCCCGGGGTGATTGGAGGCTGGCATGGCTCAAACCGGCACCCACAGCTTCGTAGCGGCCCACATCGTGCGGGTCGGCGACACCACCACGCTCATCGCCCTGCCGGACTGGCACCATGGCCAGATCCTCGTCCCCGTCGACACCATGCTGCTCATGCAGGTCACCCGGTGCTCCCGAGCGGATCTGCCCGGCATGTGGCTGACCGTTGGCGCGCGCCTGGATGCCGTCCTTGATGCCGACCTGGACCTGCGCGGCTGGCGGCCCTGGAAGGAAGAGGCCGCCTGATCGCAGCCCGGGCTGCAGGTCTGATTGGCTTCGCTCGGGCCGCGGCCGCCTGCGCCACGTCGGCCAGCACCGCTACGCCACATGAGCCCACCGGCGAGCGCCGAGCCGCACTTCCCCGCAGAGTGGGAGCGGAGCCTGTCCGGGGCCCATCGCACGTCGTCCCGGGCAGGCCACAAGCCGTGAGGCGCGAGCAGCCGGGTTCTCCATGGGGGCGCCGCGCAGCTCGGCGGTCGCTACTGATGGACCTCTTCGAGCAGCTCAGGGCCGTTGTTCCGGACGTTGTTGACGGCCGTGGAGACGGGGCGAGCGTCAAGGTGGCCGCCTGCGGGCTGGTCCAGGAGGGCGCGTAGGTCGTCGGGGTCCTGGTGGCGGGGGTCGAGCCAGGCGTCGTAGTGGTCGGGGGTGAGTGCGAGCGGCATGCGGGGGTGGACGCGGCCGGCGGCGTCGGTTGCCTCGGTGGTGATGATGGTGCAGGTCATCAGCCAGGCCGTGGGGTCGTCGTTCGTCTTGTGGTCCCAGCTGGAGCTCAACGACCTCTACGAGCGCGTCGGCGGCACCGTCACCTCCCGGTGGGTCCAGCGGGAGGCCTCCGACGGTGCCGCCTGGACCGCGGAGGAGATCACCGTCAGCATCGACATCCCGGGCGTCGGTCTCGTTGAGGCGACCACCGACTGGTACGAGGGCCTGGCGATGTATGGGCCCCGTGACGAGCTCCCTCTGACACGCGCCCTCAACTCTCGTCCCAGCGAGCCTGCGCGCACCTGAGCGCCTGGGGCTGAGCGGTAGGAGGACCTCTGGATGGGGGAGCATGTGCCCAGTTGTCGCCTGCCCGTGAGGGGTCGCCATGCGTTCCATCCGCCGCGCCATTCCGCCGGTGTTGCTCTCTTGCCTGCTGCTGGCGGGCTGTTCGAGCGGTTCCTCCTCCGGGGCGGACACCTCGGGGAAGGACGGAGCGTCAGCGGCGGGGCCGTCGGGCACGGCCGTACCCGCGGGAGCGGCGAAGATCCCGGTGGGTGCGGGTCCTCAGACGACGTACACGGTGCAGCAGCAGCCGCCCGCGGGCAGCTGCAAGTACCGGTATGAAAAAGGTGAGCCGCTGCCGGATTTGAAGTGCACGCCGGGCGCCACCTCTCCGGCGGTGACCCAGGCGAATCTGGCGTCGACGATCTGCCGCAAGGGCGGCTACACCAAGGGGGTCCGCCCGCCGGTGGCGATCACTGGGAAGGAGAAGCGACTGAACGCCGCCTCCTACGGAGTGACCGGCAACCTCAGCGACGACGAGTACGACCACCTGATTTCGTTGCAGCTCGGGGGCGACCCGAACGACGCCCGGAACCTCTGGGTGGAGCCGGCTGACCCGGGCCACAAGCCAGGCGGCGGGGTCAACAACAAGAAAGACCCGGTGGAGACGAAGCTGCACACGGCAGTCTGCTCCGGGAAGATCACTCTTCAGGCGGCGCAGCAGGCCATCGTCACCGACTGGACTACCGCTTCCAGCCAGCTCGGTCTCGGTTGACAGGCGGATCGCGTGGCGTCTTGTGGCTGCGCGCAGGGCGAGATCGCCGGTGCCACCCACCGCCACCTCGCTCAGCATGCTGCTGCGAGGGCTTCGAGCCGCCCGGCCAGGGCGGGATCCGGTTGCGGTACGAGTCCGTAGTCGTCGTCGCAACTCGTGGGTAGGTGTTCGACCGCATCCCGCAACACGCCGTCTCTGCAAGGGCAGTCGCGGTGGGGGGCTACATCCCGCACTGTGGATTTACTCGGCTGGAGAAGGTACTGGTCGGACTCGGCGTTGAGCCGGCTGATCTGTTCTGCCCAGTGTGCGGCGTCGCGTGTCTCGCCGCGCCGCAGGTGAAGGAGGTAGAGGCAGTAGGCGGAGGTGGCGTTGCCCGCGCCGGCGGCGAACTGCCACCAGAACTGGGCTCCTTCCTCCTGTTTGGCCAGATCGAGCAGGCAGGCGAGGACCAATGCGCCGTCGGGTTCGATACGCCGGTCGTTGACGAGGCGGGCTACGAAGGAGGGCGCTTCGTGGTCGTGGATGACGACGATGGACAGGGCCTGCAATTCCGTGGCCGCCTGGGCGTGAGCTGGTGCAGGGCGACGGTCAGCGGCTTCTTGCGGACGGGGCAGGGGGCTGTCGCCGCAGCGGCGCTGGGCGAGGACGTGCGGGAGCCGCAGGTCGAACAGGCTCTCCCAGCGCAGGCGGGAGACGTCTTTCGCGAGGCGCTGGCGGGCTTTTGCCGCGTCGTAGTCGTCATAATCGCCCTCCAGGACGCGGGCGTCGGCGAGAACCTGTTCAAGGGATTTCAGCTGCATCGGGTGGTCACTCCGCATCGTCGCAGTCGGCTGTCGGGTCGAGGGTCAGATCAAGGTCTTTGGCCAGCTTCCGTTTGGCGTGCCGGGCCTGTGAGCGCACGGTCGCTTCGGTGACGCCCAGGATGTGGGCGGTGTGCTCGCTGGTGTAGCCGAGCACGTAGCGCAGCACCATGACGTCGAACTGGCGCTCGGGCAGGCGGGAGATGGCCGCGTACAGGCCCAGTGCGCTTTCCATGTCGGCGAGCTGGTCACGCACGGACTCCAGGGCGGCGCGGTTGACGCGCGCGAACACCGCGGTCTCCACGGTGGCTGGGGCGCGGCCCTGGAGGCGGAGTTCGTCGGCGATCCGCTCGCGCAGCAGGGCCCACGCGTAGGCCTCGTGGTTGGCGTCCTCCATCATGTCCGGCCAGCGCAGCGCCAGATCCATGAAGGTGGTGTGGACGAGTTCGCCGGCGGAGCGCTGGTCTCCGAGCTGGATGTGGGCGTATTCGAGATAAGGCCGGTAGTAGAGGTTGTGAAATCCCCAGAAGGCGGTGGGTAGTTCCGTGGTCATCGTGCGGATCACGCGCTGAGGCTGGTGAGGGCTGGTCACCGTCGGCTCCCCTTCTCCTCGGTGCCGGCCGCAGCATCCGTGGCCAGGTAGGCGGTGCGCTGCTCGGCCAGGGACTCGGCTCCGATGCGTACGCTCGCGCCCAGCAGGCGCCGGATGAGCGTCCGGGTGCCGGGGCCGAACACGCGCAGCGCGGTGACCGCCGAGAGGGCCAGCGCCAGGTCGGCTACGTCTTTCACGGCTAATGAAGTCCTTGTCATCGGCAGGCGGTGCCTTGCCCCCCTCAGCGGGCACCGGAGAGCCCTGTCGCTCTCGGAGATCAGCCAATCGATCAGGGCCACCGTTCGTGCAACGAGCCCTCAAGGAATCTTGCGGGCAGTCAACCTCCGGTTACTGATGGCAAGCTCTGGCCCCCGGGGGCGCGTGGCGTGGCCCCGCACCACCAAAGTGCACTCTGAGCAGCGACGGGATCACAGGCAGCTACCGGAACTCGCCGCACGGTGGATCCTTGCGCGGCATCGGCAGAGCGATCAGCCGTGACGCGGATCACATGACCGGTGCGCAGGCGAAAGGCGCTGCGACCGAACCGCGCCGAGGGACCGCCTACGTCGGCCGTTGGCTCGGGGGTGTGTCCATGGCAGTGTCTTCCCGGCGCAGGTCTGCGGTGTGTAGCCCGCGATATCGTGGGGGTCTGATGAGCACCGCACATGATCTGGGGGAGTCTCGCGTGGCCGAGGACGACATCACGCAGAGGGAGATCGAGGCGCTGACCCGCCGCCTGGAGGCGGTGGAGGACCGTGCCGAGGCGCTGCAGGTGCAGACGGGCGGGAATTTCGCGGCGGTCATCGAGGGCCAGGCGGCGTTGCGTCGTGAGGTTCGTGATGGGTTTGCCAAGGTCGGCGCCCGTTTTGATGCCCTTGAAGAGAAGATGGACCGGAACCAGGCGCAGATCGTTGAGCTGCTGACTGCGCTGGTGGGCAAGAGTCCGGACGCAAGCTGATCATGCTGGTGTTGGCTGCCGCCTCGGGCCAGGATGCGGAAGCGTTTCGTGCAGGACGTCCGCTTGCGGGGTATACCAGGCAACTGGCGACGATCCGTGAGCAGCAGCGGGCGCCATTGGGGAGTGTTGATTCCCTCGCCAACGCTGTCGGTAGGCCCGGAGACCGGTCGATCGCCCAGCGCCTGGACACGATCGAGCGAGTTCTGTTCGCTCTCGCGCGTGCGCAGGGCGTCGACCCGGACGCCCTCTGAGTCTGCCTGCTTTCACTGTGGCCCGCGAACACCTGGTGTGTTCGCGGGCCACAGCCCTATATGTGCTGGTCAGGCGTTTGTCGAACAGGCTGCCGCGGTTCACGACGGGCGGGCATTCAGGTGGCGCTGACGCTCGTCGATGAGGGTGCGCCACCGGTTGCGTACGGCGTCCTCGGTGTCGAGCCAGGTAGTGGTGGAGGGCTGGGGAAGCGGTTGACCGGCCATGAAGTGGGCGATGTCCACGTAGTAGGCGAAGTCACCGGTCGCGGTCATCTCGCGGAGGCGGTCGATGGTGGCAGCAAGGTCGTCCTGTGCGCCGCGTACGGCGTGGTGGAAGGCCAGGGCAGTCGTCAGCAGCGGGACGAGCCAAGCCAGGCCGGTGACGTCGATCTGGGTGCGCAGGACGGCGGCGCGGTCGGTGACATCGCGGTCGGTGCCGGCGTCGCATACGAGACTGGCGACCTGGGCGAGCAGGGTGGTCGCGCGCTGGTCGAGCGGTTCGAGGAGCTGATAGGCGAGGGCGAGTTCGTCGTCGGCACGGACTGGGTCGGAAAAGGCGCAGGCCAGCGCTAGGCGGGTTTGGGCGATGGCTCGCTCGCCGGGGGCATCGTGCTCTTCGGCCTCGGCACGCGCGTTCTCGAAGGCGACGATGGCGCCTGGGAAGTCACCCTGCGGCCAGCGGATGTCGCCCAGGACTCGGTGGTGGCGGCCCTTCCAGCCCAGGGTCGGAACGGCGGCGAGGGCGCTTGGGAAATCACCGCGGATACGGGCGAGGTTGGCCATGCCACGGCGAGCGCGCGGGGCGAGCCGGCCGCCGGCGTCGGCGACCTGACGCATGCCGTCAAGGGAGGCGGCCGTGCGGCCGAGATCCTTGTGAGCCTTGGCCCGGTAGTACAGGGCCAGTTCGGTGAGTTCGCCGGACAACGCGCCGGTTGCCAGCACGGCGGTGAGCCGTTCGGCCGTGCGTTCGCGGTGCTCGTGCTGGCGCCGCGCGATGGCGTCGAGAAGTTCGGCCAGGGCATCGGCGGGTGTGTCCGCCTCCGGCTGCTGGCTGGCACCGGGCACAGGCCTGGAGGTGCGAGCAGGCGGGGCGAGGGGCTCCCAGACGGAGTCGTCGGTGTAGGCGAAGGCGGCATCGGTGAGCCAGGTGAGGTCGGCGAGGTGATGGGCGCTTGCCAGGCGCAGGCCCTGGCGCAGGCACGCGACGAGCAGGGCCCGGCTGGAAGTGCGGGCGTCGGCGTCCCGCCACTGCCGGCCGAGGGCGGCGAGTGCCCGTTCAGCGGCCTGGTGCCAGTCGGCGGGGGTCCAGCGGTCCTCAGCGTGGTCGTCGGCGGTGCGCAGCGCGGTGCGGATGGCGCCGTGCAGGTGGTACGGCCAGATCGCGTACGGGTCCTCGCTGACCATCGGCCGATCGACGAGCCGGCGGGCCGCCGACTGGTGGGTGAGGCCCGCGGCCCGGGTGGCCAGGTCAAGGTCCCACGCGTCCAGAAGGCTGGCACTGCGCAGGACGTGGCGTTCGTCGGTGGTCAGGTCGGAGAGCGTGCGGGCGATGAGCGCGGGGAAGGTGTGGTCGAAGTCCTCCACCGAGGGAGTACGCCCGGTGCGCCGGATCTCCAGGAAACGTGCGACGGCCAGGTCCAGGTGCAGCGGCAGGCCGTGCGAGCGCGCGGTGATGACCGCGCGGATTTCGGGGCTGATCAGCGGCTGGCCGTCCTGGGTGGTCAGGCGTCGGGCGAGGTAGGCGTCGCAGTCCTGCTCGGAGAAGTCCCCGATCAGGTGCTGGCGGCTGCCCTGCCCGGCGGTTTGCGCCGGCTGCCCAGCGGGGGTGGCCAGGCCGGGCCAGGCGGCCGGGCCGGTGTAGTCGAGCTGGCCCTGCAAGGCGGGATCAGCCCAGGGCAGGCGGTTGCGGCCGCTGATGATGAAGAGGCAGTTCGGCATCAGCCACACCAGACGCTGCAGCAGCCGCTCCGTGTCGCGGTGACGGTCGCCGGTGTCCTCGAACGTGTCTAGCAGGATGACTGGCACCACCGAGTGCTTCGCGGGCAGGCGGCTGATCTCCCAGGCGAGCAGGTGCGGATAGTAGGAGAGCGCCTCCAAGCTGGGTTCGGCCTCGAGTAGATCGGCGGTTCGCGCGCAGCCGGCCAGGGCCCGCGCCCGCTCACGCCGCTCGCGCAGAGCCGTGACGAGCGCCGATGCGACCTGCCCGGCCGCCGAGCCGACCAGGCCGGGAAGTTGCAGCGCACTGACCGCCTCACTGACCGCGCCCTGCACCTGCTGCGGCAGCATCGCCCCGAACCTGCCCACGAGGCCGGTGCGCCGGACGTACTCCTCCAGCGGCTCTCCGGGATGTTGCGCATCCCAGTACCGCCGCAGCGCCAGGTCGAAGCTGGGCAACGAGCGGCCGACTTGGGCCGCGAGGGCGAGCCGGACCGTGAGGAGCACGCGTTCGAAATCCGACCCGTTCGATGCAGAGCGGGAAAGGTCGATGCGGATCGGCAGGATCTTCTCGCCCGCCCAGGCTGGCGCGCCCCACTGTATGGGCCGCTGTTCGGCCGTGGTGAGCGACGTCTCCACCTTGCGTAGCAGCGTGGACTTGCCCACGCCGCCCACCCCGTGGAACACGATCACGTTATTACGCGGGGCTTCCAGGTCCTCGACGTCGAAGCTGGGGCCGGCGATGTGCCGCAGGTGCTCCTCGATGGCGACGGCGACGAGGTTCCATTGGAACTGGCGGTTCGTGAACGCCTCGTCGCTGCCCACGGAGTTGGGGTCATTGCTGCTGAACAGCGCACGAAGGTCGGCCATGGACGAGTCCCCCCGGAAGTGATCACCTACGCCCCAAATCTATGCCGCGTACCGTGGCCGATCACAGCCGCAGTTCAGCCCATCAGGGAAAATGATCTTTTCTCTGATGATTGCCAACCTTGAGGTGGTTGCCCCATGCATGACTCCGCATCGCCGTCGTCCCCCGACCCGCAGCGCCCGTCGGGGCCAGCATCGGGCCCGGAAGGCGTCAACGCCGTCGGGTACGAGGCGGCGCACGAGATCGTGGGTACCGTCATCGCCTGGTACAGCCGGGCGCTGCTGCTCGCGCGACGCGCTGGCGACCAGCAGCGCCTTGAAGAGCTGAAGGCGCAACGGCAGAAGTGCGTGGAGGACCAGCACCGGCTCCAGGACGCCGGGCCCGAGGAGACCACGCGTATCGCCACCGATTACGCCACACGTCTGCAGGAGCTGGAAGCCACCGAGCCGCGTCCCGAGGCATAGCAGCAACGGACGCCGTGCCGCACGCCCAGAACCGGTACAGACTTCGGGCCGTACGGCAGATCAGGCGGGCACGGGCAGCGCGGATACGGGGGCGGAGGCGCCGAGCTGGTGCGGACGCTGGGCGGGCATCAGCGGGCAGGCCAGCCCAGCGATCGCCACGAGGTCGTCGCGGTACTGCGGCATCGCCGCGTGCAGCCAGCGCTGGTTCGCCCAGAACTGCGCGGCCTCCTCTGCGGTGTAGGGGCGGTAGTGCTCCCCGATCACGGCGAGGTCGCCGGCAGGGTTCCGGTCCCAACGCCCGTCGTCGGTCAGGTGGTTGCGGTACAGGAGGTGGGTGTCGCGCCGCATCACCGTCACCTCGTCGACCGCGGCCATCTGCTCGGCCAGTGCCACCGTCGCGGGCAAGACGGCGAAGCTGGCGTTGTGCCCGGCGGACGTGGTGAACCGCGGGGTCCCGTCCAGCTGACTCACCTGGGCGTAACGGATGGCCGTGCCCTGGCGGGAGTCGGCCTCGCGGACCGCCAAGACCACCAGCCCCGTCCGGTAGCCCGCCTGCCGGTCCGCAGCGGCGCGGGCCACGAACTGGGCAGGGTTCTCAGGGGTGATCTCGACGACCATGTTCCCGCGGCTCCGGCGTACGTATGCCTCATACCAGGCCTGCCATGTTCGGTAGTCGCGACGGATCCGTGCCGAGGCCGTGCGCGGCTCCTCGCGCAGCAGCCGCAGGTAGTCCGGATGAGCCGTCTTGAAGATCTCGCCCGTGATGTGGGACGGATCGCGGAGGCTGTTCAGGATCATCCGGGCGGCCCGCGACTTGCCCGCGCCTGGCTGGGCCAGCACGTAGATGACGACCGGCTGTTCCTGCGGGGTGATGGGCCCTTGGGACGGCACGATCAGCTCGTCGTAGATCCACTTGTGTTCCTCGACGGAGAGCTGGTGGTAGTCCACCCCGGGCGCCTCCCTCCGGGGCTGCGCGATGCGCCGGACGGGCTCGGCCAGCGCGGCGGCGCGCTCAGAGGTGCGGCTCAGCGCAAGCGCCCAGTCCTCCGGCAGCGCGGGGTCGGCCAGGCGCCGCTCGGCGTCGGCGAGCTGACGGCGAACCCGTCCCGTCTCCGCGGCGCTCCACGGCCGTCGCCACTCGGCGAGCACCGCGTCTGCCGCGCCTGCCGGGCGGAGCAAGCGCCCATGGGGGCCGAGTTCGTTGGCGTAGATGACGTCCAGCGCCGTCTCTGCGCCGCGTCGGATGACGAACACCCGGTGCGCCAGGTGCCTGGTCTCCACCGCGGCGAGGGTCGGCACCAGAGCGTCGGCGCACGTGTCGTGGTTGTCCCAGGAGACGTACCGGGGGGCCCGGCCTTCCTGGACAAGGCGAAGGTCCCGCTCCAGGGTGCTGGACTGGCTGATCGCCCACGACACGGCCAAGGCCACGACCTCCACCCATCGGCCCGCTTGCCGGTCCGCAGCCACACCGGCGAGGAACTCCTCCGGGCGGGACACCGGTACCTCCACCACCGCGTCGTAGCAGCCCTCGCGTACCCGGGCCTCCACAACGGCTTGCCACCGGTACGTCTCCGGCCGCACCCGCACCCCGGCAGTGCGCACGTCCTCGGCAAGGTGCTGGCTGTAGCGAGGGTGGACGTTCTTGTAGGTGTCGCGATCCACTCGCACCGCCCCACCCCGCGCCATCAGCGCAGCGTGCACGAGGTCGATGACCGTGGTCTTGCCGCTGCCCGGCTGCCCCAGGACGTACACCACCACTGGGCGGGTCTGGGGAACTGCGCCTTCCAGAACGCTGGGCAGGACGGTGTTGGTGAGGATTTCCTCGGACCAGTCGCCGACCGGAGCTACTGCACGAGACGCGGCAGAGGCCACGTCTGGAAGCTGTGCCGGGGATGCCGCCGGACCGGGACGGTGCGCCGAGCTCACGTACTCCTCCAATGTGCGTGCACTGAAGACTGAAGACGTCCCGAGTGAGGGGATTCACCCTTGTCAGCTCAGGGTGGCAGCGTGGCCGGGGATGGCCTTCTCCGGAGACTCACCAGCAACAGCCGCACCTCTATTATGCAGAACTTAACTATGCATAGTCAAGGTCTGCATATCTTGACGGTCAGGCGGCACCACACCCGCCCCGTCGACGACGGCAACGCCGCAACGAAGACCGCGGACGCCTGCGACGACAGCCGACCCCTTGAGTGGACCGCCGCCTTGGGGTCGAGTGTTCGGGAAGGTCACCACACCCTCCCGCCCCGGAGGGCATCCCCCGTCACCCCCGAAAGAGTTCGCAACCGGGCCTCCGATCAACTCCCCGCCCGACAACGGCCAGGACGGTTTCCGGCCATATCGGCGCGGTGCGTGCGACGCACGCCAGGGAGGGTGGCGACATCCAGGGGAGCGGCCACTTCCCGCTCGGCCTGCGCAGCTACAAGGCGACGAACGACCCCGATCCTTCTGCAAAGTTGGGTCCAGTCAGGCAAAAATGAATACTCCGAATATGCAGTCTCTAGACATGCATATCTAAGATCTGCAATATGGAGTTGGAGGCGTTGTTCGCACCGCTCCCCACCGGTGGGACGAGGGCGTCGCCCGCCTCGCCATCCGCGCCGGCACCTGCCCTAGACGGAAAGGACACCGACCCTATGCCGACCACCCAGACCGCCCCGGACCCCGCCGACGTCGTCGCCGAACTGATCCGCGACGCCCGGAACTGGGCCACCAGCCACTTCACCTCCGGCGAGACGGTCGGCCGGTTCACCACCGTGGGCGGCGCCACCGTCGAGGTCCAGGCTGTCGCCAAGATCGCAACCAAGCGCTACCCGAGCACCGACCGCACCGTCCAGGTCGGCGCGGTCGCCTCCTGCTCCGGCCACGGCTGCACCAGCCCTCTGCACGAGCAGCCGCTCACCAACGCGGTGCCGCTGGACGACAGCGCCGACAAGACCGCAGAGGCCGTAACGCCGCTCGTCCAGGCCGCACGCGAGTGGGCGCAGAAGCACGCGGAGAAGTGCCGTGCCCAGCCCTACACCGGCCGCTGACCTCGGAACCGCTGTGGCGGCGGCCGACGTTCCCCTCCCGCGGCCGTCGCCACAGCACCCCGCCTCTGCCGATCTCCTGATCCACAGCGGCCGTCGCACCTGTGACATCGCGTTCGCCGTACCACCGTGCACTGAGACCCGCCCGTTACGAACCCTGGAGTGTCCGCGTGACGACCTGTCCCACTCATCAGCACACCGCGCCGCCCCGGCCTCAGACGCCCTTTCGCCGCGACCAGCAGCCGGGCGCGTGCAAGAACTGCATGAACCGGCTCGGCACCGACGGCGACCGCCGAGCTCACTACTGCCCGTGCTGCGGGGAACGCCTCACCATCGGGTGCCTGGGCACCCGCCGGGAGCCGGCCCACTGCCCCCACTGCGGACGCATCGACGCCGGCACGCTTCGTTTCCTGCCGGAGGAAGACCCGATCGCCGACCTGTTGGCCGGGAACCTCGAGCCGTCGGCCGAGTTCACCGCGAGCCAGCTGGCCCGGGCCACCTTCGGCGACCAGGTCGCCTTCCACATCAGCTGGTCCTGGCAGGACCGCGACACCCATCATGGCCAGCTCACCGTGCGCGGCCGCGAGATCCGGATGCGACTTCGCCGCGCCGACCAGGTCTTTGAGGCCGCCACCCCCTGCACCGCCGGCAAGTGCCGCGGCCGCCGCTGGACCCCCGTTGCCACCACCACAGACCTGCTCGCCCTGCACACCCACGGCCCCAGCAGGGCGACGTCGCCCTGCGACCGCTGCGGCCCCAACGCGCCCGCCCGCCGAACCTACTGAGGAAGGGGACGCCCCCAAGGTGCGGCCCCCTTCAGCCCGGACTGGAACCGCGGCCGTCACCAACAACCTTCCTGGGAGTGACGGACACCGCACCCTCCCGGCTGAGACCATCACAAGCGACATTGCAGAAAGGCACGTTGGGATGCAGACACAGCCGCTCGTGGCCCTGCGCGAACACCAGACAGAGGCCGTCACGTCTGCGGTCCCGGCCCTCGAGGTCCCGACGGGCTCCGTCCTACCGCCGGACGGCCTGCGCACCCAGGTCATCCAGGCGACCGGCAGCGGCAAGACGTACGTCGCCGTGCACGTCGCCCAGGAACTGCGAGCCGCCCGGGTCCTGGTCCTGATGCCGTCACGGCCGCTGCTGACCCAGACCGCCGCCGCCTGGCGCCTCGCCGGACGCCCCGGCCCCGCCATCGGGGTGTCCTCACTGCGGCAGAGCGACGTCGGCTTCCCCAACACCACCAACCCCGCCGCCCTCACCCAGCTACTCAAGGACGCCGGCGACGGGCCGGTCACCGTCTACGGCACCTACGCCTCACTCGGCACGATCGAGGCTGCGCACCAGATGGGCCTGCAGCCCTGGGACCTGATCGTCATCGACGAAGCGCACCGCACCAGCGGCCGGATGGGCAAGCCCTGGGCGCTCGTCCACGACAACTCCCGCATCGCCGCCACCGCCCGGCTCTACATGACCGCTACCCCGCGCCTGTGGGCGGCCGGCGACGACAACGGCGAGACAGACACCGGCGAGAACGGCGCAGCCGGCGAACTCGTCGCCTCCATGGACGACGACCCGACCGGTACCTTCGGCGCCGTCTCCTACAAGCTCACCCTCTCCGACGCGATCGACCGCGGCATCGTCGCCCCCTACCAGGTGCTGTGCATCGAGATCCAGGACCCGCAGCTGCAGACGCTCCAGCTCGCCGCCGACGGCGACGCCACCGAGGCCGTACGCGCCGCCCGCCTGGCCGCCCTGCAGACCGCGGCCCTGAAGTCCGCCGTCGAGCACGGCTTCCAGCGCGTGCTGACCTTCCACTCGCGCCTCGACGAAGCCGAAGCCTTCTCCGACGGACTGCTCCGCACGGCCACCGCCCTGGCCAAGGAAGATCCCGAGCGCTACCCGCACCCCGACACCCTCTGGACGACCTGGCTGTCCGGCGACCACAAGGCCGACCATCGCGCACGCACCCTGCGCGAGTTCGCCGCCGACCGGGAAGGCCCGGCGTTCCTGTCCTCCGTCAAGGTCCTGGGTGAAGGCGTCGACACCCGCGAGTGCGACGCCGTGTTCTTCGCCGACGTCCGCGGCTCCATGCCCGACCTCGTCCAGGCCGTCGGCCGGGCGCTCCGCATGCACCCCGGTGAAGGCAAGCTCGCCACCATCGCCGTCCCCATCATCCTCGGCGCCGGCGAATCCCCCGACGAACTGCTCACCTCCCCCGCCTACGCGCCGCTCGCCAAGCTGCTGACCGCGCTGCGCGCCCACGACTCCCGCATCGTCGAAGCCCTCGCCTCCCCCAGTACACCGACCCGCCCCTCCCCCACCGACGGGCCAGTTGACGACACCGAGCCGGCCGCCGACACCCAGGACGACACGGACGAGGACGACAACGCCGACGACACCACCCGCGGGCTGCTCTCCTTCTCCACCGCCCACGACCCCCGCCAGATCGCCGCGTTCATCGGCATGCGCGTCCTCAACCCGGAGAAGGTGCACTGGCGCCGCGGGATCCAGGCCGCCACCCGCTACCTCGCCGAGCACGATGACCTGCGCGTCCCGTACAGCTACCGCACCCCTACCGACTGGTCCCCCGCCGATTTCCCGCTCGGCGTCTGGGTCGCCGACCTGCGCCGCTACTACCACGAGGGCACCCTCGACCCCGAGCGCATCGAGCAGGCAGAGAAGCTCGGCATGATCTGGTCCGAGTTCGACGCCGCCTTCGAAGAAGGCCTCGCCGCAGCCGCTGCCTGGGCCGCCGACCACCACGTCGGACTCGCCGCGCCCACCGACGCGATGCAGGGCACCTACCCCGTCGGCAAGTTCCTGAGCAACCAGCGCGCCGCCGCCCGCCGCGCCGAAGTCCTCGCCCACCACCAGGCGGAGGGCACCACCGCACCCGACAGCGGGACCGTGCCCCTGACCGACCGGCGGCGCCAGGCCCTCGAGGACATCGATCCGGGCTGGTGCCCGCCCTGGGCCATCGACTGGCAGCGGCACTTCCGCCTCGCCTGGCACCACCTGCAGACCGGCGGCGCCCTCACTGCGAAAGCCGGCGAAGTCGTCGTCGACGGCGCGGACATCGGCAAGTGGCTCGCCGCCCAGGGCCGTGCCTTCACCAAGCTGACCATCACCCAGCAGTGGATGCTCACCGGCATGCTCCACTTCACGCCCGCCCCCGCCCCGCGCAAGCTCACCCGCGCCGAGCAGCGCGCGCTGAACCTCGAGGCCGCCCGCCAGTTCCACGCCCGCGAAGGCCACCTCGACGTCCCCCGCTCCCATCGCGAAGCCGTCGACGGAACCGACGTCGGGCTTGGCGCTTGGATCAACAACGTGCGTGCACGGCAGGCTGCCCAGCCCGGCGACCTGAAGGATGCGCTGACCGCACTCGACATGCGCTGGTCGTGATGGAGCCGATCACAATGCGCGGGCACCCCAGGTGCGCACGCACCATCCCGCTGTTCTTCGGACCGCAGCGGCTCGTTCGGCCCCGCTCGGAGCTCGGGATTGGGCTCGAGCCCGAGAAATCGGGCCTGTACGCTCGACTCCCCAATTGGGGAGTCGAGCGGGACGCCGCAAAGCCGCTGATTCACAGAATGTGAATCGGATGCGCCGGGCAGACTCGACGTCATGGCACGCCCCGCCCGAAAGTCAGCCACTCCCACACGGCCACTGCAGAAGCACCGTGTTCGCATCGGCAGTCTCGACACCGCTGCCCTCGTCGGAGAGCTGCGCCAGCTGCACGAGGACGCGGAGGACCAAGAGGTCGACCGCATGCCGGCAAACGAGGAGTTGTATCGCGCTCTCCTCTATCTCGAAGCCCACGCTGGCGCGTTGAAGGACGAGGCAGCGCAACGTAAGGCCGCGATCACGCGCGTGAAGCTGTGGGAGTACCTCCGCGAGCAGGTGGACCTCCATCAAGCGAAGGCCATTGAAGACGCCCGGGCTGCGAACGCCGAGTGGAGCGAACTGGTGCCGGCACTGGCGGTGAATGCCCCCAGCGCGGCGTACAACAAGGCGACTCGCTTGCGTGCCGCCGCGCTCACCGACCCCTCCGGCGATGACCGGCCCCTACGACGCACACCCGAGGCTGTGCTCGAGGCCGAACGACACGCTGCCCTGCGCGCTGCGGCAGAGCGACGCGCGCAGGAGGAGGCCAGCCGCCGCTACGGACTCCTGGCACCAGTCGCCCAACGTTTGCTCGATCACCGGGCAGGCCTGGACGACGGCGCGGACATCACCTTCTGGCTGGACCAGATCGCCGCCGTTCTTCCTAGCTGCCAAACACCCACCCAGATGGTCAGCCTCAAGACCTACGTCGAGGCTGTGGTTCGAGAGTTGAAGAGAACCGAGCGCGAAGCCGCCCGCCCACCCGCGTCCACTACAGGGGCTCACCTCGCCTACGCCGCGGCCACGGCACTCCTCACGGAGTCATAGTCCCGAGCCGGGCAGTGTCCGGCGAACCCTCGACGCCAGGCCAGCCAAGGGTCCCGATGTCCGCCAAGGTGCTCAAGGGGCAAGGTGCCCACCATCCACCCGCTGGCTCGACCAACCTTGTATCTGTCGCGGGCAAGACCCACCCAACGTTCCTGCCTCAGCCACCGAACGGACGTAACGACCACGGATCGATGACCACGAAGGTACGGAGGTACCTGAGCTGCCTGGCCCCCAGGGCCGGGCAGCGGCACCACCCAGCGGCACCAGCCACGCCTCGCTGCTTGCATTCGTCACGACGGTGCCCCACCGAGACTCAGCACCGCTGCTGCTGACCACTGGCCGCAGTTGACCGAGGGCCCGCACGCGAAGCGAGCTTGGCTTCAGACTCACTGACCTCGAGGGTGGGCGTCCATCGGGCGGCAGCTCTTTAGTTAAGAGGCTCTCGGCAAAAAGGCCCGCTGACCTGCGGCTTTGTGAAATCTAATGTCGGTGGCCACCGACATTAGATGCTGTCGGATGTCAGTGGGCGCCTACATCCGCGTGCAAAACTTGCGTCCATCCGCAAGATCTGCACGAAACATGCGGATAGGCGCAACTCTTGCCCACGCCTCGGACTTCGCCGCCAGCCTCCTGTCGTCGGAGCGCCTGCCTGACGGCACGACACGGAGAGGAACCGCAATGTCGGCAGGCGCCGACACAAAGTTGCGACGGTCAGCAACTCTCGGCGCGTAACATGCGGATGGCCGCAACTTTTGCCGTACAGTGCCGGGCACCTGTACGTGAAAGGATCTTCGTATGGACGCAGCGGCAGAGTCCCTGCGCGCCTGGCGCGCGAGCCCACCGCCCAAGAAACAGAAGCCGGTTCGGCCGGTACGCGCAGACGACGGGACTGACCTCGCCCGGATGATTGCCGAGCAGTTCGGCAAGGGGCCGGTCCACGAGGTGAAGGCGGTGGTCTACCGGCGGCCCCCTCACGACATGCTCGGCGCTGACGGCTACTCGCTCGTCAGCAACTACTTCTTGCGCCGTGTGCTGCCGTACTGCCTGATGCACAACATCATCAGCAAGCTCCAGGCAGCGGTCCTGTCCAACATCATCGGCCGGCAGAAGAAAGGAAAGATCGACGTCACCCACGCTGAGATCGCTGCCGAGCTGGGAGTGAAGCGCACGAGCATCGGCCATGCCCTGGACGCCCTGTGCGACAAGAACCTGATCCGCAAGGTGAAAAGGTCCTCCTACCAGCTCAACCCGCGCGTCGCCTATAACGGAAACGGCCAGGAACAGCACGACTTCCTCGCTGAGCTCAGGGCTCTCGCACTTGAGTCCAAGTTCCCCGACGAACTCGCTCCCGAGCTCACCCTGTTTCCCAGGACCGAGCTCGGCTGACCGAAGGGATCCATCGCCATGTTGTTCAACACCACGGGTCTGCTGGGCATGCTGCACCAGCTCCAGCTCACCCCCACGGCGATCGACGTCCTGTCGGTGATGGTTCAGCGCCAGCAAGCCGGCGGATCGCTCGACATGAAGCAGTCTGAGATCGACGAGATCCTCGGTGTGGGCCAGGCCTCGATGAGCCGGGCCATGGCCCTGCTCGTCGACCGCGGCATCGTCCTCCGCTCGGGCAACGGGCGCGGTCACCGTTACGCGCTCAATCCGGCCGTGGCTGGTTACGAGTCGCAGACGGAGCTGGAGAAGGCGATGACCGAACAGCTCGCTGTCGGCGGGCCCCCGCCCATCAGGGTGCCCGGCTACGCAAAGCGGCCTCCGAAGCCCGGCAAGGGCGGCCTGCACGCAGTCGCCTGACGCAGGACGCAAAAAGGTCCCCGGCGTTCCCGCCGGGGACCTTCTGCACCTGTACGCAAAAGCGTGCTCTCAGTATGCCCTGCGTCGACGTTCGCCGCACGTGAGGTTCCGCCCTGCCGCCGACAGCCTGATGCCGCTCCCCCAGCCCCAGTCACCGTGCCAAGATGCTCGCGCAGCACGTCCCGAGCCCTCCGTGAAACCGATCGTCACGGTCCTACCACTCCCCTACAGTCCTGCCATGTCGAAGCTGAGGAACGACCAGAAGACTGCCGACCTGGCCCGCGCGACGGCCGCTGATCTACTCAAAGCCGCCGAGGACGCCATCGTGGACGGCGTCAGCGTCCCCCTGGCCAAGGTGCGAGTGTTCGGCCCGGTCTACAGCTGGTGGCGCCTCATCTGTCGCACCGCCGAGGCAGTCCTGCTGCTCACCGAGCAGGGCTTCACAGTCGAGGTTGCCCCTCTGGTCCGGAACATCCTGAACCACGCGTACGCCATCCACTGGCTCGCGGACAATGGCGATGCCGCCGTAGATGCCCTCGTCGCCCGCGGGGACGAGGAACGCGAGAAGCTGTGCAAGAAGCTGGAAGAGACCGGCTGGCCCCAGGCCGCCGAGTTCCGGGCCGCGCTGGAACAGGCCGCCGCGCAGCAGCCTGCACCGCCCGCCCGTACTGCCGCAGAGCAGGCACTCCACGACAAGCTCAAGCACGAGCTGAAGAACTTCTACGACATGCTCGACCGGTACGACGTTGCCGAGGTCTACCCGGTGTACTCGCACCTGTCCTCGCTGTCGCACACCACCATCTCCACCGCCAGCGCGTACGTAGAGCAGATGGACGACGGCACCCTGCAGATCAGGCAGGATGCGGCAGAACTTGGTCACGCCGACGTCATTCAACTGACCCTGGCTCTGCTCCAGGCCGCCACCGTCGTAAGTCCCCTTATCGAGGGCGACCCCCTGCGCCCCAGCATCGACCAGGCCCTCGCGGAGCTCGGCCTCGAGAACACCCAGCTTCTGCCCGTACGCGTGAAGTAGTCCTGGCCGCATCGGAAGCCGACCTTTCCTGACCCCGGCCCGAGGGCGCTGCAAGGCCGCCGTCTACGGCCGATCAACGGGTGGCGGTCGCCTCGGTGGCCAGCGTGTCTCAGGCGAGCTGAGGCATTGAGGCCTCGGCTTCCACGAGGCAGGACACGGGTATTGTCGGCCGCTGCCCTTGTGGCACAAGGGCAGCGGGCGCGACTCCCCAATTGGGGAGTCGGCGGCACCGCTGCCAGCAGCACGTCGATTGCCGCTTCTGCGCTGGCTGGTAGCGCGGTAGCCGGTGCGCTAGGGGCCTCGCTAGTCGGCTGGCTAGGCGGGTCGTCGACTCTCGTGTCTATGGCGGTGCGGCTTGGTCTGGCACTCAGCAGCGCCGAACAGATGAAGGAGGGCCAGCGGGTTGTGGTGTGCCTGTGTGTCGTACCGGGTGTCCGCGCCGTTCTCCTTATCTTCGATCATCACACGATGTCCGTAAATTGACGGGATGTGATGTTTGTGCCTCTGCGTACCGTGAGGCTCGGCGTCGTCGACCTCAGCTGCGTCAAAGCCGCACTGCGTAGACGGCTGCAGCTGATGAGCGAGGGCGTCCACGACCGCAAGGTCATCGTCATCATCAACGGCAAGGGCGGGGTCGGTAAGAGCAGCCTGGCCGCAGCCATCGCCGCCGCCCTCGCCAAGACCGGGCTGCAGGTCCTGCTCATCGAGATCGACGAACAGGGCAACCACTGCGAGGACCTCGGCACCACCGGCACCGAACTCGCAGACGACGGCCAGGCCCAGGCCGCCGCCATCCTCGAGGGCAAGCCCCTCACCCCGACCGGCGAGGCGCGGCCCAACCTGTACGTGGTTCCCGGCGGAAGTGCGCTGCAGGATGTGATCGAGGAGCTGTATTGCCAGCGGCGCGTCGCCGCGACCAGTGACGACCCAGAGGATCAGCTCGCCTGGATGGGGATGTACGCGTCGGCCATCGACGCCGTCCGCCACCTCTACGACGTCATCGTCCTCGATGTCGCCCCCGGGTCCGAACCCTTGCAACTGCAGGCGCTCGTCGCCGGCGACATGGCCTTGGTCCCCACCCGGTCCGACCCCTCGTCTCGAAAGGGGCTAAGGACCGTGGCTCGCCGGTTCGCCGTAGCCATGCGTCTAAACCCGCAGCTGCGGCTGCTGGGCGTGGTGCTGTTCGCGACGGCGTCGGCGGCCACCAGAGTCCAGCAGAAAATCAGGGATCAGCTCGCCCACGATCTCAACGGTGCGGCCGGGGTCATGGAGCAGACCATCCGCCATGTCGAAGCCGCTGCCGTCGCCTGCCGTACCCACGGGCAGGTGCCGCAGGAGCTCGCCGCGAGTCCCGACCTGGACCCCGCGCTCAGACGCTCGATGAAGGCGCTGGCCGGCGACTACCGGTCGCTGGCTCTGGAGGTCCTGCAGGCGAAGGCGGAACTCGACCAGGCTGACGCGAACCGAAAGGCACGGCGATGACCAAGGACACCACCACGACCGGCGAGACCAAGGTAGGCACGGAGAACACACCGGCGCTGCGGGGCGGACTGCCCGAGGACGCAGCTCTGGACGCGTTCGCCATCGACAGCACGGCGGCATTGGCCGCGTTCGCGCCCACCGCCCGCTCGCCGCTCTCCGCCTCCGAGAAGACCAGGCCTCTCGATACCGGGGGAGAGGGGGCGCCCGCTGCGCCGACGGCAGCGGAACCCGTGCTGCCGTCCGCCGTTCCGCACATGGCGAGCCCCATCGACGCCGTGCCCGCTTCGGACGCCGTTCCAGCCGGCCGGATCGACATCGGGCCCACGCCCGCCAGGGAAGGCAACCTCCCCACCCAATGCACGATCATGGTGCAGCCGCAGGTACGGGAGCGCTTCGGCCGCTACCAGATGACGCAGAAGGTTGAGACCGGCGTGGAACCCACCAACGCGGTGGTCGTCAAAAGAGCCTTCCTACACGCCCACCGGAACAACCTGTGGCCGCAGCTGCGTGAAGCCGTACGGCATCGCCAGCAGCCGGTCAGCGAAGAGGACCACGATCCCGACGGCCTGTTCGGAGAGGTGCCGGCCCGTCGCGTCGACCGTGGGGGAGTCAAGCACGGCGTGCAGCAGAGCTTCCGCCCGTCGCAGCAGGAACTCGCGGTGTACGACGCGTACGCCGCCGCGTACGCCTTCGACAACCGCTCGGACTTCCTCGACGCCGTACTCGACGCATTCCTTCCGCCCCTGCCTGGGCGGCGGACCTCACGCTAGGCAGAGACGCGAATGGGCGGGGCCACTTGTCGGCCCCGCCCATCCTTGCGTCTTCAGCAGCTACTCGGGGCGGCGCACCGCAACCGTCCTGCCGATCTTGTTGAGGCTGCTCTCGATCTCGGCCAGCAGCGCGGCGGCGGCTGCCGGCTCCGCCTCGAGGGCGCGCCGCACGGCCGGCTTACTGATGCCGCGCTCCGCCTCGCGCAGCAGCGCGAGCGTCTCGGTCAGCCGCTCCATGTCCGCCGACTTTGCGGCGGAACCCTTGGAATCACTGGCCTGTGCGCCGGACTCCCCAATTGGGGAGTCCGGGTTGCCGCCGATCGTCGTGATGTTGTGCACGGGCCCCTCGGTGCCGTTCACGACCGCTGGATCGGACTGCGTGCCGCCGGTGTCCCCGGCCGGCTCGTTGTCCGTGGCCGGTTCAGGCGCGGGCGGTGGGGGAGCCAGGAGGCCCCGCACCATCTGCCCGATTTCAACCGGGCTTGATTCAGGGGTCAGGGGAGGAAGGCGGCGGGCGACGTCTTCGAGCAGGCTCGCTGTCACGCGCTTCCCCGTACGGGCCACCGCGTCGTAGACGGCGACGGCCGCTGTGTTGCCGGCGGCGTTTTTGATGTCCACCAGCTTCCGTACCTGGGACTCGCGTGGGTGCCAGCCCATCTGCGACAGCGCCTCGCCGATGCGCCATTCGTCCATCAGGCGGTAGGTCTGGGATTCGGAAATCTCCCAGTGCACCCAGACAAAGTCGGCGAAGTTCGGGTGTCCGGAGTTGCGGTGAAGGTTGCCGGTCGCCATCGTTTCGAGGCTCTTGCCCGCGATCCAGAAGGCTTTGTGGAGATTGTCCATGCCTGCCTTGCAGGCCTCGAACGTCTTCTCCTCTTCCGGGGTGAGCTCGCCTTCAGCGGCGGGCGGGCGGGGGGCGGGGATGGACTCGAGGGTTGTGCCGACCGGGGCCTTCACCACGACGGTGGCCTCTTGAAGCACTGTGGGCAGTCCGTTGCCCAGCAGGCCCTTCGGCCGGGTTGCGTCGGTCGGGTCGTCGTCGAACGCGCCCATCTCAGGCAGTCCTCCTGCAGTATGAGTCGATCTCCACGTTGAGCTCGTCCATCTCCTTAGCCAGCGGCCTGATGGACTCCGGCACCACGTCAGCCCTTGCGGCGCGGCCAGCCGCCACGTCGTAGCTCTTCGCGCTTGTGGGCAGCAGGGCCGCGTACTCGCCGAAGGTCAGGCCCTTCTTACGGGCGTTGACGGCCGGCATCTCGCGGTAGCCGACCACCGTCGACAGCATCGGGGTGCTAGCCCCGAGTACTTCCATCACGTCGCGGCGGACCTCTTCATGGAGCTGCGTGGCGCTCGGATTGGACCCGTACAGGCAGGCCCCGGCGACCTGGAGGTGCGGGTTGATCTGGCTGCGCACGAGTTTGTAGTTGCGGGCGATGCGCCGCATGCCGCCGATGGAGGAGTCGTCGGAGCGGGTGGGTACGAACAGCCATCGGGCCGCGGTCAGCGCCAGCTGCTCGAGGGGGTCCTGTTCCGGTGCGCTGTCGATGACGATGCGGTCGTACCAGGGGGCGATGGGGGCGATCGCCCGGTGGAGGGAGGCGACGACGTGGATGCCTTCGATGGGCATGCGTGCGGTCAGCAGGGTCAGGAGTTCACCGACGGCCGGCCCGCCCGGCACGACGTCGAGGTTGGGACGCACTTCCCGGACCGGCAGCAGGGCAGTGCGGTCATGGATCGCCCGGTAGAGGCCTTCGCCCTTGAGTACCGAGGGTCCGTCGGGGCGCAGTCCGCGGTCGTATCGCTCGATGCCCAGGTCGTCGTCGTCCTGGCTGGTGACACAGATAAGGAGGGTGCGCTGGCCTTGCGCGGCATGCCAGGCGGCCTTGTGGGCGGCGATTGTGCTCTTTCCGACGCCACCCTTGCCTGTGCCGATCATGACGGCGTTCTCGTGTGGCTCGATGGCATCCACGGCATCGCTCAGCACCGGAAGAAGCCTCCTTGTACGTACTTGTGCGCACCCGGGTGAGGCGCGGCACACGGCATCCTGGCACACCCCGCCCCTTGGGATCTCTGGGCCATCGGCCCGACTCCCCAATTGGGGAGTCCACTCGAGCAGGGGCGAGGCCAACGCCGCGCCCTCGTGCCGGGGTTGATCCGGTGCAAACAGAGCAAGATCAATTAAGTGAACTGGGCCACACCGAGCCGACACGAACGGGGCAGATGATCACTATTCGTTGACGATCGGACGCTCCGCTCGACCGAACTGCTGCTTCACGATGCCGCACGTGAGAGTGTGATGCCCGTTCAGGAGTGAGGCTCTGGAGGAGGGCAGGAGCACGTGGCCGCGCCACCGCAGCTGACCAGGATGCACCGCGTACTCATCGGCGTGGTCGTGACCGGCGCCTTGATCATCGCCAGCATCGGCTTCGCCGGCTCATACGCGGCCGTCCGCGAGCTGGCCCTGAAGAAGGGGTTCGGGAACTTCTCCTACGTGTTCCCGGTCGGCATCGACGCGGGCATCTGCGTCCTGCTCGCCCTGGACCTGCTGCTGACCTGGATCCGCATCCCCTTCCCGCTGCTGCGGCAGACGGCCTGGCTGCTGACGGCGGCGACGATCGCCTTCAACGGCGCGGCCGCCTGGCCGGACCCGCTGGGTGTGGGCATGCACGCGGTCATCCCGGTCTTGTTCGTCGTCGCCGTCGAGGCGGCCCGCCACGCGATTGGCCGCATCGCGGACATCACCGCCGACAAGCACATGGAGGGCGTCCGCCTCACCCGCTGGCTGCTCTCACCTGGCCCCACCTTCCTTCTCTGGCGCCGCATGAAGCTGTGGGAGCTGCGCTCCTACGACCAGGTCATCCGGCTCGAGCAGGAACGGCTCGTCTACCAGGCACGGCTGCGCTCCCGGTTCGGCCGGGCGTGGCGCCGGAAGGCGCCGGTGGAGTCGCTGATGCCGCTGCGGCTTGCCCGCTACGGGGTGCCGCTCGGGGAGACGGCGCCGGCCGGGCTGGCGGCGGCCGGGATCGACGAGCCCATGCCCGTCCTTGCCGGCCTGTCGCTGGCCGCCGATCCGAAGCCGCTCGCGCCCGCGAGCGCTGAACATCAGCGGGCCCTGGAAGCCGGGAGGGCCACCGAGGAAGCCTCGGACCACCGGTACGAAGGCCCGGTCACGTCCACGGCCGGCGAGGAGACCGTGGCCGCGCAGCCGGAGGCGCTTACCGAAGAGCTGGTCGAGGAAGCCGTCCTGGGACTGACCGCGGACTCGCACTCCAGCTTCGCCACGGCATACGCCGAGTACCTCAACCACCACGGTGACTTCCCCACCGCCCGCCAGTTCGCCCTCTTCCTCGCCGACGGCTACGGAATCACCGACCCGTCGCACGGTGGCCCGATCGCCGAGAGGGAACTCGTGCCGGTCGTGAGAGAGCTGCGGCACCGCGTCGAGAACCCAAGCGAGTGGATGGCCGATCCGTCGGTCACGGACATCCCGCCCGCCGGCATGACCGATCCTGTCGGTCACCCCGCATCGGTCACCGCGCCTTCGTACTTCGATGCTCCGTCGGTCACCCCATCGGTCACGCCGACTGCTGCACCATCCCCGTCCGCGCCAGTCGCCGAGCCGGTGCCCGCGCCCGTGGCGTCCGCAGCTGACACGTCCGCCGCCAGCGGCCGGCTGCCCCGGCAGACTGCTCTCGACTTCACGACTGGTTCTGCAGCGGGCGGAGCGGACGGGGATGCGACGCCCTGGGAGGCGACCGTGACGGACACGGGCGAAGCCACCGCGCGCGTTCCCGAGCAGCAGGTCGCCGAGACGCCAGTGAGTGAGCTGACCGAGGACCAGCGGGTCGAGCGCGTCGTCCAGTGGCTGATCGAGGCGGAGGCAGAGGGCAAGAAGCTGTCCGGCGCCGAGGCCGCCCGCCGTAACCAGGTCTCTCCCAAGACGGGGCAGCGCGACGTCATCAAGGCCAAGGAGATCCTGGAGAAGCAGCGGCGCGAGCGCGGCCGCGCACACCTGCGCTCGGTTCGCAGCGACTGAAGCGACTGACCCCGCGGCCGGCGCGAGCCGCAACCCCACAGCAGGCTTTGGGCCCGGACGTCAGCGTCCGGGCCCGCGGCATGTACCCGGGCCGTCCCCCGTCGGGGGGAACGTGATGGTCTCCCATGACCGATCCGAGCCGGTCGAGCGTGACCGGCTGGAGCGCGGCGTGGGCCGTGACCGATGGCCTCCGGGGTGGATCGGTCATGACCGATCCACCGGCGTGACCGATGACCGATAGCACGTCGACCGGTCATCGGTCATGACCGATCGGCGCGGATCGGTCATGGGCCGCCGTGACCGATCCGGCGGCCCCAGAGGCCCGCAGCTCCCCGTCGGAGACGGCGGCTTGCCCGCCTCCATCAGTCACGGCCCCGCGGCCTCGGATCGGTCATCGCCGGCGCCTCGCGGGTGCTCGACCGCGGCCGCCGATCGGTGCCCGCGCGGCCCGGCGGCCGTGCCGATGACGTGGCTTGCCCCGGCGTGGGGGAGGGGCTTGCCCGAAGTTGGTCGGCCCGGCCGCCCGGGCTTGCCCACCTGGCGGGGCGGCTTGCCCAGCGGGGCATGCCTCACCCGCTCTGAAATGGGCAAGCCTCTCACCTGCTCTTTTGGGGGCTTGGGCAAGCCTTCGGGCACGCCTCGCTGAGGAGAGTTCACGGCACGAGATCCGAAAGGAGCCAGTGCCGTGCTCGATGTGCCAACCACCACCCCGACCGCCCGCGGGATCTTCGCCCGCCTGGACGCGGAGTGGGCGGAGCTGTGCGCGGACGCGTCCGTACGAGCCGCGGTGACCGACTGGCTGATGACCGATCACCTCGCGGACGACGTCGCCGCCGTGACCGATTCCTGGGTACGCACTCTCGGCCCCGAGCAACTCCTGGCCACCCTGCGCCCCGGCCACGGCATGCTGTCCGACGCGCTGACCGATGCCGTACTGCGCAGCCTTCTGATCCGCGCAACCGGTCATGACCGATCGGCCACGCTCGCCGCGCGGATCATCGTGCAGGCCATGCTCCCGGCCGCCGTGCGTATGACGCGCGGCCAGGTACGCGGGACCGGCGGACGCACGTGGGACGACGTCGGGCACATGGTGATCGCCGCCCTGTTCGAGGTCGCCCGCTCCGGCCGCATCCACACCCGCCCCGGCCGGCCCGCCGCGAACCTCGCCCTGGACACGCTCAGCCGGGTCTGCCGTGAACTCGCCGCCGACCGTGAAGCGGCCGGCGAGGACCTGGCCGCCGCCGAGCACCTCACCGACCCGACACCCGGTCCGGCCGCGCGCGCCCACGCCGCCGCGATCCGCGCCGCCGCGCACGCCGCGGGCCTCACCACCGAGCCGGCCGCCTGCGAGGCAGAGGTCAGCAGCGCACGCCTGGAACTCCTCGAGCTCGTGCTGGAGGCGATGGAGCACGGCTCGATCAGCCGCGCCGACGGCCAGGCGATCGCCTGGCACTACACCACCAACCCCGTCCCCGACGCGCAGGCCGCGCACCGCGCCGGCACCACCGCCGCCGCCTGGAGGCGACGGCGCAGCCGCGCCGTCGACCGGCTCAAGTCCCGCCTGCGCCCGGCCGCCTGACCAACTCGCCCGCACTCGACTTTCGACAGAGACGGAGACCTGCATGCCCGCCCGTACGAGGCCCCGGCTGGACGAGGACGAAGAGCGCGTCACCCGAGCCCAGCGGCTGCTGATCGGCCTGGGCGCCGCCCTCGTCGCCACCCCCTTCGACACCACCACCCACGACCGACTGCGCCACTTCCTGGCCGACGACGCCCCCCAGGTCCTTGAGTCGCTGGAGGCGCTGCGCCGCCGCCCGGAGGCCGAACTGCGCACCCGGATCGCTGAGCTGGCCGGCCACAACCTGCTGCCGACCGGAGGCGCGGCATGAGGCACACATTCACCCGCCGCCCCGCCAAGACAACGCTGGTCGAGACTGCGGAAGAAGAGTGGGACATCGACGAGCAGCCCGCCGACTACATCGGTGGCTGGTCGACCGGTGCGCGCGCCAACAGCAGCGCCGTGTTGCGCTGGGCGGCCTGGGGTCTGATCGTCCTCGGCCCCGTCCTCGGTGCCGCTGCCTTCGCCCGCGCTTCCGCTACGGGTCCGGCCCGGCCGTCGGTGACGGCGAGCGCGCCGACGGCCACCGGCTCCCAGGGCGCGGCCGGCTTCGCCACGTTGTTCGTCGCGCAGTACCTGCGGGCGGGGGAGGGCGACCAGGACAAGCTCGCCGCGTACTACCCGGCTGCCGCCGACATGCAGCTCGAGGGCCAGCCGAACCGGCGCCACGGTGAGCAGCTCACCGTTGTACGGCTGCGGCAGACCGACCCCGATGTGTGGTCGGTGACCGTCGCGACCCGCATCGTCTCCGACACCGCACCGGCCGCGAAGAAGACCACGGCCGCCGACGCCTCCGGCGACTCACAGCCCACGGCCGCTGAGGCGGCCGCCGACAGCGTCCACTACTTCCAGGTGCCCGTCGCCGTCGGCCCGGCCGGGCAAGGGGCGACCGGCTACGTGGCGCTGTCGATGCCGGCCGAGGTCACCGCACCCCCGCGGATCAAAACTCCTCAACTGATCTACGGGCCGGTGCAGCCAGCCCCGCCGTCGGACCCGCGCATCCAGACCGTGGCCGCGTTCCTCACCGCCTACCTGACCAACTCCGGGGAGGGCCTGGATCGCTATCTCGCTCCTGGCACGCGCCTGTCCGCGATCACGCCGGCGCCGTACAGGAGCGTCTCGGTCGACCAGATGCAGATCGAGCAGGGCCAGTCGTCGGAGCCGGCCACGACGGTGCCCAAGGACGGCACCCGCACCCGGCTGGTCGTCACCGTCCGTGCCATCGGTCACGACACGGTGCGCGTCCCGCTCGCCTACGCGCTCACCCTCAAGGCCCGCGCCGGCCGCTGGGAGATCGCTGCCCTCGACGGCGCCCCGTCCCCGGCCTTTCCCGCGCAGCCGGCCGTCTCCAGCCCCACCCCCACTCCCTGACCGAAGGAGCACAGCATGCAATCCGTGACCCTCGCCGCCGACTGGATCACCATCGGCAACGGCTTCGGCGCCGACATCAAGACCTTGATCTTCAAGGTGGGCATCCCCGTGCTCGCCGGCGTGTTCATCCTCGCCGTCGGCTTCAAGACCCGGGCGCCCGGGCCGACCATCATGGCGGCGATCTTCGCCGGGATCATGGTCGGCCTGTCCTTGAGCATCAGCACCACGGCTCAGGTCACCAGCGACACCATCAACCAGTACAACAACGGCGGTGGCAACAGCACGGTCCTGCAAGGTGACCGGTGAACACGGCCGAGGGGATCGACGAGGAGCTGGTCGGCCGCTGCTACACCAAGGCCCGCCGCGCGCCGCTGGTCCACGGCGTGATCCGCAGCGTCAACGGCGGACCCAACCTCCGGCTGCCGGGCGGCCCGTACACCCTCACCCAGCTCGCCGCGATCGTCATCTCGGTCGGGCTGCTGATCCTGACCCGGCCCGTTTGGGGCGGGCACGGCGTGGGAGACGTCGTCGTCCTGATCGGTGTGCCGTTCGGGGCGGCGTTCGGCATGCGGCACCTGCACATCGACGGCCGTAACCCCGCTGCGGCCGCCGCCAGCGTCGTGATGATGCTCGGCGCCCCGCGCTGGGGCCGCCTCCACGGCCGGCCCTTTAAGCCGGCCCGGCCCGCACACGACGCGCCCCGCGTGACCCTCGCCCACCCCGAACTCGCCGACCAAGGCGCGCCGGTGGCCCGCGACCAGGTGCCGAACCGCACCCCTCGCACCGCCCGACCGATCCCAGGCCCCGCGCCGCGTCGGCCTGCAGCCGCCCCGGTGCCGCCGCCGATGGCGTCCGGGGTGCAGGCCCTGCTCGCCCGCCGCACGGCACGAGATTGATTGATGGAGAACTGATGCGTCTGCCGATCCGGCACATCGCCAAAAACCTGATCTTCACCACGTCCGGCACCGTCTGGGCGGTGTGGCGGGTGGCGGCCGCCAACTACTCCCACGCTCCCCAGGCCGCCAAGAAGCGCCGGCTGAAGGCACTGGAGTCGCTGTTCAAGTCATTGACCGGTGAGCCGATGCTGCTGAGCCTGTGCCCGCAGGTCGACCCGATCGCCGTCGTCCGCGCGATGGTCGCCGACGTCGACCTCGCGCGCAGCCCGCGCTACGAGCAGCTGGGCCACGCCGTCCTGGACCAGCTCGAGGCGATGGAACTGACCGGGCGCACCGACTGGCTGGCCGTGCCGCTGCCGGCCACCTCCCACAGGGACATGCTCGCCGCTGCGTTCCGCGCCGCGCGGGCGGAGATGTCCACGGCGCTGGGCCTGATGCCCGCCCCGATCAGCCTCGAGGAGATCAACGAGCGGGCAGCGCAGGCCGAGCAGATGCAGGCCCGCTGGCCCACCGGGGTCACGATGCGGCCGGCAACGGAGGCCGAGATCCTGTGGATCTACGGGCACAGTGCGCGCCGAGGGCTGGCCGAGCCGTTCTTGCCGGACGGCACCGAGCCGGCCGTGCGCGGCCGCGGCCGCACCGTCGCCGCGCTGGGCGAGGTCCTGCTCGCCGAAGGCGGCACCGATTTCGACACCCGCCGCACGGTGCCGGGCAACCCGTTCCAGCGCCGGTACTTGCAGGTCTCCAGCGAGTGGGGCGACTCCTACCAGGGGCTGCTCGCTCTGTCGGAGATGCCGGAGGCGTTCGCTCTGCCCGGCGCCGCCTACCTGCAGCAGCTGGACGACCTGGCGTATCCGGTGGACTGGGCGGCCCGCCTGGTCATCACGCCGGGCCGTAAGGCGGAAGCCAAGAGCCGCCGGCGCGCCCGGCATCTGCGGGCCCAGGCCGCCGAGTACGAGGGCGACCCGGCGGGCCCGCCCGCCTCGATCGCCAAGAACCAGGCCGACAACGACGAGTTCCGCGAACGGATCTCCTCCTCGGAGCGGGAAGTGGAGATCCAGGCGATGGTCACGCTCGCCGTGTGGGGAGCCAGCCCCGACGACGTACAAAACCGCGCCGCCGCTCTCGCCCACGACTTCGGCGCCACCGACTACACCTTCGCCCGGCCGGTGGGGGAGCAGGCCAACCTCTGGCGGGCCATGCTGCCCGGCTGCCGCACGCCGAGGGTGATGACCGGCTACGCCCAGACCCTCCTCGCGCACGACTTCGCCCTGGCCATGCCCTGGTGCGGCAGCGCGCTCGGCGACGATCGCGGCGGCCTGTTCGGGCTGCAGCTCGCCTCCGGCGGCGCCCGCCCCGTGCTCGTCGACCCCGCCCGCGGTCCCAGAGAGAACGCGAGCGCGTCCATGGCGTTCATCGGCGAACTCGGCGCTGGCAAGTCCGTGGGACTGAAGACGGCCGTTTACAACGTCCTCGCCCGCGGCCACCAGGTCGGCAAGCCCACCTCCCGCGGCCGCGTGGTCATCGTGGACCGCACCAAGGAAGAAGAGTGGGTCCGCTTCGCGAAGGCCTGCCCGGGCACCACCCAGGTCATCCGCATCGACCAGCAGGCCGAGGTCTCCCTGGACCCGCTGCGGCTGTTCAACGCCAACAGCCCGAAGATCGCCGCCCGGTTCTGCGAGTCCTTCCTGACCCTGCTGCTCGGCGTCAAGCCGATGGACCTCGAGGGTGTCGCCCTGTCCGAAGCCGTCGAAGCCGTCCTGGAAGGTCCCGAGCCGTCGATGCGCAAACTCGTCGACGAGCTCGTCGAGCGCGGCAAGGACGACGTCGCGGCCCGCAACCTGTCCCGCAAGCTCAAGGCAGTGGCCCGCAAGGACCTCGCCGCCGTCGTGTTCGACGACACCCTGCCCGTGGTCGACACCCAGCGCGCCGACGCCGTCGTCTTCGCCGTCAACTCCCTCCAGCTGCCCAAGAAGGCCGAACTCGCCTCCGAGCACCGCATCGAACGCCTCGAGTTCGAGAAGGTGCTGGGCCGCGCCGTCATGTATCTCATCGCGGCGGTGGCCCGCGAGACCGCCATGGCCTCCAAAGAGGAGTTCGCGGTCGCCGTCTTCGACGAGACCTGGTACCTCACCTCGAGCGACGAAGGCCTGGAACTGCTGCTGGAGCTGATGCGCGACGGCCGCAAGCACAACGCCGCCGCCTACGTCGCCAGCCACGACCCGGACGACATCGGACCCGCCGGCTCCGAGAAGGGCCAGATCATCCGCGGGCTGATCCCGCACCGGCTGATGTTCCGGCAGACCACCCGCGCCCTGGCGGTACGCGGCCTGGACTTCCTCGGCGTCGACTCCACCGACCCCGACCTGATCGACCTCGTCACCTCCGGCCTGTCCCCGATCGACCTGCCCGAGGACGAACGGATCGCCCGCGCCGGCGAATGCCTCTACCGCGATCTGGCCGGACGCATCGGGCTGATGAAGGTCCTCATCCCCTTCGACGCCCCCGTAGCCCGCGCCATCCACACCACACCCACCGACTACCGGAGCGCCGCATGAACGCGCTCAGACTCTGGCGGATCCGACTGCACACGCTGGGCAGCGCCCGGCTGCGCATAGCGATGCTGTTCGCCGCGCTCGCCGCCACCACCCTGACCCTGCTCACCTCACTGCCCGCCCACGCGGCCCCCTCCCCGTCGCCGTCGCCGAGCGCCACCTCCAGCGCCCCTCACACTGGCGGGCTGAACACGCCGACGCCGGCGGAGATCGAGCAGGCGCAGAAGTTCATGGAGGAGGCGCAGGAGACGCTGTCGAAGCAGACGCAGCAAGCGCTGCTGGAAGCCCAGGCCGACGATCTACGCAAGCAGCTGCCCAACGAGGGTGGCGTGCTGGGTGTCTTCAACGTCACCGACTCCAACAACCTGCCGATCAGCGTCTACTCGGTGAAGTCGGACACCGGCTCCTTCTGGCGCTGGGACCTCGGTCTGATGGACTTCCTCACCGAGGGCTGCTTCATGTTCACCGAGTGGTGGATCGCGTTCTCCTGCTGGCTGATCCTGTGGTCACTGTCCTTCGGGCTGGCCAAACTTCTGCTCGCCCCGGCTCTGGCCGTCGCGAACTCCCTGCACTCCCGCGTGATCATGGAGATGGGGCTGCCCAGCCTGTTCCTCGCGATGTGTGCGCTGATCTGCACCGCCCGCATCTTCTTCGGGGACAGGGCCAAAGGCTGGGGCGATGCCGCGCTGTCCGTCGTCCTGGCGGCGCTGACCACCACCCTGCTGTCGTCCCCACCGCAGACGCTGTTGGACGACCACAACGGGGCGATCGCCGTCACCCGCGGATTCGCGCTCGACGTCGCCGACGTCATCCTCGATGCCGACCCGACTACCCCCTGGGCCAACAACCACGTCACCACCCCGGCCACGTCGTTCACGCTGTCGCGGCCCCTGACCGACGCGCTCACTGACGCGTTCATCGTCAAGCCCGCGATGCTGCTGCAGTACGGCCAGGTCTTCGACGGCAAGTGCGCCGCCCTGTACACCGACAAGCGGCTCGAGCAGCTCGCCTACGACCGCCAGATCGACAAGATCACCAAGAAGGCCTACCAGTTCAACGGCCTGATCGATCCCACCCCCGGTGACGTGCTGACCAGCGGGCTCAGCTGGCAGGAGTCGTGGGCCATGAAGTGGGCGATCAACCACTACGGCGGCGTCCCGATGGAGGACTTCGAAAAACAGTGCGTCAAGGGCGATGTCACCGCCGCGAAGAAGGCCAGCCTCGACAAGCTCGGCGGCAGCGTCTTCCTCCTCATCGCCGCGATCATCGTGACCGTCCTCATCGTCGGCCTCGCCGGCAGCTTCCTCACCGCCCAGTGCCGCATCGCCTGGGACGCCATCCGCGGCGAACCGGCCCTGCTCGCCGGCACCATTCCCGGCATCGGCCGCGCCTTCTTGTGGGACTGGTTCGCCTCCGTGTGGCGGTCTCTGGCGCAGATGCTCGTCGCGGTCACCTCGCTCGCAGTGTTCATCGTCGTCATCCGGGCCGTCCTGGACCCCGTCCAAACCGACTGGGGCCGGGAGTTGACCCTTCGGTTCCTCGGCGTGGACATCGTGTGCATTGCAGCGGTCAGGAAGCGCAGAGCCCTGCAGGCCCGCACCCAGCAGATCGCGAACAACCTCAAGGCCAAGCTGTCCGGCGGCCGCATCGGCGGCACCAACGGCAGCATCTTCACCCCCGCCGCCACGCCGGTCTCCAGGTCACCGCAGGTGGGCCGGAGGGCAGCCCGTGGCCTGGTGCGCGGCACCCTGGCCACGGCCGCCCTGGTCACCGGCAACCCGATGGCCGCGATCGCCTACGCCATGCCGGCCTCGGTGGGCGCGACCGCGTTGCTGTCGAGAATCGGCCGCGGCCGGCACGGTGCCGCCCGGCCGCGTAGAGCGCGCCCCGCTGGGCGGCCCGCCCCCCATGGTCCCGGTGCACCCCCCGCGCCAGCGCCCACGAACGGGCCTGCGGCTCCACCCAGGCCGGCCCCCGCGCCACCCCGGCCTGCTGCTCCGCCCCGGCCTACGCGGCCACCGCGGCAGGGTCCGCCGCCCCGTCCCGCACACCGGCCTGGTGCCCGGGCCGCGCGGTCCGCCGGAGCCCGTGTCGGCAGCGCCGCCCGGCCCCAGCCGCCCGTCCCGTCGGCCAACTCGCCGCGCCAGCAGCAGCTGCGACGACGCCTGGACCGTGGAATCCGTCGTACGCCGCCCACGCCGCGGCGCAACCTGCAGCCCAACCGTGCCTCCCGCGACGACTACGAGGCCTACCTGTCCGAGCTGGAGGAGGCCGAGCTGCGGCGCCGCGCGGCCGGTGACGCTGGCGATGAGTAGCCGCTACACGAAGTGGCTGGCCGGAGGTGCCGCCGGGCTGTGTCTGTTCGGCGTGGTCGTCATGGGCGGCGTCGCCGCCCACGTCACCGGCGCCGCCGAAGCCCAGGCGCAGGCCGCCGCAGCCAAGACGCTCTGCCAGAGCCCGGGCGGCGCCGGCCTGGACGTGGACACAGCCCAGCTCGCCCAGCAGGTCAGCGCCCTCGTCTCTGGCAGCGGCGACGTGACGGTGTCCGGCTTACCCGACCCCAAGGAACAGCTCCCCAACGCAAAGACCATCGTGGCGACCGGGATCCAGCTGGGGATCCCGGCCCGCGGCCAGGTCATCGCGTTGGCCACTGCCCTGCAAGAGTCGGCCCTGCGCAACCTCGACCACGGCGACCGCGATTCGGTCGGACTGTTCCAGCAGCGCCCCTCCCAGGGATGGGGCACCCGCGAGGAGATCATGAATCCTGTCTACGCGAGCAAGAAGTTCTACAACGCCCTGAAGTCGGTGAAGGGCTGGGAGAGCATGCCGGTCACCGTCGCCGCGCAGAAGGTGCAGAAGAGCGGCACACCGGACGCGTACGCCCAGCACGAACCGCTGGCGACCGCTCTGCAGCAGGCAATCGCTCCCACGCTGGGCGCCACCGTGACCAGTCCCACCGGCGCGGTCAGCAACCCCTACGCGCTCAACTGCACGCAGACCGACGGCACGCAGTACGGGACGATCAAAGCCGGCAAGCTGCCCGACGGCTACCAGATCCCGGCCAACGCCAAGCCGGCCGCCCGAACGGCCATCCAGTGGGCCCTCCAGCAGCTCGGCACCCCCTATCAGTGGGGCGGGAACTGCACCAACCCGCACGGCACCGACCCCGCAGGCCGCTGCGACTGTTCCTCCCTCGTTCAGCGTGCCTACGGCGTTGCCGGCATCCAGATCTCCCGCACCACCTACACCCAGATCAACGAGGGCAGCGCCGTCCCCGCTGATGCCAGTCAACTCCAGCCCGGTGATCTCGTGTTCACCGAAGGATCCGCTTCCCGGCCGGAACACGTCTCGATGGCGATCGGGGATGGTCTTGTCGTCCAGGCCCCACGCCCGGGCCGGGTCGTCGACGTGGCCAAGGTTGCTGAGAACGGGACGATCCTTGCGATCCGGCGCATCGTGTGACCACTGTCCGAGCCCCGGCCGGTGAGGCCGGGGCTCGGACAGTCGTGCGTGACGCCCCTTTGAGAGAGGCCATGTGCGGTGAGTACGCCGGGAAAGCGAGGGGCAAAGCCCCGGGCGGAGCTCCGTCATGCACCAGTCGGCACGGTTCCCTCAGCCTGCTCGGCGGTGCGCTCAGCGACCGCGTCCAGGATTTGGGCAACGAAGTCTTCACGCAACAGCCGTACGACCTCTTCGGGCAGGCCGGAACCGAGGACCTGGACCAAGTGATCGAAGCCTGCCTGGATACGTGCCTCGCGGACTTCGGGGGCGTCCTTGGTCGACTGGGGCGAGTTTACGTACGTGCGAAGTTCCTTGAGGGCCACGATCAGGGCGGGCAACTGCGAGGGGCGTACGGAGCGGAACAGGTTCTTTGCGACCATGGCTCCGAGCGGTGTGAACGCGGACGTCAGGTGCACGTTGGTGTACTCGTCGAATTCGGTGACGGGCTTGCCCTCGCGCGCAGCGATGGCCGATGCCAGGATCCCCACGCAGCCGTCGCTGATATGAACGGCGGAGCGGCGCGTCCAGGGCATCGACGGCCGCCCGTTCAGGCCACTGTCCGCGCGTACGTGTCGCAGCAGTGATGGGGCGTTGGCGTGCACAAACAGTGTGCTGGTCGGCCCGTAGAAGCGGTGGTAGAGACCCGTGGCGTGCGTGTTGTTCATGGCGGCGTCGATCCGCTGGGCCATCTTCCACACACTGGTCGCGTTGCCGGCCGGTCCCATCACGGCCACGGACTGGGACACGAGGTCCTTCGATACAAGGCCGTCCTCGATGAGATAGCCAAGCAAGCTCTCTATCGCCTTTATGTACGCGCCCTTCAACTGGGCGACGACATCCGGCTCGTCCAGCGCGTACAGGCCGAGCAGGCACGCTTCCACAGAGGAACGCGCCAGCAAGACAGTGGCCTCGCCGGAGACGGAGGCCGTCCTGTGGGCTTCTGCCTGCAGGTGCAGTACCCGCAGCAGTGCCAACTTGGCGACGTCGGGGCCGGTCGTCTCATCGTCCGCCGGCCAGGGGTCGCAGTCCACCAGGCGGCGGGCGGCCATGCGGACTCGGCGCCGCCGTATCGGGTCGGATACCGGCAGCAGCCCGCGTGCGGCCCCTGCCAAGGCGGCTCGTGCATTTGCTTCCACGCTGCCCCAGCATCCTCGCTGCTGCTGCCGGTCACAACGCGATATCCGACTCCCCGCGCAGCCTGTTTGAAATCGCTCCGCAGCGCCCGGGTAGTGCTGGTGGCTGTCAGCTGTGGAGGGTGGCGCAGGCGAGCTGTTGATGGCCGGCGAACTCAACGCACAGTTGGCTGTGGTTGGGGAAGGACCGGTTGTGCAACTCCCAGGAGGTGTATTCGTACTTGTAGTTGTAGGTTTCCTTGGCGTCTGTGTACTTCCAGCCTCGGACTTCCGCGACCCACTCGCCGTGCTTCCACAGCGAGACGCGGGCGCGGGCTCCGGCCTCGTGGCCGTCGAAGATCGCGCGGACCTCCTCCACCTTGAGTTTCTTGCCGATCACCCCGATGTGAACCGGTCCGTCGTCGCCACCGCCGTTGGCATGGGCGGGACCGGCGGCGAGCAGGACGGCACTGGCCGCCAGACAGATCACTCTCCTCATACCGGGTTCAACCGGTATGCAGCGGGCGCGGGTCACGGCTCCCGGGGAAAGATCACCCACGAAACAGGCGACCGTAAAGGAAATGCAAAGTCTCTGGGGTGGTGTCACAACCGGCCCCCGGGCCGGACTTGGTCGGGGTGAAGGCGAAGTTCCGCGACAATCCCGGAGGCCACCATGAAGTCCACTACTCGCCCGCGTTCGATCGCCCAGGCGTCGGCATGAACGGCCAGCTCCCCGACGGGGCACGACTGCTCCTCGAGGCAGCGCACTACATCGCTGCCGCCGCCCCCTACATGGCCGTGACCGTTGCGGCCGGCTTCCTTGCCATGTGCGGGATCGCCTGGCGGCGCGCGCTGCGTGTCCGGGACGCTCTGGCCGGTCGGGTCCGTGTCGAGACGGTGCCGACCAGCACCTTCGATCCCGGCGAAGGCGAGGTGCGGCGCTGGTCGCAGCACCTGGGCCGCGTCAGCTACGCCGCCGGTGACGTTCCGGCCCGTGGGCGGGCGGCCCGCCTGCGCTACAGCGCCGAGCACGGCCGGATGCACTGCTACCTCGAGGGCCCCGCCTACGCACAGGCCGTCCTGACGATGCCGGGCTTCGCCGAGGTCGAGATCCGCTCCGGCGGCTCCCGCAGCGACGTCCGACCAGTTCGCTTCTCCGTGCCCGCCCCGCGCCGGAGCCGATCGTGACGGCGGTCATCGACCTGGCCAAGCCGGGCCCCATCGCACCACGCAAGAGCGTCCCCTCCGGCTACGTCGAGCGCGCCGAGCTGGTTCTCGCACTGCCCGACCACAAGCCGCTGGCGTCGCTCGGCCTGCACCCCGACCCGCTGCAGCAGCTCGCGACCGCCCTGTCCGGTGTGCGCACCGATGACGGTGAACGTGCCGACGTCGTCCTGGACCTGCTCCCCGTCCCCGAACGTCGGCTGGCCCGCCGGCGCCGCCGGCTGCTCGCGGCCGCCCGGCGTCGCGGCCCGTCCGCGTACGGCGAGCGGCTGACCGGTCCGCTCGGCGGAACGGGGCTGATGGCGTCGATGAGCGCGGCCTGGACCGGCGGCCGCACCTCCAACAGCGGGCGCGGAGACCGGCTGCCGCGCATGACCGACGTGCGCGACGGCATCGGCAAGTTCGAGCCCTCCGCTGGGCCGGTGTTCGCCGTCCAGCTGCTGCTGCGCACCCGGGCCGCGCACCCCCAGGCCGCGCGTGCCCGCATGAACCAGCTCCTGGCGGTGTTCGCAGCCACCTCCGGCGAGAACTATCTCAAGCCCCGACGGCCCCGATCCCGCCGGGCGATCGCCTCCTTCGACCGCCGCTTCCGCAGCGGCGAGTTCCGCCCGCGCCGGCGGCAGTGGATGACCGTCCCCGAGCTGTGCGGCTTCCTGAAGCCGCCCACGCGCAGCTGCACCGCCTCCAGCGTGGTGCGCTCCGGCGGTGTCGTTCCGCCCGCGCCGGCGAACCTTCCCGTCTACACCGGCCAGCGCGACCTGGTCCCGCTCGGCGCAGTCACCTACCCCGACGGCCGTGAACGCATCGGCGCCGCCCGCGTGAAGGACCTGCTGTTCGCGCTAGTGCTGGGCAAGTCCGGGCATGGCAAGACCGAGGAAGCCCTCGTGCAGGCCATCGCACTGGCGCACAACGGCTACGGGGTGTGGTTCCTGGACCCGCACGGCGAGGCGTGGGCCAGGGCCAAGCCGTACCTGGCCCACCCGCACGTCACCTCCCGGCTGTGGGAGATCAACCTCGCCGAGGCCGACGAGGACCAGCTGGTCGTCTCCTGGAACCCGCTGTCGATGGAGCGCCGCCGCGCCTCGGACGTGCAAAAGGTCGTACGAGCCGTGACCGAAGGGATCGCTGCCGCCCAGGACTGGGGCGACCACGCTCCGCGCGCCCGCACCATCCTGGCCCGGGCCGCCCAGGCCTTGGCCCTGCTCAACCTCAAGGCCGTCGCCGACGGCTGTCCTGCGAATCAGGCCACGGTCTTCCAGATCCGGACCTGGCTCGTCGACGAGGAATGGCGCGAGGCGCTCCTGCCCCACCTGCCCGCCAGCGCGCGGGAGTACTGGGAGAAGACGTTCCCCCGGGTCGCCGCCGATGCGGTGCCGACCGTCACCTACGCGATCGACCGGCTCGACACGTCCCCCGCCCTGCAGGCCTTCTTCGGCAACCCCACCTCCGGCTACGACGTCCGCGTGGCCATGGACACCAGCCAGGTCGTGTTCGTCTGCCCGAGCGGTTCGGAGGCCGACGCGCTGGTCGCCTGCCTGCTCATCCACGACCTGCACCGCGCCGGCCTCTCCCGCCAGGACACTCCGCGCGAGCAGCGGGCCACGTTCTGGGCGTGGATCGACGAGCTGACCGCCCTGGACGCCTCCTCCAAGGGCTTTTTGGCCGCGATCTGCGAGCAGTTGCGCAAGTACGAAGTCCGGCTGACCGGCATGACCCAGATGGCCTTGCGGCTCAGTGCGGTGACCCGGCAGGCGCTGCTGCAGAACCGGTCGCTGCTGGCGACATGCGCCGCCGACCACGACGAGGCCGACTTCGTCGCCCGGCGCTGGAACGGTCAGGTCTCACCGGAGACCATCACCGCGCTGCCGAAGTACCACTACATCATGTCGCTCAACCTCGACGGGCAGCCCACCAGCCCTTTCCGCGTGCGCGGCCTGCCCGTCGAAGAGGTCTTCGCCCACTACGACAACCCCGGCGGCATCGACGACCTGGACCGGGCGATCGACACCAACATGCGCCGCCGCCGGCTCGGCGACGTCCTCAAAGGCCTCGAGAACCTCAACGATGCCGTCCTCGCCCACCACACCGGGCGTGGCCCCGGACCGGCCTCCGCCAGCGGCCCCACCAGCGTCGTCGACTGAGAAGCGAGCACCCATGCCCTACCCCACCCCAATCCCGATGGGCGCCAACGACGTTGGCCAGCAAGCCCTGAACGCCCTGTACCAGCACCGTCTGGTCTCCACCCAGCAGCTGCACCAGATGCTCACCCCGCACCACACCCGGGCCGAATACCTGCGCCGTCAGCTGCACATGCTCCGCGAGCGCGGCCTGGTCGAACGCGTCGGCCGGCGCGCCCACGGCCAGACCGATCTTTTGTGGTGGCTCACCGAGCCCGGCGCCGCCGCGGTCGAGGCCACCGGCCTGCTGCCCCAGCGCCCGTACCGGATGAGCCCGGAGGCGGCCGCCGGCCCGCTGCAGGAGCACACCCTGGCCACCGTCGAGACCGGCCTGGCGTTCGTCTCACACGCCCGCGCACTCGGCCACGAGTGCGGCCCGCTGGACTGGTCGCCGGAGATCGCCCACACCTACCGCGACGAACAGCGCCCAGGCGAGGACCTGCGCCTGATCCCGGACGCCGTCCTCAACTACATCCACGTCTCGGGGCAGAAGCGCACGCTTCTCACCTTCATGATCGAGGTCGACCGGACGCAGATGACGATCGCGCGACTCGCCCAGAAGCTCCACGCCTACGCCGCCTACCAGCGCTACGTCCCCCAACCCACCGGCGGCCGCGGGCCGCGGCCGCCCCGCCGTACGGCCACCGCACCGGCCTGGCGCTCGCGCTACCCCTCCCAGTCGTTCCCGCGCATCCTGCTCGTGCTCACCGGTGCCTCCCCGGAACGGCTCGAGCGCCGCATCGCCGACCTGCGCAGCCTCTCCGCCGCCGACCCGGTCCTGGCCGCCACCGCCCTGCGGGCCGGCGTCACCACCCTCGACCAGCTGCGCGAACACGGCCCCTTCAGCAGAATCTTCATCCCCGTACTGGGAGACGCCGAGCCGGTCGACGCCCTTATGCGCCCCGCCCAGTCGACCGCCCAGCCGATCGCCAAGGCGCCGGCCGCATGACCGCCCACCGCCCCAGCCAGGGCTCCGCCGCAGCCACCGCCTTGGTCGTTCCCCTCCTCCCGCACGCCGGCACGGGCAGCGACGCGGCCGGCACGGGTGCGGACTCGTTCATCACCGAGCTGACGACGGCCATCGGGCACCTGGAGAAGGCGCTCGAGCTCGGCCAGACGCCGGCGCGACTCCTGCTGCCCAACGGCGCCACCGTCACTGCCGCCCAGCTGAGCCTCTGGGTGGCCCAGCACAGCGCCCGGGCTCAGATCCTCCTCGACCACATCACCGCCGACTACACCGGCCCACAGACCTGACCCCATCGCCGCGAAGGAGAACCGCGATGCTCAGCCGCCTCTTCAGCTTCCGCCGCCCGCCCCGCCGTACCGCCCCCGACCCGAAGCCCCTGCCCGACTGCGTGCCGGCAGCATGTGCAGACATGAGGCCGCTGCCGCAGCTGTTCTCCCCGCTCATCGCAGAGATGATGGCCACCTACTGCCACACCAAGCACCTGGCCGGCCTTGCCCAGGACGAGCAGTGCGCCGCCGAGTACCAGCTGGTGGCCCGCTCGATCGTCCAGCACGTTCTGGAGGGCTGGCAGAACCAGACCGGCGGCCGCGGAACCATAGACGACCTTCTGATCGGGCCGTTCCAGACCCGCCGAGCGGGGGTCCCCGCACCTCATGCAGCGGACTCTCCCATGGCCCGGGAGCACCGCCTTGCGTCCTGACCCCACGTCACCGGCCGTGCGGCCAACTCGTTGGGCCCAAACCAGCGACACGACGACGCGTCAAGAACATGCGAGCGACACGGGGGATGAGCGCGTGAAACGTGTGCCAGTAGGTGCACCGATGGGACTAGGGTGGACCCGCGCCGCCTTCTGCCTCCACCCGGATGCAGGTACGGCCACTCGGACACGACAAAGGCCCCACATGGCTCCAGGTCGCCACAACCTGGAACACGCCACGGGGGCCGCGTCGGTGCGAGCAAGCTCTGTCGAAATGCGTCTCGCACATCGCGAGACGGGAAACAAGGAAAGGCGTCTCGCTGCAATGCAGCGTACCCGGAACTGTCCCCCAGGACACAACAAGCTCCGCCAGGTGGAGGCTGTGTCAGCTCCGGCCCCCTGGCGGGCGTCCGCATGCCTACTGGCATGCGGCTCTGCCGCGGTCCCCATTGAGGGGGGCTGGATGACGTAACCCATCGAGGGGGCGGATCCCAGCGGCGCCTTCCCCAAGGTCCACTGCCGTCCCTGGCCACGAGGCCCGGTCCCCACCGGGCCATTCGGCCGAACTGCCACCGCCATCTCCAGGGGGCCTAGTCCCTGGTCCGGCGAAGTGCCCGACCTTCCCAGGTCGGACAGATTTTCGGTTCTCCCAGAACCACGAAGCACCGTCACCGGCCTTCGTCATGCCCCGGCACGGAGGCGCCGGAGTACGGAGGTAATGATGCACGACCTTTTGGTGTGCCGCCATATCAACCCGGCGGCATGCCTGGATGTGTCCAAGACCGCACCGGTCGCGGACACGTGCCGTCACGCTTTTGATCTCGTCTGTGACACTGCTGCGCAGGAGATCAGTTCGACCGCGTCCCGGCGTCTGCGCCGAGCCTCGGAGTTCCTTGCTGCCGTGCAGTTCATGGTCGGCGCCGGGTTCCACCCGAAGGCCGGCCGTACAACGCTGCAGCTGGCCGAGGTCTTCGCCGAGCGGATGGGGCGCAGCACCAACGGGCACTTCCCGTTCAGCGCGGAGGCGACAGCCCGCGAGCTCGGCCTGAAGCGACGCACGGTCTTCAATCACACTCGCTACCTGCGAGAACTCGGCCTCATCGCCTACGTGGAGCACGGGTCGAAGCGGAACGTGCTGCGCACCCGCTACGGCGCCGCCTGGACGAGCGAGCACGGCTATCGCGGCACGGCCACCCTGTTCGCTGCGGTCGCGCCGCGGGTGTGGGACGACGCTATGGGCCACAGGATCGAGGGGCAGGGGTACGCGGCCCGGCAGGTCGGTGTCACCGACGCCGGCCGCGAGCTGGCCGTCGCGGCCGCGGTGGAAAGGCATCGGGAACGGCAGGGTCATCAGCCGACGGAGCCTGTGGATAACTCCGGGTCGTGCACCCCTTCTGTGGTGGTACCTCAGCCACGTACTTCCTGTTCTGTAGATGGGGGGCTTAAAGACAGGACGCGCGAGCGCGCTTGTCAGAAGAAGTCACCCACGAATCGTGCCAAGGGCGCGACCGGCTGGTCGGCGGCGAGGACGGCAGCGGCGATGCAGGAGGCCCGTTGGGTTCAGCTGCACACGTGGTGGACCCAAGGATCATGCGTGCGTCAACTGGCCTACGCGCTCAGGCCGTTCTTCGAAGCGGGATGGACGTGGGAGGAAGTCGGCAGGGAGCTGGCCCGCTGGACAGTCCCGCTGCGGCCCCGGCACATCGCCTCGTACGTGGCGTCCGAGATTCGCCGGCGGGTGAACACCGGCGCACTGTTCCTGCCAGACGGCCTGGTCTCGCCATACCGGCAGCCGGAGACGTCGACGTGGGACGACGGACAGACCCCTCACGGTTTCCGGTACGCCGCGATGCAGGCCTGGAAGGCTCGCACCTTCCGGCCAGCTGCAGCGCGGGCGACGGCCGCTTTCGAAGAGATCCACCGGGTCCTGGCTCGCCATACAGAACAGCGCAGAACCCGCACCGCGCCCGAGTGCCACGTCCCAGGAGCACACCCGGAGAACGTACAGCTGACCCGAGAGGAGATCGATGCACTGCTGGAGAACTCACACCCGGTGGTGGCCTGTGAAGACCTGTGGGCCCAAGCGGAAGAGGTTGCGGAGTACCGGCTCGAAGCGCAGAACCGCCGCAGTACATGGGAGTACCTACCGCCAGCGCCCCCGGACCCGTACTAGGCCATGGCCCGCGCTGGAATCTGCCACGCCGGCAGCGGTGGCGGCTATGTCGGTGCCCGGCCGTATCTGGGCTGCTCAGCCGAGGCCGTCGCAGGGAGGTGGCGCGTGCCTCGGGACCAGCGCCCGGTCAGCGCCCAAATGCGCCGGGCCATCACTTACGCATAGAGCAACTTATCGATTTTCGTATCCGCTTGTGACCAGATACATCCCGAGTTGTGAACAGGAACTTCCTTTTAGCATTGGGATGTTGGCTGGCATATGCGTAACCTGATGACTACACATAGCGCATCAGCGCAGCTCGACCAGGTTTCGAGGGCGGGTTCTTGGGCGGGCGCACCCGCGTCGGCCGCCCGTCCACGGCGCGCCGAACGGGGAGGCAACGTGAACCGCCGCGCACACCGGATCCCTCATTCCGCTGTTCGCTTCCGAAATCTCACTGCAGCAGCCCTCGCACTGAGCGGCGCGCTCGCCTTGTCCGCGTGCGGCTCCTCCGATGGCGACGGCAAGGCCTCTCCGCAGACGTCGCCTCCCGCATCGTCGCCAGCAGCGTCGACCTCTACAAGCCCGACCCCGGAGGCGGAGCAGGCAGCTCTTGCCGCCTGGAAGGGTATGCGGACGGAAGAGATCAAAGCTTCGCAGACGGGGTACGTCACCAAGACCCGGCTCAGCGACTACTCCTACGACAAGGCGATGTCGAAGACCAAGGTCGCCCTTTTCAACTACCGGCAGCAGGGCGTGGTCTTCAAAGGAGCGCCGACCAGTACTTTCAAGGTCACTTCCGTCGATCTCCACGCGCCCCGTCCCACCGTCAAGATGTGGGAGTGTCTCGACACCTCCAACTGGAAGCCCGTCCTCAAAGAGAGCGGGAAGGATGTCGCGACCAACGGGCAAGCACGACGCTTCGTGATCACGGGCGTGGTGGTAGACCTCGGTGACCGCTGGATGGTGCAGGACTACACCCTCCACAGGGATCAGAAATGCTGAGGTCCACCTTCGCCGCGATTGCGGTCATTGGGGCCCTCGCGCTGTCGGCCTCGCCTTCCGCTGCCGAGCCCCAGCCGCATCCTTCGTCAGGGGTCAACAACTGCGACACCGGCTGGGTCTGCGTCGAGACAGGAACCAGCGGTAGCGGTGGCAAGAAGGATGATTCCAAGAGCTCAGCGCCGAGCGGCACGCGCCAGTGCACAAAGAACGGCAAGGTACTGCCGTGCTACGACCCGGATCTCGGTTCGTTCTCCAACGGCTGCTACTACAAACAGGTCACCGATCCGGCCCTGATCGCAGATTTGGAGAAGGCGGGGAAGGCTGCTGGCCAAGGGGATGGTTCTGTCCCATATGAGATGACATGTCTCCTGGACGGCCCCAACCCGGGAAGTGTCTACGTCTTCCTGAAGAACCCACCGGCCGGGTTCATCGATCCCGCAGCTCTCGCACACCAGGCCGTAGACAAGATGCTCCTGAAAGGCCCGGACATCGCCAGCCCACGGGCAGCCGGCAAGTACGTGGTCGGTATGCCGATGTGGATGTGGGTGGACCAGACGCAGACCACATACGGGCCCAACAGCGCCACCGCGTCGGCCGGTGGGGTGACGGTCACGGCAACTGCGGAGGTCTCCTCGATCAGCTGGGACATGGGCGACGGCACAGACGCCGTGGTGTGCAACGGGCCTGGCACCAAGTACACGCCATCCATGGGCAAAGCTCAGTCCCCGGACTGCGGCCACGTCTACGACAAGGCCTCCACCGACGAACCAGGTGGGAAGTTCCACGGGACCGCGACGGCCACCTGGACCGTCAACTGGCAGGTGACCGGTCGCCCCCCTGACACCGGATCGTTCACCGAGGTACGCCGGAGCCAGTTCACGGCCGACGTACGCGAAGTGCAGGTCCTCAACTGACACAGCGCCACGCGCCCGAACGAACACCCGAAAGGTCACTGTCCGTCATGGATTCTGCTGCGCCGACCGTGCCGCGCCCGAATGGCTCGGGCCGCGCCGACCTGCCGATCACCACTACGGCGCCCGTCAAACGGGAACGCCGCTGGTCCGTGGCGGCCTTGTGCATCGTGCTCGCGGTTGTCTGTGCCCTGGGCGCGGCATGGGCCGTCAACTCGGCCAGTTCACGCACGAAGGTGCTCGCCGTCGCGCGCGATGTCCCGGCCGGCCAGGTCCTGACGGCAACGGACATCACCGTCGCCGAGGTCTCCGCCGATGCGGCACTGACCCCGTTGCCGGCGTCCGACAAGGCGTCGGTGGTAGGGAAGCGGACGGCCGTCGACCTGCGCCAGGGCGGGCTCCTTCTCGCCTCGCAGCTGACCGCCGGCACTGGCTTGGGGGACAACAAGCAGCAGGTCGGCGTCCTGGTCAAGCGTGGCCAGGCACCGGCCGGCACCCTGTTCCCCGGCGACAAGGTCCTCGCGGTCACCACGCCTGCCCAGGGCAGCACGACAACGGCGAAGGACGACCCCAGCGCCTCGTCGATCGACGCCGTGGTGGTGTCGGTGTCCCGCCCAGACGCCTCCGGCGCGGTCGTCGTCAACCTCGCCGTCGGCACGAACGACGGCCCCACGCTGGCCAGCCTCGCCTCCCAGAGCCGCATCGCGCTCGTCCGGGAACCCCGGAGCAACTAGCCCATGCCCGTCACCGCACTCGTCTCCGCGAAGTCCTCCGGCGTCACCACCACCGCGCTCGCCCTCACCCTTGCCTCCAAACGAGCCTCCCTGCTCGCCGAGTGCGACCCCGCCGGCGGCACCATCCGGGCCGGGCTACTCGGAGGCCAGGTCAGCGCCGGCTTCGGCCTCTACCACCTGGCTCGCGCCGAGCGCACCGGGCCCGAGGCCCTCGCCAACGCCTTCGCCTCTCACCTGTGGCCCCTCGACCAGCCCGGGCACCGCAAACTGCTGCCCGGCCTGACCGACCCCGCTCAAGCCGCCGCCCTGGCCCGCACCTGGCCAGCCCTCGCCGACGTCCTGCACGTCATGGCCCAGCAGGCAGGCCACGACATCTTCATCGATTGCGGCCGCCTCGCCCTGGAGGCCGGCCACCTCCACCCGACCCTGACCCCGGCCCCGCTGCTGTACCGGGCCGACCTGGTCCTACTCGTCGTACGAGGCACCGAGCAGTCTCTCGCCCTGGCCCGCCACGTCATCCCCCCGCTGCGCACAGCACTGCACGAACAGGGTTCCGGTGCCGACGCGCTCGGCCTGCTGCTGATCGAAGAAGGTCCCTTCCGGGCCCATCAGGTCGGCGAATCCCTGCAGACGCCGGTGATCGCCGCCCTGCCCTCCGACCCGGACGTCGCCCACTACCTGACCGCAGGCGGCAACCCACCCCGCGGCTACGGCCGCAGCCCGCTGCTGCGGCACGCCCGCACCGCCACTGAGCACATCGAGGCCGCAGCATCCCGCCGCCACCTCCAGCAGCAGTACCCCCCTGCCGCTCCCCAACTGGCCGGGATCCTGCAGCGGCTGAACCGGCAGCACCCCGAAGGGGGAGTGAAGCATGGCTGACACCCATCAGCGTCCGGGCGTCAACGGCCATCAGCCAGCCCTGGGCCGCGACGACATCGCCGGCCTGCTTGCCGGACACCTCACCCAGCGCGCCGCGCCCGAGACACGCCCCGTGCCCACCGCGCCGCAGGTGCCGCCCGCCGTCGTCCCACCGGCCCGGACCGACCCCGCCGCGGTGCCCCGCCTGGCGGGCCTGCCCGGCGAGCTGCCGGTGGGCTGGGAGGTCATCGAGACGCTGCAGGCCGAGGTCTCCAAGCAGCTGACCGCCCGGGACCCCCAGCGGCTCATGGAGGAAGCCGACCGGCGGGCGCTCGCCCGCTCCCTGGTCACCACCGCGGTCGCGGACTGGGCCGCCAAGTACGCGCAGGCCAACGTGCCCCTCACCGAGGCACAGGAACAGGCCATCGGCATCGCGGTCTTCAACTCCATGTACCGCGGCGGCCGCCTGCAGAGCCTCCTCGACGAGGACGGCGTCGAGGACGTCATGGTCGACGGCCTGCGCGCACACGTCGAATACCTCGACCGGCCACGCCGCACCATCGACAAGGTCGCCGACTCCCACGAGGAGCTCATCGCCTGGGTCAACCGCATGGCCCGCCTGTCCGGCCACGGCGAACGCGGCCTGACCCAATCCACCCCGATGGTCGGCTTCCGTATGCCCGACGGCTCCCGCGTAACCGCCTCCATGCTCACCAGCCGACCCTCCGTCGTCATCCGCAAACACCGCCTGCGCGACACCGGCCTGGACGAACTGCGCCAGTGGGGCACCCTCAACCCGATCCTGCAGTACTTCCTGCGGGCCTGCGTCCAGGCCCGGATGAACCTGCTCGTCGTCGGCGACATGGGCGCCGGCAAGACCTCCCTCCTGCGCGCGCTCGGCCGGGAAATCCCCGCAGACGAACGCCTCGTCACCCTTGAGTCCGACCGCGAGCTCTACCTGGACGAACCGGCCGCCTCCGGCAAGCCGGGCCCGATCACCTACGCGTTCGAGGCGAGGCAAAGCAACGGCGAGATTCTCGGCGACAAGATGGCCGGCGAGATCACGATCTCCGACATGTTCGCCACCGCCCTGCGCTACAACGCAACCCGGGTCGTCGTCGGCGAGGTCCGCTCCACCGAGATCGTGCCGATGCTGCAGGCCATGTCGGCCGGCGGTTCGGGATCGATGTGCACGATGCACGTGCGCCGCCCGCACGCGATCATCAGCCGCCTGGTGCAGCTGTGTACGGAGGCCGGCATGGCCACCGAGGCAGCGCACCACCTCATCGCCGCCTCCATCGACGTTGTCGTCTACATCGCCTACGACTGGGACGACGTGAAGTACGGCGGCCGCAAGCACCGCTACATCAGCCACATCTACGAGGTCCACGACCTCGTCGGTGAAGGCGGCCGCCCCACCACCACCGAGATCTTCGGCCCCGCCGGCCCGCACGAGCCACGCGCCGTCTTCAAGAACATGCCCTCCTTCATCGGCGAGTTGGAGAACAAGTCCCGGTTCCCCGACCTCGAGGGCAGCCCTTCCTTCCACCGCGCCTGGCTGACCGACAATCCGCTCGGTGCGTGGGGCGGGCCCCTGCAGCGAAAGGGCCCCTCGGCATGACGCGACACGTCCCTACCCTTCGGGCATGCACGGGGGAGGCACCGTGACCATTTCCGAACTCTCCTTGATGGCAGCCCTGTTCGCGGTTCTCGCCGCCGTTGCCGTCATCGCCCTGGTGCGCGAGCTCCGCGGCCGTACGCCCGATCCACTCAAGCCACGCCGCCAGGTCGCCGCCCGCCTGCGGCGCGCGCGGGCCGAGCTGCCGGAGAAGTGGCAGGCCCGCTGGCGCTACCTGGTCACGCTCGCCGGCGTCGTCACCCTCGGGGTGTGGGCCTACACAGGTTGGCCCGTCCACGGTCTGCTCGCCGGAGCCGCGGTCCTCGGCCTGCCGTTCGTCCTCAACCCGGGAGTCTCCGCGCAGGCGCGCATCGAACGCCTCGAGGCCCTCGCGCAGTGGCTCAACCACCTCGCCGGTGTCCACACCGCGGGCATCGGCCTGCCGGCCACGATCCGTGCCTCCGCGAAGAACGCCCCCGCGCCGATCGCGGCGAACGTCCGCGCCCTGTCCGAGCGGCTGCGCACCGGCATGGAGGCACACGACGCCTTCGACCTGTTCGCCGACGAGATGGCCGACGGTGTCTTCGACCACGTGGTGCTGCTCTTCCAGTCCCACGCCGTCTACAAGGGCCCGGGTCTCGCTGATGCGCTCGAGGCGCTGGCCGTCACCATCCACCAGCAGGCCGCTGACGCCCGCGACGTCGAGGCCGACCGGGCCAAGGTCCGCAAAAGCGCGCGCATGGTCTCCATCGTCGTGCTCATCGTCGTCCTCGGCTGCATGCTGAACGACGGCTGGTCGGGCTGGTACCAGACCCCGGCCGGACAGGTCGTGCTCGCCCTGCTCGGCGGTGGATTCGCCTGGACGCTGATGCTGCTGCGCCGCATCGCCCGCACTACCCCCGACCCGCGCCTGATCGAGATCGACAAGCGCCACGCCCGGGACATCGCGCTCAGCTACGCCTTCAGCGCCGACAGCGTCCGTCCGCAGGCCTGGGCCTCGGCGGCCACCGCGCATGCCCGGAAAGAGGACGCACGATGATCCCCCTGAACGTCATCGCGCCCGCAGCCGCCGCCGGCGTCCTGCTCGGCCTGGGCGTGCGCGCCGCCTGGCCCGCAAAGCCCGATCTGACCAGCGTCCTGGACCGGCTGGACGCGAGCAAGGTGCCCACCGCCCTGCCCACCGACGCTCCCGCCGCCACCGGATCGCTACCTGAGCGAGTCGGCAACCGGCTTCTGGCCGACTTCGGGGAGCGCATCGCCCTGCCGATGCGCGACCTGAATCTGCTGCGCATCAGCCCGGCCGAACACCTCGGCAAACGCTTCTTGTTCGCCCTCTACGGCCTGATCATTCCGCAGCTACTGCAAGCCATGCTCGCCCTCGCCGGCGCACCGTTTCCCTACGTCGTCCCGGCGGGCCTCTCTCTCGGCCTGGCTGCCCTGTTCTGGCTGTGGCCGGGCCGCGAGGTCGCCAAGGAGGCCGGTGAGGCCCGCCTGATCGTCCGGCACGCGGCCGCCTCCTACCTCGAGCGCGTAGCGCTGGCCCGGGTCGCCAACTCCGGTGCCGCCCAGGCCCTGACCGACACCGCGAGGGTCGGTGAGAACTTCATCTTCGAGCGGATGCGGCAGGTCTTCCACCAGGCCGACCTCGCCGGCGTCACTCCGTGGGACGCCTTGAAGCAGCTCGGCGAGGAGCTCGACATCCCGGAACTGACCCGGCCCGCCGACACCCTCGCCCTGGCCGGGGACGGCGCCGCCGTTTACACCACCTTGCAGGCGCAGGCCCGGCAGCTGCGCATCGCGCTGCTGTCCGATCAGAAGGCCAAGGCAAACGAGGCCTCCGCCGCCATGATCCTGCCGGTCACCTTCGGGGTCATCCTCATGATCACCTTCGTGATGATTCCCCTGACGATCACCATTCTCGGCAGCTGACACAGAAGGAAAAGCACGATGGACCTCACCTACCTCACGACCCTGCTGCGGGCCCGCTGGGAGCAGCTGAAGAACGCCGGCGACGCCGGCCAGTCCACCACCGAACTCGCCGTCATGGCCGCCGTCCTGATCGTGGTGGCCGGCCTCGTGGTCGCCGCCATCCATACAAAGGTGCTGGAGAAGATCGGCATCATCAACGGCGGCTGAAGGACGGATCCACCACCAGGGGAGGGAAGAGACGGTGAAGACGCACAGGCCCAGCGGCCGCTGGCGGGCACTGGCTGCCCGACTGCGCCAAGACCGCGGGAACGGCAGCGTGGAGGTCGCCGTCCTGGCTGTCGTGGTGCTGATGCTGGTCTTCACCATCATCCAGGTCGGCTTGTACTACCACGCCCGTAAAGTCGCGCAGTCCGCGGCGCGGCAAGGCGTCGACACCGGCCGCCAGTTCGGCTCCAGCCCAGGCGACGGCGTCGCCCAGGCGCAGGGCTTCCTCGCCAAGTTCGGCGGCAGCGTGCGCGGCGCGTCCGTCTCCTCCGCGGGCAGCACCGCCGAGGAAATCCACATCACGGTCACCGGGCACGTGGCCACCCTGGTTCCCGGGCTGGAACTGACGGTCACCCAGGACGCTCACGGCCCGATCGAACGCTGGACGAACCCATGATCCGCATCCGCCCGCACCGTGACCGGGGCAGCGCTTCGCTGGAAGTCGTGGTGATTGCCCCGGCCATCATCGCCCTGCTCGGACTGATGATCGCCTTCGGCCGTGTCATCGACGCCGACGGGGCCGTCGACGCGGCCGCCCACGCCGCGGCCCGCGCCGCCTCCCTCGAACGCGACGCCGCCAGCGCCCAGACCCAGGCCCGGGCAGCCGCCGAGGACAGCCTCAGCGGCGACGGCATCACCTGCCAGACCACCGACGTGACGGTCGACACCTCCGGCTACTCCCTCGACGTCGGCCAAGCCGCCACCGTGACCGCCACGATCTCCTGCACCGCACGCCTGTCGGACATCGGGCTGCCCGGCCTGCCCGGATCCAAGACCCTCACGGCATCGTTCACCAGCCCGATCGACACCTACCGGGGGCGGCAATGATCCACGCCGCACGGAACCGGCTGGCCCGCTGCCGCGCCGCAGTGGCCGCCCGAGGCGACCGCGGATCCATGTCCCTGTTCCTGGCGCTGTCCGCACTCGCCATCCTCATGGTCATGGGACTGCTCGTCGACGGCGGCGGCGCCCTCAACGCCTCCAACCGGGCCACCTCCCTTGCCCAGGAAGCCGCCCGCGCCGCCGGCGAGCAGGTCGATGCCGCCCAAGCGATCCAGGGCACCGCCATCACCATCGACCCCGACGCCGCGCGCGGAGCCGCCCTGGACTACCTCGCCGCAGCAGGCGTCCAAGGCGACGTACAGATCACCGACGGAGGGCAGACCCTGACGGTGACCGTCCACGACACCTACGCCACCCACTTTGCATCCCTGCTCGGCGTGGGCACGATCCACGTGGACGGAACCGCGACCGCCCACCTGCAGACCCAAGCTGGAGGCTGAGCCGCATGGCCCACCGCACCGCCAAGCCGCTGCGCGCCGTCGGCGCGCTGCTGCGTGCTCTCGTCGGCCTCGCCCTCCTCATCGCCCTGATCGGCGGTGTCCCCCTTGCACTGCTCGCCCTCGGCCACCAGCCCACCGAAGTCTCCGGGGGGCTCAACCTGCTTCTCGAGCAGGACGACGGCACCCTGTGGCTGGTCGCGCTCACCTGCATCGGCTGGGCCGCCTGGGCCGCGTTCACCTTCAGCGTCGCCCTCGAAGTCGTCGCCATCGCCCGCCGCCGCTCCGCCCCCCGTATCCGCGGCCTGGGCAGCATGCAGTCCCTGGCCAGCTTCCTGGTCGGCGGCATCGTGCTGCTGGCGCCCACCGCCGCCTCGGCCGCCACCACCATGCCCGCCGTCGCCGTCACCCAGACCCTGGCCGGCCCCAGCTCCAGCGCGACGGCCAACCCGACCAGCACGCCGACGGCCGACGCCACCTTCCCCACCCACAAGGTCACGTCCGCGACCGAAACCCCTTGGGACCTCGCCGAGCAATACCTCGGTACCGGGCAGCGGTGGCGGGACATCGCCGCCCTCAACCCGGACATCCCCCAACTCGCCTCCGGCGACCAGTACCTGCCCAAAGACACAGTCATCAAGCTGCCCCTCGACGCCCGCCCCGCCACCCCAGCCGCCGCCCCCAGCACCACGCCGACCGCCGACCGCACCGCGGACGCCCCCAGCCAGCCGCACACGGAGCACGCTCAGGACGCCAGCGAGAAGACCCCCGGCTCGGACCACTCCAGCCACCGGGCTGTGCCGCGGCACGACCAGGTAACCGTCGACACCGGCGACAGCCTCTGGTCGATCGCCGGCAACGAGTACGGCGACCCCACGGCCTGGAAGGAGATCTACGAGGCCAACCGGGGCGAAGCCCAGCCAGGAGGAGGCCACTTCGACAACCCAGACCTGATCTTCCCCGGGCAGAAGCTCGACCTGCCAGGGGCCGGCCACGCCGAAGCACCGGCCGATCCCGACACCGGCCACCAGGGCCCCCACACCGCCACGCCGCGCAACAAGCCCACCGACACCGGCCCGGGGGACCGTACGGCGCCCACCGCAGGCGACCAGGACACTGGTCAGGGTCAGCACCAGCAGCCACCGGCCACCACGCCCGCCCCGTCCAGGAGCCGGACCGCCGAGCCATCCGCGGCCGCGCCCCACACCACGGCCCCGACGGACACTGCCTCCCCGGCACCCGCCGCCCAGCCCCACCAGGACAGCGAAAGCCCCCTCAGCACGGTCATGCTGTGGACCGCGACCGGCGTCGTCGCCGCAGCACTCGTCGGCACCCTCTCCGTACGGCGCCGCCGGCAGCAGCATCGCCGCCGTCCCGGACGCCGCATCGCCATGCCCACCGGCCGTGCCGCCGCCACCGAGCAAGGCCTGCGCAGCGTCCAAGCCCCGACCGGCTTCGACCTGCTCAACGCCGCTCTGCGCTGCCTCGCCGGCAACCTGAAGGAACAAGGGCGTGAACTCCCCGTCCTCAACGCGGCCGTCCTCCACGAAAGCCGCCTCGAGCTCCACCTCGCCGAAGACACCCCGCCCTGCGCGCCGTTCACCGCGTCGGCCGGCCGCCAGGACCTGTGGACCTGCACCGCCAATCACCCCGACCTGGCAGATGAGGACACTGGACACAGCGTCGGGGCTCCCTACCCGGCACTCGTCTCGATCGGCTGGGACACCCAAGGCCGCTACGTGCTCATCGACCTGGAGCACATCGGCCTCCTCCACCTGGACGGCGACCCGGACTTCGCCCGCCACGTCCTGCAGGCCATCGCCGTGGAACTCGCCAACACCCCCGTGGCGGGCCACCTCGAAGTCACCGCCCTCGGCACCACCGTCCCCGGCCTGGAGACGGCCGTCCCCGAACGCGTAGCCCGCGCCGAAGACGCCGACGCCGCCCGCGCCGAACTCGTCGCCCACGCCGACGATCAGCGCAGCGCCCTCAGCGAACTCGGCGCCGACTCCCCACGCGCCGCCCGGCTACGCGACGACACCGGCGGCGACTGGACCCCGCACATCCTCCTCGCCGAGCAACTGCCCGACGAATCCGCCACCGACAACCTGCTGGCCGCTCTCACCGAAACGCCCCGCACAGCGAGCGCCATCATCACCGCCCACGCCCCTGCCGGCCTGCCGGACGATGCATGGACGCTCACCTGCCAGAGCTCCGACGACACCGTCGTCCTGCCCGGCTCGGGCCTGCCGGTCCGCCTGCAGACCCTGGACGACGACCGCTTCCACGACGCCATCGAACTGCTCACCACCGCCGACAGCGACAGCGACGAACCCGCCCCCGACTGGGTGGGGCCCGGCCCTGACTGGATGCAGCCAGACAAGGACGACCCGCTCGCCGACGACGGCGCGGACAGCGACGGGCTGCCAGACGAGTACGCAGCCTTGGAACAGGAAGCGCTCGAGTCCGAATCGCCCGCCCCGAGCTTCGAAAAGCACCCGGCCACCTCACAGGACGCCCCAGCGACCAATCCCGCCCCCACCAGCGAATCCCTCGCCGACGTCCTCGGGGACGACGAATCCGACGACGTCGCACCCGCGGCCGGCCCGGCCGACATCTCCCTCGCACTCACCAGCCCCTGCACCACTCCGGCATCCGCCGTCCACGTCACCATCCCCGAACCCGCCGCGGCAGCCGACAGCGACGCGGCCGCCACAGCCAGCGGCGGCGAATCCCTCGCCGATGTCCTGGCCCTTGAGGGCGACGACACCGACGACGCTCCCACACCCGCCCAAGCCGAGCGCGTACACCGTCCACGCACGTCGCCCGACGCCCAACCGGGCGCCCCGATCCCTGCGCCCGCTGTACCCGCCCCGAACACCGCCGAGCCGGATCAGACACCGTCCGGCCCGGCCGTCCTGCTCCTCGGCCCCATCACCATCACGGGCGCCTCCGGCCGGGTCGACTCCAACCGCAAGAGCGTCGCCAGCGAACTCCTCGCCTTCCTGGCCCTCAACCCCGGCAGCGACCACCACGCCGTCGACGCCGCCCTATGGCCTGCCTCGCGGGTCAACAAGGAGATGCGCAACGCCGTCATCAGCCGTACCCGCTCCTGGCTCGGCACCGACGCCGACGGCAACCAACACCTGCCCCGCGTCCAGAACACCCCCGACAAGCGATACCGCCTCGGCTCCCACGTCACCTGTGACTGGGTGACCTTCCAGCAGTACGCCCGCCAAGGCCTCGCCGAGGCCACCGAGGACGGCGACCTCGCCCTGCGGCGCGCCCTCGCGCTGGTCCGCGGCCGCCCCTTCGCCGGCATGGATCCCCAGCGCTACGCCTGGGCCGAGCCGACCATCCAGGAAATGGTGTCCGCGATTACGGACGTCGCCAGCGAACTGTCCACCCGCCGACGCGAGGCCGGAGACATCCCCAGCGCTCTGTGGGCGGCCCGCCAAGGCATGCTCGCCGTCGAGGACAGCGAGACCCTCTACCGTGCCCTCTTCCTCGCCCACCACGCCGCCGGCGACGTCGACGCACTCCGCGAAGCCGCCGCACGCCTTCGCAGGATCAACGACTCGATCGGCGGCGGGGTCGAAATGGAGCCCGACACCGCAGAACTCCTGCGCAACCTCCTGCCCCGGCCGATCCACACCCGCTGAAGGAGCCCGGTGCCGATACCCGAGGACGAGCCCCGCGCCGGCCACGGCCGCATACAGACCCTCAGCGCCACCGTCTCGCTCGAGGTCACTGCCGCACGCGCCGCCCGAACCCGTGGCCTTCTCGCCCGCTGGGGCATCCCGCCCGGATGCCAGCTGGCCGTCGGCCCCTGACCGGAAGGCACAGCAGAAGCAGATGGACAAGGCCCGCGAGCAGCGCACCGGCAGGCTGGTCCCGGCCGAGGAGATCGGCCCCGACCCGGAACCGTTCGAACGGCCCCTGATCTGCCTGCACTGCGACCGCGCCGTCGAACCGGTACGCGGCTACAAAAGCGTCCCGAGCCTCTTTCGTCTGGCCAAGGGGACCAGCCACGAAGCCGGCTGCCTGCTCAACCCCACAGAGGTCATCCAGAGCATCGCGCACGGGTCTCACGGCCTGGCCCACGTCACCGATGACGGCCTGCTCCGTCTCGAACTCCCCGCTGACATCAGTGCCCTGCCGCCCTGGCCGACTATGCCGATCGACGACACCGACACTGATGTGGTCCGCACCCACGACACGACCACCGTGCGGCCCTACCTCCCGCCGGCCATCACGAGTGCCGCGAAGATCGCCCGGTTCCTGCAGATGCACGGCTTCGACCCCAGGGTTGTCGAGCGCTTCAGAGTCAAACCCCACGGTCAGCGCCCCATCCTTTGGGGCCGGTTCTGCTACAGCCCGCGGACCTACGCAGACCTCTACCAGCGGTGCGCCCGCCGAGAGCCGATCAGCCACCCGATCGCCGTGCACGGCACGGTCCACAGCATCGTCCAGGACAGGAACGGAAAGCCGTACGCCCGCCTCGCGCTCGATGTTCCCGCCGACGGCGCCCGCTTCCACGTGCTGCTGCGCTCCGCCCACGACAGCCTCATCAAGCCGCTCACCGCCGGCACTCACGTCCTCGCCGTCGGCGACTGGACCGTCTTTGACACGCCCCACGTTCCCCAGCTGCGGCTGTTCGCCGACGAGCACTGGCAGATCGCGTACTGGGAGACCGACCCCACCACCGGGCTACCCACCGAGCCGACATGCCCTGCCCCCGTCACTGCCCGCCAGCGGGCCGACGCCGAAGCCCGGGCACGCGCCCGCCGCTCGCGCCCCGCACCGAAACCTCGCTCAGCACCGGCCCAGCCCGCATCCATCACGCCGTCCCTGCCGCCAGCGCTGGCGGCTCCACCCCCGCAGGCCCAACCTGCAGCCGAGACGGTGCTGCCCGAATCCGAGCTCGCCGACGAGCCGGCCGTGACACCGCCGCATCCCGAACCAGCGGTTCCTGACGCCCCCACGCAACCCCCGCCCGTACCACCACGGCCGCCTTTCCCGCCGCCCCCGGTGCCTCCGCTTGCGGGACCTGCACCGCGCCGCCGAGGATGGCGGCGGTGGTTCGGCCGCCGCCCGTGATCCCGTCCGCACACCGACCGATGACCGCTGCCAGCCCGACGCCTTCTTGCTGTGGACGGACACGGCCTGCACGAACGCATGGTGTGAGGCGCATATCCAGGACGCGATCACGGTCCTCGCCTACCCGGACGGAGACCCCAGGACGCCCGTTTCTGGCTCCTGATGGCTGCCGACCGGTTGCACCACCACCAACCCGCCGTCGTCATCTCTTGGTGCCTCCGTGGGGCCCCACAGCAGGCGCCATCACACCGCGGCGGAAGAGTGGCACCTCCACCGCACCGAAGCCACCTAGCCAGCAGGCACCCATGTAGCAGGTCACCTAGTCCACGAAGACCGAATTGCAGGCAGAAAAGCAGCCCGTCACGCCCACCGCGCACGTCACCATCAGGGACGCCAGAATCGCCGAAGCGCTGAATATCACTGAATGCGGTGTCTTACAATCCCGCACCATCTCCAATCAGGTCGGTGTATTTGGTCCAGACGAGCCGGAACAGTGTCACTCTCAGCTCTTTCATTTTCGAAGTCGCCGTGCAGGGCACCGTGCCTACCGAAACGCCCATGGCGCAGCGATATTCGCTGCTGAACTTCACAGAACCCCCAACCCGCCGGCAGCAACTCATCAGGGCCGGCGGGGAAGCGACCCCAGCGGGAGCTTCCGAGAGCTGGGTGCACAGGGCGACGGGAGGACGCTGCACGCGCGCAGGGAGCAGCACGACACATTTTGAGCGTGGGGCGCAGCAGGGCGCGGTGGCGGCCGACGGAGGGGCGGAGCCGCTCCGCGGCTCTGCCCCTCGCTGCGCGTTAGGACCCCGCTCCGCGGCGCCCTAACCGAGCGCTGCGCGCTCTCGCGCACTGCGGTCCCGGGCAGCCGGTCCCAGCGCGCTCCGCGCCCTGGCCCCTCGCTTCGCGCTGCCCGCCACCTTGCCCTCGGCGCTCCGCGCCCACGGGGGCCGCCGATCACCCCCACGCCCTGCTGCGCCCCACGCTCAAAGGCCGTCTGAGCTGGGGAAATTGTCCAAGAAATGTGGGCGACCACCCTCCCGAAAGTGATCGAACTGCGGTATATTTGTCTCGTCGAGGAGGAGTTCGTGGCAGACCCTCCCCGGCCACCGAAGGCACACCCGCAACGAAGTTCAGGAGTGCACCGTGACCATCACCGACGTGAACACCGCGTTCGCCAACGAGAAGGCCCGCCAGATCGACGCGGCCCGCAGCCGCGAGCGCGCCTTCCAGACCCGCATCGACCGAGGCGAGATCCGAATGCTCGGCGGCGATCAGTACGAGGTCCTGACCGGCTGGGACCGGGGCGAGACCTTCACCGTCTCCCGCAACGCCCAGGGCGAGATCGATGCGATCCTCGCGAACCACGGCCTCGACACCCGCGCAGACGGCACGATCGCCCTGTACGCGTCGTCCCGCGCCTGGCACGGACTCGGCCAGATCATCCCCGGCGGCACCACCGACATCGACGAAGTGCTGAGCAAGGGTGGACTCGACTTCACTGTCACCACCGTCCCCGCCCTCTACAAGTGGGACGGCGAACTGCGAGAGCACGCCGACCAGTTCCACACTGTCCGCGAGGACACCGGCGCGCCGCTCGGCGTCGTCGGCCGCCGATACCAGCCGATCCAGAACCGGGAGGGCTTCGAATTCCTGCAAGAGCTGGTAGGCCGATTCGATGTCGTGTGGGAGTCCGCCGGGGTCATCCGGGGCGGGCGCCGGGTGTTCATCTCGATCCGCCTGCCGGAGACCGTGACCGTGGACGCCGAAGGCATCAACGACCAGATCGTCCCGTACGTCGCCGTGATGAACGACCACAGCGGCCAGGGGCAGTTCCAGTGCGTTGTGACCCCCTGGCGGCCCGTCTGCGCCAACACCGAGCGATTCGCCGTCCGCGATGCCGTGACCCGCTGGGCCATCCGCCACACCGCAGGCGCCACCAACCAGATCAAGGAGGCCCGCCGCACGCTCGGCCTGTCCGTGAAGTACTTCGAGAACTTCGCCACTGAAGAGACCGCGCTCGCCCGCACAGACATCGCGGTCGCTGACTTCCACAAGGTCATCGCCGACCTGTGGCCCCTCGACGACGACGCCACCGACCAGAAGCGCAGGAACTTCGCCACCCGACTCAGCGCCATCGACGAGGTGTTCCGCGCCGAGACCGACAGGGTCGGCCGTACTGCCTACGCCGCAGAGCGCGCCATCACCGGCTACCTCGACCACGTCGCCCCCCGGCGCCCCGGCCAGACGATGACCGAGGAGATCGCCCGCGCCACGGCCGCCCTCGAAGGAGCCGACGACGACATGAAGACCAAGGCCCACCGGCGGCTCCTCCTGCTCACCCGGGCCTGAACTATCAGGCGGCCGGGCCCGGCAGGGCCCGGCCGCCCTGGAGGGCCGCAGCGCCGCTCCTTGACCGGAAACGGCGGCCCACCACCTGCCTGGTCCCGTCAGAGGCCGACACCGGCCCATGCCAGACCCAGCGGGGCGGCCCCCGCCGGCACTTCTGGCCCCCTGACACGAACAGCCGATGAGGAAGAGGCCATGACCGATCGACTCGAATGGGCTGACACCAGCAGCAGTGCCGAACTTCTCTACCCGGGATGCGACATCGATGGCGCTGTCGTGGAGCCGGGGGAGATCGCCGTTGCCGTCTGGACCGGAAGCAACGGCATCGCCCTGTACGGATCCCGCGAGGACCTGGAGAACAGGCTTCAGCAACTCGCAGAGGTAGTCCGCAGCGCCCCACCGGTTCCAACAGAGGAGGCCTGCATCGCGGAAGCGCTGGAGCCGTCGACATGGCGCCCTGCGCAGCCGTCGGCAGTACCCATGGGCACCGTTGAGCGAGGGATGGCTTGGTGCGGGGGAAACCGCCCTATTGCGGTGGATCCCCGCTTGGCCACTTGCAGCTCATGCATTGAGATTTGGAACGCGCAATCTCCGTCTATAGGTCTCCGGCTGCATCACACAGTCCCCAATCTGAGGTGATTCCGTGTGAATGCCGCGCATCCCGATAATGGGGGCTGGTGCACTTACGGATAAGCAGCAGCTCAGGGAATGCGGTGCATGTAGAAACCCCGGGAAGGGCCTGTCAGAGGTTCTTGCCGGGGTTTCCTGTTTCGGGTTCATTCCGTTTTCGAGTGGTGACTTTTGATTCCTGCATTGCGCATGACGCAGTGTCAGATTGACGGGTACGTGTCGGGATGTCTGGTGGGGCCGTCAGGCCCCTTCCGTGTCCCGGGAATGGTTGTCTCCTGCCCCGTGTGTCAGGGGCGGGGAGGTTTGTTTTCGTGCGGGCGTGCGGTGAATTCACGGATCGGGTGTGCCGGTTTCTGAAATGGTGTCATGGTGGGGGT
>NZ_JBVJMF010000023.1:0-140063 GCF_055584345.1 Streptomyces sp. NPDC104106
TCGGCGTGAAGCTCACCAAGCTGCGCCCGGAGCAGGCCGCGTACATCGGTGTCGAGGTCGACGGCCCGTTCAAGCCGGACCACTACCGCTACTGACGAGGAACCATCAGGAGGAGCAGGTGAACGACACCGGGGAGACAGAGGAGGACAACAGGCTGCGGGACGGGCTGCGGGGTGCTTTTCCGGCGGCCCCGCCGCTGCGGCTCGCCGGGTTCGACGAGGACGAGCTGTGGGAGCCCCATGTCGTGCGGGGCATGGACTGACCCGCTGTACCCGCGGCCCGGCGGAGGCCGTTCTCCACTGGGCCGCGAGCGGACCTTGGGAATCTGTGGAGGAGGCTACGAGCGAAGGGACCAAGGGGGCGAACATGAAGAAGAGACTGCTGCGGGGCGGTCGGCGGTCGCTGGCGGACTATCTCGTACGACGGCTCTGGGTGTCCCTGGTGGCCTTCGGGGCCGGACACGACCCCTTCGTCCACCTCGCGGGCCAGGAGCGGGAGCCGCGGCAGCGGCCCGGTGGGCCGCCGCCCGCCCATCCCGAGCGGTTGCGCGAGGACGTACCGCTGTCCGAGGAGGAGCTGCGGCTGCTGCGCGAGCTGTGGCCCGCGTCGTACGCCGAACGCCAGTCTTCCGACGGCGGCTGACACTCCCTGGGCCCGCCGGTGGGCCGGGTGCCGGCCGGGCGGCCGGCACCCGATCCGTCACACGGTCCGGACGACCTCGTCGAGGGCGAGACGCGGGGCGCGCTCGCCCCAGGCGCCGGGGCCGGGCCGGCCGATGTTGACGACGATCAGCGGCGTGTGGTCCTCGTCCAGGAACTCCGCCTGCACCGCGGGGTAGTCGAAGCCGTTCATCGGTCCGGCCGCGAGGCCGGCGGCGCGGACGCCGATGATGAAGTACGCGGCCTGCAGGGTGCCGTTGAGCTGGGCGGATCGCTCGCGGACCGGTCGCTCGGCGAAGAACACGTCCTTCGCCTGCGGGAAGGCCGGGAGCAGTCTGGGCAGCTCCTCGTGGAACTCGTTGTCCGTGGACAGGATCGCCGCCAGCGGGGCGGTGAGCGTCTTGGCCTGGTTGGCCGGGGCCATGTGCTTCACCAGCCGCTCGCGGGCCTCGCGGGAGCGGACCAGGGTGATGCGCAGCGGGCTCTGGTTGAAGGCGGTCGGACCGTACTTCACCAGGTCGTAGACCGCCTGGATCTGCTCGTCGGTCACCGGCTCGTCGGTGAAGGTCTGCGGGGTGCGGGCCTCGCGGAACAGCAGGTCCTGGGCCGCGGGGTCGAGAACGAGGGACATGGGTGCAACCTTTTCGATGAGTGCAGTTCGGGGGCGGGGCGGCCCGGTGGCCGCCCCGTCACCACTCGACCAGGGCGAAACTCGCGGCCATGCCGCCGCCGAAGCCGGCCAGCAGAATCAGCTCACCCGGCCGGAAGGCACCCGCCCGGGCGGCCGCGTCCAGGGTGATCGGGATGGAGGCGGCTCCCGTGTTGGCGTAGTGCTCCACCGTCCGGTGCATGGTGGCGCGGGGCAGGGCCAGGGCGTCGAAGACCTCGTCGAGCATGACGCCGTTGGCCTGGTGCGGCACGAAATGGCTGACGTCGGCGGCCTCGACCCCCGCCTCGTGCAGGAATCCCTTGACCAGCTGCGGCAGGTGCTCCACGACGAAGCGGCGCACCTCGCGCCCGTCCATCGCGAAGTACTGGAGCCCGGCGTTGAGACCGGCCTGGTCGAGGGGCTGCCGGCTGCCGCCCGCCGGCACCCGGATCAGGCTCGACAGCTCGCCGAACGTCTGCAGGGCGACATGCCGTACGACCGGGCCGCGGGTGGTGGGGCCGAGGACCATCGCGCCGGCGCCGTCGCCGAACAGGATCACCGTCTTGCGGTCGGCCGGGTCCAGGATGCGCGAGTACACGTCCGCGCCGATGACCAGCGCGTAACCGCCCCGGCGCAGGATCACGCTGCCGACGGCGGACAGCGCGAACACGGTGCCGGAACACACCGCGTTGACGTCGAACGCCGCGGTGCCGGAGGCGCCGAGGTTCTGCTGGACGTAGGCGGCCGTCGGCGGCTGCGGCCGGTCCGGCGTGGACGTGGCGACCGCGATCACGGACAGCTGCTCGGCGGTGATGCCGGCCGCCTTCATCGCGGCCCGCGCCGCCGCCGTCGCCAGGTCCGACGTGGCCTCCTCGGCGGCGGCCCAGCGGCGCTGCCTGATCGCGGTCTTGCGGGTGATCCAGGCGTCGTCGACTCCGGCCGGCGCGCCGACCTCGTCGTTCGAGACGATCCGCCGCGGCACGTAGGCTCCCGTGCCGAGGATCCTGACATCGCGTATGGGGCTGCCCGTACCGAGGATCATGGCGTCATCCATGACGGATGACCTCCCCTCACAGTGAAGTGTGTGTGGTGGCGCGGCCGGCCGGTCCCGGCGCCCCGCGCCCCGAAGGGCGCGGGACCGCCTCGGCCGCCGCGGCCCGGCCGATGGAGGCGTCAGCGCTTTTCGTAGATCCGCTTGTGCCCGCTGATCCCCGCCAGCCGGTACGGTCCGGTGGTCTGGGCCGGGTTGGCGTGGTCGCCGCCGTCGGACGGCAGCTTGTGCTCGTGCAGGGCGCGGTACTCGGCGTAGCCCACGGGCCTGCGCCGCTCGATCGCCGTGCGGTTGGCCTCGGTGCGCAGGTGCTGCCGGTAGCCGGCGACGACGGTCCCGGCGAAGAACTCGGCGACCGAGCCCGAGCCGTAGCTGAGGAAGCCGATGGACCGGCCGGTCAGGTCGTCGGCCTGGTCGAGGAGCGCGGCGAGGCCGAGGTAGACCGACGCGGTGTAGCTGTTGCCGATCACCCGGTTGTAGGCGGTGGTCTGCCCGAGCGCGGCCGCGACGGCCTCCTTGTCGGTGTCGTAGCCGTTGAAGTTCAGCAGGTGGCTGTGGGCCTTGTAGGCCATCTTGGTGAACGGCTGGTGGTAGCAGAACGCGGCGAACTCCTCCAGTGGGCGCCCGCCCTGCTCCTGGTAGTCCTTCCAGGTGCCCTCGACGGCCTGGAGGTAGGCGCCGATGGACTCCTGGCCGTCGACCAGGGCCGCGTCCCGGTAGTTCGGCCGCCAGAAGTCCATGACGTCGGCGGTGAACAGTCCGGAGGGGTCCTCGATGCGCACCAGCGCGGGGTCGACACCGACCAGCATGGCGACGGCGGCCGCGCCCTGGGTGGCCTCGCCGGGGCTGTCCAGGTCGTACTTGGAGACGTCGCTGGCGATCACCAGGACCTGCTGCGCGGGGTCGCGCCGCACCAGGCCGATGGCGAACTGGAGGGCGGCGGTGGCGCCGTAGCAGGCCTGCTTCAGCTCCACCACCCGGGTGGCCGAGGGCAGACCGATCAGCGAGTGGACGTAGATGCCCGCCGCCTTGGCCTGGTCGATGGAGGACTCGGTCGCGAAGACGACCGTGCGGATGCGGTCGGTGCCGTGCCGGGCGACGATCGGCGCGGCGGCCGTGGCGGCCAGCGTCACGATGTCCTCGTCGGCGGCGGTGACGCTCATCGACTCCTGGCCGATGCCGATGTGGTACTTGCCGATCTCCGTGCCGTTGTGCGCGGCGAGCGCGGTGTGCGGCAGGACGAACTCTCCCGTGGCGAACGACAGGTCGTGGATTCCGATGGATATGGACATGCCCTATGCACCAACCTTTGCGGTCGTGTTGTCGCGTTCCAGCTGGACGTGTGCGCGCATGAGTTCGCCGGGGTTCGTCTGCGCCGCGAGCAGGGAGAGTTCGCCGCACAGCACGGTCGCCGCCGCGATGACGGCGAGCCGGCGGGCGTTCTCGCCGGGCGCGCGGTCGGCCCGGCAGCCGAGCCGGGTCAGGTTCGTCTCCACGAAGCCCAGGCCCTTGCCGTTGCCGACCGTGCCGACGACCAGGTTCGGCAGGGTGCAGGCGAAGTACAGGTCGCCGTCGCGGTCCTCGGCCATCACCACGCCCTGGGAGCCCTCGACGATGTTGGCCGCGTCCTGGCCGGTGGCCAGGTAGAAACCGAGCAGCATGTTCGCGAAGTGCGCGTTGGCCGAGCGGATGCCGCCGGCGAGCAGGGTGCCGAGCAGGTTCTTGCGGATGTTCAGCTCGACGATCCTGGCGGCCGTGGTGTGCAGGACGTTCTCGACCACGTCACGCGGCACCAGCAGCTCGGTGACCACGTTCTTGCCCCGGCCGAGGATGCCGTTGATCGCGGTGGCCTTCTTGTCCGTGCAGTAGTTGCCGGAGATCGACGCGTAGGAGATGCCCGGCACCGTCTGCAGCAGGTGCTTCAGCAGCACGTCGGAGGCGAGGGTGGCCATGTTGTGGCCGGAGGCGTCGCCGGTGCGGAACTCAAAGCGGATGAACAGCAGGTTGGCGTTGATCTCGTGCCGGATGCCGATCAGCTCGGCGAAGCGGCTGCAACCGCGCACCACCTCGCGCAGCTCGTCGACGCGGGCCTCGATGGTCCGCGCGGCCGTCAGCGCGGTCAGCGCGTCGGTGGCCTCCACCAGCACCGAACGCGTCATCCGCTCGTCCACGAGGGTGGCGACGATGCCCTTGTCGGCCAGCCGGGAGACCTTCGCGCCCCGGCCGACAGACGGCCACAGCGGCGACTCGTAGGTGGCGAGCGGTACCTGGGTCTCGGTCTCGGCGACGTTGCCGGAAATGCGAAGGGGGCCCACCCAGCGCATCGGGACACCTGCTATGGCGTGTGTGTCGGTCATCGGGTGCTTCCCTTCGCGGTGTGGGGGCTCCCGGCCGCCTGCGAACGCCGGGCGAGCGGGCCGGTGTCGATGCCCCGGTCGGCACAGAAGTCCCGCAGCGAACCGTGGATCAGTACGTCGCAGTGGCGCAGGTCGGCGGGGGTGCGGGCGCCGAGCATGGTCTGGAGCGCGGCCAACTGGTCCAGCCAGGTGGTGAGCTGGGCGATCAGCGCGTCGACGCCGCCGTCGAGCAGGGTGCGCAGGAAGCCGCCGGAGGCGCCGACGCCGTGCGCGCCGAGGGCCAGGGCGCGGGCGACGTCGAGCGGGCCGCGGACCCCGCCGGAGGCGAGCAGCGGCAGGCCGGCGTCCTGCGCGTCCAGCAGACAGGCGGGTGCGGACTGGCCCCAGCCGTGCAGGAAGGCGTACTCGCCCAGTGCCCTGCGGCCGTTCTCGATGCGGGCGAAGTCGGTGCCGCCGCGGCCGCTGACGTCGGCCACGCGGACCCCGAGTCCCTTCACGGCCTCGACGGTCTGCCGGCTCAGGCCGTTGCCGACCTCCTTGACGATGACGGGGATGTCGACGGCCGCCGCGATCTTCTCGATCTGCCCGGCCCAGTGGGAGAACGACCGGTCGCCTTCCGGCATCGCGGTCTCCTGCGCGGTGTTGACGTGGATCTGCAGGGCGTCGGCCCGGATCAGCTCGATGGCGCGCCAGGCGTTCTCGACCGTCGCGTTCGCGTTGACGTTGGCCATGATGTACCCGTGCGGGTTCTGCTCGCGCAGCACGCTGAACGTGCCGGCGCACGAGGGGTCCTTGAGGTAGGCGTTCATGGAGCCCGAGGCGATCGGCACCCCGGTCTCCCGGGCGGCGATGGCCAGGTCCCGGTTGATGATGCCGGTCTTCTCACTGCCGCCGGTCATCGCATTGATGTAGACGGGCACCGGCCAGGAGATGCCGGCGAACGTCGTGCTCAGCGACACGCTCTCGCGGTCGATGCCGGCCAGGGCGTGGTGTACGAACGACACCTCGTCGAACTGGTTGACCCCGCGGGGCGTGTCCTGCTGCTCGATGGCCAGCCGGACGTGGTCGTCCTTGCGTTGAGCGCTCATTCCTCGATCCCTTCCAGGGCGGGACGAAGAGGCAGGGGCAGCACCCCGGCCGTGACCCACCGTTGCCGTACATGGGAGATGTCGTGTGCCGCCTCCGCGTCGAGCAGGGCGATACCGCAGTCGCCGCCCCCCGCCCCGGAGGGCTTGGCCGCGCCGCCGACGGCCTCGGCGGCGTCGCAGAGCCGGGTGAGTCTGGGGGTGAAGACACCGAGCCCGACCTCGTCGTCGAGGCGGGCCAACTCCTGGCGGGCCGCACGGATGCGGTCCCGCAGGGCCTCGCGGTCGCCGGACTCCAGCGCGTCGACGGCGGCGCCCACCAGGCGCGCCGAGGTCTCGACGAACCTGTGGTGCGAGGCGCTGCCCCGCCAGGCCTTCTTGTGCAGGCCGGAGACGAGGGACGCGGTGGAGACGGGCTCCCCCGTCCAGCCGACCTCCAGCGTGAGGCCCGCGGGCGCGGGCAGCCGGCGCACCGAGTGGCCCGGCCAGGGCGCGCCGATGGTCCGGTCGATGCCGACGCGCCGGGCCAGGTCGAGCACGAAGGCCCGGTCGGGCGCCCGGTAGGCGATCCAGCCGCCCCAGGTGCTGGCGGCCAGGTCGCCGCCCGAGGCCCTGGGGTCGAGCCGCGCGGTGGCCAGCATGGCCAGCCGGTACCGCTCGTCGCGGGACAACTCCAGGCCGCAGTACGACGCCACGGCCCCGACGGTCGCCACGGTCACCGCGCCGCTGGAGCCGAGGCCGTACTTCCTGCCGTTGTCGTGGAGCCGGCTGCTGATCGAGACGGTCAGCGCGGGCCGGGGCAGCCCGCGTTCGGCCAGCAGCCGGTCCACGCTCTCGATCGCCGACACCACATGGGCCAGCGCGCCGCGTGCCCGGCCGTCGTCGTCCGGGCCGCACACCACCAGACGGCCCTCGTGCCGGCGAAAGGCCACCGTGCGCGGGCGGAGGTCGCTGGAGACCACGACGTCGGGCCCGCCTGAGCCGGCCTCGCCGGCCGCCCCGGAGCCGTCCGGGTCCGGGCCGACGCCGGAGACGGCGACGGTGACGTGCCGGTCGACGGCCACCAGGATCGCGGGGTTGCCCGGGTCCACCACCGCGTACTCGCCCGCGATGAACAGCTTGCCCGGCGCGTGCCGGACCACCGTGCGCCGCCCGGTCATCGTCCGCCCTCGTCCAGCAGCCGGGCGCCGGGTCCGGGCCCGGCGACCAGCACCCTGCCGTCGGGTACGGCCTCACGGAGGGCGGCGGCCACCCGCTCGGCGTCGGCGCGGTGGCACAGCACCTTCACGTTGGGGCCGGCGTCCATGGTCGCGTAGGCCGCGACCGAGTCCTTGCGCAGCTGGAGCACGCGGTCGAGGACGGCGACCGTGGCCGAGGACAGGTAGCGCACCGCGGGCCGCGCCGCCAGCATCGTCGCGTGCATCCCGAGTGCGTTGCGCTCGGCGATCTCGCCGACCGCCGCCAGGTCGCCGCGCTCCAGTGCCGCCCGCATGTCCACGAGGTCGTCCTCGCTGGAGGCGGCCCACGGCCGGTACAGCGGCGAGGTGTCGACGGTACGGCGCATGGCCTCCCGGCTGGAGACCTCCTTCGGTCCGGCGTTGACCACCGCGATGACCAGCGCCGGGTCGATGTCCGCCGCTGGCACCGGCTCGGCGTAGGAGCCGAGGTCCGCCTCGGCGCCGGTGGCGCCCCGCGGTCCGGCGTGCCAGACGGCGAAGCCGCCGAAGACGGACCGCGAGGCCGACCCGGAGCCGCGCCGGGCCAGCCGGGACAGCTCGGTGGCGTCCAGGACGAGGCCGTAGGCGGCCGCGGCGGCCACGGCCAGTGCGGCGAACCCGCTCGCCGAGGACGCGAGGCCGGCCCCGGTGGGCACGGTGTTGCGGGTGTCCACGACGGCCCGCTGCGTCAGCCCGGACCGCTCCCGCACCAGTTCCAGGAACGCGGTGACACGCCGGCCCGCCTCACCCGTCGCGGGCTCGCCGTCGAGTGTCACCGTGTCGCGCTCGGCGTCGGCGTCGAGGCGCACCTCGGTGGTCGTCGGGAAGACGTCCAGCGTCAACGACAGGCTGTCGGTCCACGGCAGGATCAAGCGTTCGTCGCGCTTGCCCCAGTACTTGATCAGCGCGATGTTCGGGTGCGCGACCGCGGTGGCGCCCTGTGCGGTCCTCCGCGGTCGCGGCAGGGTGGTCGATGGTTCACGGCGCATGGTTGTCGAGCCCTTTCAGCGGTACGACCCACGTCTGTACGGCGCCTGCCTCGTGCAGCCGCCGGGTGACCTCCCGGGCCCGCTCCGGCGGGGCCAGCGCGATCACGCAGCCGCCCAGACCACCGCCGGTGATCTTGGCGCCGAAACTGCCGGCCAGCAGCGCGGCGTCGACCAGCGCGTCGATCAGGTCGGTGCTCAGCCGGCCGGCACGCAGCAGGGCGTGATACTCCGTCATCCGCCAGCCGACCTCCTCGGGCTTGCCGTCGGAGAGCGCCTGCCGGGCGCCCTCGGTCAGGTCCGTGGCACGCTCCACGAACCTCTCCTGCGCTCCGGCGTGCCGGCGAAAGCCGTCACGCAGCAGCTCGACGGCCTCCCGGGTGCTGCCCAGCCGGCCGCTGTCGGCGACGATGAACAGCCCGTCGCAGCCGACCGTCAGCTCCTCGGTCCGGCCCGCCTGGAACAGCAGCGGGCGGGAGGCGCCGACGGTCATCGCGTCGACGCCGCTGGCCCGGCCGTGCGCCATGTTCTCGGCGATCTGCACCAGCTCGAACGCGGTGGTCTCGGTCAGTTCACGGCCGAAGAGGTCGGCGAGGGCGAAGGCGATGGCGCGCGAGCTGGCCGCGCTGGACCCGAGCCCGCGGCCAGGCGGGATCGCGCCGTCCAGGATCACATCGAGATGCGTCCGGCCGGCCACGCCCATGCGCGCCTTGAACTCCGCGGCCAGCTTGCGCGTACCGTCGGAGGCCTGGGTGACCAGGGCCCGCGAGGGGGAGCCGGTCATCGTGTACGACAGGTCGTCGTGGCGGTCCGAGGCGAGCGAGGACCGCCCGGCGCTCGCCGTGACCGTCAGCTGCGGAATCGGGACGGCGAGCGCGGGGGCTCCGTAGACGACCGCGTGCTCCCCCAGCAGGATGGCCTTGGCGTGGGCGCGACCGATGCCGACCGAGCGGACCCGGCGGCTTTCTGATACCCCCTCCGCTGAGGTCGGTAGAGTCAACGCACTCAGCTCCCTATGTCTTTTCGTGCAGGAAAGAGCAGGAAAGAGGTGCACCGGGAGGTGCACCGGGACGTGCCCGGAAGATGTGGCAAGGAGATCTGCGCGGATCTGCGAGGAGATGTGGTGCGAGGAGAGACGCGATCCACTGCCTCGACATGATTTCGGGCAGGGTAGACGTGGGTAGATAGTGACACGGATACGGCGCCGCGCCAATACCGCACCGGGTCGACCGAGCGGGATTCCACGGCAGTTCCAGAGCGGTTCCAGGGGAATTCGAGCGGATGCCGAGAGTCTCGGAAAGAGGGCGCGGTGAGAACGCCGAAAGCCGCCCCCACCGGGGGCGGCTTTCCGCAGGGCGCGCGCCGGTCAGTCCCGGCGCCGCAGCGCTATTTCCGTCAGTTCCTCGATGTCGAACTCCGAGCGGCGGTGCGGGCCGCCGTAGCGGGTGATCTTCCCGCGGCTCACCCATTTGCGGATCGTCGCCTCGGACACCCCTACGGCGAGCGCCGCCACCTTGGTGGGGACGAGCCGGTGGCTCGGTGGCCTGATCATGCGTTGACCCCCCTTCGCTGCCGCTCCATGAGCTTCCTGAGACTCAGCCACTCGCACACCTCCCACGAATGTCCTGACGAGCAGGTGATGCTGCCCACGCCCACACCCGCGCCGGCACCCGTGCCCGCGCCACGCTGCGGCGCGGCGCTGATCGTGCCGGGGCAGTCGTCCACGACACAGCTGCGCACGAGCGTGTGGAGAGGGTTGGGGTCGGGGTCGATGGTCTGCCGCAACTCGACGACGAGAGCCTCGATCTCGTCCGCGAAGTCGACCGCCGCAGGCTGCCCGGCGAGCCACTCCAGATGCACCGTGAGGAAACGCGCCAACGACAGGACCGTACGCGGCGGGGCGGAAGTCCCGAGCTTTTCTGCCACCATTTCCGACCAGGAGTCAAGAATCGTCAGAATGTTGTGCCGGGCGTCCAGCGCGGCGATGTCCAGATGGTCCCTGCTGCGACTGCCGGAGACCTTGGTCGGATTCATGCGCCGGCCTGTCGGCGAGACCTGGTGCAGGCATTCCTGGTGCAGCCCGGGAAGCGCGAGAAGGCTGTTGCGCACCTGCGTGACGCAGGGAACGCACAGAACGGATCCGGCGGCGGCGCGGCTTTCCTGAGGGTGGCTTCTCGGACAGGGCTGAGACTTCATCGAAAGCTCCTTCACGAGGCGTCTCACCTCCGGGCGAACAGTCCTATTACCCGACCGCCGACTCGAGTCCTGATACAGCCGCGTTCGGGGGCCGCCCTCCGCCGAAGGCCCCTACCGGCACTTCCAGAGCGCTTCCACCGGAAAGCGAGTCCTGATTGAGCGGGTGCGCCGACGGTTGCCGGACGAAGAGGAGGAACTGTGGACGGTACGCACGCAGGCGCTCGCGCAGTGAGCGCCGAACTCCCTGCGGAGCCGCCGATACTGACGGCCCATCAGCTGAACACGCCGGCACACCTGGAGGTGTGTCTCGTCGGCGCCGGACCCCGGGGCCTTTCCGTACTGGAGCGGCTCTGCGCGCACGAACGCAAGTCGCCCCGCTGGGACAGCGTCACCGTGCATGTCGTCGACCCCGACCCGCCGGGCTCGGGGCGGGTGTGGCGCCCGACCCAGTCCCGGCACCTGCTGATGAACACCGTCGCCTCCCAGGTGACGGTCTACACCGACGCCAGCGTCCGCATCGACGGCCCGCTGGAGGAGGGGCCGAGCCTGTACCAGTGGGCCAAGGCCCTGGCGTCGGGCACCCTCGAAGCGGCACCCGAGGGCGGCCTCGGCGAGCAGGTCCTCACCGAGGCCCGCGCCCTGGGCCCCGACACCTACCCCACCCGTGCCCTCTACGGCTCCTATCTGACCTGGGCGTTCCACCGGGTCGTCGCGAACGCCGCCGCCCATGTCACGGTACGCACCCACGCCGTACGCGCCGTCGCCCTCCAGGACGCCGACGACACGCGCGGGGCCGCGGGGGCGCAGACCGTCGTCCTGGAGGACGGCACCCGGCTGACCGGGTTGTCCGCCGTCGTCCTCGCCCAGGGCCACGTGCCGGTCCGGCCCTCGAGCACCGAACGGCGGCTGGCCGACTTCGCCGACCGGCACGGGCTGACGTACATCGCCCCCTCGAACCCGGCGGACGTGGACCTGTCGGCGGTCCGCCCCGGCCAGAGCGTGCTGCTGCGCGGGCTCGGCCTCAACTTCTTCGACTACATGGCGCTGTTCACCCGCGGCCGGGGCGGCCGCTTCACCCGCGTCGGCGGCCGCCTGGTCTACCGGCCCTCGGGCCGCGAGCCGCGCCTGTACGCGGGGTCCCGGCGCGGGGTGCCGTACCAGGCGCGCGGCGAGAACCAGAAGGGCGCCCACGGCCGGCACCGCCCGCGCCTGCTGACCGCCGGATACATCGCGTCGCTGCGTGCCGGGAACCGGCGCAGCGGAGCCATCGACTTCACCACCGACCTGTGGCCGCTCATCTCCAAGGAGGTCTGCGTCGTCTACTACACCGCCCTGCTCGCCCGGCGCGGCGCATCCCCCGCGGCCACCGAGGAGTTCGCCGAGCGCTACCTGGCGGCCGAGCCCGGCCCGGCCGAGGAACTGCTGCTCGACACGGCCGGGATCGACCCGGCCGAACGCTGGGACTGGGAGCGCGTCGCCCGCCCCTACGGCAGCCGCGTCTTCGAGGACCTCGCCGCCTTCCGCGGCTGGCTGCGCGGCCACCTGGACGAGGACGTCCGCCTGGCCCGCCAGGGCAACGTCAGCGGACCGGTCAAGGCCGCCCTCGACGTCCTGCGCGACCTGCGCAACGAGCTGCGGCTCGCCGTCGACCACGCCGGCCTGACCGCCGCCTCCCACCGCGACGACCTCGACCACTGGTACACCCCGCTCAACGCCTACCTGTCCATCGGCCCGCCCGCCTCCCGCATCGAGGAGATGGCCGCGCTCATCGACGCCGGGATCCTGGACGTCACCGGTCCGGACCTGCGGGTGGACACCAGCGAGGACGACCCGCTCGGCCCCTGCTTCACCGGTACCTCCGGCGAGATCCCGGACGTCCGCGTCCGGGCCGCGGTCCTCATCGAGGCCCGGCTGCCCGAGATCGACCTGCGCCGCAGCGCCGACCCCGTGATGACCCAGCTGCTGCGCACCGGGCAGTGCCGCCCGTACCGCATCCCCGCCGGGACGGCGGAGCCCGGCGAGGACTACGAGACCGGCGGGCTGGCCGTGACCGAGCGGCCGTACCACCTGATCGACGCCCGCGGCGTACCGCACCCGAGACGCTTCGCCTACGGCGTGCCCACCGAGTCCGTGCACTGGGTGACCGCCGCCGGGATCAGGCCCGGCGTCGGCTCCGTGACCCTGGAGGACTCCGACGCCATCGCGGCGGCGGTCCTCGCCGTTGACGAGGCCGGCGCCGCCCCGCTGCGCGCGGCCGTCCCCGCGAGCGTGGAGGCGGGCGCATGACCTCCCCCCGGCACTCCGCCCTGCCCGGCGCCCTGCCCGCTCACCTCGACGCGGGCCTGCTCTCCCCGGTGCGGGCGGGCACCCCCGTCGAGGAGGCCGTCGGTGACCGCGCCTGGCTCCAGGCGATGCTCGACGCCGAGGCGGCCCTGGCCCGCGCCCAGGCCCGCTGCGGCACGGTCCCCGCACCGGCGGCCGAGGCCATCACGGCCGCCGCCCGCGCCGACCTGCTCGACGTGCGCGAACTCGCCCTCGCTGCCCGGGAGACCGCGAACCCCGTCGTCGGCCTGGTCAAGGCGCTGACCGCGGTGGTCGCCGAGCGCTGCCCGGACGCCGCCGAGTACGTGCACCGCGGCTCCACCAGCCAGGACGTCTTCGACACCGGCGCGATGCTGGTGGCGGCCCGCGCGCTGCGCCTGATCACCGCCGACCTGCGGGACGTCGCCGACGCCCTCGGGGACCTCGCCGCCCGGCACCGCGACACCGTGATGGCGGGCCGCACCCTCGCCCTGCACGCCGTTCCCACCACGTTCGGGCTCAAGGCGGCCGGATGGCGGCAGCTGGTCCTGGACGCGGCCGAGCGGCTGGAGCGCGTCGCCGACGGCGGGCTCCCGGTGGCGCTCGGCGGCGCGGCCGGCACGCTCGCCGGCTATCTCCAGTACGCGCCACAGGGAGCCGACCCCGCCGTCGTCCTCGACGACCTCGGTGCCGCCTTCGCCGCCGAGACGGGCCTCGCCGTGCCGGTGCTGCCCTGGCACGCGCTGCGCACCCCCGTCGCCGACCTCGGGGCCGCCCTCGCCCATACGACGGGCGCCCTCGGCAAGATCGCCGCCGACGTGCTGGTGCTCGCCCGCACCGAGACCGGCGAGGTGGCCGAACCCCGCGTCGCCGGGCGGGGCGCCTCCTCCGCGATGCCGCACAAGCGCAACCCCGTGCTCGCCACACTGATCCGCTCCGCCGCGCTGCAAGTACCCTCCCTGGCCGCCGTACTCATGCAGTGTCTGCCCACCGAGGACGAGCGCTCGGCCGGGATGTGGCACGCCGAGTGGCAGCCGCTGCGCGAGGCCCTGCGGCTCACCGGCGGCGCCGCGCACACCGCAGTGGAACTGGCCCGGGGCCTCACCGTGCACCCGCAGCGGATGCGGGCCAACCTCGCCGCGACGGGCGGCCAACTGGTGTCCGAACGGATCTCGGCCGTGCTCGCGCCCCGGATCGGCCGGACGGCGGCCAGAGACCTGCTGACCCGGGCCTCGGCGCTGGCCGCCTCGACCGGGCGGCCGCTGGCCGCCGTGCTGGCCGGACTCCCGCAGCTCGACGGGGTGCTCCAGCCCGGCGAGGCGGCCGCCCTGCTCGAACCGGACGGCTATACGGGCATGGCCGGCCCCCTGGTCGACCGGGCACTCGGCGCGGCCGACCGCGCGCCCGCGCCGCGCTCGTCCTCAAGACCGGCTTGAGCACCTCTCGAAGGCCTCTTCCGGGCCGCTCGGAGCCCTGCCCTCCGGGCCATCGGTGCCCGCATGATGCAAGCACAACGCTCGGGGAGGGTGGGGGAGTTGGCTCTCAATGCGCAGGCCGGCCACGGGCACGCCGTGGTCATCGGATCGAGTCTCGCCGGGCTCACCGCGGCACGGGCCCTGGCCAACTTCATGGACCGGGTCACCGTGCTCGAACGCGACTGGGTGCCCCGCGGCCCCGGGCGGCGCCGGGGCGTTCCCCAGGCCCGGCACACCCACACCCTCGACGCGGCCGCCCAGCAGGGACTGGAGGAACTGTTCCCCGGCATCGGCCGGGAACTGGCCGGCGCCGGGGCGGTACGGGTGCGGTTGCCCGAGGACATGCTGCTGCTCGGCCCGGGCGGCTGGCTGCCCCGGGCCGGTGCGCGGCCGCCGGGGCCGGTGCTGCTGAGCGCCGGCCGTGACCTGATCGACGCCGTCGTACGCGACCGGCTGCGCGCCGACCCCAAGGTGACCTTTCTCCAACAGCACGAGGCGGTCGCGCTGGAGCCGGACCGCAACGACACCGTCAGGGGTGTCCGGGTGCGCCGCCGGGACCGTACGGCACCCGGCGGCTGGACGGACCCCGGCGTGCTCGCGGCCGACTTCGTGGTCGACGCCACCGGACGCGGCTCGCGCGCGCCCCAGTGGCTCGCCGAACTCGGTTACGAACCGCCGCGGGAGACGGCGGCCGAGCCTCGCACCGCCGTCGCCACCGCCCTGTATGCACCCCCCCTCGGCCATGTCGCCGACTGGAAGTCGCTGCTGCTGATGCCCGCGCCCGGCCATCCCGCCCACGGCGTGCTCCACCCGGTCGAGGGCGGCCGCTGGTCGGTGTCGGTCACCACCGGCGCCGGCGGCCGCCCGCCCGCCGGCCACGCGGGGCTGCTGGAGGCGGCCGGCGCCCTGCGCCACCCGCTGCTGCGCGACGTCCTCCAGGCCGCCACCCCGCTCGGCCCCGTCTACTCCTGCGCGCCCACCGGCAGCCGCTGGCGCCACTACGAGAAGCTGCGCCGCTGGCCTGACGGCTTCCTCGTCGTCGGCGACGCCTGGGCCGCGCTGGACCCGGCCCACGGGCAGGGCATGACGGTCGCCGTGCAGTGCGCCCTCGTCCTGGACCACATGCTGGCGAGCCACGGCACCGCGGCCGGCCTCGGCTACCGGTTACGCCGGGCCATCGCCCACCGGCTGGCGCCCGCCTGGCGCAGCAGCACCCTCGCGCAGCGCGCCGCGCACGGACGCCCGGAGCCGGGCGCCGGACTGCGCGACCGGCTCGGCGGACGCTACGCCGCCCGCATCGCGGCCGCGGCGACCACCCACCCGGCCGCGGCGGCCCTGTTGCTGGACCTCATGCACTCCGCGGCCGTGCCCGCCGCGGCGCTGCGTCCCTCGGTGCTGTGCGCCGCGCTGCGCGGCCCGCGCTGCCCGGTGCCGGCGGCCCCGCCCAGCACCACCCACGGCGCGGCCGCGTGCCGCCGGAGCTCCGCCGGCTCGGAGCGGCCCGCCGCCGACGCCAGGGGCTCTGCCCGCCGGGGCGGCACGAGCGGACCGTCCGCCGGGTGGACGGCCACGGCCCCGGCCGGCGACCGCCACCGGCCGTAAGCCACCGGATTGCGAAATGGGAGCCGCACGGCATACCCGCCCGCACAACGGAAAGTGCGCGGCCCTACTCTGCACGCATGACAAAGGCAGATCAACTGGCGTCTGCGGGAGTCGACTTGCCCGGTACGCGGTCGTTTCGCGTAGGTAACGAGTCGGCGAATCCCGCCCAGTTGAGACAGGTGAAGATCCGATTCCGCTCCCGTCGCTCGAAAATCGCTCAAGGATTGCTTGAGTTGGGCCTGGACTTAGACTCAAAGGCGGTTGTGGAGGCGCGTGAGGCGTCGATAGCGTTCCAGCTGCTCGAAGGCACGGACCTGCTTGCGCCGCGGCAGGTCACCCCGATCTCCGGCCGTTTCCCGGCCGGTCCGGATGTGCCGGTGACGGCCGAGCGGCGAGGGGAGGGTGCGCGGGTATGAGCACGACCGAAACGGCGCCACCGAGTGCCCGGACCGAGGTTCCGAAAGGCGAACGTATCGCCGACTGGATGGACGGGCGGCTCGGCATCTACAACTTCCGGTTCCTGATCCGGAAGGTGTTTCCCGAACACTGGTCGTTCATGTTCGGCGAGATAGCGCTCTACAGCTTCGTGGTCCTGTTGCTGACCGGAATCTGGCTGACGTTCTTCTTCGATCCGAGCATGTCGGAGACGGTCTACCACGGCTCGTACGTTCCGCTTCAGGGCGTGCAGATGTCCCAGGCCTACTCCTCGACCGTCCACATCAGCTTCGAGGTGCGCGGCGGTCTGTTCGTCCGCCAGCTGCACCACTGGTCGGCACTCACCATGATCGGCGCGCTGTGCATCCACACGCTGCGCCACTTCCTCACCGGCTCGTTCCGCAAGCCGCGCGAGGTCAACTGGCTCATCGGCTTCGTGATGCTGGTCCTCGTCACCCTGGAGGGCTTCGTCGGCTACTCGCTCCCCGACGACCTGCTCTCCGGCACCGGCCTGCGCATCGCCGAGGGCGTTACGCTCGCGATCCCGCTGGTCGGAACGTACCTGACGATGTTCCTGTTCGGCGGTGAGTTCCCGGGCCACAACGTGATCGGCCGGTTCTACAGCTTCCACATCCTGCTGATCCCGGGCATCGTCGTGGCGCTGCTGACCGTGCACCTGATCCTGGTCTTCTACCACAAGCACACGCAGTTCCGGGGCCCGGCGCGCACCGAGAACAACGTGGTCGGCCAGCCCCTGATGCCGCACTACACGGCCAAGGCCGGCGGCTTCTTCTTCATCATCGCCGGCGTGCTGTGCCTGCTGGCGGGCATCGCCCAGATCAACCCGGTGTGGACATATGGTCCCTACCGGCCCGACCAGATCTCCCAGGGCTCTCAGCCCGACTGGTACATGGGCTTCCTCGAAGGCGCCCTGCGGGCCATGCCCGCCTGGGAGTTCACGGTCGCCGGGCACACCGTCAACCTCGGTGTGGTCATCCCCGCCGTCGTCCTGCCCACGCTGATGATGGCCGTGATCGCCCTGTGGCCGTTCCTGGAGGCCTGGGTCACCGGGGACCGCCGCGAACACCACCTCCTGGACAAGCCACGGGACCACCCCACGCGCACGGCGTTCGGCGTCTCGTTCGTCTCCCTGTACCTGGTGCTGTTCTTCGGCGGCGCCAACGACGTCCTGGCCGAGAAGTTCCATCTGTCGCTGAACCAGATCACCTGGTCGGTGCGGATCGGTATCTTCCTGGTCCCGGTGGTGGCGTACGTCGTCACCCGGCGGATCTGCCTGGGCCTGGCCCGCCGCGACCGCGACAAGCTTCTGCACGGCCGCGAGACCGGCCGCATCAGGCGGCTGCCGCACGGCGAGTTCGTCGAGGTGCACGAGCGCCTGGACCGCCAGCGGGAGTACGCGCTGCTGGCCCGCAAGGACTACAAGCCGCTGCCGGCGCCGCGGGCGGAGCACGACGGCGTCCCCAACCCCAACCTCCGCAAGGAGATGCTGCGTTACAAGCTCAGCCGCTGGCTGTACGGCAACCAGGTCGCCAAGCCGACCGAGCAGGAGATGCGCGAGGCCCTGGCTCACTTCGCCCACTCGGCGGCCGGCCACGCCGCGCTGGGCGGGCAGGGCCCGGCCGACGGGCACGCGCAGATCGGCGCCCAGCGCTCGGCGCAGGGACGGGAGCCGGACGAAGAACTGCTCTGACCCGGTGCGGCGCACAGGGCCGGGACACCGACAGCGGCGCGGGTGATCAGGGGACGGTCACCCGCGCCGCCGTCTTCCCGCCCGCCCCACGTCCCCTCTTCCACCCGGTTGTCCGGCGTCTTGTTCCGGAGAGTCCACGGAGGGCCCGATGAGCACAACCCCCTGGCGCCGGGACACACCCCCGGCCGCATCCATCACCCGCGCCCGCACCGGCCTGACCACCGACCTGCGCGGCCGCCAGCGCCGCTACCTGACGGCCATGCTGGTGCGCACCGCCTGCGTGGTCACGATGGCCGCGACATGGAACCACTGGCCCGCCGTCGCGGTCTGCGCCCTGGTGGGCGCGGTCGCCATCCCGTACGTCGCCGTGGTCGTCGCCCAGGCCCACTGGCGTCAGCAGCGCGGCACCCGGCACGCGGTGACATGGGTCCGTCACGACCCCGCGCCGGCCCCCCGGGTCGTGCTCGAACCGACCCTGGTCCTGCCCCCGGAACGCGAGACGGCGGGGTGAGGCACGGGGGCCTGGGCCGCAGGATCCCAACGGCTACGCCCCCGGGGACGTGCCTGCGGCGAGTCAGCCGAAACACGCCCCCGTAACGCCACGTCACGACACGCGCGCCCTACCTGGGATCTCACCACGTCCGTGGTCTCGAAGCGCCACACCTCATCAGTGGGCAGGCCGGGCCCGTTCGGATCCCCCGGCTGGCGCTGGGGGTCGCCGGAGACGCCGGCGGTGCCGGCCCAACAAGATGAGGTGAGGTGGGCACATGGTGGGAACCAACGGCGGTCCATCCCGCAAGGGGGGATACGCACAGGTGCCGAACGGTTGGGGATCGCCCTCGTAGCGCGCGCTGTGCGGACCCTCGTCGAGAGACTGCTGGACCACCAGCAGGGTCGCGCCAAGGCCCAGGTCAGCCCACGGTGTTACCCCAGTCGCCGCGGGCCGGCCGCCCGGGCAGGGGCGTCTTCGCGTGTCCGGCTCTGCTCACCTTCGCCGGGCCGCCGCGGCGCCCGTGTGGGTCTCCCGCCTCAGCTCCTCGGCCAGGTCGGCGAGAACCGCACGGATGTCTTCCAGGGCGGCGCCTACCGCGTCTTCGCCGACGAGGATCCCGACTTCCAGGAAGGTGCCGTCGATCTCTGGTACCCGCACGAGCCTCGCCGGCATCCGCCGGCCGGGGGCCTCGAAGCCGTAGTTCCGGCGGCATCCGCGACGGCGCTCTCGTGCTCGGGCCTGGACCCGGAGGCCACGTCGACCGCGGCGTCCTTGAACGTCAGCACCGTCCGCGTGCCGTCCGCCCCGTGCACCGTGCGCACCCGAAGCTCCTGGTCCGCCTTCTCCAGCGACCCGTCCGGCCGGTCGTAGCAGGTGTCCCGGTACCTCTCGACACGCGCCGTCGCGCACTCGTCAGACCGTGCGCTGTGCACTGTCGACGAGCGCCTCGGACCCCCGAAGAAGGGGCGGTCCTCGCCGTACGCCGCAGGGCGTCCGGCGCGGTCCTCGCTGCCTGTCCGCCCGGCGGCCGCACATACGCCGCTCTCGTGCGGTCACCACAACGCGGCTCGCACGCGCCCAACTCGCCCAAGGCGATCTCGACGCCGCCACTCAACACGCGCGCGTGTCAGGCATGCGCACGGGTTCGACGATCGGGATACGCACGTTCACCGACCTGTAGCCCGTGCGCGGCGACGTGGTGGACGGGTGCTCCGCACGACGCCTTCCTCTTCTCGCGGGACGAGGAGCCGTCACCGGCCTCGCCGGTCCCCACCGTGATGATCCCCGCCACCCCTGGAGACCCGCCCGGTGGGGACACGTCGCCCGACCAGGTCGGTCCACGGGCCGGGACAGGCAGCGGCCCCGTCCGTCCGCCGGTTGCCGGAGGCGATCGGGCGGGGCGTCACAGCCGGTCGGTCACGCCTGCCCCGCCGGCTGCTCTGCTTCCCGTGCCGTCGGCTGCTGCTGCCAGGGACGGCACATCACCATCAAGGAGGCGATCGCGGCCAGTGCGCTGCCCGTCTGGACCGCGGCCATCGGTACCGCCGTGCCCTTGCCGGCGATGCCGACAAGCAGCGTGGCGACCGCGCCCGTCGCGAAGCACGACGTGCCCACCAGGGCGGAGGCCGAACCCGCGGCGTGCGGGGTGCGCATCAGGGCCAGGGCGTTGGTGTTGGGCAGGACCAGGCCCAGCGACGAGATCATGACGAAGAGGCAGCAGGCGACCGGCACGGTCCCCGCGTGGCCGAAGGTGCCACCCGTGATGAGCAGCAGTACCGTGCCGGCCACGGCGATCGCGCCGAGCCCGGCCGCGAGCGCCTTGTCCAGGCGGACCCGGCCGACGAGGAACTTGCCGTTGATCCGGCCGACGACCATCATGCCGAGCGAGTTGAGGCCGTAGAGCAGGGAGAAGGTCTGCGGGGAGGCGCCGTAGATCTCCTGGATGACGAACGGTGATCCGGCGATGTACGAGAACAGCGCGCCGTAGGCGAAGCCGTTCACCATCACGTACCCGCCGAAGACCCGGTCGGCGACCAGTCCGCGCATGATGAACAGGGCCCCGAGCACGCCGCCGCCGCGCCGCTGCTCGGCGGGCAGGGTCTCGGGCAGCCGGTGCCAGACGATCGCGGTGAGCGCGACGCCGATCACGGCGAGGACGAGGAAGACGCCCCGCCAGGCGGTGAACCGCAGCACCTGCCCGCCGAGGACGGGCGCGAGCACCGGGGCGAGGCTGGATATCAGCAGCAGCGTGGAGAAGAACCGGGCCATCTCCAGGCCGTCGTACAGGTCGCGGACCACCGCACGGGCGATGACGATGCCGGCCGCGCCGGCCAGGCCCTGGAGCAGCCTGAAGCCGATCAGCAGCTCGACGTTCGGGGCCACGGCACAGCTCGCGGACGCGATGACATAGACGAGCAGGCCGATCAGCAGCGGCCTGCGCCGGCCCCACCGGTCGCTCATCGGCCCGACGACCAGTTGCCCGAGCGCCATGCCGGTCAGGCACGCGGTCAGCGTCAGCTGGCCCATCGTGGCGGACGAGCCCAGGGTGCGGGTGACGTCGGGGAGGGCCGGGAGGTACATGTCCATCGACAGCGGCGGCACCGCGGACAGCGCCCCGAGCATGAACGTGATGAGGAACCCGGTCCGGCGCAGTCCCCGGATTCTGTCGACGGCGTCGCCGCCACCCCGCGCCGGTGGTTTCGGGAACCGCTTACTTCTTACGGTGGCTTCCTCGGCGCGAGACATTCGCCCTCCGGGTGCAGTCGTATGGGTCTGCCGCCGATGGTGGCAGCAGGGCACTACAGAACCGGTCGGGTACGACTGGCGCGGTCCGCACCCCTTGCCGCGCGCGAACTCCCGGCCCGCTCACCGCAGTTGACGTGACCTACGTCACTTCTGGGCGCCCTTGGCGGCCGGACGGCGAACGTGTCACTATTGGGGCACGCCTCCCCTGCCCGAAAGCGGATCGCAGGGTGCGGGGCACACCAGGCAGTGAACCTCAGCGCCACAGCCCTTGCGGGCGGTGGCGCTTTTCCATGCCTTCCAGCCGGACGCCATCACGCCCCAGCTCCGGCCACGGCCACCGCACACCGCGAGCCGGGCCCGGTTCCCCCCACTCCTCACCAGCCGTCGCCGCCGGTTGCGCCCACGTGTCCTCGTCGGCCGCGCGATCACCCTTCAGGAGCCCTCAGGAGCCCTTCATGGAGCACCTCGTGCAACATGCCGTCGCCACGATTCGCACCCGCTACTGGGAACCGCTGACCCTGGAGGACCTGGCGCGCGAGGCGATGGTCAGCAAGTACTACTTCCTGCGGATGTTCACCCGGGTCACCGGTGTCACCCCGGGGCGGTTCCTGTGCGCGGTACGGCTCCAGGAGGCCAAGCGGCTGCTGCTGAGCACCTCGCTCACGGTCGCCGACATCGGGGCGCGGGTCGGCTACAGCAGCACGGGCAGCTTCACCCGCCGCTTCACCGAACTGGTGGGACTGTCCCCGACGCGGTACCGCAAGCTCCTGCTCGATACGTCCGGCGCGCCGAGGCCGGCCGCGCTCGGGCAGGCCTCCGCACCCGCGCCCGCGACATGCGGCACCGGCTCGGTGACCGGCGTGCTGTGCGCCGAGGGCACCGTCCTGTCGCCGGTGCACATCGGCGTCTTCGACACCCCCCTGCTGCAGGGGGCCCCCGCCTGCCGGACCAACGCCTGCCGGACCGGCACGTCCGCGCCGGGGCGCTTCGCACTGCCCCGCGTCCCCGCGGGCGCGTGGTACATCCACGCGGTCGCCCAGGGCCGGTCCGCCGCACACGGCGCGGACACGGACCTCACCCCGCTGACGGCCACCGTCGGACCGGTGCAGGTGAAGGACGGCAGCACGTACCACCTCGACATCACCCTGACCCCGCCGGACTGGACCCGGCCCCCGATCCTCTCCGCCCTGATGGACCTCGAACCACAACCGATGGCGGCGTGAATCGACGGCCGGACGCCGTGCGCACCGGCACCCGCGGCACGCACGGCACGTACAGCACGTACCTCGAAGGCATTCCCTAGAGAAAGCGGATCCAGATATGCCCAGGCTATGCAAGCCCGCGGTCCAGGCGCCGGAACACGTCATCACGATGGAGGAGACTCTGGACTTCGCCGCCAGGGTCCACGCAGGAAAGCCGCAGCTGCCGTTGGCACTCCGCCTGATCAGGAACACGGGCGTGCAGAAGCGGCACATCGTCCAGCCCATCGAGAAGACGCTGCACCACCCGGGCCTGACGGAACGCAACCGCATCTACGAGGCCGAGTCGAAGAAGTGGACCCCCCTGGTCATCGAGGAGGCCCTGAAGAACGCCGACCTGCCCGCCCGTGACATCGACGCCATCATCTACGTGTCGTGCACCGGCTTCCTGATGCCGTCGTTGACCGCGTGGCTCATCAACACGATGGGCCTGCGTCCCGACACCCGCCAGATCCCGATCGCCCAGCTCGGGTGCGCGGCCGGCGGTGCGGCCATCAACCGCGCCCACGACTTCTGTGTCGCCCACCCCGGCAGCAACGTCCTCATCGTCGCGGCCGAATTCTGCTCGCTGTGCTACCAGCCGGACATGGACGACATCGGGTCGCTGCTGTCCGACGGTCTGTTCGGCGACGCGGTGGCCGCGGCCGTGGTGCGCGGCAGCGGCGGTGTCGGCATCGAGCTGGAGCGCAACGCCTCCTACCTCATTCCGCACACCGAGGAGTGGATCTCCTACGCGGTGCGCGACACCGGGTTCCACTTCCAGCTCGACCGCCGGGTGCCCGGGACGATGGAGCCGCTCGCCCCCGTGCTGCGGGAGTTCGCCAAGGACCACAGCTGGGACGCCGGCAACCTCGACTTCTACATCGTGCACGCGGGCGGGCCGCGCATCCTGGACGACCTCGCCAAGTTCCTGGAGGTCGACCGCAAGGTGTTCCGGCACAGCTGGTCGACGCTGAGCGAGTACGGCAACATCGCCAGCGCGGTGGTCCTGGAGGCGGCCCGCAGGCTCTTCGAGGAGGACACCCCGGCGCCCGGTGCCACCGGTCTGATCGCGGGGTTCGGTCCCGGCATCACCGCCGAGATGGCGCTCGGCACCTGGGCCGACCACACCCCGCAGCACCTCGACTGAGCCCACGCCCGGACAAAGGAAGCGACACGTATGACCGACCTCATACTCCCGCCGGGCGCGGGGCGCAAACTCATCACCCCGGCCCAGGAAGTGACCTTCAAGGCCACGAAGGAGATGGGCTCCTCCGTATCCATCTTCGAGGTGATCGTGCCTCCCGGCTTCGATGTCGGGGCGCATGTGCACGACCACGCCCAGGAGTTCTTCTACGTCCTCGACGGCGAGCTGGACCTGCTGTGCTTCGAGCCGACCGAGCGCACCGAGGACGCCTGGCACCGCTGGGAGTCTCCCCGGGGCGACCGCGTCGTCCGGGCGGCCGAGGGCGGCTGCATGTTCGTACCGCCCGGCATCCCGCACGCGTTCCGCAACGCCACGGACAAACCCGCGAAGATGATCTTCCAGAGCCTGCCCTCGCCCGACCACGAGGACTACTTCGAGGAGATCGCGGAGATCTGGTCGCGCGGCACCACGCTGGACCCCTCGGCCGTGGAGGACATGCGTAAGCGCTACGACGTCCACCAGCTCACGCCGATGCGCTACCACCCTCCCACCCCCGTCCCTGCCCAGTCGGCACCACAGCGCGGAGCGTGACGCACAATGAGCACGAACGATTCGATCCCCCTGGTGCACGCGAGCCTGGGCGAGCAGGAACTGGCCGCCGTCGCCGAGGTGTTCGCCTCCGGCTGGCCGGCCGGCCAGGGCCCCCAGGGCAAGGCGCTGGAAGCCCGGCTGGCCGAGAAGTACGGCGTCGCCGACGCGGTCGCGGTGAGCAACTGCGGTGCCGCGCTGCACCTGGCCATGATGGCCTTCAAGGCGGGGCCGGGCGACGAGATCATCGTCGCCGACTACGGCTTCCCGGCGCCCGCACAGGCCGCGCTCTACGTCGGCGCCACCCCCGTCTTCGCCGACGTACGCCCCGACACCTACACCGTCGACCCGCGGGCGGTGGCCGACCTGGTCACCGAGCGCACCGTCGGCATCATCGCCGTCGACACCGTCGGCATGCCCGCCGACTACGCCGAGCTTCAGACCATCGCCGACCGCCACGGCCTGTGGCTCGTCGAGGACGCCGCCTGCGCGGTCGGCGCCACCTACCAGGGCAGGCAGGCCGGTGCGCTCGCCGAGGTGGGCTGCCTGTCCTTCCACGGCCGCAAGGGCGCCTCCAGCGGCGAGGGCGGAGCGCTGCTGGCCGCCGACCCGGCCATCGGCAGGGACGCGCGGCTGCGCTCCTCCTTCGGCATCGGCTCCATCTTCGACATGGGGAAGGTCGTCGGCCTGCCCATCCCGACGTTCACCGAGGTCGGCTACAACTTCAAGCTGTCCGACATCGCCGCGGCGATCCTGCGGGTGCAGCTGGACCGCATCGACGAACTGCTGGCGCGCCGCAGCGCGGTGGCCGCGCGGTACGCGGAACTCCTCGGCGACGACGAGCTCCTGACGGTGCCGTATGTGCCGAACGACCGCACCCACGCCTGGCAGACCTACATGGTCACGCTGGACACCCGCGTGGACCGCGGAGCGGTCGCCGCCGAGCTGCGCGGCCAGGGCATCGGCTGCGGGCACGGCACGTTCGCCGGCCACGTCCAGCCCGTGTTCCAGGCTCGGCAGAAGTGCCCGGTCTCGCTGGACCTCGCCGAGCGCCAGCTGGCCGTCCCCATGCACGCCGAGTTGACCGAGGACCAGGTGGCCCGCGTCGCCGCGGCGCTCCGAAGCGCCGTGCGCACCCACGCGAACACCGGCCGGCGCGCCGCGTAACAGCGACGTACGGCCTCCACGGCCACGGCTCCCGCACAGCGCGTCGCTCGACCGAAGCAGCGTGCACCGAAGGAGACACTCCCCATGAAGGGCTCGACAGCCTACGCATCGATACAAAAGCGCGGCCTGCACATCGGCCTCCTGCCGGAGATGGCCGCGGCCGTGAACCCGTCGACGCCGATCGTCCTCGACCACGACCTGGACGTCCTGCCCGAGGCGGGACGGCGGATGACGGTCGCCCGGTACGCCGAGCACGTGGCCGACCTGGCCGCCCGCCTGTGGGCGGCCGGGGTGCGGCCCGACGATCACGTCGTGATCTACAAGACGGCCAACGCCGACCACTGGATGCTCGCCGCGGCGGTGTCCCGGATCGGCGCGATCGTCGTGAACCTCTCGCCGGCCCTGGACCCCGCCACCGTGGGCGTCCTGCTGGAGCGGGTCGGCCGGCCGACCCTGCTCACCGACGGCACCAAGCTCGACCTGCTGGCCGGTCTCCCCCTGGCCGACCTGACCGCGCGGGTCGTCACCTCGGCCTTCGACCGGCCCGGGGCCGTCTCGCTCGGCGGCCTCGCGGGCTCCCCGCCGGTCAGGCCGGTGGTCCGGCCGATCGACGAGGCCGCGGTCATCACCCACACCTCGGGCACCACCGGCATTCCCAAGCTCGTGGTGCACACCCCCCGCACCCAGGGCATCCGCCTCGTCCCCCAGTGGCGGCTGCTGGCCCTGCTGCGCAAGAAGGAGACCGTCGCCATCCATGTGCCGTTCGTGCACTCGCGGATGGTGGCGGCCATGTCGCTGGCGCTGCTGAGGGAGTACCCGGTCCTGCTGATGCGGGAGACCGACCCCGCCGTCGTCGCCGAGCACCTCCTCACGCACCGCCCGGCCCTCATCGAGGCGCTGCCCAACTCGCTGATGGACTGGGAGGAACTGACCGGGGACCCGCGCGCGCCGTTCGCGTCGGTGAAGGTCTTCAGCAGCACCTTCGACGCCATCCACCCGGGCACGATGAGCAAGTTGCTCAAGGCATCCGACCGGCGCGGGGCGCTGTTCTTCCAGATCTACGGCCAGAGCGAGGTCGGCCCCGCCGTCGGCCGCGCCTACTTCCGCCGCTCCGCGCACAAGGCGAACGGCCGCTGCGTGGGCTGGCCGATGCCGCTGGGCGCGGCCAGGGTGCGCGTCGTCAGCCGTGACGGCAAGCGCCCCACCGAGCACAACCCCGGCCGCATCGAGGTCGCCTGGCCGGGCCTGGCCAAGACGTACCACGGCGAGCAGGAACGCTACGACGGCAACCGCAAGGGCGAGTGGTGGGGGACCGGCGACGTCGGTTACTTCACCAGGTTCGGCTGTCTGCACATGCTCGACCGCGAGGTCGACATGATCCCGGGCGTGAAGAGTTCCCTGGAGATCGAGGACATCGTCCTCGGCAGCCTCGACGAGCTGACCGAGCTGGTCGTCGTCCAGGGCCCGGACTCGCAGCCGGTCCCCGTGATCTGCACCGTGGACGACAAGCCGCTCGACCTCGCCCGCTGGCGGGCCGCCGTCGCCGGCTTCCCGCAGCTCGCCGACCCCGTACAGATCCCGCAGGCCGAACTGCCGAGGACCGCCACCTTGAAGGTGCAGCGGCTCGCGCTGGCCCGCCGGTTCGACGAACAGCTCCAGGGGCGGGCGTGACCCGCGCACAACCGACCGCCACGGCGATCGCACCACACCACTCGAAAGGGGCCACAGCCTTGACACCCCAAGCCACCCTCGCCCGATTCCGCGAGTACATGGTGGGACCCTCGCGCTTCATGAGCCTTGTGTCGTGCTTCGAACTCGGCATCGTCGACACCCTCCGCGAGCGGCCGGGGCTGACCGCCGCCCAGCTCGGGGAGGCCGCCGGCACCAAGCCGGACGTCGTGGAACAGCTGCTGTTCCTGCTGGTCAAGGAGGGTTTCGTCGCTCATGACGAGGCCGCCGGCACCTACACCCTCGACGCGCTCGCACACGTCCCCGTCCAGGACCTGAACCGGGCGCTGCGCTACATGAACCTGATCAAGGTCACCGCGCTGCGCCAGCTGTTCTACCTCACCGAGAGCGCCCGCACCGGCACGGTCGTCGGCCTGAAGGAGCTGTACGGCGCGGAGGGCACCCTGTACGACGCGGTGGCCGACCACCAGGACCTGAACGACTCCTGGCTGAAGCTGATGAACGACGTCACCGCCAACATCGACCCCTGGTTCTTCGACAACATCGACATCCCGGCCGGCTCCCGCGTCCTCGACGTCGCCGGCAACACCGGCCTCGGCGCGATCCACACCTACCGCCACAAGGCCTCCGAGGGGCTGAAGGTGACGACCTTCGACCTGCCGGAGAAGGAGGCCGAGGCGCTGGCGAACTTCAGGGCCGAGGGCCTGCAGGAACACCTGTCGTTCATCGGCGGCAACGTCTTCGACGAGATCCCGCAGGGCTACGACGTCGCGCTGATCAAGCACTTCCTCGACATGTTCGACAAGGACGACGTCGTCCGCATCCTCACAGGCGTCCACAAGTCCCTCAACGTGGGCGGCACGGTGCACATCCTGGTGCCGGTCTACCCCGAGGACATCAAGCAGACCGACAACTACAACGTCGACTTCTTCCCGGCGTTCTTCATCGGCTGCGCCATGGGCCAGGGCGGCCCGCAGAAGCTGTCGGCCTATCAGAGCTGGCTGGAGGAGTGCGGGTTCAAGGTCACGCAGGCGATCACCAAGGACGCCGCCGAGATTCCGCCGGACGTCATCCCCGTCCAGGCCATCCTGTCGGCGACGAAGGTCGCGTGAGGGGCTGAACCCCGTCGGGGGCGGTGCCGTGCCGGCCGCACGGCACCGCCCCGGAGTGGAGGGCACGCACGTGAGCTGTCCCCGTCTCCCGAGAAGTCCAGCCGAGGGACACGCCGGCCGCCCCCGCCACTGCCTCCTGCGGCCGGGACCACACCGACGTGCTCGCGCGGTCCGTCCGGGCCGGTGCCGCATCCACCGGCACCGGGGTGACCTCGGTGAGCACCGACGCCGTGGATGACACCACCGAACCACACGCAACCACAAGGAGAAGACGGTGCCCAACTTCATGCTGCTGCCGGACGGAATGCGCCGCTGGTCCCTGGAACACGGCGTCACCCTCCAGGAGAGCTACCAGGCGATGGCGGACAAGATCGTCGAGTTCACCGGCTGGGTCCGCGAGGAAGGCTTCACCAACTTCTACATCGCCACCAACTCCGCCGAGAACTACACCCGTCCGGGCGCCGCGGTGACCACGTTCCTCGGCGCGTTCAACGACGTGGCCCGCCGCGTCCACGGCGACCTCAACTTCGAGTTCTCGGGCCTGCTGGACCTGGTGCCGCAGACCTACCGCACCGAACTGGAGGAACTGCGCGACAAGTCGGCGAAGGACTCCGGCTTCACCCTCCACTTCGTGCTGGGCATGTCCCTCACCCGCGAGATCATCGGCATCTTCAACAAGTTCAACGGCAAGGTCCCGGAGCTGACCGAGGAGATCCTCGCCGCCAACGCCTACGTCCCGCAGCCGGTCGACTACGTCCTGCGCACCGGCGGCCATGTCCGGCTGTCGAACTTCTACCCGCTGATGTCGCCGTTCGCTGAACTGCACTTCTCCGACACCCTGATGCCCTCCTTCACCCGCGAGGAGTTCGACGCCGTGCTGCGCGACCTGCGTGGCCGGGACCGCCGCTACGGCGCCTACCCCGTCTGAAACCTGCACCCGGCCGGGCCCGTGCCGCCGCGGAGCCGGTGGTGACCCGGTGGCCGCAACGGCGCGGCCACCACCGCCACCACCGCTTCCGCGGCCGCCGCCCGGCCCGCCCCCCACCGACGAAAAGACACCTCGCCATGACCACCCATCAAACCTCTGCCCTGCTGCTGGGCCTGGCCGCCATCGTCCTGCTGGCACGGCTGCTCGGCGCGCTGGCCCGCCGGTTCAACCAGCCGGCGGTGATCGGTGAAGTCCTCGCCGGTATCGCGCTGGGACCCACCCTGTTCCACGGGGAGCTCAGCGACGCCCTGTTCCCGGCCGCCACCCGTCCCCTGCTCAGCGCCCTGGCGGCGGTCGGTGTCGCCGTCTTCATGTTCCTCGTCGGTCTGGAGTGGGACGCGGCGATGATCCGCGGCAGCGGCAGCCTCGCCGCCACCGTGTCCCTCAGCTCCATCCTGCTGCCCTTCGGACTGGGCGCGCTGCTGGCGCTGTACCTGATGGACGACTACGGCACCGCGGACAGGACGTCGTTCATGCTCTTCATGGGCATCGCCATGTCCATCACGGCGTTCCCCGTGCTGGCCCGCATCCTCACCGACCGGCGTATGACCCGCTCGCCGCTCGGCGTGGTAGCCCTGGCCTGCGCGTCCATCGACGACGTCCTCGCCTGGTCGCTGCTCGCCGCCGTCGTCGCCATCAGCGGCTCGGCCGGCCCCGAGCAGTGGCGGATCCTGCTGGCCGTGCCCTACCTGCTCGGCATGCTCTTCGTCGTACGGCCGCTGCTGGCCCGCTTCGTGGCCCGCCGGCCCGCCCTGACCCTCACCCCGAGCGTCTTCGCCTTCGTCCTCGTCGGCCTGCTGCTGTCCGCCGCCGCCACGGAGTGGGTGGGCCTGCACTACATCTTCGGCGCGTTCCTCTTCGGCGTGATCCTGCCGCGCACCGGCGGGAACCGGCTGCGCAGCGAAGTCCACGAGCGCCTCGGGCACTTGAGCGGCACCCTGCTGCTGCCGGTGTTCTTCCTCGTCGCCGGCCTCCAGGTGAACCTCTCCCACCTCAGGCCCGGCGGGCTCGGCGCGCTCGGGCTGATCCTGCTCGTGGCCGTCGGCGGCAAGTTCACCGGCGCGTTCGTCGCCGCCCGGCTGAACCGGATGCCGCTCAGGCAGTCCGCCGCCCTCGCGACGCTGATGAACACCCGTGGCCTCACCGAGCTGATCGTCCTCAACGTCGGCCTGCAACTGGGCTTTCTCGGCCGGGACCTGTACTCCCTCATGGTCGTCATGGCCGTCGTCACCACTGCGATGGCGGGCCCGCTGCTGAGCCGGCTCATCCGCGCCACCGACGACGACATCCCGGAGTCGACCGGCGCCTCCGGGGCCGCGAGCGAGCCCGTGCGGACGGCGTCCTAGGCCGCCGGCAGCCCCCGTATTCTTCGACCAATTCTTGAGCGGACCCGCGCTATCTTCGGGGGCGAGGAGCGCGGGATTCCAGCGGAATCCATGGCTCGCGCTGACCACTTGGAGTTTTTGATGTCCCACGGCACTGCGGCAGAAAAGCTGTACTCGGCCATCGAGGAATCGTCCCGGCTGGTCGGTGCGGCCTGCTCACGTGACAAGGTGTGGCCGGTACTGACCACCTTCGGCGGTGCGCTCGACAACGCCATGGTCGTATTCAGCGTGCTGACCGGCGAGCGCCACGCAGGACACCTCGACTACTGCCTCACCATATCCCCGCAGATCACCGACCCGTACGCCGCCGCGGTGGCGGGCGGGCTCGTCGCGGCCACGGACCATCCCGTCGGCTCCCTGCTCGGGGAGATCCATGCCCAGGGCTGGCGGATCAGCGAGCACTTCACCGACTGCTCCGCCGTCAACGGCTTCAAGAAGATCTACGCCCACTTCCCGCGTGACCTGCAGAAAGTGTCGGCCCTCGCCGACCTCGCGGCCATGCCCCCGGCAGTCGGCGACAACCTCGGCCTGTTCGCCCGCTACGGCCTGGACGAGGTCGCGATGATCGGGATCGACTACAAGAGCCGGACGATCAGCCTCTATTTCCAGTTCACCGCGGAAAACCGGCCCGAACCGCACGCCCTGCGGTCGATGCTGCACGAGATCGGCCTGCCCGACCCCAGCGGACCCATGCTGGATTTCGCCAGTCATTCCTTCCGGGCGAATTTCACCCTCGGCTGGGACTCCTCGAAGATCGCCCGGGTCGCCTATGCGCCACCGCTCGGTCCCGCTCTGGACCTCTCGGCGGTTCCGGCCCCTGTGGAAGAGCACATCGAACGATTCGCGACAACCGCTCCGCGGGCGTACGGCGGCGAGCGCATGAACCTCTTCGCCGTGAAATGGCAGCCCGCCGGAGAATTCGTCGAGGTCTGCTCGTACTACCAGGTTTCACCGGCATACGAACCTGTTCGCCTGATGGAGACCCGCAAAGAAAAGGCGTAGTCCCCGCGGGACCGTGTCACAGCCGGCCGCCGTGTCTCGTCCCAAGGGTGACGCCTCACAACCGTTCGATGGAACACCGACAAGGAGAAGATCATGGAGACACGGAGCGCGGCCCCTGCGGCCGGGCCGAGCTCGGGGGCAGCAGCGGCGGCGGACTCACGGCGGTGGCTGATCCTCGCCGTCATCTGCACCGCCTACCTGATGGTCGGCGTCGACCTGACCGTGGTCAACCTCGCGCTGCCGTCGGCGCAGAAAGCGCTGAACTTCACCGACGCCGACCGGCAGTGGATCGTGACCGCCTACGCGCTGCCGTTCGGCAGCCTGCTGCTGTTCTGCGGGCGGCTGTCCGACCTGATCGGCCGTAAGCAGACCTTCCTCATCGGCCTGAGCGGCTTCGCGGTCGCCTCCGCCGTCGGCGGAGCGGCGACCAACTTCGGCACCCTGGTGACGGCCCGCGCCTTCCAGGGCGGCTTCGCCGCGATGCTGGCCCCGGCCGCCCTGGCCCTGCTGGCCACCACGTTCACGGACCCGAAGGAGAAGGGCAAGGCCTTCGGTATCTTCAGCGCCGTCGCGGCGGCCGGCACCGGTCTCGGCCTGATCCTCGGCGGTGCGCTGACCTCCGGCCTGAACTGGCGCTGGTGCCTTTACATCAACCTGCTCTTCGCGGGCGCCTCGCTCGCCGGAGGCCTGCTGCTGCTCGGCAAGCAGCCCAAGACCGGCGCGCGGATGGACATCCCGGGCGTACTGCTGGCCTCGGGCGGCATGTTCTGCGTGGTCTACGGCTTCTCCAACGCCGCCGAGCACAGCTGGCACGTGCCCGGCACCTGGGGCGTCCTCGCGCTCGGCGCGGTGCTGCTGGTCCTGTTCTCGCTCTGGCAGACCCGAGCGGCCAACCCGCTGCTGCCGCCCCGCGTCCTGCTCGACCGCAACCGCGGCGGCGCCTACCTCACCACGCTGTTCGTCGGCACCGGCACCTTCGGCGTGATGCTCTTCCTCGTCTACTACATGCAGACCGACCTCGGCTGGTCGGCCATCGAGTCCGGTGTCGCCCTGCTGCCGATGCTCGTGATGACCGCCGTCGGCGCCAACGTCAGCGCCATCAAGCTGCTGCCGAAGTACGGCCCGCGTCCGCTGGTCGGCGTCGGTCTGCTGCTCAGCGCGGCCGGCATGGCCTGGCTGACCGGCATCGGCATCAACTCCGGCTACGCCGCCCACCTGCTCGGCCCGGTCACCGCCGTCGGCCTCGGCCTCGGCCTGATCTACGGCGCGGCCCTGCGCACCGGCACCTCCGGCGTCGCACTCCAGGACACCGGCATCGCCTCCGCCTGCGTCAGCACCGGCCAGCAGCTCGGCGGCGCCATCGGCACCGCCCTGCTCAACACCATCGCGGCCACCGCGACCGGCAACTGGTTCGACAGCCACGTACAGGGCAAGCCGACCGCCGAGCAGCTGCACCTCGGCGCCATCCACGGCTACACCACGGTGTTCTGGTGGTGCACCGCCATCTTCGTCGCCGGTGCCGTCATCGCCGGCCTGATGCTGCGCAGCGGCCCGCTGCCGGCCCCGCAGATGCCGGCGGGCCCCAAGCCGGCCGAGAAGAGCGAAGCAACCGCCTGACCCGCCTCCCAGGGGCCGGCGAGGAACGCAGCACCCCGTCCTCGCCGGCCCCGCGTCCCACCGTCCGGACTTCACCACAGCTGCCCCGCCCGGCAGCGGATGAGGAACGAAAGCCATGACGACGCCCGCCCCCGCCGACTTCGCCTTCGACTTCGACCACGGCAACTTCTACCGGGACCTGATCGCCGCGGCGGGCGACTCGTCGGGGCAGCAGCAGGCCATCGCCCCCCAGGACGTCGCCCTCGTCGTGTGGGTACAGGCCATCATGTGGGCCGCCCGCTTCGACGCCCTGGCGCCCTACCACCCGAGCGCCGTCGGCGTGCACGCCCGCATCCAGCGCCGCCCCGCCGAGGAGCGCGCCACCAACCGCAACAAGAACATCGCCGCCCTGTACGCCTCGTCGTACGTGGCCAACGCGGTGTATCCCGAACGCGAGCACGTCATGCGCAAGATGCTGACCGTGCTCGGCCTCGACCCCGACGACACGGCGCCGGACCCGACCACCCCGGCCGGCATCGGCACGATCGCGGGCCGGGCCGCCGTCGAGGCGCACGCGCGCGACGGCATGAACTTCCTGGGCGACACGGGCCGCACCTACCACGGGCAGCCCTTCGAGGACTACACCGGCTACCGGCCCGTGAACACCGCCTACGAACTGACCGATCCCTCGCGCTGGCAGCCCGGCCTGCGCCCGCACCGGCGCCGCGCCGGCGGCGGGCCGGGCGACAAGGGCGCCTTCCTGGTCCAGCGCTTCGCCACCCCGCAGCTGCGGCTCACCAGGCCGTACACCTACGACGACCCCGGCCGGTTCGAGCTCGCCCGCCCCGACCACCTCGACCACACCGACACCGCCGCCTACCGGGCCTCGGTGGACGAGGTGCTGGCCGCCTCCGCCGCCCTCACCGACGAGCACAAGGCGACGGCTGAGTTCTTCGACAACACCTATCTCAGCGTCCTGCAGTCCACCAAGGCCGCCGGCCTCGCCCACGAACTGGACCTGGACGGCTGGGTGCAGCTGCTCTTCACCAGCTCCGTGGCCCAGCTCGACGCCCTGATCGCCGCATGGCACCACAAGCACGCCCACGACGCCGTACGGCCGTTCAGCGCGATCCGGCACGTGTACGGAGACAGCCGGGTGACCGCCTGGGGCGGCCCCGGCAAGGGCACCGTCAGCGACCTGCCCGCCGCCGAGTGGGAGAGCTATCTGCCGCCGGGAGACGCCCCCGAGTACCCGTGCGGCACCACGACCCTGTGCGCCGCCGAGGGCCAGGCCGCCCGCCGCTTCCTCGGCGACGACATCCTCGACTGGACCCACACCGTCCCCGCCGGCACGAGTCTGACCGAGCCCGGGACCACCCCGGAGAAGGACGTCGAGCTGCACTTCGCCACCTGGACCGCCTTCGCCGAGGAATGCGCCCGCAGCCGGGTGCGGGCCGGCGTGCACTTCCGCACGACCACCGAGCGCTCCCTGGTGTTCGGTACCCAGTTCGGCGACCGCGCCTACGAGTTCGTCCAGCGGCACATCAACGGCGACGTCGGGGACTGACCGGGCCCGCCCGGCCCCGGGGCGTCGTCGCGGCCGCCGCACCGCGCACAGCAGCAGACCACCGCGACGACGCAGAGGAAGACCGATGAGCGCTGCCCCCGAGCCGGCCACCACCGGTGCCGACCTGGCCTCGCGAGCCTGGGCCGAGGCCCGCGTCCTGACCGGCACCGGCCCTGCCGGCCATGACCGCGCGCGGGGCGCGGGCGGCGAGGTGACGGCCGCCGCGTTGCGCGCCCACAGCGCCCTGACGGCGGCCCGCGGGCAGCGCATCGCGCTCACCGTCCTGGCACCGGGCGGCTGCGACGACGGCGCGGTCCGTGCCCTCGCCACCTTCCTCGCGGTCTACGCCGGCCGCGCCCCCGGCGCGGCGGCCTGACCGCGAGCCGCGGACCGTCGCGCCCGCCCGCCTACACCCCCGTCGCGGGCGGGCGCGACGTATCCCCCCTCGCCGCGTGTCACTGCCACCGGGCCTGCATCGTCTGAGGGGGTGACGGCGAATCCCGCGGATGAACAGCGACGTGCGAGGCGAGCGCGGCCGGCTCCGGCGGCCGGGCCGCGAGCGTGGATGCGAGGAGGGGCTCTGCGTGAACCGGATCGAGGAGTTCGAGCAATCGCGGCCCCTGCTGTACTCGATCGCCTACCGCATCCTCGGCAGCCAGAGCGACGCCGAGCACGCGGTGCACGAGACCTGGCTGCGCTACCGGGCCGCGCGCAGCGTACCCACCCCGGCCAGGGGATACCTGTCGCGGCTGGTCACCCGGATCGCGTCGGACGTCCTGCGGTCGGCCCGCGTCCGCCACGACAGCCACCCCGGGCCCCTGTGGTCCGGACCCCCGCGCGAGGACCCGCCGCAGGACCCCGGGCCGGGCGACCTGGCCGCGTCGCTGTCCACGGCGGCCGTCCTGCTGCTGGAGCGCCTGTCCCCGCTGGAACGGGCGTTCTTCGTGCTGCGGGAGATCCTCGGGTGCGACATGGGGCAGATCGCGGGGGCCGTGGGATGTTCGCAGACAGCCTGCCAGCAGCTCGCCGCCGCCGTGACCCGGGCCAGTGACGGCGGCGGCGCCGGCCCGCCGTGGCCGGGGATCGTCGTCGGCCGCGAACAGGTGGCCCGGGTGATGGCCGCCATCGTCCCGGCGCTCACCGCCGTCGGCGTCACCCTGGAGCCGCAGCAGGTGCGCTCCCGTCCGGGCGCGGTCTTCCGCGACCGGGCCGGCACCGTCCTCGGCGCCGTCACCCTCGACATCCTCGACGGCCGGATCCAGACGATCCGCTGGGTGGTCCCGGACAGGGCGTCATGACCCGCGTCCTGCTCGTCGACGACCAGCCGCTGCTGCGCCGCGGCTTTCGCACGCTGCTCGACGCCGAGGACGACATCGAGGTGGTGGCCGAGGCCGCCGACGGCACCCGGGCCCTCGGTCTGGCGCGCGAGCACCTGCCCGACATCGTGCTGACCGACATCCGGCTGCCCGGCCTCGACGGCATCGAGCTGACCCGGCGCCTCGCCCTGGACCCGGCGCCGTCCCGCACGCGGGTCGTCATCCTCACCGGCCACGGCCTCGACGCCCAGGTCTTCGACGCGCTGCGGGCCGGCGCCGCCGGGTTCCTCCTGAAGGACATCGCGCCCGAGGACCTGCTGCGCGCCGTACGCGTCGTCGCGCGCGGCGACGCCCTGCTCGCCCCCCGCGTCACCCGCACCGTGATCAGCCAGCTGCTCAGCCGGCCGCTGCCGCTGCTCGCCGCCACCGGCGCGCCGGAGCTGACCGGCCGGGAACGCGAGGCCGTCATCCTGGTGGCGCGCGGGCTGTCCACCGCGCAGATCGCCGACCGCATGGTCATCAGCCCGCTGACCGTGAAGACCCACATCGACCGGGCGAAGACCAAGCTGCGGGCCCGAACCCGCGTCCAACTCGTCGCGATCGCCTACGAGTCGGGGATGGTCACGCCACAACACCGGGAAACCGTACGGTGATCGGCGCGATCCACGTCACATCCGCGGCCGTGTCACATCCGTCCGGGCCGTCTCGTCTCAGGCACGAGACACCCATGCCGCCGCCGACCGCCGCCGAGAGGCCGATATGCAGCACCCCGACCGCCGGTTGGGCACCACCGACCGGCTACCCTCGCAGGAGACCACGCCCGGTGCGACGACCGGGACGACGCGGAGGGCCCCGCACCGCACGGGAGGCCCTCGGCGCTCCCCGACGACCCCACGGACCCCGCGCGAGGCCGCCACGGGCCTCCAGCCGCGTGCCGTACGTCCGCTCGCGGCGCCAGGGCTTGAAGGAGGAGAGGCCGGCATGAGCAGGACCGAGGAGTTCGAGGAACTGCGGCCCCTGCTGTTCTCGATCGCCTACCGCATCCTCGGCAGCGTGAGCGAGGCCGAGGACGCCGTCCAGGAGACCTGGCTGCGCTACGCCGCCTCCGCGACCGAGCCCCGCTCGGCCAGGGCCTTCCTGTCGGCCACGGTGACCCGGATCGCCATCGACGTGCTGCGCTCCGCCCGCGTCCGCCGCGAGGTGTACGTCGGCCAGTGGCTGCCCGAACCCCTCCTGGCCGACCCCTACGAGGACCCGGCGCGCTCCGCGGAACTCGCCGACTCCCTGTCGATGGCCGCCCTGCTGCTGCTGGAGCGGCTCAGCCCGCTGGAGCGGGCGGTGTTCGTGCTGCGGGAGGTGTTCTCCTTCGGCTTCCCCGAGATCGCCTCCGCGCTGGACCGCTCGGAGGCCGCGTGCCGCCAGCTCGCGGTGCGCGCCCGCCGGCACATGGACGCCGGCCGGCCCCGCTTCCAGGCCGACCGCCAGGAACGCGAGGAACTCGCCGAGCGCTTCTTCGGCGCCGTGCGCGAGGGCGACGTCGACTGCCTGCGCGAACTGCTCGCCGCCGACGCCCAGATCGTCGGCGACGGCGGCGGCAAGGCCCCGCAGCTGGCGCGGGTCGTCGTCGGCGCCGACAGCGTCGCCCGCGTCCTCGGCTCCTACTTCCCGCTGCTGCTGCGGGTGGACGTCACCCTGGAGCCGCACCAGGTGAACGGCCAGCCCGGCGCCCTCTTCCGGGACCGCGACGGCAAGGTGCTCAACGCCTGGACCCTCGACATCCTGGGCGGCCGGATCCAGACGATCCGCTCGGTCAGCAACCCCGACAAGCTCGGCCACCTCGGCCCGGTCGCCGACGCCTGGGCGGTCACCCGCGAGGCCAACCGGGCCCGCCGGTCGAGGAATCACTGAGCAATATCGGCGGTGACGGGGTCCGAGGCCGCCCCGCACTCTGGTTCGTGAACGCGCTGCGCGGGTGGAAGCGGGTGAAAGGAAACCCACACGACTCGCGACTGGCCGCCAATTCTCGGACTGGGGAAGGTCTCGTATGTCGTCTCTCATCGGGTTTACTGGCGATTTCGACGTCATCGTCATCGGCGGCGGGCCCGCCGGTGCGACCACCGCGGGGCTCCTCGCCCAGCGCGGACGCCGGGTTCTCGTGCTCGACCGTGAGCGGTTCCCGCGCTACCACGTCGGGGAGTCCCTCATCCCCGGGTTCATGCTGCCCATGGAGGAACTCGGCCTCACCGAGCGCATGGAGGCCCGCGGGTTCGAGCGCAAGTACGGCGGCACGCTGGTCTGGGGCAACAACGAGATCCCGTGGCACTTCGAGTTCTCCACCGGCGGCCGGATCCCGTACTCGTACCACACGCGCCGCGCCGACCTGGACACCATGATCCTGGACCGGGCGCGCGAGCTGGGTGTCACCGTCGTGGAAGAGGCCACGGTGAAGGACACCATCGAGGAGGACGGCCGTGTCGTCGGCGTCACGTACGCCCTGCGCGGGCTCGACGGCACCCAGGAGGCCCGCGCCAAGATGGTCGTCGACGCCTCCGGCCAGGCCCGGGTCATCGGCCGCAAGTACACCGAGGTCAACTGGCACGACCAGCTGCAGAACGTCGCGGTGTGGACGTACTTCGACGGCTGCCACCGGCTGCCCGGCGACGAGTGGAGCAACATCCTCATCGAGGGCATCCAGGACGGCTGGTTCTGGGGCATCCCGATCGACAAGGGCGTCTTCAGCGTCGGCTACGTGACCCGCTCGGCCACCGCGAGCGCCTCCGACCAGGGCCTGGAGGACCTCTTCCGCTCCGAGCTGGCGAAGACCGGCAAGCTCAAGGACCTCCTGCGGGACGCCCACCAGACCTCGGGCTTCCGCAGCGCCCGCGACTGGTCCTACACCAACGAGCGTTTCTACGGCAACGGCTGGGTCCTCGTCGGGGACGCCGCCGCCTTCGTCGACCCGCTGTTCTCCACCGGCGTCGCCCTCGCCACCATGTCCGGCAGCACCCTGTCGAAGATCGTCGACAAGATCCTCGAACACCCGGAGATCGAGGAGAAGGCGCTCGACCGGTACGCCACCGCCTACCGTGACTTCTTCGGCGACATCCGCTACTTCGTGGAGAAGTTCTACGACCGCTCCAAGACCAAGGGCTTCTACTGGAGCATGGCCCAGGAGATCACCGACCCCGACAAGAAGAACGACGAAGAGGTGGACTTCGTCAAGCTGGTCTCCGGACTCAGCGGAAACCACGCCCTGTTCAACCTCGAATTCGACGACCTCATCGCGGACGCCGCGAAGTGATGGCCGGCCCCGCGTAAGAGCGGCCGGCCCAAGCGAAGAGACGAAAGCGCGGCAGCCCCGGGCACCCGGAGGCTGCCGCGCTCGTGTGTGGGGGGCGACCATGCCAAGCCATCAGATCCAGATGCTGTTCCTCGGCCTCGCGCTGATCCTCCTGCTCGCCCGGGCACTGGGCACGCTGGCCGCGCGCCTCGGCCAGCCCCCGGTCGTCGGCGAGATCCTGGCCGGCATCGCGCTGGGTCCCACGCTCTGCGGCGGCGGCCTCGCCCGCTGGCTGTTCCCGGCCGACGTACGGCCGCTGCTGGCGGCGCTGTCGTCGATCGGCGTGGCGCTGTTCATGTTCACCATCGGCCTGGAGATCGAGCACCAGGCGCTGCGCGGCACCGGCCGCCTCACCGCGGGCGCCGCGATCGGCTCCACCGTGGTGCCGTTCCTGCTGGGCATCGCGATGGCCGTGTACCTGCTGCGGGACCATCCCAGCGACAACGCCGCCATGTTCACCGTGTTCGTCGGGCTGTCGGTGTCGGTGACCGCCTTCCCCGTACTGGCCCGGATCCTGGCCGACCGGCGGCTGTCCGCCACCTCGCTCGGCGGCGTGGCGCTGGCGACGGCCGCCGTGGTGGACGTCGTCGCATGGGTGGCGCTCGCCGCTGTCCAGGCGGTCGCCGGCGGAGGCTCGGGGCACTGGCGGGTGGCCCTCGTGTTGCCCTTCGCCGCCGTCCTGTTCCTGCTGGTACGGCCCGTGCTGCGGCGCGTCCTGCTGCCGGGCGGCGTGGCAGGCCCCCTCGGACCCGGGCAGCTGGTGGTCGTGCTGACCTGCGCGCTGCTGTGCGGGGCGGCCACCGAGGCGATGAACCTGCACTACATCTTCGGTGCGTTCCTGCTCGGCGTGGTGATGCCCCGCGACGCGGCGGCCACGGCCCTGCGCGCCACGATCCACGACCGCACCACCCAGATCACCGGCTTCCTGCTGCCCGTCTACTTCGTGGTCAGCGGTCTGAAGGTCGACCTGAGCGGCCTCGGTCCGGGCGACCTGACCGACCTCGCGGCGATCCTCGCCGTCGCCGTCGCCGGCAAGTTCGCCGGCACCTATCTCGGCGCGCGCAGCCAGGGCATGCCGGGCCGCCCGGCCGCCGCACTCGCCACCCTGATGAACACCCGGGGCCTGACCGAGCTGATCATCCTCGGTGTCGGCCTCCAACTCGGGCTGCTGGACGGAAGGTTGTACTCCCTGATGGTCGCCATGGCGGTACTGACCACGGCGACGACAGGCCCCCTGCTCACGCTCGTGTTCCGCAAGTGCGCGGACGTCCCCGACGGCCGCGCACCCACCACGCCGGACAGGCGACAAGGACGACGGTACGAAAGGGCCCGCTCATGACCACGCACGCTGCGCCACGGCTGAGTCCGCAGGAGTTCATCGACGTGAGCCCGATGAGCCGCCGCCAGTGGCTGATCGTGACGCTGGGCCTGCTGATGATGATCGGCGAGGGCCTGGACGCCACCGTCGCCGCCTTCGTCTTCCCCCTGGTCAAGAAGGAGTGGGGGACCGGAATCGACGCGGTGACCGCCACCGTGACCCTGGGCGTCCTGGCGATGGTCGTCGGGGGCGTGGCCGTCGGCCCGCTCGCCGACCGCAAGGGCCGCAAGGGCATCACCGTGGCGGGCATCGCCGTCTTCGGCCTGGGCACGGCCGGTATGGCCCTCACTGACGGCATCGTCGCCCTCGCGGCCCTGCGCATCGTGGCCTGCCTGGGTCTCGGCGCGGTCCTGCCCGGCGTCATGGCACTGGTCGCGGACTGGACCCCGGCCAGGCGCCGCAGCCAGATGGTCGCCCTGTCCTTCACCGGCGTCACCGCGGGCACCAGCCTCGGCGGAGTCCTGTCCGCGACCCTGCTGCCCGCCTTCGGCTGGCGGGTGCTGCTGGCCGTGTGCGGCCTGGCGCCGCTGCTGCTGATCCCCGCAGTCGTCCGCTCGGTCCCGGAGTCCGTGGTCGTACTGGCGGCCACCGGGCGCGACCGGGACGTGCGGCAGGCGCTGACCGCGGTCCTGCCGGCCGGGGACCACTCCCGGGTGGCCCTGGCCCCGGCGCGGCCCGCCACGGCCGCGAGTCGCGCCCCCCGCCCGTCGGTGCGCACGATCCTCTCCCCGGCTCTCAGGGCCACCACCCTGCTGCTGTGGCTGTGCTTCTTCATGGGCCTCGGCGTCGTCTTCGTGATCCTCAGCTACCTGCCGCTGCTGGCGGAGCGCACGGGCCTGACGGACACCCAGGCGGGTGTGGCGGTCGCCCTGTTCGGCTGGGGCGGCCTGGCCGGGCAGCTCTCGGTGTCCTTCGCCCTCAAGCGCTACGACCGCTTCCGGGTGGTGACCTGCCTGTGGGCCCTGAGCGTGCTGTCCCTGGCGGCGGCGGCCCCGTGGGCGCACCGCTTCTCCGCCCTGCTCGTCGCCGCCTTCGTCCTGGGCTTCTGCCTGCCCGCGGCCAACGCCGTCCTCCAGGCGATCGCCGTGATCGCCTACCCGTCCTCCGCCCGCGCCACGGGCATGAGCTGGGCGGCCAGCATGGGCAAGCTGGGCCCGGTGGTCTGCGGGGTCCTCGGCGGCCTGATGGTCAAGGCGGGCTGGTCGCTGGGCGCGGTCCTGCCGGCCCTCGCCGTCCCCGTCGCCCTGTGCGTCCTGGCCGCGTCCGCCCTGCGGTCCCGCGGCCTCGCCGCGCGGCCGAGCCCCCGCCCGCTCCCGGCGCCCGCCGCGGACCGTTCGTGACGGCCACCGGCGCGGGCACGGATTCCACCGGCGGCAGCCCCCTGTGGGCACGCCGACGAGCATCAAGACCAGCGAGGAAGTAGTACGCGACCGGCTGCGCGTGCTCGCCGCCGAGCGCGGCACCACGGTGACGGAGTGCTGGAGGAGCTGGCGGCTGACGGCGGCCGAGGGCCGAGCTGATCCTCCCCGAGGGCGAGGACCGGCTACCCGACCCTTCCTCGTGAACTCCCGTACTGTCCAAACGAGGCAGGGGCTACGGAAACTGCGTCATGCGGCTGGACGATCAGATCGCCTCGCATTGCGACCGCGTACGTGTGTCCCTGATCGGCCAACGCGGAAGGACCGCTGCACCTGTGGTGCAGCGGTCCCGTAATGCGCCGAGGTTCTCGACTAGTCCTCGACCAGGTATCGGACAAAGTCCACCAGGAACTCGCCGTACTGAAGGGCTGATCCGATGGCCTCCAGCCGTGCGTACTGGTCGGCAGACAGCGAGGCGTCCGGGGCGGCGGATCTGATCGCTCTCAGCAGCACCCGGAAAGCAACATCCGGAGTGCACCGGCGTGCGCAGTCGGCGAGTGCCGCCCGCACCTCAGCCGCCAGGAACTGTGCCTGTTCGATCTCAGCGACGACCGCGTCGAGGCAGGCCATGCCGTCCTCGGTATCCGCCCCTGTGAGTGGTGGTACCTCCGCCTTTGCCGAGAGCTGCGCGTCACACAGGTCGACGACCGTCCGCGTCCACTGCGCTCCTCCTCCGAGCCGTTCGAAGCTGGGCATGTAATCCGCGCCGGCGTTCCACAGCACCTCCAGCGTCTTTGAGGGGAGGCTGCCGAGGGTCTGCGCGTCACGGCGCACGGCCAAAGCAGCCTCGGCACTCCATTCTGAAAGGTGGTTCGCGACGATTTCAGCGGCTGTGTCCCCCCAGTGGGTCGCGTCCTGGTGAAAGAAGCCCATCACCCACGACACACCGAAGTCGAACTCCGTAAAACGTGGCACTGTGCCTCATCTCCCTTACTTCGGAAAGCATGTCTGAACGTAGTAGCCGGCCTTGTGCCCCTTGGCCCGGACCAGCTTGATGTAGAACTGGTTACCTACGTCCTCCACCCTTCCGTCCGGGTAGTAGGCCTTGCCGAGGGAGTTCCGCGCCCCGAAGGTTCCCTGCCAGTCCAGGTCCGGGTCCTTTCCTCGAAGCCATCTGCGAATCCGGTTCGCGTTGTTGGCCAGGGCGTAGTCGGTGACCTGCTGGGCGGTCTGCTCGTCGATGAAGAGGCTGTTCGGGGTGATACGCCCGAGCTTCTCCGTCTTCGCCTCGGCCAGTTCCTTGGCCTTCTGCGGGGTCACGAGACCGGGACCGGCCGTGTGCTCGTCGAGCGTGTGGGCCAGCCCGGGGAAGTTCTGACCGTCGGCCACGAGGTCGTTGCGGTTGTGGACCAGGACGGGGCCGTTGCCGGCGACTGCGTAGAAGGTGTGCAGGCCGGAGACGGTCAGGTCGTACACCGTCCGGGGTGCCGCTTCGTGCCGGTCGTGCAGGGTGGCCACGGTGCGGACGGCTCCGTCGGGAGCGCGCAGGGTGTCTCCGCGCCGCAGCTCGGAGGCGAGGGTCCAGCCGCGGCCGGTGGCGTAGAAGCGGTGTCCGGGTGTGCTGGTGAGGTGTCCGCCGTCGGTGAGGGTGACATCGACCAGGTCGGCGGTGGTGTGGTGGAACGTCCGGGTGACCGGTTCTCCCTGGGCGTGTCCTGTCGCGGGGTCGGTGGCCAGCAGCAGGTCACCGGTGTATGACTGGATCCTCAGCCCGCTCCCGACCTTCGCTGAACAGTTCCCCATGGGGATCAGCAGCGCAGTTGAGATCGCGGTGCGGGGCCTCAATCGGGTGTTCGCGGGACAGCGCCCTTCTCAACTGCTGGCACACATCCGCGGCGTCAGCGATCCCGACGGTTTCGCGGCGCTCGAGGACCAGTACACGGCCACCGGCCACACAGGGGCCAACGACTGCAACAACGCGCTCAACCGCATCACCTCCCCGCCTGGAGGAGATCCACGCGAACCTGCTCGACCGGCTCCAGGAGGCCATGGAACAACAAGGCTGGCTCGGCGAGGTCGCCGCGATCGAGGCCAGTCTCGCCGCCGCCGAGCAGAAGCTCGCCGCGATGCGCGACGTCGCAGTCCGGCATACCACCGTCCACCTCGGCATGCCCGATTTCCATGCCACCGCCGGCAGGCTCACCCCCGACCCGGCCGGGGAGCGGTGTGACTGAGATACGCGGGCTGCGAGGGCAGCGAGCCGGACTTCAGTGCGGCGCTGCGGAACGCCGGTCCCGGACTGCCGGGCGGTCTGCGCCCGCTGCGCGACCCGGACGCGGCCGAAGAGGTGTGACCCAGGTGCGGTGACGTTTGCGCTGGTTACCGGCTCGTTGGGTGCCGGGATCCGTGACACCGGCGGAGGGCGTGGCGGCTATGCGTGGTGGCGGGTGCGGTAGGCGGTCCGTGGCGCGGGCGGCGTGGACGGCGGCCGGAGCAGCGGATCAGCCCGGCGTCACCGCGCCCTCCGGCACTCCGAACCACTCCTCCAGCGCTTCTGCCAGCCCGACCGTCGACATCGGCGCCTGTGTCCCCGCGTCGGCCGCCCAGGCCGTGAAGCCGTCCGGACGGACGAGGACCGCCGCCAGTTCCGGGCGGGACGGGCAGCCGGCCGTCAGGGTGTCGACATGGCCGGCGTACCCCGCGGCGAGGGCCCGGAGCTCCGGGTCGTCGGTGAGGTCGAGCAGGAGCGCCCGGCCGCCGTGGAGGTGGTCCGCGAGGCGGCTGCCGTCGGTGAGTTCGAGGTCCGGGGTGCTGCGGCCGGTCAGCGGGTGCTCGCCCGGCAGCGCGTACCGCACCCCTGCACTGTTGAGACGCGCGGTGAGGTACGTGGTGCCCGCGACCGTCCCCGCCAGGTCGCTGACGATCTCGCGCAGGGCCCGGGACTGCGGGTCCGGGCGCATGGCCGCGACCTGGGAGCGGGTCCAGTCCAGGACCCACGCACCGACCGGGTGCCGCTCGGAGGTGTACGTGTCCAGCAGCCCTTCCGGCGCCCGGCCGGCGATCACCGCGGCGAGCTTCCAGCCGAGGTTCATCGCGTCCCCGATTCCCAGGCTCAGCCCCTGGCTCCCGAACGCGGAGTGCACGTGTGCCGCGTCGCCCGCCAGCAGCACCCGGCCCTTGCGGTACTCGGTGACCTGGCGGGCGTGGTCGGTGAAGCGGGTCGCGGTCCGCACCCTGGTGATCGTGACGTCCACGCCGGATACGCGGCGCAGCCGCGCCTGGAGGTCCTCGGGGGTGACCGGCGCTTCCCGGTCGGCAGGCGGGCCGTCGAACTCCACGGTGACGACGCGGCCCGGCATCGGCCCGTGGGCGTACACCCCGGTGTCCGTGGCGGTCCAGCCGACCTTCAGGTCCTCGGCGCCGGTCATCTCCACGACGGCCTGGTGACAGGTGATCTCCGGGTCCGTGCCGGGGAATTCGAACCCCGCGAGCTTGCGGACCGCGCTGCGGCCGCCGTCGCAGCCCACGAGCCAGCCGGCGCGTATGGCCCCGTGGCTGGTCCGCACGGTGACGGCCCCGTCGTCCGCGTCGAAGCCGGTCAGCTCCACTCCCCGGCGCACGTCGACGCCGAGCTCGTCCGCCCGCTCGCCGAGCAGCCGCTCGATGTCCTGCTGCGCCACGAAAGCGATCTCGGCGGCGGGTCCGGCGTCGCCGAGGCCGGGCTCCGTACGGTCGACCAGGTCGGCGCGCAGCATGATTCCGGCGAAGTGCCCGACGATCCCGAGCCCCTGGCCCGCGGCCCCGCCTTCGTCCCCGCCGTTCCGCTCGCGGATGAATGCCTGGAAGCGGTCCATCGCCTGCCGCTGCACCTCGGCCAGCGTTGGCAGCATGCCTCGGCGGTAGAGCGCCTCGGCGCTGGGCGTGGTGATCGCCCCGCCCTTGATCGTCGGGTCCACTTCGGTGAGGCGCTCCAGGACGGCCACCCGCGCCCCTCCGAGCCGGAGCTCGCATGCCAGCATCAGCCCGACCGGGCCGCCTCCGGCCACCACTACGTCATAGTCCATGGCGCCCACTATGACCGAGGGTCAGAAAGGCCAAAAAGGCGCCGTGGTGTCAAGGGGCCGGCCCCACGAGGAGAACGGGGTCGGCACAGTTAGCGCTGAGAACGATCAAGGAACGAGCCTCATCGGCTGCAGGTCCCAGCCCGTACCGGGACCCGCGGAAGGCAGTGTGCTCGTCCAGGAGTGCTCGGGCCTGCCCATACGACAGCCTGGCCGGCCCGGTGTCCGGGCAGACGTCGCGGGCGCTGACGGCCTTGCCCGGCCCCGGACGGCGGTGGGTGACGAACACGGTCCGCGCGTGCGGCCCTTGAGCCCGAGAGGCTCGTGACCGAAGCGTTGACGTCGGTGTCCGCCTCGGTCGAGACCGGGACGACGCCGCTCCCGGTCATTGTCGCGGCGGCCGACAACAGGCGCACCATGCTGTCGGCGCAGGAACAGGTGCTCGGTCTCGATTTCGATTATCACGGCAGCCTGGCACGGTATCGGGGCGGTGCTCACGGCGGCCCGGGGCCGCCACGCCGACCGCACCCAGTCGGCCCGAGGACACCTGGCGGTCTCCAAGCAGGTGCGATTGCCGCGGACGACGAATGAACTGCAAGGCCTAGCAGGTCACAGGCGGCACACCGGCGGGCAGCGCAAGGGTGCCGATGCTCCGCTCGATCCGCCGGCCCTGAAGAGCCGGCCAAGGCGAGCACATCTCGGTCAGGGCCGAGAACACCCGGCCCCGCTGCGGGAGTCAGCGGCGCGTGCGGTCAGAGTTCGAGCAGCGCGGCGAGGGTGTCGCCGAGGACGCAGTCCGCATGGACGCTGAGTGCTGAGATGATCAGCCTGGCTGGCAGCGGTCAAGCTTCGTCGAGACGGACGCAGTGCGATCAGCCTTCGGCGAGAACCGCCTCAGCCTTCGGTGAGACGGGACAGCACCTTTCCCACCTCTTGGTCGTCTGCTGGCGATCAGCACACATAGATGAGCGATTAATATGCGATTCAATACGACACTTCAAGTTGAATTCGCTGCTGGCTGAGTGAGCGATTCAGGTACGCTTCCTGTGGAGGTGAGCGCTGTGCCCACTGAAGACCAGCTGTTCAGCGCCGTGGACGCGCTGCTCGAACAAGTCGCCCACGATGGCTTGCCCGACCCTGCCGAGCGCAGGCGGCTCAGGGAGGCCGCTGGCCTCAGTCAGGCGCAGGTCGCGGCCGCGCTCAAGACGCGCCGGGAGACGGTCGCGAGCTGGGAAGCGGGGCAGCGTGAACCGCGGCCGCCGCAGCGCGGCGCCTACGCCCGGCTCCTGAAGGGACTCGCCGAGCGGTTCCCCGCTCCCGGGCCGGCACCGGACGAAGCGGTGGCACCGGACGCCGCGTCGCAGCGGGAGGTGCCGGCCCCCTTCGCCGACCCGGCTGTCTCGGCGGAGCAGACTCCGCCCACGGGGCCGGCCCCGGACGTTGCGGCGCTGCCCGCACAAGACAACGCCCAGACCGCCCCTGCCGGGCCGGCCGCGCCTCGCCCGACCTCGGCGCCCGCCACCAGGAGCGCGGCGACGTCGCGCCGCCCCGGTGCCCGGAAGGCGGCCCCGGCCGGTATCGCGGCGGCCAGCACCGATCCGCGGTTCGAGAACGGGCCGCTCGCGGTCGTCGACGTCGACACCGACGGCCAGGTGCTCGCATACTGCACTGGCGGCCTGGTCCTGGACGTGCCCGCCAGGTCCCTGCCGGCCCTGGTGGACTGGGCGCTGAAGGAGGCGAAGCTCGGGCAGCCGAAACTGTCCGGCCCCGGCAAGGACTCCGACCCGCTGCTCGTGCTCACCGAGGCCGCGCTGACGCGCTACGGCCTCCCTGTCGCCCTCACCGAACAGGAGCGGCTCGCCGGGCGCATCCCGGAGGGCCACAAGGTCATCAAGCAGCTGGCCCGTGCCGACTGGCAGCTGACCAAGCGCGGGTTCGGGCCGTGGGCCAGGATCTACCGCCCGGCCACGGGCTCGCAGCGGCAGTGTGTGCAGCTGTGCATCCCGTCATGGCACGCACTCGACTCCCGCCACTGGGGCAACGCCGGGCAGCTCCCGCCGGCGGAACTCGCCCGGATCCTGGGCGTGTACGCCTCCCGGGTGATGACACCCCGCGGCTCGACCGCCGTGACCGGCCTGGAGCTGATGACCGCGCTGCACCCGGCGACCCGGGCCTCCGAGCCGGACGCCGACGGCCGCCGGCACTCCGAGCACAACCCCGGCTCGCTGGGCAAGGACCCGGTGGACTGCGCGCCGTGCGAGGCCCCCGACGGACACCCGCTCCTGGCGGACCTGCCCCGCTTCCACGTCCGCGGCCCGGCGGAGAAGCTGTTCGAGGAGGCGTACGACTGGGCGCGGCCGATGACCGATGCCGAGTGCACCCTGCGTCACCTGGTCGGCATCGACGTGAACCTCGCCTTCGGCGCCGGAGCCAACGGCCTGGTCGTCGGCCTCGGCGCTCCCACACACGTCAAGAACCCGGTGTTCGACGCGAAGCTGCCCGGCTCGTGGCTGGTGGACCTCTCCCACGTCGACCTGTCGAGGGTGAAGGCCGGCAAGGACCAGTGGGTGGAGCTGGACGGCTCTCTGCTGCCCAGCCCGTTCACGCCGAAGGGCGATCGCCCCGGGGGCCCGGCCTGGTACGCGACGCCCACCGTGGCGTACGCGGTGGAACTCGGCTACGACGTCACGCCGATCGAGGCGTACGTCCGCTACGACAACGGCCGATACCTGGACGGCTGGTACAACCGGCTGCGCGACGCCTTCCTCGCCACGATGGCCGACCTCGGCGTGCGCGCGGACATGGCGCCGGCCGACTTCCTCGCGGCCATGGACGGCTACAAGGAACGCGACCCGGACCTGGCGATCGTCGTCTCGGCGATCAAGGCGACGGTCAAGGGCGGCATCGGCAAGCTCCGTGAGCGTCCGCGTGGTGAGGGCTGGCGGCCGGGCGAGCGGTGGCGGGCCCTGGAGCGGCCGACGTGGCGGCCGGACATCCGCGCGGCGGTCATCTCCCGCACACGGATCAACCTCCACCGCAAGATCGTCAAGCACGCGGCGTTCACCGGGCAGTACCCCGTCGCGATCCTGTCCGACTGTGTCGTGTACGCGGCAGGCGGGCCCTCGCCGCTGGACTTCCTGCCCTACCGCGACGGCAAGCCCCTGCCCGGCGGCTTCAAGCTCGGCATCAACCCCGGCCTCATCAAGCACGAGGGCACCCAGAGCGTCCTGTGGGGCGAAGAGGTCCGCGAGCGGTTCAACGCTCCGGAACTCAACCTCGCCCGGTACATCAAGGACGGCACCGTCACCGACGTCGACAGCGGAGAGTAGGAGTAGGCGATGAGCCTGTTCGGGGACGGCCTGGACGCCGCGGTGCAGAAGGCGTTCACCCGCCCGGCACCCAAGAGCGCGCCTGCGCAGATGCGGTACCTCGTCAAGCAGCTCAAGGGCACCAAGCCGGTCGCCCAGATGCTGCGGATCTCCCAGCGCACCGTAGAGCGGTACGTGAAGGACCAGCTCAAAAAGCCCCGCCCGGACCTCGCCGCCCGCCTGGAGCGCGAGGTGAACAAGCGGTGGCAACCGCAGATCCGCGCCAAGGCCAAGGAGCGCGCGGCGACGACCGGCGGCATCGTCATCGACACCCGCGCCCGCATGGGCTACACCGCCCCGATCGGAGCGACGGACCAGGACCGCATCCGGCACCTGACCGTCGCCCTGCCGCCCCGCTACGCCGCCCGCCTCTTCGAGGCCCAGGAGCAGGGCGCCACCGAGCAGCAGCTGCGGGAGATCGCCGCCGAAGGACTCAAGGAGGTGTACTTCCAGGACAACGGCCGCCGCGCCGGCTCCCTGGAGGAGGTCCGCTTCACGGACATCGAGCACCTGGAGTTCGACCTGTAGCACCCGCGCCCCGAACAGCCCGCGAGCCCCGGCTGTGACTGAGTGCGCTCGTTGTCCAGTGAGCGTGCAATCTGGCCAGTCGAGTGCCCTGAGTTGAGCCGGGACACCTGAGCCGTGGCACGCTAGTTGGAACCTGGTCACGAGGTTGGAACCACAGGGCCGCGGGCGCCGACTAGGCTCACCTCCATGTCCGAGCCAGCCCCTACCCTCGCATGCAGTCCTTGATCAACCAGCTCTGGCCGGGGGCCGTGAGAACGGTGAAGGTCACCGGGTTCGACGGAGCGGATCTCCGGGTGCAGCTTGTGGGGGCCGAAGGGGAGGAAGCCGAGATCGGTCGGATTCCTCGGCATGAGGCGTCGATGCGTCGGATGGAGCATCCGTCTGAGCTGTTTGAGGTCGGCCAGGAGATCGATGCCGAGGAGATCGGGCGTTGGCGCGAGGGTCAGCTTCAACTCTCCTCTAGGGCGTGCGAGATTCCGGCCTTGCGGACCTTCCTGCTCTCGCTCGAAGGAGGGCAGGTCGTCGCGGGGACGGTCTCCGAGGTGCACAACTTCGGGGTCTGGCCGCCTGCGCGATCATCTCGGAACTGCCGCTGCCGACCTCATCCGGGCTGACTGGTTCTGGGCTGTGCGCGAGGTACTGCTCCGGCTGGAAGAGCTGCTCTTCCTGTCGGCTCGCGAGATCAGGGTGGTGTCAGTGCGGGACGACGGAGACATGGCCCGAGCCGGTGTCAGATGCCGGACGGCCAGGGCTGGGTGCACGGGCTCCGGGAGCTGGTCGGGGCGGGTCACGGCTCCTGCCTGCGATGTCCCGCTGACCTTCCCGCGGCGTGACGGCGGGTGGTGCTGCGGCTGCGTGTTCGGCGAGGCACATGCGAGGACGCCTCCCGCGCGGCGGACGTTCGTCGAGCAGGTCGCGGGCCTGACCCGCCGGTACAGCCAACGGACCGAACGGATGCGGTCGGTGCCGGCCGAGGTCGGCCTCGCCCTGGCAGTCCGCGCCGGCGCCCGGCTGTCCGACATCCTCGGGACGAAGGCCAGCCGGAACACGGTCCTGGGGCGGGTCGAGGCTTTCCCGAAGCCTCAACCGCAGATCCCGCGGGTGGTCGGCGTCGACGAGTAGGTGGTTGGCTGCGTTGCTACGATCAGCTCATGAATTCTGAGGGGGCAGTTCTGTCGGTGACGGTCAAACCGTCCTTGTCAGCCGCGTGGTTCCATCATCTGCTGACCCGGCCTGTCGTCGAGGTGGACGGGCGTGAGTTCCCTGCTCGCTGGGGGACCGTTGACGTGCCGGTCGGCGGGGGCGAGCACCGTGTGACTGTGTTCTTCCGCTACCGGTGGCAGCAGGACGCACGGCTTGGCGAGTCGAGTGTCGAGTTCAGCGCAGATGCGCAGGCGCGTCGTGTGACTCTCACCGCCCGGCTCGGCGCGCGCAATGGCAGCCGGTTCCGTATCGGTGCGCCGCCGGTCGCTGGGTGAACGACGGCAACGGACAACGCCCTGTCCGGACGGGCGTTGTCCGTTGGCGGGCCCTCGGATGTCACGGCTCAGGCCGTCGTCACCAGCGGCGCCGTCATGACCGGTGCGGTCAGTGGTTGGGATGGTGTGCGCTCCGGGGTCGCGCAGACGATCGCGGAGCCGATCATCACCATGGCGAAGCTCCACAGACCCATGGTGAGGATGATTGAGCCGTGTAGCGCGATGTCCATCACCAGTGCGGCCTTGCGCCACCGGTCCGATGCGAGGACACACACACCGATGGCGAGCTCGATGACGAGCGCCCCCCAGGTGAGCGCCACCACCACCAGGGAGTTCTTCGACATCGAGAGGAACAGCGAGTCCCAGGGCCGGGCCACGCCGAACATGTTGTCGCGCAGGAAGTAGTACTCCGCGGTGCCGTTGGCCCAGTCCGCCACTCCGAACTTGCTGACGGCACTGTCGAGGTAGAGGTAGGCGATCTGCACCCGGATGGCGAGGAAGGCGGCGAAGGTGACTGTCTGCCAGGACCGTCCCGGTTCAGTGGTGGGTGTCTGCCAGTGCCAGGTGCGGTCGTCTGCCAGCGCGATGGGAGTCATCAGCAGCGCCATGATCATTCCGATCGACTCGCCGCCGTCGGGTACGGCGATGCTCACGGCGACCGAATAGGTGGCCCAGGCGTGCGGAATGGCCGTCCAGCGCGGCCGGTATCCGCTGGCCACGACCGCGAAAATGAGGACGAGCAGCCACCGGCGGGGCTCGGTACCCACCGAGTCGTTCCCGATGCACAGTGCGGAGGCGGCCCGCACCCCGCCGCAGCGGGGGTATTCCCCCATCGCGACGACCGGGATGAGCAGGGCCTTGATGGGGGTCAGCAGCAGGATGCTGAGCTGGGCCGCGGCCATGACCGTGCGGCCGGCTCCGAACCACCGGCTCCGCAGATCGTGCCGGGCGGTGCGGGCTGCCAGCCAGCCGGCAGACGACTGCAATGCATCGCTCACCCGCATCGGACGTCCAGATGAGCGACCTTGAGCACGCGCCTGACGTAGGGAACCTGATTGCGGAAACTCCACGGAACTGTTTCTTCCTGGGTGAGATATGCATCGCCGCACACGGTCGGCACCGGATTGGTGTTCTTCACCTGGACCGCCGGTTTGGAGGCGGCCTCTTTGACGCAGTCGTCCAGATAACCGGCGCAGTCAGCCCACTTTCCCGCCGCGTTGGCGTTCAAATAACCCAGCTCCGGTCCTTGGGCGCGTTGCCTGCGGGAAAGTCCGAACAAATTCGACGGATCGCCCTGCGGCGTTCTGAGAAGATTCCGTATCGAGCCGTCGGCGCCCTGAGTGTAGACACCGGTCTGCGTGGTCTGCGGATTACGGGTGAAGAACGCCCAGTTCTCCGGGACCAGGGTGTTGAAAACCGAGCGTGCACCCTTGGAGTGCCGGCTGCTCAGTGCGTTGCTCGGCAGGGTGTAGAAGAGACCGGCGGCGAGATAGCCGAATATCACGAGGCAGGCGACGCAGAACAGGGTGAGCTGCCGTAGCGATCCGGCTCCTGGACCGGCCGGTTCAGATGGGACTTCGGTGGCGTTGCTTGCCATCGGGGCGCGATCCTCTGCGGTGGTGAACGGTCTGACGGACGCCGGGGTTGCGCCGGGCCGGGGCGAGGTGCCCTGACCCGGCGCGGCGGGAGCGGTTACAGGGCCGTCGCCACCGAGGACACCAGGTTGTCGGCGTCCAAACTGTTGGGCTGGCGCAGGTCGAAGCCGTAGCTCACGGCGGACGGGACCACGACGAGGGTGACCACGGCCTCGGTGGCGCCGGCCACGTTGGCGTAGACGACGCCGTTGATGGCGCCGAGAGCGTTGATCTCGATCACCACGTTGGCGTCGTGCCAGAGCCAGCCGTTGGCCCGGTCCGGGCTCTTGACGTCGGCCTGCTTTATCTTGGCGAGGACCGTCTTGATGTCGTCACCGAGCCGCTGCATGCCGGCCTTGGCGGCGAACGGGTCGTTGATCTGGACCGCCACCGTCACCTTGGCGTGGAAATCGTTGTCCACGCCCTTGAGCGCCTTGGTGAACTCGGCGATCTGCGCGAGCGTCACCTTGTCGTTCTCGGCGGACCGGTGGGAGCGGATCTGCCGGGCGAGGTCGGGGTGGTCGTCCGCCGCCTTGCCCTTGCCGAAGACGAGCAGTCCGACGATGTCGTCGTCGGAGTACTTCACGTGGTGCTGCGCCGGCTTGACCGCCGTGTGGGCAGCCGCCGGCGCACTGGACGCGGACGCCGAGCCGTAGGCGGCGCCGACGCTCAGCACAGCCGCCGCAGCGACGACCGCACCGGTCTTCTTCAGGTTCATGTGAGGTAACCTCGAATCGTCGTCGTGTACGTGCTCCACCGCCTCGGCGGGCAGGCCGGCCAGCGCTCCGCCACGTGACCTTGCGACGGCGAACGAAGGCGAACCGCTGGTTCATGCCGGCCCATGCGGTGGGTTCCGTCGGTACCGGACGGTGCCGGACCAACGGCGTCAGAGCCGGTGGCGGAGAGCCGTTTTACGTGCGGTCTCCGCCACCGGAGCCTGGAAAAAGGGTGGGGTCAGGAGCGGCGCGCGGCCGCGTTCGCCGCCGAAACGGAGCGGCCCGCGATCACGACGTCGATGACGCCGCTCACCCCGACAATCACCGCGAAGCCCCAGAAAGGGCCCTGCGCAAACGCGTTGACCAGCACCGCGATCGCCCCTGCGACCAGTACCGGAATCAACAGCACATAGCGGCGCCGGGCCTCGTGATGCGCCGCGCGCCAGGCGGCGTCGTCGGAGAGCGTCGCGCGCGTGCGCACGCCTACCAGTGTGTTCCGGCGCAGGGTGCCGTTGCGGCTCGCACGGACGGTGGTCAAGACGCCCACGCCTACCGACAGATACAGCACGGCCAGAACAATCCCCACCACGAGATGGGTATTCATCAGTTCGACTCATCTCCCCCAGCAGAGTCCTGTGATGCCGTGATGGCATCATTGCACAACCGTTCGGTTCACTCAAACAGGAAACGGACCCGAATCCCGTGGCAGGAAATGGAGTTGGCAATACCGCTTTTCGGCGGTCATGACGACCGGAGGAGCCCACCCGGCTTGCGCAGTACGCCGACCGTCGGTAATCCCGGCTTGGCCGACTTGCCCGTATCATCGCCCGCTGCGAACACAAGCCGGTGCTGATGCACGTGGACATCAAGACACGGCACCCGCAGTTCGTGATCTGCCGTGCGTCTTCACTGATCAGTGCGGTGGGTGACCGCGGGCATGGGGATGGCCGGCCACGATCACGACCGTAAGTCACGACCATCAGGACGCGGCATCCGGCCTGCGCCCTGCGCCGCAGGCCGGCTTGCCGTCCGCCGCTGCGCGGCCTCACCCAGACCGGGCCCGAAGGAGCTGCGTGGTGTGGGGGAGTCGAGGACCGCGCAAGTGCGGCTGGTTGCCGAGTCGGTGGGTGTGAGCGTGCGTTCGGTCCGGCGCCGGCCGGCCCGGGCGGAACAGACGGCCAGTCCGCGGAAGCCTGAGCGCAGGCGGCCCCGGATCACCGAAGCAGCGCCACCACGGTGTCCACCACCGCACGGGCCCGCTCCACCTCCCGTGCATGTCGGTGCGCAGGATGTTCGCCAGGACGAGGGCGTCGCCGGGGTCGGACTTCTTACGCGAGACGGAGTGGCGGTCGCGGTAGCGTGCGGCGGCCATCGGGTCGATCGCGAACACCTTGCGCGTGCCGGTCCTCAGGACGGCCACCAGCAGGCCGCGGGAGGTCTCGATCGCGACCGGGATCGGGTTCTCAGCCGTGTCGCCGTACTCGGCGAGCAGTTCCAGCAGGATCTTGTAGCCGGCCATGTCGTCGGTGATGTGGCGCTCGGCCAGGAGCTGGCCGGTGTCGTCGACCAGGGCGACGCCATGGGTTCGTTCCGCCCAGTCGATTCCGCAGTAGATCGAGACTCCCTCCCCGGAGATCGGTATTTGCGCTGGTCACGAGTGCATCGGGCCACGCGAGCGACCTGATCCCAGGCCTCGACCGCAGCAGGGTCGGGCCGACACCTCACTAGCCGCTCGTGGCACCAGCGCACCCCACGGGCCCCGGTCTGCGCGGGAGCTCGCATGGCTCGGGCGTATCAAGGCATCTACCAGACGCTCCACGACATGAGCTGGACGCTCGTCACCGCCAGTTGACCTCACGGGCGAGGGCAGAGCAGTCCCCCGCCTCTTCCCACTCCCGATTCTGCGGTGGCAGGCTCTGCGTCTGCCACCCGCCGGAAGACTTACGGAGTATGCGACCGTGCCCTTGAAGAACTTCCTCACCCTGCGCCGCGTGGTCTGGGCTGGTGTCGTGGTGGCCGTGGTGGCAGCGGCCTGGGCCGGATGGAGGGGCTGGGACCGCTCGCGCCTCCATGACGACGTGGTGGGACCCGATGTCCTGATGAGCAGCCACGGGCGCACACTCACCACCAGGATGTTCTGGGGGACTGCGAGTACAAGCCGCACCTTGAGGCCCACGAGTCCGCTCACGTCGTCACGCTGGTGGCGAAGCGGAGATGGCACACCTCCCGGAGGTCCGCGGACGCGTGCGGATACGGAGGCGACGCGATGTTCAGCGTCACCCTCGACCACCCGGTGGGTGACAGGAAGATCATGGACGGGTTCGACGGCCAGCGCATCGTCCCCTTCGACGACGCACACTTCCCCTACCCTCGATACCTGCCCTCCGGCTACACCCCTGCGAAAGAGGACCTGAGGCGCCTCGGCAGCGGCACAGCCCTGCTGGACAACAAGGCTCGTACGCCCCAATGGACCACGTACTACCAACGGGGCCGGGGAGAGCAGGCCGGCGCCGTGGTCATCATGGCGGTCACCGGCGAGACCATGCCCACCGGTGGAAATCCGATGACCTTCAACGGTCATCCAGGCACGATCCAGGGGAACGGGACCCACGACTGGACGGCAGCGTGGACGCAGAGCGGGTACACCATCGCCGTCCATGCCGAGGACCAGTCGATGACCGACGCACAGTTCCTACGCATCGCGCGGAACGTCAGCTAGGTCTCGTCCGATGGGTAGGCTCCGCGCGACGAGCAGCGCGTTCTCGCCGCCCAACAACGCAGCCCACAGGCGACCTCGGCCGCTCCCGGCCAGTCCTCCCCGGCTCCGGCCGACTCCCCCACCCCCGCCCAACCCCGAAGACTGCGAATACACCAGCGCTGACCGGCCCCACCCATGCCATGGCCCTGCGCACGACGGCCACCACCTTCGACTCCCGGCGCGGCAAAGCCTGGTGAAGAGCACCTGTCCGAAGGTGCCGCATTCCTCACCAAATGGCGATCAGCACCGTTGTCGACTGGGCAGGGCATACGGGCAGGATCGCGTACTATGCGGTCGCAACGCCCAGGAAGCGCAACACCGCTAGGACGCGGCGGTGGTCGGCGTCGGCCTTGGGCAGGTCGAGTTTGGTGAAGATGCTGTTGATGTGCTTGGCGACAGCGCTCTCGCTCACGACCAGCTCGGCGGCGACGCCGGAGTTGGACCGGCCGCCCGCCATCAGCTCCAGCACCTCCCGCTCGCGCGGTGTCAGCCGGTCGAGCGGATCGCTGTGCCGGCGCACCAGCAGCTGCGCGACGACCTGCGGGTCGAGCGCGGTGCCGCCGGCCGCCACCCGGCGTACCGCCTCGGCGAACTCCTCGACGTCGGCGACGCGTTGCTTGAGCAGATAGCCGACGCCCGAGGTGTTGGCGGCGAGCAGATCGGCGGCGTACCGCTCCTCCACGTACTGCGACAGCAGGAGCACGGCGGTACGCGGGTACTGGCGGCGGATCACCAGCGCGGCGCGTACTCCCTCGTCGGTGAAGCTGGGCGGCATGCGCACGTCGACCACGGCGATGTCGGGCCGGTGCTCCTCGACGGCTGCCAGCAGCCCTTCTGCGTCGGCGACTTGCGCGCACATCTCGAAGCCGGCCGACTCCAGCACCTTGACCACGCCGATGCGCAGCAAGAGGGAATCCTCGGCGATCACGGCGCGCACGGCAGCTCCACGGTGATGACGGTCGGGCCCCCGGCGGGGCTGCGGCAGGAGAACGTGCCGTCGACGGACGCGACGCGCTTGGCGAGCCCGGCGAGCCCGGTGCCGCCGGCCGCCGCGAGATCCGCGCCGCCCGCTCCGTCGTCCGCGACGACCACCAGCAGTGTCTCCCCGATCCGCTCCACAGTCACGTCCGCCCGGGTCGCCTGGGCGTGTTTGACCACGTTCGTCAGGGCTTCGGAGACCACGAAGTAGGCGACGGCCTCGACCGTGGGTGACGGGCGCTGCGGCAGGTCCACCGCCACGCGCACCGGGATCGGGAGGCGGGCGGCGACCCCGGACAGCGCGGCGTCGAGACCGCGGTCCTCAAGGACGGCCGGATGCAGGCCGCGCACCAGGTTGTTCAGCTCGGCGATCGCCTCCTTCGCCTCGCGGTGCGCCTCGTCGATCACCTTGCGGGCGTCCTCCGGCAGGTCGCCGAGGGTGGCCCTGGCCAGGCCCAGGTTGACGGCGAGTGAGACGAGGCGCTGCTGTGCGCCGTCGTGCAGGTCGCGCTCGATCCGCCGCCGCTCGGCGTCGGCGGCGTCGAGCACGCCGGCCCGGCTCTCGGCGAGGTCGGCGACCCGGCGGGCCAGCTTCTCCGTGCGACTGGGGCCGAGCAGGACCTCGGCCGCCCGGATCTCCAGCCGCACCAGGGCGCCGGTCAGCCGGGGCCCGAGGAACAGCAGGGCGAGGCCGCCGGCGGTGATGTACGCGGCCTGCGTGGTGTGCCCGAGGTCGGTGACCCGCCACTGCGGGGGCAGCGCCCAGATCCACAGGTAGACGGAGGCGGCCACGAGAGCGGCGGCCCAGACGGCGAGGACGGCGAGGTCCAGCACGGCGAGCAGCGGACCCGCCACGGCGTGGTAGCAGACCTGCCGCCACAAGGCCCGGCCGGTCAGCCGGCGCACCGCCGACTTCCAGTCGCGTCCCGGCCCGGGTACGGCGGGGCGCGGGAGATCCTTGCCGACGAGCGCCCGGTAGCGCCGCCGCTGCCCGACGGTCAGCAGGGGTGTCACCACGAGCGTGAGCAGCACGGGCAGGGGAGTCACGGCCACCGCGCCGGGCGCGCGCACCAACGCCGCCATCGTGCCGAGCAGCCAGAGCCACAGTGGCACCACGCCGAGGTGGAGCGGCAGGCCGGCGGCGACGAGCGCGGTCCGGTGTCCCGCCCTGCGGAAAGGCTGGCCCAGCACCAGCTGCAGTCACGTCGTGAGTTGCATGCGTCAAACGGTAAAGCCGCAGGCCATCCCCGTGCCATGACACTCCCGCCCGGTTCGGGGGTGCACTTGTCTCCACCCCGGGTCGGAACCCTGCGTGACTGACGGCGCCCCGGTGTGCGGCGGAGGGTGGAGCACGTGAAGGGGAGAGCCGGCTGGGAGCGGAGGAAGACGATGCGTCAACTGGCCTTGTGCGATGAGGAAGTGGCCGGAGCCGAGGGCTTCGACCGCGCCGAGGTCATCCCGCTCCACGAAGAGGCGGAGGAGCCGCGCCCGGCGCGGGGCATGCGGCGGGCCGGGCTGCTGCTGGTCGCCTGCGGGCTCGCCCTGCTGCCGTGGCTGTACGTGCTGGCCACCGGCCTGCCGGCCACCGCGACCGCGGCGCACTGGCCGGTCGCCTGGGCCGGGCTCGACGCGCTGGAGGCGCTCGGCCTGATCGCCACCGGCCTCCTCGCCGCCCGCGGCGACCGGCGGCACGCCCTGGCAGCCGCCGCGACCGCGACGCTGCTTGTGGTGGACGCCTGGTTCGACACCACGACCGCGGCCCCGGGCGGCGACTTCGCCACCTCGGTCGCCATGGCGCTCGGCGCCGAGCTGCCGCTCGCCGCGCTGTGCGCCCGGCTGGCGCTGCGGACGCTGAGCCGGCCCGCCTGACGCCGACCGCCCGACTACGTACCACGGACCGAATCAATCCACCGGAGACCACCATGCACCGCATCACCACCGCCCCCGTCGCCCCGATCCCGGCCCGGACCCGCTGGGCGGTCGCCGCCGGCGTCGGCGCCGCGTTGGCCGCCGCCTGGTGGCTGGGCGACACAGCCCCCTATCCGTACGCCCAACGCGGCCTGCTCGACGTGCCGTTGCCGTTCCTGACAGCCGACCGGATGGACGCCGTACTGCAACCGCGACCGGGAGAGCGGATCCTGGAGATCGGCCCGGGGACCGGCCTGCAGACGCTGCATGTCGCCCCGCAGCTCGGGCCGGAGGGACGGCTCGATGTGCTCGACATCCAGCAGGAGATGCTCGACCACGTGATGTGCCGCGCCGAGCGCGACGGCCTGGCGACGATCACGCCCACCCGCTCGGACGCACGTGAACTGCCCTACGCCAACGGGACATTCGACGCCGTATACGCCGTGACCGCGCTCGGCGAGATCCCCGAGCCGGATCGGGTACTGCGCGAGGCGGCACGAGTGCTGGCACCAGGCGGGCGGTTGGTGATCGGCGAGTTCTTCGACCGGCACTGGATCCCCTTCGGCCGGCTGCACCGGCTCGCCGACGCCGCCGGCCTCCACCTGACCGAGCGCCGCGGCCCAAGCCCGGCATACCTCGCCCGCTTCCGACCCTGCAGAGCCGACGCGTCAGGCCACCAGAGCGAGCGCCTCGCCCACCGTGACCGGGACACCGACGACGGGCAAGCGTGAGCACCGCACGCAGGGACCGCGATCAGCGAGCTGAACAACCTGGCGCGCGGTAGGCCGCTCCAAGAGGCGAGCGGGCTCCGCACCATTCGCGGCCAGCCACGAAAACCGCGGCGCCCCACGGATCCAGTGCCGTCGGCCGCGGCGGCGGCTTCTTCCGCGGCTCCGGCCAGACCGAGTCCACGGCCTTCTTCACCGTCCGCCACGACACGTTGTACTTGCGCTCGAGCCCGCGCATCTTCATGCCAGCACGGTGATCACGCGCGGATCCGGCCCGACCTTCGGCATCTGCGGCATGACCAGGGCCTTTCACCAGGAGCACCTCGATGCTGCCCTGGCAAGTACCCCACTGCTGTCAAAACTCGGGGCCGGGTCGTCCCGGGCCGCATCGCGCGCCGGACGAGCCGGGCGGCCAGCAGCTTGCCCGCGCCGGGCTCGCCCAGCACATAGACGGCGCGCCGATCGTCCTGGGAGACGGCGTCCGCCAGCACGGTCGGGGCGATCAGCTCGTCGAAGATCCACCGGTGCTCGGTGTCCGACAGCCGGTGGTAGGCGACTCCGGGCGGCACCGCGGTGGGCTGCGCGGTGCGGCGGACCGGCTCGGACCAGGCGGCCGCCCGCTCGGTGTCGCGCTGCACCGCCAGACGCCGGTCCTTCTCGGCGAGTTCGGCATGCACACGCCGGTTGGTGCGCGCCAGTTCGCGGCGGAAGACGGCGGCCTCCGGCGCGGTCCACGGCCGCGCGGCTCAGCCCGCACCCCCGCTTATCGGGCCCCGGGCGTCCGCCGCGTCGCGCGCACGGCCGGGGCCTCGCCGTGTGCGGAGCGGGGTGCCGGGGCCGGGCCGTCAGGCGGTGGCCGAGCGGTACTTGCGCACGGCGAGGGTGCGGAAGACCGCGATGATCACTATCGAGTAGATCAGCGAGGCCCAGACGGGATGCTCCATGGGCCACGCGTGCGAGGTGGACCGCCCGGGGTTGGCGAAGAGCACGCGGCAGGCCTGCGCGGTGGCGCTGAAGGGGTTCCACTCGGCCACGTGCCGCAGCCACGGGGTCATGTGGGAGGGGTCCACGAAGGCGTTGGAGATGAACGTGACCGGGAAGAGCCAGATCAGGCCGCTGGACGTGGCCGCCTCCGGGGTGCGCACCGACATGCCGATCAGGGCGCCGATCCAGGTGAACGCGTAGCCGACCAGGAGCAGCAGCCCGAAGGCGGCGAGCACCTTGCCGACGTTGGTGTCACCGTCGGACCCGACCCGCCAGCCCACCAGCAGGGCGACCGCCGCGAGCACCACCAGCGTCACCGCCGTCTGCACCAGATCGGCCAGCGTACGCCCGGTCAGCACCGCCCCACGGGCCATCGGCAGGGACCGGAAGCGGTCGATGAGCCCCTTGTGCATGTCGTCGGCGATACCGGCGCCGGAGCTGGCGGTCGCGAAGGTGACCGTCTGCGCGAAGATGCCCGCCATCAGGAAGTTCTTGTAGTCGGCGGCGCTGGTGCTGCCGCCGATCTGCATGGAGCCGCCGAAGACGTAGGTGAACAGCACCACGAACATGATCGGTTGGATCAGCCCGTAGATGATCATCTCCGGGATCCTGGACATGCGGATCAGATTGCGTTTCGCGACGACCATCGAGTCGCGGACGGACCGGGCGAGGGGATTGCCGGGCGGGGTCACGCGCACGGCCTGGGTGGCGGTACTCATTTCACGGTCTCCTTGCCGTTCTCGGGCCGGCTCTCGACCGGTTCGCCGGTGTCCTGGCCGGCCGTCTCGGCCGTGTGTCCCGTCAGCGACAGGAAGACGTCGTCGAGGGTCGGGCGGCGCAGGCCGATGTCGTCTATCTCGATCCCGCGGGCGTCCAGCTCCCGGATGATCTCGGCGAGCAGCTTGGCGCCGCCGGTGACGGGGACCGTGAGCTTGCGGGTGTGCTCCTCGATGGTGGTCTCGCCGTTGCCGAGGCCGCGCACCCTGTACCTGCCGAGGAGGGCCGCGGCGGTCGCGATGTGTTCGCGCTCGTGCACCACGACCTCGACGCGCTCGCCGCCGGTGCGGGCCTTGAGCTGGTCGGAGGTGCCCTTGGCGATGACCCGGCCGTGGTCGACCACCGCGATGTCGTGCGCGAGGTGATCGGCCTCCTCCAGATACTGCGTGGTGAGCAGCAGCGTCGTACCGCCGGAGACGAGTTGCTTGATGACCTCCCACAGCTGCTGGCGGTTGCGCGGGTCGAGGCCGGTCGTCGGTTCGTCCATGAACATCACCGGCGGTGAGACGACCAGGGCCGCGGCGAGGTCGAGCCGACGGCGCATGCCTCCGGAGTAGGTCTTGGCGGGGCGGTCGGCGGCGTCCGCGAGATGGAACTGCTCCAGCAGCTCCGCCGCGCGTGCCTTGGCCGCCTTCGCGCGCATCTGGTAGAGCTGGCCGACCATCTGGAGGTTCTCCCGGCCGGTCAGATACTCGTCGACCGCCGCGAACTGGCCGGACAGGCCGATGGAGCGGCGCACGGCGTCGGGGTGCCTGAGCACGTCCACGCCCGCGACGACCGCCTTGCCGCTGTCGGGGCGCAGCAGGGTCGTCAGGCAACGCACGGTCGTCGTCTTGCCGGCGCCGTTCGGCCCGAGCAGGCCGAGGACCGTGCCCTCGGGCACATCGAGGTCGACGCCGTCCAGAGCCCTTACGTCGCCGAAGGTCTTCACCAGACCTTCGGCATAGATGGCGCCTGGCATGTCTGTCTCCACGTCGTCAGGAAAAGGGGCGTCCGGAGTTCCTGGAATCTGCAATCCTCCGGATGGGCTGGGTGCGCGCGCTGGGGCGCGCCCGGGCATCGCGTGGTGCGGTGCGGGCAGGCGGTCCGGCGGCCACACAACACACCATAACGCGATGTATCGCGTTTCTCAACGGATTTGCTCGAACGAGTGATCCAAAGGCCGGTCCCCGAAGGCGGGCGGGTCAGTGACCCGGAAAGCCGGTGGGTCAGTGACCAACAGAGCCCTCCTCGTGATCGTCCTGCACGAGAACGGCCGCTACCCCGACACGGCCATGTCGGTGGTGATCGGCGATCCGATCCCGTGCACCGCGGTTGCCGTCAACATCCAGCAACTGCGCCTGACCCGCTTCGAGGGCGCAAAGCTCCTCGGCGCCGTCGACGCCGCGGTCATGGCCAGGGTGGACCAAGCCCTGCGCGCCGTCCAGGACCTCTGAACTCGTGCCGTGCGGGTCCTGGACCGCCGTGGTTTGAGAACGATCAAGCTTCCCGGCTCTCGACCGCCGCGTCGACCCGTCCACGGTCGTCGGCACAGGGCGCGCCCCCGGTCGCGCGAGGCGTGAAGCCGGTCTCGCGCCACCTGTCACCCCTGGCCGCCGCCGAGTATGCGCAGCGCTCTCGGCGGGGGCCAGGTTCCACCATGCGAGCGCAGCGCACCGCACACCAGCATTTCCCTATAAGCGGTTAAAACGCACCTATTCCGGCGGATCGGGGCTTTGGGGCGAAAACGCGGGGGCCGTCGGCTGTCCCGTCGCGGTTGAGCTGGTTCGGAGGCAGGGCTGGGGCCTGCGAGGACCAGATCACACCTTCGCCTCCTCCTACACCGCGGCCGGGGCCGCCCGGCACCATCGAGCCGTACTGCCGGCGCAGCACGATCCGTCCGCCCGGAGCGCCCGGCCGACGCCGGCCGGGGACAACGCCTCGGTGTAGGGCACGGGCGCTCAGCCCAGTAGGGAAACGCGGTACGCGAAGGAGCAGGTCGCGTCGGCGAAACGCCCGCTCTCCACGCTCGTAACAGGCGCACGGCAGGTACGAGGACATCGCCCAGCCGCACGCTCTGGCGGCCTCGCAGACCCTGCCCACGAGCCTCCGCACGGACCCGCACGACCTCGGTGAGTCGTGGCCTGCAGCGCCCGACCCCTACCGCCTGTCCCGGTCAGACCCCTGGGCGGCCCCCCTCGCGGGCACACACCGCACGGCGAGGCCCGCCGCGGTCAGGTAGGCGAGGGCGCCCACGGCCATGGCGATGCGCAGTCCCGTGCCGAAATCGCCGCCTGTGGCGAGCAGGCTGCCGCCCAGGGCCACGCCGGTGGCGCTGCCGATCTGGCGGGTGGTGTTGAACAGGGCGGAGGCCGCACCCGAGTACGCCTGGGGCGCGGCCGCCATCACGGTGGCGGTCGAACCCGTGAGGGCGAACGAGGTGCCGAAGCCGGCCGCCATCATCGGAGCCACCAGCACCACATAGGCGGCATCAGCCCCAGCCGCAGCCCACACGGCCAGCCCCAGCCCCGCCAGCAGCATCCCGGAGACGACCAGCGGACGGTCTCCGGTGCGGCGGGACAGCCGCCCGGACAGAACAGAGGCGAACATGGTCATCGCCACCGCCGGGAACAGCGCCGCCCCGGTCCGCAGGGCACTGAACCCCCGTTGATGCTGGAAGTACAGGCTGGCGGTGAACACCATGCCGTAGAAGCCGAAGTTGAACAGCAGGCCGACGGCGGCTCCGCCGCTCATCGTGCGGGAGCACAACAGCGCCAGGGGCAGGGCCGGCGAGTGCGCCCACCGCTCGCGCACGACGAACGCGGCCGCGGCCGTGAGCGCCAGGGCCAGTCCGGCGAGGACGGCGGGATCGGACCAGCCGCGGCGGCCCGCCTCGTTGAGCGCGGCAGTGAGCAGAGCCACCGCCGCGACCACCGCGCACTGCGCCGGCCAGTCCAGAGCGCGGGCGAGGCGTCGCGGGGAGCGAGCGACGTGCCGCAGCGTGAGCAGCAGGCACGCCGTTCCGACCGGCAGGTTGATGAGGAAGACCCACCGCCAGCCCACCGTGGTGACGAGCAGCCCGCCCAGCAGCGGTCCGGCGGAGGCGGCGACTCCCGCCATCGCGCCCCACAGGCCGAAGGCCCGCGAGCGGTCCGCGGGCGCCGGAAAGGACTGCTGGAGCAGGGCGAGCGAACCGGGCACGATCAGTGCCGCGCCGAGCCCCTCCACCAGCCGGGCCCCCACCAGGGCGGAAGCGCTGGGGGCGAACGCGCACGCGGCCGACGCGAGCGTGAACACCACCACGCCGCAGCAGAAGACGAGTCGGTTGCCCAGCCGATCACCGAGCGCGCCACCGGTCATCAGGAGGCCGGCGAGGACCAGGGTGTACCCGTCGGTGATCCACTGGACACCGGTGAGCGAAGCCGACAGATCCCGGCCCACCACGGGCACGGCCACGTTGATGATCGTCACGTCCAGAATCACCATGAAGTACCCCGTGCACACCGCCAGCAGCGGTGCCGGGGAACGCCGTCCGGTCTCCACGGCCGGCTCGGCGGCGGGTACGGGCGCCCCGGTCACGACGGTGTCGCCGGTCTACGGCCCCAGGCGGTGAGCATGCCGGGGGACAGACCGGCGTACTCCGGCGCCTCCAGACACCGCTTCGCCTCGTCGATCCCGGCGTCGTCCACCAGGCCGGTGCCCACCATGGCGGCGCGCGCCCGGTCCCAGGTGTCGGCCCAGAACCGGCTGATGGGGCTGCCGGGCAGCAGGGGAGGCACATGGATCTCGGCGGCCACAGACTCCAGCCCGGCCGCGACCATCAGACCGGGACAGCCCGGCACCCAGGAGACATCGGTCCCGATCGTCGCCCGCAGACCGTGCCACATCGCCCGCATGGCCGTCGTGTACGGCGTCCGGGGTGCGTTCTCGGTCGTCAGGTCCACGGCGTCGCTGAGTACGAGGACGCCTCCGGGGACGAGCAGCGCGGCGAGTCGCTCCACCATCCGGGCGGGGGACGGCAGGTGCATCAGCACGAACCGGGCGTGGACGAGGTCGAAGAGCCCAGGGGCGAAGCAGGGGGAGGTGACGTCGGCCTCGAGAGGGATGAGTCCGGCGACGGGCTCGGCGGCGAGGAAACGGATGTCCCGGCCCATCGCGACGACCTCGGCCACGCCCGCCTTGCGCAGCAGCATCCGGGCCACCGTTCCGGTGCCCGCGCCCACGTCCAGACAGCGCATGCCGGGACCGGCGCCCAGCTGCCGAAGACGGGAGAACGTGGTGGCGTCGTAGACGAGCGCCCCGAGATCGATCCGTTCCGCCTCTCCCACGTCCTGGGGGCGGAACACACGCTCGCCGTAGAGCCCCGGCCCGACCTGTCCCCGCCGGAGCCGACCACCTTCTTCCCGTACCACTTCTCCATCCTGGCGGCCGGGGGTGCACCGTACACCTCGACACGGCCGCGCGGGCGCAGACAGGCGAAGCCAGCCGCCGTCCCGTTCATGAACGGCGGCCACGGAGACCAGGACGGTACGCGTCGCGGCAGGGGAGTCGGGACACCTTATTCAAACTCACTTCCGAGGAACTGTTATCCGAGAGGCGTCGAGTGATCTCCCAGGTATCGGACACAATCGTTCGGCCTCGAAGACAGGAAGCATGGGTATGAGCACGCAGGACGCGGTGGAGACGGCGATACTGGTCACGGCCGCCCGAGAGGGCGACACGCAAGCTCAGGACGCGCTGGTCAACGCGTATCTCCCGCTGGTCTACAACATCGTGGGCCGGGCTCTGAACGGCTCGGTGGATGTCGACGACGTGGTGCAGGAAACCATGCTGCGCGCCCTCGACGGACTGGGCGAACTGCGTACTCCCGAGCGCTTTCGCTCCTGGCTCGTGGCCATCGCGATGAACCAGGTCCGGGCGCACTGGCAGCACCGGCGCGCCGCGCCGGGCGCGATGGAGGAAGCCGAGGATCTGGCCGACCCGGGTGCTGACTTCGTCGACCTGACGGTCGTCCGACTCCAGCTTGCCGGACAGCGCCAGGAGACAGCGCGGGCCACGCGCTGGCTGGAGCCCGATGACCGGGGACTGTTGTCACTGTGGTGGCTGGAGTGTGCCGGGGAACTCACCCGGATCGAGGTGGCGGCGGCTTTGGAGCTGTCGCCCCAGCACACGGCGGTGCGGGTACAGCGGATGAAGGTTCAGCTCGAGGCCGCCCGCGTGGTCGTACGAGCGCTGGACGCACGACCGCGGTGCGAGGAACTCCGCACCGTACTGGAGCCATGGGACGGCAGGCCTTCGGCTCTGTGGCGCAAGCGAATAGCCCGGCACGCTCGCGGCTGCACCCTCTGCGGCGGCCTGTGGAGCGGACTGATGCCCGCGGAGGGCCTGCTGGCCGGTCTGGCCCTGGTCGCCGTGTCGACCGCCCTGACGGCCAAAATGTCCGCCTCCTCGGGGAGTTCGATCCCCGCAGGTGCGGCCGCACCGCTCGGAGCCGTCGGCGGCGACACCGGATCCGGCCCGCACCCGGCACGAGACGGTGTTCGGGGCACGACCGGCTCGCGACGCCAGTCCCGCCGGCGTCGGCGCATGCGGCGCCGGGCCGTCGGCGCCGCCGTCGCCGCGGCAGGCGTCGTCGGCGGTGGCCTCTGGTACATCGGTACGGATTCCGGCACCCGGCCCGACAGCGCGAGTGCCCAGCAGGGAGCGGCCGTACCCGCGCCGGACCTGACCACGCCCACTACCAGTGATGTGTCGCCGTCGGCCTCGCCCTCCCTGTCGCCGTCGCCGTCGAAACCTGGCACGACGCGACACGCGAAGGCGGAGAGCCGGGTCAGACAGAGCGGACCCACTGACCGGCAGCCCGCCCGGCCGGCTCCCGCCCCGACGCGCACCACGCAGACCCTGTCCCCCGCCACGGACGTCGCGGGCCAAGTGGTGGCGCTCGTCAACAAGGAACGGGCGACCGCCGGCTGCGGCCCCCTCACCGAGAATCCCCAACTGCAGCAGGCGGCCCAGGGGCACTCCGACGACATGGCCACCCGTCACTTCTTCGACCACACCAACCCGGACGGCGTGGACCCCGGCCAGCGCATCACCGCCGCCGGCTATCACTGGTCCACCTACGGCGAGAACATCGCACAAGGCCAGCAGACCGCCGCAGCCGTCATGGACTCCTGGATGAACAGTCCCGGTCACCGTGCGAACATCCTCAACTGCTCGTTCAAGGACATCGGCGTGGGCGTGCACAAAGGCACCGGCGGCCCGTGGTGGACGCAGGACTTCGGCGCCAAACTGTGAGAGGTCGTTCTCTTTCCGAACCTCACGTGCGGTTTCCGCTGGTCCGGCATGAGATAGCGGCTGGCACGGAAGTCTCGGTCCGTTGCTGGCCGAAATCCGGTGTCCACTCTCGAGGTTCAGCCTCAAAGAAGGCATACACCCGCGGCCAGGGCGGAAAGTCGGACGGCATCGCCCGCCACTTGATGCCGTTGTCGACGAGGTAGCGCACCGCGTCGATCATCTGCCGGTGGCAGTAGCCCTCCGGCCTGCCGCCGCGGCCCGCCATCCAGCCCGGAACCGGCAGCAGGTCCCGTACCAGTGCCCACTCGGTATCGCTCATGTCCGAGCCATACCGGGGTCGGCGACCTGCTCGGCCGGCCGCGTTACCGAACCGATGAGCGAGACAGTCACACCCACGAGTGGACGAACTGGACCCGGCAACCGCGACCACGCGGCACTTCGACAACAGGGCCTCTTGCTTCTCGCTGGACTCGACAACCGCGAGCTACCAAGAGGCCCTTCTTCCATGCACGCGGACCGGCCAACTCACCCGAACCAGGACGCTGTTCGAGCGCCACCGACCACGCGAGCGGATAGAGAACAGCCAGTGAGGCCCAGGCCAAGCCGCCGCCAACTGACCGGCGCCCCCGGGGCTCATGTGGCCATGACGTGCCCGGTGTCAGCCGCGCCAGCGGTTCGCCAGGCGTAGGTGCTGCCCGACCTGCACTAGGGGTGGAGATGGCGCAGATCAGGCCGCAGAGACACGGTGCACGCGCGGTCTCGCTTGCTCAACGGGTACTGCTGGGCCAAGCACACCGGGAGCGGCAATCCGACGACCCGCCTTCAGGGCGGGCGGCGTGGCGGAACGGCCTGCGTGTTCAGCCGATGGCTTCGCTCACCGGGGGAAGGTATCCGTGGCGCTGTCCGGTGGCGGTCGGGTGGTAGGACTCCCAGTCGTTCTTGATGCGCAGGATCCACTCGTTGGCGAGGCCGCCGGGGTTGCACACCTCGTGTCCGTGGAACGCCCCGCGCACGTCGGCGAAGTGGAACCCTGCCGCGTGCGCTTCGCGTTCGATCACCGCGTCGGCGTCGTCGGCCATCTTGTTCATGCGCTCCCGCCGCGGCTTGGTGGCGGCCAGGCAGACGGTGGTGGCGTCGAACAGGTGTGGGTAGTCCGCCACGACCACGCGGGCGTGGGGGGCGTGGGTCCTGATGTCCCGGTAGGTGTCGGCGAGGCGCTGGGGCAGTGCGTGGTGGATGACCGACTCGGAGTGGTCGAGTGCCGTGTCGCACTTCTCGGCGTTGACGGGCTGGAGGATGCAGCCGAGGATCACGCCCTCGAAGTCGGCGTCGTTGCCGCCGATGCTGATCGTGACGAGCGTGGTGTCGCGGTCGAGCGCGGCCACCTGCTCTGCGCGCACGTCGGCGGTGACGGCTCCGCCGCACGCCGCGTAGTGGAACGACTCGGGGCCGTGTTCGCGTGCCCACAGTGCGGGATAGGAGTTGGGGCTGCGGCGGCAGTAGTTGGACATGTCGTTGTCGCCGGCACCGGAACCGGAGGAGAACGAGTCGCCGAGCGCGACGTAGTGGACGGATGAACGGGGCGCGGCGGCGGACGGCGCGATGGCGGCGGTGGAGGTGAGAGCGGTGGCCGCGATGATCGCGGCCAGAGTGGCGAGGGGCTTGTGACGCAACGGGTGCTCCCTTGGCATTGCCACGACACGCGAACACGTATCGTGTTTGATCCGGTACGGATAGTAAGAGGCGTGGTTGGACGTCTTATAGGGCGTATTCGCCCGGCGCACGGAGTACGTGCTACCGCCGCTGGGCTTTCACGCGCCCCTGAAGCAAGCGGTGCTCGCACGATGTGCAGCACTGCCGGGCAAGTCGGAGTGGTGCACACGGTTCGGAGCGCAGAGACCGCCGGGGCGATGGCGGCGCATCCGCGGGTCTCCCGCCCCGCGGATGCGGCTCTTGAGCAGGTCGGGTCGGGGAAGTGCCGGGTGGCGGCAGAACCGACTCGACTGCGTATCGCCCTGCAGGCCACCCGTTCGGGGGGCGCTGCCGGGCGCGGGGGCGCCGGGCCGGGTTTGTCTGGGGTGGTAACCGGCCGGCGCGCAAGAGCCCGGTCTGGCCCTATGCGAGGAGAAACCGTGTCCCAGAGCATCGCGCAGTACAAGGACGCGCACACCGTGATCTACGGCGGCTCCCTTCTGGACCGTCTCGTCACCGAGGAGCAGGCAGGCCACGCGGCCGCCTGGGAAGCCACCCAGAAACTGAAGCAGTCCGGACAGCCGACCGACACCCAGAGCCTGCCCCACACTCTGGAGGCGCTGGCCCGCCAGCAGGCCGACCGGCTCCTGGCCGACCTCGGCCTGGACCACCTGGACGAGGAGCAGGTCAAGCGCCACGCGGCGGCCGCAGCGGCACGTATCGCCCCCGAGTTCGCCACTGCCTGACCGCGGCGGCCCGCGCGCCGTCGGGTGCCGACGGCGCACGCACCGGCACCCGTCCCCTTCGCCCCCTTCGGCACTGTCTCGGCCGAAGGGGGCGTCGTCGACCAGGGCAAGGCCCTCTCGCGTCCAGGGCCGGAGGAGCCACCGGTCAGCTCAGCCAAGCAGGGTTGACGGCTGCCGTGTCCTTGGCCTGCCCGTCCGCGTTGAGCAGACGAGACGACGCGTGCACCGCGTGTCTGCGGCCTTGATCTGCATCTCCTGCGTCCTCGGCGCAGATCCGGCCGCACCTTCATCACCTGGCGAACCGGCCGATGAAGGCGGCCCCGGGAGGTCATGGCTGTGAATCCCGGGGCCGCAGGCCAACCGCGTAGATCCCCCACTCGCCGTTCGCTGTACGCCACCTCCGCAGGGCAAGCCGATCACTGTTGCCGTCAGCACTCCATGACCTGCGGGCCGGGACTTCCCCACAGCGGGAGCTCCCAGGAAGCCCTGGCACCCTCACTGTCCGTGGCGTCATTGAGCCGATTCAGTGACAAAAGGTAAGGGAATCGTAAGCGAGGAGGGGAGGGGGAAACGTTGTCCAGCCTGCGGATTCTCCCAAAGCGATAGAAGTTTGAACGGCTCGCGGGTCCGCTTCGATATGCCGGTCAGCCGCACTCGGGCCAGCCTGGATTCGCGACCGCCCGAGTGGCCGGTTCGCTCCCAGGGGGACTTTCGACGACAAGCGGGAGAACCACAATGAGCTCCACCCGAAGCCACCGTGCCCGTGCGCTCGCCGCCGGCGCCCTGTCCGCCGCCATGCTGTCGACCGGTACGGCAGGAGCCGTCGCCGCGACCGGGACACCGACCCCGACCGGAACGCCGACCGTGACCGGGACGCCGACGCCCAAGCCCTCCATAACGCGCACCGGCATCCCGAGCATGAAGCCGTCGCGGACACCGACCGCCATGGGCTCGATCACCGTCTCGGCCAACCGCAAGGCCGTCAAGGTGGGCAACACCGTGGTGTTCACCGGCCGGGTCAAGGGCATCAAGGCCGGCTCCACGCTGGTGCTCCAGCATCTGCACAACGGCAGGTGGACCACGCTGAGGACCACCGCGGCCGTCAACAAGAACGGCACCTACACGATCAAGCGGACGTTCACCAAGAAGGGCACCGAGCAGGTGCGGGTGGCGACCAAGTCCGGCACGTTCCAATCCTCGCCGGTCACCGTTCAGGTCAGCTGACGGCGCGCTGACACAGGTCGAGAGCTGGCGGCGGCTGCTCCCGGCCGGGCAGCGGGGCCGGACAGGCGCCATCTTGTCCAGCCCCGCTGTCGCGTCAGCCGAAGTCGAGTGTGTCCTGATGCGGTGCAGGAGCGGGGACGGTTGGCGGCGGCGCCCCGCCCCGCCCTGCTGCTGCGTTGCGCCTCCCACTCCGCTGCTTCGCGTCGGCCTGGCGCCGGAGCGCCCGCTCGTACCGGACCGCACCCCAGCCGGTCGCCGGGTCGGCGTCTTCCAGAGCCTCATGCAACGTCTGCATCGCGGGGCTTGGCACATTACGGCAGTGATGCACGTAGAACTGGGCAGCGGACGCAGCTGTGTTCATGCTGACAACCGGTGCCGTAGGCGCGACCGCAGTCGCTCCTCCAGGCCGGTGATGGCTCCGCTCAGGAACTCCAGGGCGATGCCGGCCTTGCGCAGGTCCTCGACGGTGACGAGGAGGTCGGTGCCGCTTGAGAACCAGGAGGCCGGACAAACCGGACGCCGCCCGAGGAGGAGGCGGCTGCTTCTCATGTGGCCATTTATGAGAATCACGCACTGTCCCAGAAGTTGGCGCTGACAGTCCGTGGGGCGAGGTGGTAGTACGGGACGCGGTCCGCGCCGGATGGCGGTGCCGGCGAGACGGGGGTGGGCCGAGGTGTCCTCGCGCTTACGGGCGTTGGCCCGGCTGATCACGGCGGTTGCGATCCTTACGGCCTATGTCGCGCTGCACCTGGCGATCAGCGCGGGCCTGGATTTGCGGGCCTGCGACCGCTTCCGCGACGCCCCGGCACGGGCCGCCGCGTTCACCGCCGCGCTGGACCGGTATGCCGCCGGGGACGTGTCCGCCCGCGCCGAGATCCGTGCGGGCGACACGTGGTTCAAGGAGAACGCCCCGTCTGGAGCGAGCCGCTCCGCGGTCTCCTCCGCCACTGGTGACGTTGAGAAGGGCCGGGTCTCCCCCGCCCGCGAGCGGGTCGCTGGGTTGGCGTCGGATGTCGAACGGGACCGGGCGCGGCTCGACCGAGAACTCGGCTCGTCACGCGCGACCGCGCTGTACTGGACAGTGCCCGCCGCGCTGCTGCTCGGGCCGGCGCTGCGGCTGCGGCGGCGGCGCCGCTCGGGCGCCGCGGAGATCATCAGTGTGGTCAGCCGGTTCGCCCCGCGTCAGCCGTGGTGGCGGCGTCCGGTGTTCCTGCTGGCCAGTGGCGCCGGCTACGTGCTGTTCGCGGGGGGCGTCTTCGCCATCAGCACGGCACAGCGGCAGGGCTACAAGATGCCACCGATGGTGTTCATGCTGTTGCTGGTCGGTGGCCTGGCCGCGCTGGGGGCCGGGGTCCTGGTCCTGCGCTGCACCCGTCCGCGCTCGGCGCGGGGCGCGGCCCAGGCCCTGCTGGCCGACGGCCGCCAACCCGTGCTCTACCTACGTAGCTTCGCCGACGACGACACCGCGGCCCAGGTCGACGACTCGATGGCGTACGCCGGCATCCACTCGCGGGAGGAACAGCTCGCGGGAGCCTTGGGCACTGTCGGCCCCGTGATCACGGTGGGCAGACCCGGAGAGCCGCTGCCTCAGCTCGGGGCGGCGCGGTTCTACCTGCCGCTCGACAACTGGCAGCCCGCGGTGCTGCGGCTGATGGAACTGTCCCAACTCATCGTGCTGCGCCTGGGCCTGGGCGAAGGACTGTGGTGGGAGCTCCAGCACGCTCGTGCCACCCAGCCAGCGCGGAAGCTTGTCCTGCTGGCGCCGAGCGGGCTGCCGGAAGTGGCCGAACGGTTGGACGAGCACCTGCCGTCCCCGTCTCAGCTGAACAAAATGGCCGGGAGCGATCCCTGGACCGCCGCCGTCATCACCTTCGCTCCCGACTGGACGCCCCATGTGCACCCGGTGGGGCCTGTGCCCAGTGCCAAGACCTCGCGAGGCTCGCTCGTGCGCCGCGGCTTCCGCGCCATGAAGGCCACCCTGGGGCCGACGAACTTCGCCTCGCCCGCGTACCACCTGGCTCGCGCCATGAAAGCCGCCCTGGCGTCCGCGGGGCTCCGTAGACGGACGATGGCCTGGAGGGCCAACCTCGCCGTGCAGACATCGTTGGGGAAAGGCTCAGCTCTGGTCACGACCCTGGCCTTGCTGGCCTATCTGGGATTCCGGGCGCTGGAGCTGTTCGCTCCTCGGTAGCGTCAATCTTTGAAGACAGTCCCGCATGACGTTCGTCGAAACAGGGGACACAACAGGGCAGCGCCCAGTGGCACGGCGCCCCAAGCAGTGCGCAGAAGCAGTGCGAATCGGATCGAACGATCTTCGGGGGAGGATCATGGACGGTTCACAGCAGGACACGCCGACGAGCGCAGGTCCGGCCAGTGGGGAGCAGCGCAGGGTGGTGACCGGTGCGGCCACTGCCGTGACGGTATTGATCACGTTGGCGCTTGTGCGTGAGGTGGTGGTTTCGGCTTACAACTGGCACCTTTATTTCGTCGCCCATGACTACCTGGCCGGGAGAGCGACTGCCGCGGACCTTGAAGCCGCCGACACCGATGCCCTCGCGAAGCTGGTGTCTTGGCCGTCGTTCCTGGTATGGATCGCGGCCGGCGTGGCGTTCGTCGTGTGGCTGTGGCGAGCCCGGATCAACGCCGAGCTGATGAGCGGTGCCGCCGCGTTCCGCCGGTCCCGGGGCTGGGCGGTGGGCGGCTGGATCGCTCCCGTGGTCAACCTGTGGGTCCCGTACCAGGTCGTATCGGACGTCTGGCGGGCAAGTGCCCCCCGGCGGTCCGTCCCCGTCACCCTGATCAAGGCCTGGTGGGCACTGTTCATCGTCGCCAACGCCGTCGTCAGGCCGATCCAATGGCGCATGTCCTCGAAGCTCGACAGCGAGCAGAACGTGCTGTCCAACGCGGACGTGTCCACCCTGCTTACGGCGCTCTACGCGGTGGCCGGCCTGCTCCTCGTCCTCATCGTCAGGCGCGTCACCGCGTGGCAGACCCAAAAGCATGCCCAGAACGCGGCGTAAGGGAGCGGGGCGTGCACCGCTGTGAACGCGGCGGCGCGGGCGCCTCATGGCCGTTGCCTGCCGGTCGCGGCCCTGGCCTGTACGAGCGCACGGTGACGAACTACGGGGGAAGTACCAACATGGCCGGCATCAGTGACTCGTTGTGGAACGAGGACATCGACGCGGAGAACTTCCGCGACCCGGCCGCGACGTATCACGCCGCGGTCTTCGAGCAGTACAAGCTGTGCGTGGAGATGGCCGACCGGGTCAGCGCCCGGCGCAACCTCGCCAACACCTTCTTCCTGACCCTCCACAGCACTCTCCTCGTCTTCCTCAGCACCTGGCTGCCCCAGGAGCACCACCGCGGGACTCCGGTCCCACTCGCGCTCGCGGCCCTGCTGGTCCTGCTGGGCATGTGTGCCACCTGGTGGATCACCGTCCGTTCCTACCAGCAGTTGAACAAAGGCAAGTTCGAAGTGATCGGAGCGTTCGAGGAGCGCTTGCCGGCCCGCGCCTTCGTGGCCGCCGAATGGCGCGCCCTCGGCGAGGGGCGTGACTGGCGCGTCTATCTCCCGCTCAACCGTGTCGAACGCTGGATCCCCCTCCTCTTCGCTGTGGCCTACCTTCTCGGCTTCGCCGCCGTCGCGCTGTGACGGCGGCGGCACCCGCTACCGCCGACTCTCCCCGGCACCGGAGCGGGTTAGGGTGAAGGGCAGATCGCCTCGGCCGGAAGCGGGTTGTCACATGGTCACCATCGCCGTCACCGGTCACATGGACCTGGCCGACGAGGCAGTCGGTCGGATCCGCACAGACCTCCGTGAGCTACTGGCCGACCTGCGCGACAACGCACTGGTGGGGCGCTCGTGCTTGGCCCGCGGTGCCGACACGCTCTTCGCCGAGGAAGTCCTCTCGCTCGGAGGCCAACTGTCGGCGATCATCCCGTCCCGGGACTACCGGGAAGCGGTGGTCCGTCCCGCAGACCGCGCCGCGTTCGACGCTCTGCGCGACGCCGCCGCGGAAGTGGTGGTCCTGCCGTACGAGCACGCGGGCCACGCCGCCTACGAAGCGGCCAATCGCCGACTTCTCCAGGGGGCGGACCGCCTTGTCGCCGTTTGGGACGGCAGCGCCCCCACAGGCCGTGGCGGCGGGACGGCGGACACCGTGGCTGCGGCCCGCCTGGCCGGGCTGGCCGTCGACGTCGTGTGGCCTCCTGGTGCGTTCAGGTCCGGCACCTGACACCTGTGTCCGGTGCCGGGCCGCCGGCAGTACGGCACGGCGCTGGTCACCGCTGGCTGACATCCTGTCTGGTTCGAGCGCGGCGGTGAGCGGCGCGGAGAGCCTTCGGTCGCTCCTCCTGGCCGTCGTCGTCATCGTCCAACTCGACCGCGTCCGGGGACCTGGTCACAGGCACCTCGCTGGCGGCCTACCCAACGCACGTACGGTCTGAAGTGGCGGGGGCTGGAAACGGAGCGGAAGCCACCGCGGCAGTCCCGGACCCTACTGAGACGCTGTCTTCTTGGCGTACTTGATCGCTGCGCCGCTGCCGGGCCTACGGTGCCCGGCGCCTCGTCGGGAGGTCAGCCAGATGCCCAGCACGGCGAGGGCGCTCGTCGGCCAGGTCGAGATGCTCAGCGGCCCGGCGAGCAGCGGGTCGATGAGGTGGGCCGAGATGTCGCGGGTCAGCGGCAGCGCGAACTCGTTGAGTGACAGGTGCGCCGCGACGGCCGCCCACACCGACCCGGTGGACAACCGGACGGTGGCGATCACCGTTCCGAGCAGCATGGCGGTCACCACGGCGATGGGTATGCTCAGCAGCACTGGATGGCCGGGGTAGCTTCCGCCGAGCGCGGTCATCGGGACGTGCCATGCCCCCCAGATCGCGCCGCCGATCAGTAGGCCGCGGGTCCTGCCGTGGCGTAGCAACCGGGGCAGCAGGTAGCCTTGCCAGCCGAGTTCCTCGCCGAAGTACAGCGGAATGGACACCAGCGCGCTCAGCACGAGCGGCGTGATCGTGGCGGGCCCGGGCAGGTGCGCGGGGGTGTACCAGCCGGCCAGCGTGGCCACGGCCAGGCCGGCGGCGGTGAGCCCGAGCGGGATCGTGAGGGCGATCGCGACGGAGTGGACTTCGTGCCGCCACGGTGTGGCTCTGGTGAGTCCGAGGAGCCGCACGGCCTCGCGCGGCCCTTGGCGGCGCGCGGTGAGAGCAAAGGCGGTCAGCGCCGGCACCAGCATCATGAGGATCATGCACAGCGCCGCGAGCCGCGGCGTCCCCTGCGCGGCGCTCGTGCGACGCAGGCCGTCGAGCCAGAGTGGGATCATGGTGATCCACGCGCCGACAAAGCTGATCGCCAGGAAGGGGACGAGACCGGGGCGCGAGCTGCCCCAGGCATTCGTTCGTTTCATGGCCGTGACGCTACGAACCGCGGGGTGAGCGAGGCGATCGCGCACGCTCGCCGACCAATGGTGTAGCGCACACCACTGCGCCGGGAGGCCGAGGAGGGGAAGACTGGCCCGTCGTGAATGAGTTATCGATGGCGCGAGTAAGCGCGGCGCGTTCGGCCCGTGCCGCCGGGTACTGCGCGGTCACGTTCGTCCGCGGATTGACCCTGGTCGTGCTGGTGCCCGTGCTGATGTACTCGGCCGTGCTCTGCCTGGTCGGCGTGGGTCTGCTCGTCCTGCCGCTCGAGCTCCGGCTGCTGCGCTGGCTGGCCGACGGCGAGCGCGAACGGCTGGGACGTTGGGCGGCGACATCCACAACACCGGCCGGACCGCACGCACGAAGGCGCCTGATGGCGGTGCTGGCGGACCCGGCGACCGGCCGCGACCTGCGCTGGGCGCCCAGCACGATGGTCGTGGGCACCGTGCTCGGGCTCATGGGCGCGGTGCTGTTCCTGTTCCCGGCGGCCGTGCTCGTACTCGTATGCCTGTGGTGGCTGTTCCCCGCGGACGAGCCGGTCAGGCTGATGCTGAACGTTCCGATCGACGGCTGGGGATCCGCGATCTACGTCGGAGTGCCTCAGTTCCTGCTGAGCGTCCTGCTTGCCCTGTTCGGCCCGCCCCTGCTGGCCAAGCTGGAGGCGTCCGTGAGCCGATGGTTGCTCGCCCCCTCGGCCGCCACGATCCTTGCCGAGCGAGTGTCGACGCTGGACCGGACGCGCACCGGGGCGATCAATGCGCACGGCAGCGAACTACGCCGCATCGAGCGAGACCTGCACGACGGCACCCAGGCGCGGTTGGTGTCCCTTGCCATGCAGCTCGGGCTCGCCGAGCGGACGCTCGGCTCCGACCCCGCGGCGGTGGGCCCGCTGCTGGCCCGGGCGCGGGAGGGCGCCGAGGAGGCGATGGCCGAGCTGCGTGACGTGCTGCGCTCCGTCTACCCGCCGATCCTCGCCGACCGGGGCCTCGCAGGCGCGGTCTCGGCGGTCGTCGCCCGCTGCCCGATACCCGCCACCGTGGAACTCGGCGAACTTGGCGACTTACCGGCGCAGGCCGAGGTCGCCGTGTACTTCGCCATCACCGAGGCGCTCACCAACGCGGCCAAGCACAGCCACGCCGCTTCTGTGGCGGTCACCCTGGCCAGGGTCGGCGGCATGGTCCGCGCGGAGATCATCGACGATGGCCGAGGCGGGGCAGCCGAAGGCCGCGGCACCGGATTGCGCGGCATGCGGCAACGCGTCGAGGCAGTCGACGGCGCGCTGGGGGTGCAGAGCCCGCCCGGCGGCCCCACAGTGATCACCGTGGAGTGCCCGTGCGAATCCTGATCGCCGAGGACAACGCACTGCTCGCGCAGGGACTTTCCGCGATGCTGGAGGCCCTGGGGAACGAGGTGCTCGCCACGACCCAGGACGCCGAGTCCTTCGTGATGGCCGCTGTTGACCACCGGCCGGACGTGGCCGTGGTGGACGTCCGTCTTCCCCCGTCCTTCACCGACGAAGGCATCAGGGCCGCGCTGCGCGCCAGAAAACGCGTCCCCGGTCTCCCGATCCTCGTGCTCTCCCAATACGTCGAGGACACCTACGCCCGAGAGCTACTCGCCGAGGGCACCGGCGTCGGCTACCTGCTCAAGGACCGAGTCGCCCGCGTCGACGACTTCCTTGAGGCGCTGCACCGGGTGGCGGCCGGCGGCACGGCACTGGACCCTGAGGTGGTCCGGCAGCTGCTCGCTACGCGCGGCAGTCCTCTGGCGCGGCTCACCGAACGCGAACGCGAAGTACTCGCGATGATGGCCCAGGGATACAGCAACTCCGAGATCGCCGATCGCCTCGTGGTCACCGAGCGAGCCGTGCACAAGCACGTCGGGAACATTTTCGTGAAGCTCGACCTCCCTCCCGAGGACAGCGGCCACCGACGCGTCCTCGCAGTTCTCACCTACCTCGGCGCCCCCCAGCGCGAATCCTGACGTCCGGCATGAGCGGTCGTGCAGGTACGGATGAACACGCCGATCCGGGCCGGACCGTGCGAGCGCGGTCCGGGCGGCGTCCACCGCCAGGTCCGCGGCGTCGCGGCCGGTGGCCACCGAGATCGACGCATAGTCGTGCGCCTGGTGGAACGCCGGATCGTAACGGCCGTCCGCCACCGCGGCTTCCACCGGTTCCCTGGTTCCCAGCGCCATGGCACACGAGTCGACGTACAGGTCGTCCCAGCACGCGACCTGTCTCCAGTCCCGAGAAGGCCATTGGCGGGGAAGCACGTCGACTGTATGGACGGCCTGTTCGGGCGGTCAACGTTGCACCGGGGCGCGGATGCCGTCACGCCGGGCGGCAGGTACGGGCGCGGATCTCCTCGTCACCCTAGAGGGCCGGAGCGACGACCAGGGCCGTGATGACGCCGAGGAGGCCGCCCGGTGAGCGTGATGACCACTGCCCTGCGCGATTCGCTCAAGGCGCTGCGGCTGTCCGGGATGCTCGAATCACGCTAGGTGTGCGTGTCATCACAGTCCAGTGACGTAAGCCACCAGTCGCGGCGTCAATTCTCCCTGAACCAGGACGCGTTGTCCTCCCCTCCTGCAGCGTCGGGTCCACTCCCGGGCGCGCGGCCAGCGAGCGCAGCGGCGTGGAGCGGCGCCGCTCCGTCTCCAGCATCTCCCGCACCGTGGCCGCGGCGAGCGCCTGAAACTCGATCCACTCCGGTTGATCTACCTCGACGTCCAGCAGTGTGGCCAGCGCCCCCTCGCTGTCCCCGGTCTGGTACTGGGCCTGCGCAACGTCGACGCGATGGGCGGCGGAATGCACCGGGCGGGAGATCTGCACGAGGTTCACGTCGCCCGCGAACTCCAGCACCTCATCGGGGCGCGGCTCGTTGCCCGCGAGCGCGATATTCACCTTCTGCGTGCGGACGTCGACGACGCTGAACGCCGTCCCGTAGGCGCGCACGGGCCCGCTGCGGACGGCGGCGGCCTCGGCCGCCGTGAGGAACGCTGTGGCATCGTCGTGGGCGTCCCGCCTGGCCGCAGGGGCGGCGGCCACGAGGAGATTCCCGTACACCGCCAGCTGCGCCGGGGTCGCCTTCATGAACGACGGCTCCAACTGCTCGGCCTTGCGCACAGCGATGTCCTGCGCCTGCTCCCACCGGCCCTGCCGCAGCAGCACCCACGGCGTCACTCCCGGCCCCGAGGCCCTGGAGCTGTCCGCCGGTGAAGCTCCGGGCTGCTGCTGGGTCGGCACTGGAGGTCTGAGCGGCCGCCACACACCGGGTGGGTGCGGCGGCCGCGGGGTGGGATCGGCTCCTGGGTTGAGTCAGTCAGCCCGGAGCAGGGTGTGCAGCTCGGTGGTGTCGATCATGTGGGCGCGTGAGGGAAAGACATGGTGGAGCAGGACGTTGTGGACTTCGGTGTCTGGGTCGGCCACGCCGTCGGACAGGACGTAGAGCTGGTAGTCGCGGTCGGCCGCGTCGATGACGGTGGACAGGACGGCGCCGCTTGTGCTGACGCCGGAGACGACCAGAGTGGTGATGCCGCGCTCGCGTAGCTGCTGGTCGAGGTCGGTGGTAGACATGCCGCCGTAGCGGATCTTGCGCACGACGATGTCGCCGTCCTGGGGAGCCAGGCGCTCGTGGATGGCGGTGGCAGGGTCCTCATGGTGCATGACGCGGTGGTGGGCCAGCGGGGCGAAGGACTTGTTGGAGGCCGGGATCGCGTCCCAGTCGGCATCGGTGAAGCCGACGCGTACGTAGACGATGGTGCCGCCAGTTGCGCGAACGTCGGCGATGGCCCCTTCCACACGACCGAGCAGGGCGTTTTGGTCCTCGCCTTCGGGCACAAAGGCCAGGATCGCGGGCTGGTAGTCCATGACGAGAAGAGCGGTGTGGGTGGGGTCAAGCACGGGGGCAGTGTGCACGCGAGTTCTCCTTGAACGGTGGTGTGCCAGGTCGACGCGGACACGCACCGGCGGACCGGCTGCGGCCTGCGGGCGGCAAGTTGTGGTGCCTCATGAGTGGCTGCGGGACAGTTCCGGCTTGTGCTGCGACGTCTGGTCCTGTCGGGGAAGCAGGAGCGGTGTGGTCAAGATGAGCAGTCCCGCGACGGTGAGAGCGGTACGTGGGCTGGTGACGTCGGCGAGCAGCCCGGCGAGTGCGGTGAGGACGGCGATGGAGGCCTGCTGGCCGATCGACCAGGCGGACAGGGTGCGGGCGACGAGATGCTTGGGTGTGTGTTCGAGCCGGTAGGTGGCGAGCACGGGGCTGTACAGGCTCATGTTGATGATGATGGCCAGCTCGACGGCCATCACAGTGACGAGACCGACGACGCCGGGACGGACAAAGGCCAGGCCGATCAGCCAGATGGCGCGCAGGGTGCCGACGGTCCGGAAGACCGCGTGCTGGCCGTAGCGGACCACGACACGGCGGGCCAGCCGGGAGCCGATGAGTCCGCCGACACAGGGCACGGCGAAGGCGAGGCCGTACTGCCAGGGCGGGAACTTGAGCTGGCGAAGCAGGAGCACGGCCAGCAGCGGCTCGGTGGCCATGATCAGACCGCCGACGAGCATGTTGTTGAGGTAGAGCGCCCGCAAACCGGGGTGCCCCATGAGGTGTCGCCAGCCGTCGAGCAGTGCGCCCGCCCGGACCGGGCCCTTGCCGGTCGTTCGCGCTGCTTCTTCCTGGCCGCGGATCGCGGTGATGCCCAACGCGGAGAGCAGGTAGCTGAGCGCGTCGGCCACCACGGTCGTGACCGGTCCGAACAGGCCGATCGCCGCCCCGCCCAGCGGTGGTCCCACCGCGATGGAGCTCCAGTTCGTGGACTCGAACCGTGCGTTGGCGACGAGCAGGTCATCCGGTCGGACGAGGGCCTTGAGGTAGGCGCCGCTGGCCGCGTTGAAGGCGATCTTGGCTGCGGCGACCACGGCCGAGACCACGAGCAGCTGGACGAAACTGAGCCATCCGAAGGCGTAGGCGACGGGGATCGTCGCCATGGCCGCGAACCGGGCCAGGTCCATCATGATCATGACCGGGCGCTTGCGCCGGAACTCCACCCACGGCGCGAGCGGCGCCGCGATCAGCGCACCCACCGCAGGCCCCACCGCGGACAGCGCAGACACCTCAGCGGGTCCGGCATGCAGCGCCAGCACAGCGATCAGCGGCAGCGCCCCGAACCCCAGACCGGACCCATATGCGCTCACCGCATATGACGCCCACAGCCAGCCGAACTGCCGGCCCAACCGTCTCCTGCCCACCATGCTCAGCGCACTCCCCTTGAGGTCCCACCCGAACAAACTGACGTTGACCGATGAGAGATAAGCGGGCAGGACAACAGCAGGTCAAACAACTGACCCGCCAGCACTCCACAACAATCAGTTGTTCACTAAGGTGGGTCGGCGTGGATCTCGAAGCAGTACGCACCTTCGTCGCCGTCGCGGAAGCGGGCCAGTTCCAGAAAGCCGCCGCCGACCTTTCGATCACCCAGCAGGCCGTCTCCAAACGCATCGCCACGCTGGAGCGCACCCTCGGCGTGCGGTTGTTCACCCGTGCCGCACGCGGCGCTGAGCTCACCATCGACGGGCAGGCGTTCCTGCCCCACGCACGCGAGCTGCTGCGCGTCGCCGAGCGCGCGGGCGCCTCCGTGCGCCCCGGCCGCCGTCCGCTGCGCGTCGACGTGCTCGCCTCGCGCAGCGCGCAGTCTGGCCTGATGCGCGGCTTCCACCGGGCACACCCCGAAATCGACCTAGACGTGATGATGCTGTTCGACATCGAGACGGCCGTCACTGCCATTCGCTCCGGTGCGATCGACGCGTCCTTCCGCGCCGTCGCCGCGCCCGGCCGACCCCTTCCCGAGGACATCGCCTCCGTCCGGGTGCTCGACGAGCCGCTCCAACTCCTCACCGGCCCCGCCCACGCACTGGCAGGCGCCCAGTCGGTGACCCTCGCCCAACTCGTCGGACACCGGATCTGGATGCCCGGCATCGCCCCCGGCACCGAGTGGGCCGCCTACTACGACGACCTCGTCGCCGAGTTCGGCCTCACCATCGAGGCCACCGGCCCCAACTTCGGCTCCGACGCCCTCCTCGACACCATCGCCGACACACCGGCCCTTGCCACCTTCATCGGCGAGCCCACCCGCCTCATCTGGCCCGCCGACCACGGCCTGCGCCGCATCCCGGTGACCGACCCGACGCCCGTCTACCCGCACTCGCTCCTGTGGCACCGCGACAACCCCCACCCAGCGCTGGCCACCCTCCGCACCCACCTCGCCGCCACGACGGCCGGCCACGACGCCGCCGGGACCTGGGCACCGGGCTGGGTGATTCCGCGCTGAACGCCCCGCCCCTGCGCGCCAGCCCTGCCCGGCGCAGGCGGTCAACGGCGGGCGTCGCCGGGGGCGAGCAGGCTGGTCAGCTCGGAGATCGCCTCGGGGGAGGGCTTGAAGTAGCGGCGGACGTTCTCCGGCTTCTTGTGCCGGGACTTCGCCATCGGCATCAACAGCGAGGCCCCCTGCGCGCCGAGGTGGGTCAGGGCGGAATGGCGGTACTCGTGCAGGTCCCAGCCCGTACCCGGCCCGCGCAGGGCGGTGTGCTCGTCCAGCAGGGCACGGGCCTGCCCGTACGACAGCCTGGCCAGCCCGGTGTCCGGGCATACGTCTCGGGGGCTGACGACCTTGCCTGGCCCCGGGCGGCGGTGGGTGACGAACACCGGCCCGCGGGTGCGGCCCTTGAGCAGCCGGGCAGCAGCCGGGCGGTGCCGGCGTCCCAGTACACGGTCTCCAGCCCGGATCCCTCCTGGGTCGGCTCCTCCAGCCCGCTGCTGACCGACATCACCAACGCACGCAGCGAGTTCGACGCGCAGTCCACGCCCACCACCAGCTTCCAGACCGCCGACATCACCGTCACCGCCACCGGGATCGGCTTCTTCGACTTCGACCACGGCCAGGCCGGCGGGGCACCCAACGCCACGAACTGCACGCCAGATGGCGTCCCGCGGTCTGTTCTGCCAGGCGTCGAGCTCGTCCGTGACGGCGTCGGTGACCTTGCTGATCAGGTCCGATGAGACCTGGACGCCGTACAGGCCGGCCAGGTGCGAGCGGATGTCGCGCACCGACATGCCGCGTGCATACAACGACAGGACCTGCTCGTTGAACCCTGCGAGCCGCCTGGCGTGCTGGGGGACCAGTTGCGGTTCGAAGGACCCGTCACGGTCCCTGGGAACGGCCGGCGTGACCGCCCCGGCATCGGTCAGCACCGTCTTCAGCGATGTCCCGTTGCGGCTGTTGCCCGAGCCGCGGCACCAGTGCCCGATAAGGCTACTCGCACTCGGCGCGCTGCAGGTTTCCGGGGCCGACCCGCCATAAGGCCACCTTTGAAGGCCACCTCAAGCCACTTTTATTAACGAATCAAATACTCAAGGATGATTTGATCTACGAATCGAAGGCATGGCAGCCTGTGTCTGCCGGAATGATGCCCACCCGGTACCTGGTGTACCGCTGCCCGTGCCGGCACTCCACGCGGCTTCGCACTGTCAGATACAGCGCGCCAAGCGGCCGGCAACCGGGTCTCCGGTGGCCGGCAGAGGGTCTTTCCAACAGACAAGGGAGTGTGGTCCAGTGCGGAACCAGGACGGCCATGTGGTCTCCTTGCGGAGCGAGATCGCCGAGCTCTGGCAGCGCCGGGACGAAGCAACGCTGCACTCGGCGGAGGCCGTTGCCTCGGTCGATGCTGCGATCGGCCTGCTGGACCGGGGGCACGTGCGGGTCGCCGAGCTTGTGAACGGCGACGTCGTCGTGCACGAGTGGTTGAAGCATGCGATTCTGCTGCTCTACAAGCAGGCGAAGCCCGGCGTCACGCGATTCGGCCCGTTCGAGTGTGCCGACAAGATCCCCCTGAAGTCCGGGATGGAGACCTCCGACGTACAGGTCTCGCCCGGTGCCGTCATCCGCCGGGGCAGTTACCAGGAGCCGGGCGTCGTGGTGATGCCGAGCCACATCGGGATCGGGTCCTATGTCGGCGCGGGCACACTGGTCGATTCCTGGGTGGGGATCGGCTCCTGTGCGCAGGTGGGCAGGAATGTGCACCTGTCGGGCGGGGTCGGTCTCGGCGGCATGATCGAACCGCCCATGGCCAAGCCGGTGGTGATCGAGGACGACGCGTTCATCGGCGCCCGCTCGATGATCTACAGCGGCGCCCGGGTCGGAGAGGGTGCGCTGCTGGGCGCCGGTACGTTGCTGACCGACACCATCCCGGTGATCGACGCCGCCACCGGCGAGGAGCTGAGCCGGGGTGAGGTTCCGCCGTGGACGGTGGCCGTTCCGGCCAGCCGGCCGCGCGAGTTCGACGGCGGCACCTTCGGCCTGCCGTGCCTGCTGGTGATCAAGCACCTGAAGAAGGGCGAGCGCCATGACAAGGCCAAGCTCAACGACGCGGTGCGCACCCAGCCCCTGACGCTCTGACGCGCCCGGCAAGCTCCGCCCTGCGCCGCTACAAGGCGATCAACCCCCCACACTCTGCAGGAGTTCCCACCCGTGCGTGCCACCGGCATCACCCCGGTCCTCAACCGTCATCCCGAGCTCGCGGAGCTGACGTCGCGGATCACGGCTTTCCTCGACACCCATCTGCCCGCACCGGTGTGCGAGGGGGAGCAGCGGCCGGACTGGCTCGCGCTGCGCAGCCGGGCGGCACGGGCAGGGCTCACCGGCTTCGACGTCGAACGGCAGGGACTGGGACGAGTGGCCCAGGGGATGGCCATGTTCCTCGCCGGACAGCGCGACTGCGACGCACGCGAGGTCTTCAGCAGCGGGCATGCCGCCATGGCGCTGCGCTACGGTACGCCGGAACTCGTCCGGTCCACACAGCAACGTGCCATCGCCCAGGGTGAGTTGGCCGGAGTGGCGTCCAGCGAGCCCCAGTCGGGGTCGGATCTGTGTGGCTTCAGGACCGTTCTGGTCGACCATGGCGACCACCTTGTGCTGTCGGGCACGAAGGGGCTGATCAGCCGGGTCGAGGAGGCGTACGGATTCGTCGTCTTCGGCAAGCTCGTCGACCGTGCCGAGACCGCCACGGTCGACCTGCGCGAGGTGCCGCTGTCCGCAGTCTGGGTACCCATGGACGCCAAGGGCGTCCTGACCGAGACCACCGACCCGCTGGGCATGCGGGGTTGGAGCTTCGGGCACCTGCACTTCGTCGACGTCCGCCTGGACAAGTCCCTGCTTCTCGGCGTACCCGGAGACGGCCGGCGGATCTTCGACGCGCACTTCTCCGCCTGGCGGCTGATGATGTCCCTCGTCTGCCTTGGCGCTGCCTCGGCGGCGATCCAGGAGTCCGCCGACCGCACCCGCAGCCGCACAGTGGGCCGTACCCCGCTGGCCGCCATCCCCGCCGTCGCCGCACGGCTGGGCACGGCCGCGGCCGAGGTCCAGGCCGCCACCGCCTGGTGCTTCGCGCTGCTGGAACGAATAGACCAGGGCGAGATCGACACGGCCGCCTGCTCGGCCGCCAAGGCGCTGGCCACCGACGCCGCCTACCACGCCGTGGACCTGGCCCTGCAGTTGCACGGCAGTGAGGGCTACACCCGGTACACCCCGATGGAGAAGCGACTGCGGGACATCCGTGGACTGCGGATCGCCGACGGTCCGAACGACACGCTCTACAGCGTCCTCGCGCATTCCCTGGTGACCGGCGGTCAGCAGACCGAGAACCACCGCCTGTCCGCCCGCCACTGACCGAGAAACCCGCACATGCCAACCGCAGCACAGCCCTTCCGTACCGAAGTCGAGCAGATCCTCGACACCCTGGACACCGCCCCCGGGCGCGTCGTCCTCACCCACCAGCACCGACACATCACCGCCGGCGGACTGCGCGATCTCACCCACCGCCTGGCGTGGGAGCTGCAGGCCCAGGGGGTCGGTCGCGGCCACACCGTCACTCTGCTCACCGGCAACCTGCCGGAGGCCATCGCCGTGCGCTACGCCGCCGGTCTGCTCGGCTGCCGACTCAACCAGCTCTACACCAAGCTGCCGGCGAGCACCCAGGCCACCATGGTCCGGGACGTCGAGACCCACACGCTCATCACCGACCCCGGTCACAGCGAACGGGTCACCGAGATCACCGCCCAGGCCCCGCTCGAGCGCGTCCTGGTACTCGGCGCCGCGCCCGCGGGCGCGGATCTGTTGGCGCTCGCCGCTCGTCGGCCGGGCGTCCCCTTCCCCTGCCGGGCACGGCCACAGGACATCCGCACCATCCGCCACTCGGGCGGCACCACCGGCCACTCCAAAGGGATCTGCATCAGCTACGGCCAGGCCCGGCCGTTCGGCCCCGACCTGCCCGGGGACCCCGGCGAGCAGCCGAGGCTGCTGGTGTGCACCACCATCGCACACGCCGCCGGCCTGATGACGGACAAGATCTTGCGCCACGGCGGCAGTGTCGTCCTGCTCGACGGCTTCGATCCGGCAACCGTGCTCGGCACCGTGGAGCGCGAGCGCATCACCGACCTGTTCCTGATGCCGCCGCTGCTCTACCAACTCATCGACCACCCGCACGCCCAGCATGCGGACACCTCCAGCTTGCGCCGAGTGACCTACGGAGGCTGCCAGGCGTCCCCTGCCCGACTCGCGGACGCCGTACGACGCCTGGGCCCGGTCCTGGTCCAGCTCTACGGCCAGCACGAAGCCGGGATCGTCACCGTCCTGGACGCCCAGGACCATGACCCGGCCTGCCCGGAGCGACTGCGCTCGGTCGGCAAGGCGATGCCCGGCTGCGAAGTGATCATTCGGGACACGGCCGGCCGAAGCCTGCCGACCGGCCAGGCCGGCGAGGTGTGTGTGCGCTCCGACACCCTGATGCAGGGCTACTGGAAGCAGCCCGAACTGACGGCCGCGGTTCTCCGGGACGGCTGGCTGCACACCGGTGACGTCGGCTTCCTGGACGAAGACGGCTACCTGACCATCGTCGACCGGCTGAAGGACCTGATCAACACCGGCGTCGGCCACGTCTACACCTCCGAGGTGGAGGAGCTGCTCAACTCCCACCCCCACGTACGGCAGAGCGCCGTCTTCGGCGTCCCCGACGCCGACGGCGTCGAGCGGGTGCACGCCGCTGTCGTCCCGGTTCCCGGCACCCGGCCCGACACCGGCCAACTGCGTGCCCTGGTACGCGAACAGGGCAGCACCCTCCACGAACCCACCAGCGTCATCCTCCTCGACACCCTGCCGCTGACGGACGCCGGCAAACCCGACAAGAACCTCCTGCGCCGTCAGGCTCGGGGTTCCCACTCAGCCGGCTGAGCACGACAACAGTGGCCAGATCGGGGCCAGCGGTCCTCTTGCAGGACCGCGAAGAACATAACTGGCGGGGGCGCCGCCGTCGTGGGGGTGGGTCTGCAGTCGAGGTAGGTGGCGGATCCACACGCTGATTGCGGCTACCCCACAGATCGCCCATGATCCAACTGCCCTCCTGGCCGTGGGCGTTCATCTTCTGCCCCTTGTTGCCAGTGCCCCTAACCGGGCCCTGGAGCCGGAACCGCTGCCGCGAATCAGCCGACCGGAGAGCGATGACACTGGCTCGCCGGCCGGAGCTGCGCCCCGCCTGAGTTCACCGCCGTGAGGGAAGCGATCCGGGTGCCCTAAGGCAGGACGAAGCCGCGTTTCCGATAGGCGCCCTTGGGCTCCGCGCCCCACCTGGATGCGGAGCAGTGCCGCTCCTCGGTCGGCCAAGGAGGAGTTGTCAGTGGTGCCGGGCAAGCTGGTGGATTGTGCTCGCGTCGTTGGGAGTTGGCGCGGCGTGAATCCGAGGAGACCAGCGATGACGGTGGCGGTCAGGATGTGTGAGGGGTGCGGTGGTCCGATTCCGCCGGAGAAGCGGGCCGACGCACGGTTCTGCAAGTCGGACTGCTACTGGGAGATGAAGCGTCAGGAGCGCGCGTCGGCGTATGCGTCTCGGGAGTGTGAGCGACTGGGCTGCACCAATGTGTTCAAACCTGGGCGGACGGACCAGGTGTACTGCTCGAAGCGGTGCAAGGGGGCGGTGAATACAGCGAAGGCGAACGTGATGCGAGTCGCCCGCGACAAGGCGGAACGCGCTGAGCGCCGCAAGGGTCGGACATGTGAGCGGTGTGGCGACCCGATCCCGGAGTCGCGAAAAAACGGTGCCTTGCCTTGGCTTTGTGCGCGAGAACCGACAGCAGACGTTCACCACTTCGGGAGGCGCCCGAGCGAGCCCGGAATCGAACTGCCGAAGGCTCCTTCATCGCCGGGAAGCCCGTTCATCCTGCGCGGGCGGAGCTGGGGCGTGACGGCCGCCATCTTGGTGACGACGGTTTGCCCCTGATGCAGTCGAACCGCCTGCCTGCGTGCGCTGCCAGCCTCAGAGGTCGATGACGACCTTGCCCTTCACGTGCCGGCCGGCCTGTAGCTCGACCGCGGCCCGGATCTGGTCGATCGGGAAGGTCGCCGCGACGGGCACTTTCAGCCGGCCTTCCGCGACCAGGCGGGCGATCTCTTCCAGGGCGCCGGGGGCGGCGTTCGCGCCGTTGGCGGCCACCACTCCCTCGACCTGCGCGGCGATGGTGCAGATGCGACTGTCCGGGACGTCGAGTTCTCTTGCCACGTCCACTGTGTCGGTTCCGTGGAGGTCGATGGCGGCGGTGATGCCGTCAGGAGCGAGGGCTCGAACCCGCTCGGCCAGGCCGTCGCCGTAGGTGACCGGCTCGGCTCCGAGGTCACGCAGATAGTCGGCTGACGCTGCTGATCCCGTCCCGATCACGCGCGCTCCTGCGATGCGGGCCAGCTGGACGGCGAACACGCCGACCCCGCCGCCGGCGCCGCCGATCAGGATCGTGTCGCCCGGACGGGGGGAGACCGTGTCGAGGGCGGCGGATGCCGTACGGCCCGCGATCGTGAGGGTGGCTGCGGTGCGGTCGTCGACACCGTCAGGCGTGTGGTGGGCCTCGTTCGCCGCGGTCTTACCGGACGAGTCGACCACCACGAAGTCGGAGACCGCGCGAGACAGGGCACCGCCGAACACCCGATCGCCGATCGCGAAGTCGCTCGCTCCGTCGCCGATCTGGTCGATCACACCCGCGTAGTCGGTCCCGAACCCGGCCGGCAGCGTCAGGCCGAACCTGGCCGCGGTCTCTGCATCGGCGGTCATGATCCAGTCCATCGGGTTCAGGCCGGCCGCAGTGACTCGCACTCGGACCTGCCCTGGCCCGGCCTGCGGTTCCAGGACCTTCTGGACGTCCAGGTTTTCAGGGCCTCCGAAGGAGTCCATCCGTACCGCCCTGCCACTGGCTGCGGGTGAGTGGTCGTTCTGTGCCTGCATGGCGTCTGTCTCCTCGATGGCGAAGGAAGCAACGAAACGGACTATGCTCCGTTTACATGAACGACCGTAACACAACCGGAGCGCGTTCCGTTTCTGGTGGGGTGGAGATCCGCACGCCGCGGGCGGACGCGGCACGCAACCGCGAACACCTGCTCACGGTGGCGACCCGCGTGTTCATGTCGGCCGACGCTGAGCCCTCGATGCGCGCGATCGCCCGCGAGGCCGGGGTCGGCGTCGCTACCCTCTACCGTCACTTCCCGACCCGCGAGTCGCTGGTCGACGCGGTCTACAAGGACCAGGTCGTGCGTCTGACGAGCGGCGCCCGCGAGCTGCTCAACCATCTGCCCCCCGCGGCGTCGCTGCGGCGCTGGATGGATTTGTTCGGAGATTGGATAGCGGCCAAGAACGGCATGCTCGACACGCTGCGAGCGATGATCGACTCGGGCCAGGTCGCCCATGCGCAGACCCGGACCGAACTTCTGACGGCCATCTCCACGATTCTCGATGCAGGCCGTACGGCGGGCGACCTCCGCGCCGATATCGCGGCCGAAGACATCGCCGCCGCCCTCGTCGGCATCTTCACAGTGGCCTCCCGGCCTGAGCAGGAAGCCCAGGCCGATCGCCTGCTGAACCTGCTGATGGACGGCCTCCGGCCCGCCCCCCGGCCGTCCTGAGGGCGAGCCCGGCCCCCTCGAAAGGCCGTCACCCGGGCTGCCGTTGGAACCGCCAACCCTGCGAATCTTCAGTCCCAGCACCAGGCTCGCCACTGTCCACTGACATCGAACCCAGCCCACGGCATTCCTTGCCATCCAACCCAGTCGTCGCAGGTCGCAACGGACGGGAGCCGCTCGGCGGCACGGGACCGCCTTGTCAATGAAGTTCGTCGTCGCAGGTCGGGGGCTTTCGCCCGGGCTGACTTCATTGACAACGGACAGCCACCCAGCTGATCCCACGGCCGAAATTGAACGACCGCTGGTGGTGCCGCCTCCCGAAGCGGTGTGAGGCTGATCCTTGGGAGTGGACACCCTGACAATGGATCTTGATGGTCCAGGGATGTCCAGGTGGGACGCAAGTCTCTGGCCGATTCGCGCTCTGCCGCGTCCGGTGCGGCGTGTGCTGATCTGGGTCTGTGAGGCATGCGGATCAGGGGGCGGTATGGACGACTTGCACGTCAGTCGGTGGCGGAAGAACGGGCAGGATCGGCTCTACGTCAATCTCGGCGGGCCGCGGGGTCAAGCGGTGGCCTGGCTGAACTGCAAGACGGGAGAGGTGCGGATTCTAGACGGTATGTAGGTGCCGGTTTGGGCCGGGCACGACGGATACGACGGGGCTATGGCTGTACGGGCTCGTCCGGCCTCGTCCGGCCTCGTCCGGGAAACTAGACTCCACGCATCCCCCTAAGGCACCGTGATACCGCTGCTCCACAGTCAGCCCGCGCCCGATGACCGCGTCGGGTCAGCAGACGGCGGAGCAGGCGTTCGCGTACTCGGAAGGCTTACACCATGGAAGGGGACCCATGCAGATCATCAAGGGCCGACTCGCGGCCAAGGCCGTCGGCCTCGTCGCCGCCGTCACCGGTGTCGCGGCGCTCACGACCGCACCCGCCCACGCGGAGACTATCGTCTGGCTGAGCAGCCCGAGCCACTGCGCCGGGGTCTACAAGTCGTGGCAGGTCGACTTGGGCAAGACCGGCGTGCCCGACCTGTGCCCCGGCCCCCACGACCACAAAGACGCCATCATCGCGTACTGCTGGGTCAGAGGCGACGACATCGATAACGGCGGAAACGTCTGGTACTACACCGAGCGGGTGTACTACAGCTGGGAAGGTTGGCAGTACCACAGCGGATACCTCTACGGCGACTACGTCGACTCCAACAAGGAATTCCACGCCGGGCTCCAGCACTGTGGCTGGGGAAACTAGACGGTATGTAGGTGCCGGTTTGGGCCGGGCCTCGCTCGCACGTTGTCGTGGGTTGCCGGCCTGGCGCACCCTGGCCAGTAGTGCCTACATGTGCGGGAGCCCGGTGTTTTCTGAGCGTACGAGCGTGGGGCTCGATGTGCACGCGCGAAGCGTGGTGGCGTGCGCGATCGACACGGTGACCGGGGAGCTGACCCGTTCCCGGCTCACGCCGCAGCATGCTGACGTCCTCGACTGGCTCGGGCGGCTGCCCGGTCCGGTCGCGGTGGCTTACGAGGCCGACCCGACCGGGTTCGGTCTTGCCCGAGCGCTTTCGGCGGCCCGGGTGCGCTGCGAGGTGCTCGGGCTCCCTCACGGTTGCAGCGTCCGGCCGCGGAGCGGGGCAAGACCGATGCGCGTTACGCGCTGCACCTGGGAGTAATTGTCATTCCTGAAGGGGTGAGTTCCGTCAAGGGTGGTATATCTGCTGGTTGTTAATGGTTCTGGGCAGCGTTGACCGGCTCGCGGGCAACGGTGAGGTCGGCGAGCGTGTATGTGTGCTGTGGGGTTGTGGGTGTCGCTCGTCTCCGCTGTGTGATGCAGGAGGGCAGGGCCAGGTCTCGGCCGCCGGTCATTCCTTCGCGGCGTGAGGCCGCATGGAGCGGTGCGACGTGCGGCAGGCGGGGTCAGTTAGAAACCGCGACCGCGCCGGGTGGGGGTCAGACAATTGCCCGACCGCGCGCCTGCCGCCACCGAGTTGCTCACGCGGCCTGGCGGGCCAGGGCGCGGATGTGCCCGTCGCGCAGCCCGTAGTAGACCAGGGTGAGCAGCTTGCGGGCCGCGGCGATCTTCGCGATGTTCTTGCCGCGGCGGGCCTCGATCCGGGCCCGATCCTCCTTGATCTTGGGGGTGGTCTTGCGCTGGATAGCCTCCACGACCGCCCAGCGGACCAGCTTGCTGCCCTGTTTGGTGACGTGTCCGCGGCGTGCGACGGTGTCGGACTCGTAGTGGCGCTGGGTCAGTCCGGACCAGGAACACAATCGGTCGGCGGAGGGGAAGCGATGCACGTCGCCGATCTCGGCGACCAGCACAGCCGCCAGTACGGGCCCGATGCCGGGCAGCCACTGGATGCCCCCGCAGCCAGCGTGACCGCGAAGCCGTTCGGCGATGCGGCGGTTGAAGAGGTCTTCCTCTGCGTCGAGGATGTCGATCAGCTTCAGCAGGGACGCCACGCGCCGGGCATAGGCGCCGGACAGAGCGGTCTGCTCGAGCTGGGCACGGCCATCGACCCCGAACAGGCCGGACACCGCGATGAGCACGCCTGGCCTTCGCAAGCACGGCATGTACCTGAGCCTTCAGCCCGGAGCGGAGCGCGACCAGCTTGGCCCGGTAACGCACGAGTTCGCGCAGTTCCCGGGTCTCGGCCGGGGCGATCCATGACTCCGGCAGCCGCCCCATGCGCAGTAGGTCGGCCAGGCCCGCGGCATCGCGGACACCGTTCTTGACACGCCGATAGGCGAAGCCCTTCACACCCAGCGGGTGCGCCAGGTGAACCTGTGCTCCGGCCGCCTGGAGCACGTCGGCCGCCCAGTACCAGCCGTAAGTGGCCTCCATGACCACGTCCGGGCGGGTCCCGGCCTGCTCGATCTGCAGGCCCAGGGCCACCGGGTCGTTGACGATTCGTACCGCGCTCAGCTGCTCGCCCTGATCGGTCTGCCGCACGATGACGGATCGCCTGCGGTGCAGGTCGATGCCGACGTATTGGTGTCCGTCATACTCGCTCACCAGGGGCCTCCTTCGCCGTGACGAACGTGAGTACCCGGGACCTACCCAGGCAGCCCACGGGGGGCGGAGGCCCCGCCCCTTCATCGCATCAAGACCTGTGGATCAGTTGAGGTGAATCACGCTGCGAGGGTCTTGTCTCGTTCGACGAGGAGGCCGTTCTCGAAGCGGGCGCCGGCTCGGACGAGGGCGACGAGGTGCGGTGCGGTGACCGCTCGCCAGCGGGCCTGGGCGGACTCAACGAGTTTGGAGACCATCGCGAGGGCCGCGGCCGGGCTGCCGGCGCCGCGGGTGACCTTGGTCCGAAGCTTCACGGTGGAGAAGGTCGACTCGATCGGATTCGTCGTCCTCAGATGGACCCAGTGCTCGGCGGGGAAGTCGTAGAACGCCAGCAGCTCGTCGACCTCGCCGATGATCTTCTTGACGGCCTTGGGGAACTTCGCCCCGTACGCCTTCTCGAACGCGGTGACTGCCTTCTCGGCGTGCGCACGGTCCTCGGCGTTGTAGATCTCCTGCAGAGCCTTCTTCCCGCCGGGCTGCGCGGACTTCGGCAGCGCGTTCGAGACGTTCCTTGTTTTGTGAACCCAACACCTCTGGTGCCTGGCCTGCGGAAACACCTCCGCCAGCGCCGTCCACAGGCCCATCGCACCGTCGCCGACCACGAGCATCGGGTCGCGCATCCCGCGCCGCCGACAGTCGCGCAGCAGGTCCGCCCAGGACTCGGTGGACTCGCGCAGACCCTCGGTGATCGCGATGAGTTCCTTGGTGCCGTCGACGCGGACGCCCATCAGGACCAGGAGGCAGGAGTGCGTCTGGGACAAGCGGATCTTGGGATGGACGCCGTCGGCCCAGACGTAGACGTAGTCGGATCCGGCCAGGTTCACGGCGCTGGAACTCGGTGTGGTCGGCGGTCCACTGCTGCGTCAGCCGGGTCACTGTGGCCGGCGACAGCCCGGCAGAGGAGCCCAGGAACTGCTCCATCGCGGGCACGAAGTCGCCCGACGACAGGCCGTGGAGATAGAGCAGCGGCAGCACCTCACTGATCTTCGGGGACTTCCGACACCACGGCGCCAGGATCTTCGAGGAGAACCGCTGACGTTCACCCGTCGTCTCGTCGACCCGCTTGTCGTTCACGCGCGGGGCGGCCACCTCGACCGGCCCAGCAGCCGTGGTCACGGTCCGCGGCCGGTGCCGGCCGTTGCGGACCACCAGTCGGCGACCGGCCTCGTCACGCTGCCCGGCGAGCTCGGCTATGTACTGGTCCACCTCCGCCTCCAGGGCGGCGGCCAGCATCCGCCGAGCACCCTCGCGGACGATCTCGTCGATCAGGGAACCGGCCTCGGTGGTGCCGTCTTCGGTGACTACGCTGAGCACGGGCGTGCCTTCCCGACCCGCGTTCGCAGCGCGGGCCTACTCGGTGACTTGACGATCACTCACTCGGGAAGGTACGCCCTTCGCGCGTCCTCCAGAGGAGCTGATCCACAAGTCCTGAGCATTGCTCAGAAAGGTGGTGGGCTGGTCGATCGCCGACCACATGCGCACCTCCCTGGGGGCGGCAGCGGGCGGCACGTCTCTTGCGTTGCCGCCCCGCTGTGCGCGGAAAGGGCTCGGATGCAGGCGACCTGCTGAGTGTTAAATCAGACGTCGCCTCGTGTGGGTGATCTTCCTTCAGCCTGCCTTTTGGGACCGGGCTGGGAGTGCGGGGTTTGCCGGTCATGGGACGAAACCATCCTGCTTCACAGCGCGACATGTCCTGAAATCTTGGTTGTACACACATTCCCATTTCTGCTCTTTCCGGACGGCGGGAGGATCGGTCTCGCGGTTCGCCTCCGGGCGGGCGAAGACGATCCGATCTCGGTACGAGGGGCGCGGTATGACGGTGGACCAGGAGTGTGGGGATCGGCTGCGAGGGACGGTCTGTCGAATGGTGAAGGGACAACGATGACCACTGCTCAGGCGACAGCCGCAGGTGGTGAGGGCTCCGCCCCTGCGATCAGTACGGTCGCGGGGACTGGGACCGCGGGATTCAGCGGGGACAATGACCCCGCCGTCTCAGCCAAGTTGAACCGCCCGTACGGGATTGCGGTGGACAGCACCGGCACTCTCTACTTCTCCGACTACAACAACCACCGGGTCCGGAAGATCACGACAGACGGGAAGATCACCACAGTCGCGGGGACCGGGGTCGCAGGATTCGGCGGGGACAATGGCCCTGCCCTCTCGGCCCAGCTGAACTGCCCGCGTGAGGTGGCGGTGGACAGCGCAGGCACCGTGTACATCACGGACGCAGGTAACCACCGGGTCCGGAAGATCACGGCCGACGGGAAGATCAGCACGGTCGCCGGCACGGGCACTGCGGGGTTCAGCGGCGACGGCGGCCCCGCCACTGCCGCCGTGTTGAACTACCCGTTGGGGGTGGCGGTGGACAGCACCGGCGTCCTCTATATCTCCGATCACAGTAACCACCGGATCCGGAAGGTTACGGCGGACGGGAAGATCAGCACCGTCGCGGGGACCGGATCCCCGGGTTTCAAGGGAGACGGTGGTCCAGCGGCTTCAGCGCAGCTGAGCCGCCCGTACGCACTGGCGGTGGACGGTGCGGACGAGCTCTACATCACCGATGGGGATAACCACCGGGTCCGGAAGATCACGGCCGACGGGAAGATCAGCACGGTTGCGGGCACGGGCACTGCGGGGTTCAGCGGTGACGGCGGGCCGGCGCCGTCAGCGAAGCTGAACCTCCCCTTGGGGGTGGTGGTAGACAGCACCGGCACTGTCTACGTCTCCGACTACAACAACCACCGGGTCCGGAAAATCGCGCCGGACGGGAAGATCAGCACGGTCGCTGGCACGGGCGCCGCGGGGTTCAGCGGTGACGGGGGCCCGGCCGTTTCCGCCCAGCTGTACAACCCGTTCGGGCTCGCTGTGGACTGCGTCGACACCCTCTACATCGCCGACCATCTCAACAACCGGATCCGGAAGATCACGTCGGCGAGGCTGGCCACGCTGCCCGAGTCGGGCACGGTGGTGTCCTGGGCCAACGTCCGCAGCAGGCTTCGGATGTCGGTCTGGCGTGAGTCGACCAGGGACGGCGCCGAGATCCACCAGCTGCTCGCCGTCCCGAGGGATCACCAGCGGTGGCGGCTGGTCGCGGCGGGCCAGGACAACGGCGATGTCTTGTACCGGTTCGAGAACGTGCGCAGCGGCAAGGTCCTGGAGGTCGTCGGAGCGGGCGAGGCATCAGGGGCGGTGGTCGCGCAGCGTGCCTACGAGGGTGCTGACGCGCACCATCAGCAGTGGAGGCTGATCCCGGTGGGCTCGTCGAACGGCAGCCCGCAGGTGTACGAGATCGCCAACCGCAACAGCGGTCTGCTCCTGCGGGTCGACACCAACGCCCCCGCGGCGGTCAGGCAGGACGGTGCTCAGGGCGACCATCACGGCCGGCAGTGGCAACTGCTTCCCGTATAACGCACAAGGGGTCAGGGGCGGACTCGCCCCTGACCCCTTCGAAGTGCGTGCGTCAAGTGGAACCGGACGAGCCCTCGTTGGGCGACTTGAGCGTCTTGGGTGTCTTGGGCGGCTCCGGTTCCTGGGCGGTCGGCTTGGCAGCTGTGGGCGCCTCCGGTGCCTTGGGGGGCTTGGTGAAGTCACTCTTCTTGGGCCGGTTCTCCAGGTCCTCGTCCTTCTGGAGTCCGCTGTGCTCGGTCACCGTCGTACTGGACGTCTGCATGCCTGCGGCGGCGGCCTGGGACACCGAGCCGGGGTCCTGGGCGTACTGGGCCTGTGCACCGGCTGATGCCTGGGTGGTCTGGATGAAGGAGCCCAGGAAGCCCAGGATGGCCCGCGCTTCGGGCGATGTCTCCTGCACGACCTTCGCGCGGGAGGACGCCCCGTGGATCGCGGTGTTGAACAGGCTTGTGCTCGTGTCGTCGTACGTGTCGTCGTCGGCGTCCTCGAAGTCGACGCCCGCGCCGGGCTGTGGCTTGGAGGCGTCGGTGGTCACCGAGAAGAGGCCCGCGCTCTTGCCTGCGGAGCCGAAGATGTTGTCGAACACCATGGTCGTCATCCCTGGTCGTCGTCGTGGCGGCGCCCGCCGGTCAAGGCTGCTTGTAGGAGGCTCGTGGGCTGTAGGTCAGGTTCTCGACGTCGAGCATCGTGTGGTCGACCTCCAGGGCGGAGACGACCTCGGCCAGTCCCTTCATCCGGAAACCGCCGCCGGCCAGCTCGATGTCGCCGATGTCGCGGGCGACCAGCCCGTCGAGGCCGGGATAGGTCCCGGGCTGCGGGGGAGACAGGACCGTCACCGGCACGTCGTACTTCACCGCGATCAGTCCGGAGAAGGTCACCGGGATCTCGTAGGTGTACTGCTTGCGGGTACGCCGCTGCGTGACGATGGTCTGCACACGCGAGTCCGCCGGGACCTTGCCGGAGATCTGCGACTTCGAGGCCCAGCTGGTGGTCAGGGAGCCGCCGACGGAAGCCGAGATGCCCAGCAGCAGCGAGGCGTTGAGCGTCGCGCTCCCGGTGGCGCTGCCCGTGGTGTTGAATCCCACCGAGGTGGTCACCGTGTTCGTCGCGGAGTTACCGGCCGAGTTCGTCGTGCCCGCCTCGGTGGCGTTGGCGTTGTCGACGCCGAGGTTGTCCTTGCTGTTCTTGTTGGTCACGGTGGTCGTGTTCTTGTTCGTCATGTCGTTGCGCAGCTGCGTGCCGAGCTGGGACTGCAGGTCCATCCTCAGCAAGTTCTGCAGCTGCAGCTGGAGCTGGGCGCTGACGCTGCCGCCGAAGGTGAGCTTGGCCTCCCCGTGCAGCGACCAGTTGACCCCGTTCGACACGGTGAAGTCGACCGAGTCGGTGAAGGTCATCTCCGTCGTCTGGCTGCGGTTGACGTAGGTGCGCGAGGAGAACGTCTCAGGCGGGGGCTGGCTGATGTTGCCCCGCTCCTCGATCAGCGGCTCCCCGAGGTTCATGTAGGCGAGCCAGCCCAGCTGGGACGCCGTCCCCGGAAAGCTCCCGAAGCTCGACTTGTTCACGGAGAACCCGACGGGCTTGTGCTTGACACCGTTGGTGTCGACGTAGACCAGATTGGGGTGGTTCAGGATGGACTGCCACGTCTGCTCGATGTCCAGTTCCCGCAGGTTCCTCTTCGTCAGCGGCTGACGCTTGGCACGTTCCAGGAGATACGCGGTGGAAGACATTCCCCGTCCTCAACTGATTCGGGATTGAACCGCGCCGGCGAATGGAAAACAAGCATCTGTGCGCGATCCGGCAATCGAAACTATCACGGACCTAATTCCCCGGGAAGGCGTCCATAGACATCACCCTCAATCGAGTGATTACGGTTCTCCGGATGCTCAACTCTCCTTTTGTGCGGGTACGTTTTGGCACTGTCGGTTGCCCGGCCGACGGATTGTTGTATTCGGGCGTGCAGGCTCTGTGACCTGGGGTGTTGTCGTGGGTGACGGTACTAGTTTCGGTCGCTGAGGCTTTTTCAAGCCGTTTCGGCCGACAGTGATTCTGCTGCCTGAAATTTCTGCCTGACATGCCACGGAGCTGAGTGTCCGACGGGCTGTTCCCTGCGTCCAGAAAAGGTGAGGTTTTCGCGATGTACACCCAAGAACGCACGACTCTGACGAATCTGGTGGTCGGCGGCCCGGTGGCGGTGAACAGCTACGACAACGCGATCGTGGCGGCGCTGATCGAGAACCGGCCGGTCATGCTCGTCCACGCCTTCAACGGCGGCTATCTGCGGCCCGCCGAGCTGAAGGCGGACAGCCACGACAAGGGGGTCAGGCTCGCCACGGCGCTCGAGCCGGCAACCAAGGAGGCGAACGGCCACCTCTGGCACATCACCCCCGCCGGGTTCTTCGGGCAGCGACCGCTGTACTTCATCGAAAGCGCCGCGGGCCCGGTGCCGCCCAAGCCAGCCGCCGCGGGCCAAGCCGACGCCGGCCGCGGCGACGACGGCGTGCCCAAGCCGCAGCGCAGGCGCATCACCGTCCACCGCGATGCCCCCAAGAGCACGGCCGACACCGTACAAGTGGGCCTGCCCGACAAGGTGGGCGACAACTGGCGCGGGAAGAACGGCGCACCCGAGGACACCCAGCTCTGGGTCGTCACGGTGACACCGTGGGGCGGGATCACCTTCGTGCCGATCATCCACCCCGACGCCATCCTCGGCTTCAAGGACTTCGCGGTGACGACCGACAGCGAGGTGCGCGTCACCTACAACTGGGGCGGGGACTTCACCGGGACGGTGATCAACACGTTCTATCCGCGGCTGCCCAATGAGTGGGACGTCCCCTACCACCACGTCTTCACGTGATCCGCGGCCACCGCCCCGACACACCCGTCCCGAGCCGACGCCCCAACCGCCTGGAAGAGGCACCACGATGCACGTGCCCACGCAAGAACTGAAACTTCAGATCGTCAACGCCGCCACGGGCAAGACCCTCGGCACCAGGGCCACGCCGGGCACGGACGGGGCGCTCGTCGTTCGCGACTTCCCCGAGAACGGCCCGAGTCCGCAGCAGTGGCAGCTCACTCCTGTGCAGCCCGGGCGGGGCGGGCTGGCGCAGGAAGAACAGGCTTATGTGATCCGCAACGCGGCCGGGGGCAAGGTGCTCGACAATCCCGCCGCCGCCGACCGCGGGGTTCGCCAGTGGGACGCCACCGTCGGAAGGAAGGGCCAGCAGTGGCACGTTGTCCCCGTCGCGGGTGAAGCGGGCCTGTACTTCATCGAGGGAGTCACCGACGGTGCCGTTCTCGACCTCGCCGACCCCGGTCCGGACGACATCCGCGTCGTGCTGCGCGCGTACGACGAGAACGCGGCGAGCCAGCGCTGGCGGTTCGTCACGGCCGAGCCCGAGCGCACCAGCGACCCCGTGCTGCGCTGGGGCGCCCTGAGCCACTGGAACGGCCGCCGGTCCTGGCGGCTGGCCCGCTCAACCGCGCTGCGCCCCACGCCCGATGCGGCGCCCTCCTTCAGCGACATGTTGCTGGTCCTCACACGGTTCGGCAGCGACCAGGACGCCGGCGGGTGGAAGAGCGACGGGCCCGGCCCCTCTCCCGGCGGGCAGTCCGGCTGGTGGGCCGGGCTCGGTTCGCGGTTCCTCGCCGCCACCACGCGAGCGGGACGGGCGGACATCGTCGGGCTCAAGCCTGCGAAGGGGGCCGTGACGTCGTCCAGCGAGGGCGACGGCACCTTCGAAGATGCCGAGCGCCTCCTGCACCCACCCGCGTCCTCCGCGAGTCCCGCGGACCTGTGGACTCTCGTGGACACGACGGGCGACGGCCGGCCCGACGTCGTGGTGCTGGCCACCGACGGTGTCCGGGTATCCGCTCAAGACGAGACGGGGGCGTTCGCGCCCGCGGGCGGCAAGCTGGTCCTCAAGGCGTTCGGGCACGGCCAGCAGGCCGGTGGCTGGCTTGCGGACAAGCATCCCCGGTTCCTCGTCGATACCACCGGTGACGGGCGCGTCGACATCGTCGGCTGCCACGACGACGGCGTGTGGATCTCGCTCCAGGACGAAGCCGGTAAGTTCGCACCGCTCAGTGGCGAACCGGTGCTCAAGGCATTCGGCCACGCCGAGAAGGCCGGTGGCTGGCTCGCCGACAAGCATCCCCGCTTCCTCGTCGACACCACCGGTGACGGGTGCGTCGACATCGTCGGCTGCCACGACGACGGCGTGTGGATCTCCCTCCAAGACGAAGACGGCACCTTCGCCGAGCCTCTGTACGTCCTCGACGACTTCGGAAGCGACCAAGGGTGGACCTCGGTCAAGGAACATCCCCGCTCCCTGATCAGCACCACGAGCGGCGGAGCAGTGGACATCGTCGGGTTCGGCCCGCAGGGCGTCGTCGTCGCACGCGGGCGCGGCGACGGCACCTTCGAACCCTCCAAGCTCGTCCTGAACGACTTCGGAGACGCTCAGGGATGGACGGGCACGAGGCATCTACGCTTCCTCGCCGACGTCACCGGCGACGGCACCCCGGACATCGTCGGCTTCGGCGACGAGGGAGTCTGGGTGTCACACAACCGCGGCGACGGCCAGTTCGACCAGGCCCAGCTGGTATGCCGCGGCTTCGGCCACAACGACGACGCCGGCGCCTGGCGCGTCGACCGCCACCCCCGCTTCCTCGCCGACATCACCGGTGACGGACGCGTCGACATCATCGGCTTCGGCGGCCCCGGCGTGTACGTCGCCCGAAACCTCTACCGCCGCTTCAGGACCCGCTGAACCCCCCGAAGGCACGCAGCCGCATCCCGGTCATTCGCCACCGGCATGCCGAAGCACGCCAATCCGGATTGTGACGTGCGGCCTGGCCCGCCTCCGCCTGCGCGGCGCACAGTCAGCAGCCGCATCAGCGCGCAGGGCTCGTGGGCGCAGAGCACTGCGGCGCGCGCCGCTGCGGCGGCTGGCGTCCTCCTGGCCGACGGTGAGCTTGTACGCGCGGGAAAGACGCTCTCAGGTCAGAGAAGTGGGTCCGAAAGGAAGGGCACTGCCTGGCTGAGGACGGCCGAGGCGCCCGGATATTGACCGAGGAACGTACGGCCGAGGCCGGCCACTGTGTTGTAGGGCTGCCCCAGGCCGAACTCGTCGAGAGAGAAGCCGCCTGGAAGGGGGCCCTGAAGCGCGGAAGGGCTCGCGGCGGGAGCAGCCTGGGCCGGTGCAGCCCCCGCCACGCCGGTACCGGCGAGGAGAGCGGCGGTCACTGCGGCAGCCGCCACACAACGCTTGTGCATCGTGTTCTTCATACCGGTCTCAACGATCATCAGCCGGTCGAGTCGCTGCACGGCCGGCTCGTACGACGCCCCGGAGTGACTGATCACTTCGCATTGGCTGCTGCTGGTCCGATATCTCTGACGCCCTGTCGTTGCCAAGAGTGATGCAGTTCAGTGGGCAACCTCCGATCACGGGTGGTGATCTGCCTGTCCGAGGATCGCGTCGGCGTAGTGCGGAATGAGGTCGTGGAGGTAGGTGTAGAAGGGCTGATGGTCCGGATTTCGGCCCTGGAGTTGGTGGATGACTCCGGCATCGACGACGGCGACTCCCTCATCCGGTGGCGGCCTGGACGAGATGGGCTGCGAGGCCCCTGCGGACCGCGACGTTCCCGGGCGAGCGGCCCGAGGAGTGGCCGAGGGGGCCCGTGATGATCTCCGTCCATTCCCCGGGGAGGCGTTGCGGGATCGCTTTCGGCGAGTAGCTGCGTCGGCGGATCTGCAAAAGGCCCGGCAGAGCAACCTGAGTGGGAAGGGGCCGGGGGAAACGCTGGTCGAGCAGCTGGAGGACTTCGTGCCGGAACAACGGTGAGCTGTCACGTCGCAGGGTCAGCCAGGTGTGGCCCCAGGCGGCGACATCGAGTGGAGGCATCTCGGCGACGACCCGCCCGAGTTCGAGGCGGAGCTCCGGCAGGGAGAGGTTCAGGATCCGTGCCGAGATCGCCAGGAGGGCGGCTGTGCCGCGGGCGGAGAAAACGTCGCTGTCCCATCGCTTCTGCGCGGTGGTGGAGATCCTCAGAGACGGAGCCGGCTCGGGCCGGCCGATGCCGTGATCGAGGGCCTGTGCGAGGGATCTGTTCGGTGCCAGGTGGGCGGTCAGGGGCCAGGTGGCGCGGATCAGCGCGGCCAGAACGAAGAGGTCCGTCATGCGGTTGTGGCCGGCCAGAGGGTCCAGTGAGCGGCTGGTGCCGTAGGGGCGGGCTTGCAGGAGGCGTCCCATCTGGCAGGAACTGGACTTCAAGGCCTGCGCTGACGGCACCATCAAGAAGGTCAGCGGCGCCCCGGTTCTGCGGTCCAGTTACATGCCGAGCCAGTACCTCTACCGCAACGGCAAGGCCATCGACCTGGACGGCAACTACACCGGATCCAGTGCACCGGTCACCACCGGAGACTTCTACCACTTCAGCGGACCGGCCGCGCCGCCGAGTACGGATGATCCCTACACAAACTGCACCATGACCGGAGGCTGCTCCGGAAACCCGTGGAACATCACAGTCTCGGCTCCCTCACCGAACCCCGGTGTGGACCCGGATTCAACCCACTTCTGTAACGCACCCGACAAGAATCCCGACCCGGAGTACACCCGCTAGATTTGTGGTCGCCCTCGCCCAGAGGGCGACCACGCCCATTACCTCCATAGAAAGGCCCCGCGTGATGGCGGTTGGCTCCCTGCTCATCGTCTTCTCCATATTCTTCCTCTCGCCCGTCGTTCCATGGATACTGTTCCCCTTCCAGAGGAAGGCGGGCACTGCCGCGGCGGCAATCTGCGCTCTGCTCGCCCTGGTGTGCTGCTTCCTGTGGAACGGAGCTTTCATCGGTTCGGGCGTTCTTGCGTTGTTCTCCTCCAGTGTGCGGATCATCATCGAGGCATCCGGAACATTCGAGGGGCCGCGCGCTCGCAGTATGGAACGCAGGGAGCGTCATTGAGGGTTTTATGAGCCAGAACTATGGGGGTGACCTGCACGATCCGGTAGCGGACATGCTCGGCGCCGATGGCCGCGCAGGGTGGTGCAGCCCGATGGCCCTGCTCCACCTAGCCGATCGAGAAGGTGGCGCCGGGGGCGGCGTAGTCGACGGAACCGCCGAACCGCGCCGAGGCACGCGCCACCGCTTGCTGCGGCGTGAGGAAGCGGCCGACGTGCGTGACGATCAGTCGGCCCGCCCCGGCCGCGCTGGCTGTGTCGCCGGTGTCCTCGGGCGTGTGGTGCACCTGTTCGCTCTCGACCGGTGCCTGTGCACTCTCGGCTTCGCACAACAGCACGTCGCATCCCTCGGCCAGCTCCGTGAGGCTCGGGCACGGTGCCGTGTCCCCGGAGTACACCAGTGATCTGCCTGCCGCCTCGATGCGCACGGCGAAGGCCGGTATGCCGTGCGACACCGCCCGGCTGGTCAGCCGGAGCGAGCCAATGGCCGCCTGGTGCCCGTCGTGCAACTCGGTAACGGCGAAGGCGGATTCAATCGGGCTGCGGGCTGGAGTGTTGGTGAGAAAGCCGGCCAGCCGGTCGGCGATTCCAGGCGGACCGTAGAGAGGGATAGGCGCTGCGAGGTGGATGTCCGCGTACAGGGCTCCGTAGTACGCGGTGAGCAGGTCCGCGCTGTGATCGGCGTGCAGATGCGAGACCCAGATCGCATCGAGCTCATCCAGCCGCACATGCCGCTGGAGTGGGCCGAGCGTCCCGCTGCCCGCGTCCACCCAGATACGGGTGTCCCCGCTCGACACCAGATAGCCGGAGCAGGGATTGTCCACGCTCGGGTAGGGCGTTGCGCAGCCCAGGACCGTGAGGCGAAGAAGCTCGTCACTCATCCCAAGATCCTAGAACACACGATCCACAAGTCTTGACGATTACTCGGCTGGGGCTGTTGGCGTCGGTCCAGACAGGGAGGATGCGCACGCTGTCTGCGCCGAGTCGGGTGACGAGCAGGTCTCCGTCACCCGCGGCGTGACAATCGCCGAGTGTGAGGAGCTGCTGAAGACGGTGTTACCGCACCTGGGCGGGGTGCTGGTGGAGCAAGTGAGCCCCACCTCTCCTCCACCACCACGGTAGAGACCAGAAGACGGCCGCCAACACAGCCCCCGCTCGACGATCTCCCAGCTCAGCCCTTCCCAGAACCCTGCTCCCCGAGCGTGCGGGGATGGCCCCTCCACGAGCTGTCGCCACCCAATTCACGTTCACTGCGCAGCTAAATCCGGGGGCTTGGGATGGGTTGCCAACCACTCCTGGAGCTCACGGTGGCGGAACTGGTAGGCGGGACCGGCGAGTCTGAGGATTCCGGCGTCGACCGCCCAGTCGAGGAAAGTGCCGAGGCGCAGTGGAGCGATGCCCCGGGCTACGAGCAGGAACACTCCGTGGCGGAGCGTGGGCCCACCGAAGATCGGCACCGCGAAGACCATCGCAACGGCCGCGAAGGGAAGATTGAGGGTGGCCGTGTGGTAACGGAGCCCGTCCGCCAGGTTCGCCGCGAAGACGGTGATGAGCGCGTACGCGATGCCGGCCTTGCAGTCGTCCCTCAGGATGTCGCGGGGGCGTATCACCTCCGTGCCGGGGTGCGCGACGTATGCCATGGCCTGCCAGAAGATCAGGAGTAGCATCGCCGTCATCAGAACTCCGAGGAGAATGCCCTTGCCACTCAGAATCAGGCTGAGCGGCGGAATCATCGTGCCTACTACGATGGCCGGGGAATACCTGCGGAACACACGCCGTGGCGACAGGAACCGACGCGCTGGGCCCGCGGCCATCAGTGAACCCATGGCCCCGTAGATTCCGGCCATGAGCCGGACGCCGTCCGGCGCGGCGGGATGCAGCCAGGGACTGATCCTCAGGAACAGGTAGGCGAGCGAGAAGGTGACACCAGTCTGGACGAGCGAGACGACGATCCAGACCGCCACGTTCAGGTACCAGAGGTCCGGCAGGCTGAGCAGCCCCCGGCTCTTGCCTAGTCCCGAGGTCACGTAGCGGGCGAGCCAGTGGAGCCACCGATGGACTGACCGTTCTCGGTAGGTCGATTGCTCTCCACGGCTGTTGCGTCTACCACCGCGCGGATGAAGAGCCACGGTCGCCGCTATGTAGTGCGAGAGGAGATGGCGGTCCAACAGGTCGGCGGTCCGCAGCCGGGTCAGTTCCCCGGGGTCGCCCTCCTCCGCGTAGACCGTCGCCGTCATGCACAGCCGCCATGGCGTGGACAGCAGTCGCGACAGCGGCGCCTTCGGGTGCTCGCTGACCTCGGAGAGCAGGGAGGCCCACCGCTCGGGGTCGCCCTCGGCACGGGTTGCGAGGTAGTCGCGGGCCTGTCGTGGCGTCAGCGATTCGATCATGATCTGTGCCGCATCGCGCAGCCGAAGCCCGGAGAGTTTCGCCCCGCCTTTGGAGATCTCGCGGTAGCTACCGCTGCGGCAGGTAATGACGACGGGACCCGGTTCACCGCCGAACTGGTACCTCTTGAGCTTCTCCAGCAGCGCCCGAGCCCTGGGCGCCGCCGGGTCGGGGTTGCCGTCGGCAAGCGGAGGGTCCATCTCGTCCAGGCCGTCGAGCACAGGCAGGACACGCCCGGTGCTGACGAGTTGGCCGGCCCAGCGTTTCGAGAGCCCGTACGCACGGACCAGATAGTCCGTCAACTGGTCATGGAGGGAACGGGAGGTGTCCCATTCGGCCAGCGGTATGCGGACCGGAACCGGATCGCCCTCCTCACGGATCTTTATCAGGTCGAGAAGGAGCTGAACGGCCAGCATGGTCTTTCCGGAGCCGGACTCTCCGGTGATGACCAATCGGCGGGGGCGGAGGGCCTGATAGTAGGCGGAGATGTCGGGCACGCCCGGCCTGGCCGGGTCACTGAAGATCTGCCCGTAAGAGGCCGCGTACTTGGCTTCCCGGCTCGGAACGGAGGTGCGGACGTAGCCGAGGTTGATCCGCTCGGAGTCACCACCCAGGAGCCGCTCATGCTGACCACTCTCGGCCTTCTTGACACTCTCGGCGAGACTGTCCGCCCACTGGTTCACATCCGCCGGGCGCAGGGAGCCACCCGGCTGGTACCACCAGATGACGAATGCCAGTGGTAGCAACAGCAGCCCCGCCCACGCTGACACTCGGGCGTCCACTGCGCCGGACCAGCGTAGACCGGCCCAGACCACACCGACGCCGACTACCAGGCCCGCCAGGAGCCGCTGAGGCGTACGGCTTCGAGGGGCGACGACCACTCCTGCCGGGGCGGGCTTCCTGATGGTGAGGTGGACGTTCCCACCCGCCTGGATCACGGGACCGTGCTGGGTACCGCCGCTGATCTCGTTGTGCACGGCGGGCTGCGGCCGCTCGGGTTGCTGCACGCTCACTCTCGGATCACCCGCTTGTGATCAGACTCAGGACTGCACGGACGGGTCGGCCTCCGGCGCAGGGGACTGGCCCGGAGCGCTCGTAGTGAAGGTGAGCCCTGAGAAGTCCCGCCCCTGGAACACCGGGCCATTCTGCGTGCCGCCGCTGATGCTGTTGTCCACCGAGCTCTCGTCGGTGCTTATGAACGTCGCTGCCTCCTGCCACTGCTGGAGTCCGGCGCGGAACTCGGCGTCCAGGGCGGCCCGGACAGCCAGCGCGACGCTCAGCGCCTGTGCCCGCGCGGGATCCGACGGCACCTGCGCAAGCGCGACCACTTCCGCCTCTCCGGAGCTGATCGCCTGGACCTCGGTGCCCTGACTGTGCCGGAACGGGCGTCGTACCAGCTCGCCCAGGCCGCGCCACGTCTGCTTGCCGAGCTCGCCACCAGCGCCCGTCGACAATGCTGTCAGCAGTGTCACTGAAACCGGATCCATGCCACCCCTCCACAATCCTGGCCAGTGCCATGAACATATCGGCTGCAGCCATGATTCTGACGGGGATTCGGCTCTTCCTGCTACCCCACCCCCCGACCAGCGGAACTACCGCCTCACCACTTGATCACGAGCTTCACTCGGAACGAACCGCACCCATCTGATAGTGCTGCCGTGGGAACGGGGTTTGGGACGGATCTTGTGAGCCACCGCCGCACCGCCATCTGCCGTACCGCGCCCGCCGCCGTGCTCGACCACTGCCACGAACACGGCTACGTCCGCGCTCCCGTCTGCAACTCCTGTAACGCACAAGAACGACCCGACCACCTCTACAGCAACGATATCCGCGTGGCGAACCACTACACACGCCTCTTCGACACCCATGCCGCCGACTGGCTCCGCCACTGGCACCGCTGCCCCGGCTGCCGCGCCCGCACCACGCTGCCACTGCCACACCTCGCCGCTTGGACGGCCCACGTAGCGTGCCGATCGCTGCGCCCGACCCATCGCGATGCCCGCGGTTCCCGCGCGCGCAAACCCTGTGGTGTGCTGCGCGTGTCCTGGGCGGGCAGTCAGAACGCGCCCCGTTCCTGTTTGCTCACTGTCGCCGTCGACTTCTGCCCTTCCGGCGAGCATCGTGTCCTGGTGCAAATCGCCTACCGCGAAGCCGCCCAGCGGTTTAGCACCTGGCTGGCCGAGACCGCCCCTGACGTGGCCGCCGCGGCCGGACCCGACCGCCTGGACGGCCTCCCCGCCCGGTTCCGGCCCGTCCTCGCGGACACCAGCGGTGAGGGCCTGGCGCTGTTCTGAGTGAATGGGCGAGCTACGTCACCAAGCTCAACCGGCGGTCGCCCGGGGCCGGTTCGCAGTCCGCTGTCGTACGGCGACGACCCGCGCACGACCCAGTTCGTGGGCGTGGACGACCCGGTCACGCACTCGGGCGAGGAGCGACACGAACCGGACGCCTTCGCCCATCTCTTCCAGGACCAGCAGCAGAGCGGTGGGCACGCGCCCATGGATCCGCCCGGCTACTCCCAGCCGGCCGGCCAGCGCGGCGTGCGGTAGTCCGAGCCGTAGATGGACGAGGGTGATCAGGAGCCGATCGGTGAAAGCAAGCCGCTGCTTGGGTCCGGCGCCGGCGGCCCGTCTGCGGACTCCGCCACGCCGTTCGTGCAGCGCCGACTCCCGCGCGGCCTGCCACCGGGGCGCGAGTGCTTCGAGCAACTCGCCGAAGTGTGCGCGAGAGACGCCGGACAGGGCAGGATGGGAACAGGCCGCACGGGCCCAGGCTTGCGTCACAACTCGCCCAACTCGCCCAACTCGTCCGGCCGTTCTAATGTCACGGGCCAGTGGCACGACAGTCTTGATCGTCTTCTGAGCGGCGCCTAGGCTCTCATGTCCATGGAGATGGGGGAACCGGATCGCGGGCGGCGGGCATGGCACGATGGGTTGGTCAGGCATCGTGTAGCCGCAGCTCTGCTGGCCGGAGCGGCGGGGCTGGTCATTCTGGGCACGATGTTCGTCGTACTGCCGGGTGTGGTGGTCGACCACGATCTCGCCGGGGCGAGCGTCGCCGCGCAGGATCGGCTGAAGGCGGTGAACGATGTCCGTACGACGCTTCTGCAGGTGGTCGGTGGCCTGGTCGTGCTCTTCGGCGCGTACGCCACCTGGCGGCAACTGCGGGTGAGTCAGGATGGTTTGCGCGCCACCCAGGAGGGTTACGTCACCGACCGGTTCAGTCGGGCCGTCGACCAGCTCGGCAGCGACAAGCTGGATGTGCGCATCGGCGGGTTGCACGCGCTGTGGCGGATCGCGGAGCAATCCGCCCGCGACCGGGAGGCCATCATCTCCATCCAGGCCGCGTACCTGCGTACCCACCTGCCCTGGCCACCCGCCGGGCCGGAATCACCAGCGGCGGACGTGCCCATCAACGACATCGCGCCTCTGGAGACTCGCGCCGCCGACGCCCAGGTGGCGCTGACCGCGCTCGGCGTGCTGTGCCAGCACCGAGAACAGTCCTGGGTCAATCTCAGCGTCACCGACTTGCGCCGAGCCGACTGCGACGGGCTGTGGTTCCCCGAGGTCAACTTCGACCGCGCCAGCATGGAGGCGGCGGGCCTGTACCATGCCAATCTGACCCAGGCATCCCTGGTCTCGGTCAACCTGCGGCACGCCGACCTCACGACTGCGATTCTCCGCCGGGCTCGCTGCATTCTGGCCGACCTGCGGGGCGCGAAGCTGGTCGAAACCGACTTGCGTGACGCCGACTTCACCGAGACCGACCTGCGCGAGGCAAACCTGCGCAAGGCCGACGCCCACGGCGCGCTCTTCCACCGCGCCGACCTCCGCATGGCTGACTTGCGCGGCACCGACTTGAGCACCGCCAACCTTGCCGAAGCACGCCTGACCGGCGCCCTGGCCAGCGAGCACACCTGCTGGCCCGCCGACTTCGACCACACGGCCGCCGGGGTCGTCGACACCGATGACCCGGGCCCCGAGCCCTCACCCCTACTCCAGCCGCCGGGGATGACGTGGCAGGCACCGACGCTGCGGTCCACTCCCTGACCAAGACGCGCCGGTCAAGACTGCGGCGACCGCGATACGCCTGACTGGCGTCACTCCTCCTCACCGGCGCCCTGGTCACGCAGGGGCCCAGGCCGCCAGGCGGATCCGGGAGTTGATATCGCTCCCAAGGTCGTAAGCCGGCGCCGGTGATGGCGACACGGAGAGTAGGCATGAGTTCTCCAGTTCAAGCGCTGGGACATGAGGAACTGCCGGAAACCGACCCGCGTCCCAACCGACGTGGCTGCGGGCGGGAGGCCGGTGCAGCAGGGGCCTGGTAGCGCCTGCAGTGAGCGAGTGGTGCGGTTCCGGTGATGTCCGGGCTGCTGTCAGGTCGGCCAGGGCCCGACAGCAGCCCGAGGAGGCCCGGCACAGGGCGGGGTCGGGCCTGGGCGGGGCAGTCAGTGCTGCGGGTGGGCGTTGCCCGTCGGCGGCAACTGCGGTGCGGGCAGCCGGTCTTGGCCGACGAGGCGGTGACCGCGCTCGGCCGATTCGCGGACGGCGTTGAAGCCGTAGTCGCGCATCTCGTCCTCGTAGGCGCGCAGGGCGTCGGTGAGCGGTCGACCGGCGGTGGCCTCGACGAGGCGGGCTGTGAGAACGCGGGCGTCGCGCAGCGCGGTGTTCGCGCCCACACCGATGGCGGGGCTCATGACGTGGATGGCGTCGCCGAGGAGCGTGATCGCGTTCGTTTCCCATGCGGTGACGGGCACGCTGGTGCGGACCGAGACCGGGAAGATCGAGGCCGGGTCCTGGCGGGAGACGATCTCCGCCAGCCTGGGGTGCCAGCCCTCCAGCAGCGACAGGGTCATCGCCCGCAGCTCGGCGCCGCTCATGGCGAACAACTGCTCGTCAGTGCAAGGTAGTTGCTCCCGACGCGCGCCGAAGACGCAGGCCAGGTAGTCGCTGTCGTCGCTGAGCTCGATCCCGGGAGCCAGCCTCGCGGTCACTTCGTGCTGCGGCTCGCGGTACTGCACCGGCGCGAGCCCGAGGAAGCGCCGCTGCGGGCCGATGACGGTGGTCCACAGGCCCCACAAGTCGGAGGGGAGCAGCTCCTGGGCCGCATCACTGACGAGCGCGACCTTGCCGTACAGCAGCCGCAGCCCCGCGTCGACGACCTGGGACTTGGGCAGACGCTGCCTTCGGGTTGCAGAGTTGACCCCGTCGGCACCGATCAGCACGTCCCCGGTGGCGCTCGTCCCGTCCGCGAAGTGCGCGGTCACCGTGCCCGAGTGATTGGTCTCATAGCGGGTCAGCGCGGAGCCGTAGTGCACGGACTTCTCCAGCCCGGCCAGCAGGATCTGGCGCAGGGTCCTGCGGTTGACCGCCAGGTGCCCGCCGCCCGGCAGGTCCTCCACCACCGGCAGTTCCTGCGCGTGCAGCAGGCCCAGCCGGTGGTCGAAGGAGTCCATCCGCGCCCCGGGTGTTCCGGCGGTGGCGGCGAACACCTCGAACGCCTGCGGCGCCAGCAGCGCCTTGAGCGCGGTGATGCCGTCCGGATTGATGCGGATGCGATAGCCCTGGTTGCGGAAGTCGGGGCCGGGGTCCTTCTCGTGGACGGCGACGCTGATGCCCGCCCGCTGGAGTCCTTGTGCGAGAGCGAGGCCGCCCAGGCCGCCCCCGGCGATGGTGGCATGCAGATCCGACACAGTTGTGTCCCTTCTCGATCATGTTACGAAAAGGGACGCACCGGATGTGCCTCAATGGGCACCGTACGAGCGAGTGATCGCCATCCGGACTACCTACCGGACCGTGACTTTCGTACGTCCGTCAATGACCGTAACAGACAACCGGGCCTCGTCACCCCCCCGAAACCGAGGCGACACCTGTTGTCCCGATGCCGCATCCATGCGCCTGCCCGCGGGGGCCGGCACATGGAGGAGGGGGGTGGAACTCAGGACCGGCCTGGCCTCACGAAGGCGTCGACGATGGCGATGATCGGCGCGATCTCCTCCTTGAGGCTGCTCCAAGCCGGCCGGTGGCAAGCGGTGAGTGCTGGGGCGGGCCACAGGGGCTACCAGGGGACGGTCTGGCCGAAGCGGTCCAGATACGCCAGGCCGGGCGAGCCCAGTCGGGAGAGCAGGACGTCCACCATCAAGGGGACGGTCTCCTCGATGGTGTACGGCGCATCCGGACCGCCCAGTGCGGTGCGTATCCAGCCCGGAGCCATGAGTACGAAGGCGCGCCGCGTCCTGTCCTGCCGGGCCGCGAAGCTTCGCAGGAACATGTTCAGGGCTGCTTTGCTCCCTCGGTAGACCTCGCGGCCTCCGGTCGTGTTGTTCGTGATGCTGCCCTGTCCGGAGGACATCGCCCCGATGAGCCCCACCGGGGACACCAGGTCTTCGAGGGCTTCGATGACGCGCATGGGGCTCAGCGCGTTGGTGACCATCACGTCGATGAAGTCGGCCGCCGCAACCCCGCCGATGGGCGTCTGCTCATTGTTCGTCGTGCCCGCGTTGACGAAGAGCACGTCGAGTCGGCGGTGCGCCAGACGTTCGTGCAGCGGGGGCAGGTGGCCGGGGTCGTTGATGTCGAGATGCTCGATGGTCACCCGCCCGTCGGCGCGGTCCGCGAGGTCGTGCAGCGGCGTTCGGGCAGTGGTGTCGCGAACGGTGCCGACGACGTTCCAGCCCCTGCCGAGGAACTCGGCCGCCATCGCGTGACCGAGGCCGCGCGAGGCCCCGACGATGAGAGCGGTCGGTGGGTGTTGTTCGGTGGAGGTCGATGACATGCAGCGTCATCTCCGTTCTTCGAGCGTTGGACTCCGTTCGGGCATTGGTCGAGGCCCCGGGATGGGCACAGGGCGGTGCTCGCTGCCGCGGCCCTTCGACCCGTGCGGTTCAAGTGTTTCGTCCGCACCGCACCGCAGGCGAGCTACGAGGGCTCGTTTGTAGGATTGGCGACATGGCAAGGGCGCTCATGACGGAATCCGCTTCGGTTCAGCCCGACGATGTGCGAATCATTCGTGCGTTGCAGATCGCTCCGCGGGCTTCGTTCGCCGCGATCGCGACCGCCCTCTGCCTGACCGAGGGTGCCGTCAACCGCCGGTATCGCCGGCTTCGCGCCGACGGCGTCATCCGTGTGACCGGTGTGGTGAACCCGGGTGCCCTGGGGCAGAGCAGGTGGCTGGTGCGGCTGCGCTGCCGTCCCGGCAGTGTCGAGGCGATCGCCGACGCGCTCGCCAAGCGTGACGACATCAACTGGGTAGCCCTGGGTGCGGCGGGCTGCGAGGTCACCTGCGCGACACAGTCCCGGACGCGGGAACAGCGCGAGGACCTCCTGGGGCAGCGGCTTCCCCGCACCGCGGCGGTGATCGACATCAACGCCTTCGCCATGCTCCGGCAGTTCCTCGGAGGCCGCGGCCACTACTGGTCCGCCCTGCAGGGCACACTGTCCCCCAAGGAGGAAGCAGCGCTGGGGAGCGGCGGGCCCCCTTTCACCGAGTCTCCGGTCGTCACCCGCGAGCCACTGCGCCTCACGCCCGAGGACGAGAAGTTGCTCGATGCGCTCGCTGCGGATGGCCGCGCCAGTCTCGTCGATCTTGCCACAGCCGCAGACCTCACTCCGGGGCGCGCCTCGCGGCGCCTTGAGGCTCTGCTCCAGCATCGCGTCGTCCACATCGACGTCGAGATCGCCGCAGCAGCCTTGGGCTGTCACGCTCGCGCGCACCTCTGGCTCCGCGTGCACCCGTCGGCGGTGAAGAGCGCGGGCCGCACACTCGCGCAGGAACCCGAGATCGCCTTCGCCGCAGCCATCTCCGGGCCCTGGAACATTCACGCCGTCGCACACACCCGAGACCTCGACGAACTGTTCGAGTTCACCTCGGAACGCATCGGGTCCCTGACCGGACTGCAAAGCATGGAGATCTCACCCGTGCTGAAGTACGTCAAACAGGCCGGCACCCGCCTCTTGGACGATCGCCTCGTCGAGCCGTCCAGCGCTCGCGCGCGACGCTGAGAGGCTGTGTCGCGGCCAGCCGCGCCGGGTGCCGAACCTGCTGAGGCGCCTTCCACCGCGAGTCGGAAGAGGCGACGCCACGACTCACGGACGGCCACGGCCTCGGCACTCATCTCGTGCAGCCGCGACCGCGGACGAACGATGACCTCGTGTAACTGGAGGCATTCGCTTGTCGTTTATCCGGTTCGGCGAGATTTCGTGCCTACTTTGTGGTGTGTGGGTCGGCTGTATGCCTCGCCGGTCACGAGGACTCTGCCCACGTCGTGACGGGTGGCTGTGCGACGGTTCTTCGAGCCGGGTGGTCGGCCGGGCCCGGGGCGGGACGGTTTCGGTTCATCAGTTGGAGAGCCGGTTTTCGCTCGCAGGTTCCTGAACCCCCGCCGGACGCGGGCGGGGGTCAGTCTGTTCGGCTCGGCCGGCTTCTCCCACGGACGCCGTGGATCGGCGGCCAGCGGGCGTGCGAGCCGGCGCTGGGTGTAGGCGGCGATCACCAGCCACGTCCACCGGTCTGCCGCCTCCGGGCTGCGGAGCCTGGGCTTGGTCCAACCGAGCGTCTGCTTGAACACGCGGAACATGTGCTCGATGTCAAAGCGTCGCAGGAAGGACTGCCATCAGCGGTCGAGGTCCACCTCGGTGGCGGCGGTGCCCGACCACCCCAGCCAGAGCGGCTTGTTCACCCCGCCGCCGGGCAGCCTCTCCACGGCCAGGCGGATGACGGTGCCCTCGATGATGGGCAGCGGCCCTTCGTGATCGAGCCAGGCGGCCCGCCGGGTCAGCCGCAGGTGGAACCGATCCCACGCCTGGGCGGTCGCCTTCCCGTAGCGGCGGGTGTCGGGGACCGTCACGGCCTGCTCGGTGCCCCAGGTGGCCGGGTCGCCGAAGACGAACTCGCCGCCGTGCTTCGGCGGTCGCCCGCCTTGGGGATAGGACAGGGCGTGCTCCTTGAGCGAGGGCGTCGGCCGGCGCATCACTCGGTCCGACCGCAGTCGGCCCAGGACCTCGACGGGCAGGTCGCCCAGCAGGTGGGCGATGCGGGGCGCGTCGTATCCGGCGTCCAGCACGACCAGGACGTTGGGGTCGCCCTGCTTCCACTGGCCGGCGGCGAGGAGCCGTTCGACGACCTCGCGGAGCTGGACCGTGGTCTTGCTGATGTACGCCGCCGTCCGGCCTCGTTGACGTCAGCCGTGGATGTCAGAAGTCGCCAGGTGAGCGTCGGCCGGCGTCGGTGGCGTTGCCGCCTTCCAGCAGTGCTTTCAATGCTGCCAGGTCCTTGACGTTCGCTCGCCGCACAGCCGCGGCCATCATCGGAGCGCTCACTTTGGCAAAGCCCGATGGCTCGCCGCGATTGCGCAGCGTCATCCGGGTATGGTCGGCGTCCACTGGCTGCCAGGTGTAGGTCGTCTCCATGGGAAACGGCCCCTGCTCGGTGCGCATCACGAGTCGCTCGGGGGAGTGCTCGACGATTTCGTACGTGTAGGTCAGGGTGCGACCCAGGAACCGGGCGACGAAGTCGAGCTTCGAGCCCACGGCGAGCGGCGGCGAGGTCCGCCAGCGAACCGAGACGATGTTGGCGTACCAGTGCGGCGCATTGGTCGGATTCCCGGCATAGGCGGCGACCTCCGCACAGGGACGGGCGATCACGATCTCGGTGAGGACATCGACAGCCATGACCTCAACGCTAGTCCAGCCACTCATGCTCGGGACCTCGACACACGTGCGGCCGGCCCGCTCAGCCAGCACGCCGCGACGGCCGGCCCGTGGCACCGGCGCCGGGGCCATCACCTTGGGAAGCTGCGATCATTCGTGGCTGTCTTGGACGCTGACCTGGAAAAATGACTGGCTGCGGCCTCTCGGTGGCTTGGCTGCTCTCACCGCGGTTCCCCGTTATCCCCCGCCCGAACTGGTGCGGTTGTGGTGCGGCGGCGAAGGGCCCTGGGGAGCGCAACTGCCCCCTGGGCGAGTCTGGAAGATCATGCGAGAGTGGGCCCATGACGGCACCAGAAGCCACGGTCGTGGTGGTCGACGAGGTCGAGGGTCTCGCGGTGGACGGGCTGCGGTGGCTGACCGAGGCGGCGCGAGGAACATCCGAAGGAGGCCTCGCCTGGTCGACCAGGCCCTCGGACGACGAGCTCAACCCAATGCTCTACAGCGGTACGGCCGGGAACATCCCCGTGCTCCTGGAGGCGTGGCGGCACTTCGGCGACGACTCCTACGCCGACGCCGCCCTGCGCGCCGCCCGCGGCCTTGCGGACTCCGTCGACGGCATCGACGACGACTCCCTCTACTTCGGCCGCACAGGAATGGCGCTCGTCCTGCGAGCCCTTCACGAAGAACTCGGCGACACGGCCGCCGGCGCCGCCGCCGACCGCGCGCTGCAACTCGTGGGGTCACGCTTCGACGGCACCCGCTGGGGCGAACTGTTCGAGCTGATGGGCGGCAACGCGGGGATCGGCCTCGGGGCACTCCTGGCCGGCGACGCCGAACTGGCCGTCCTCGCCATGGAGCCCTATCTGCGCACGGCGGAGCAGACCCCGGCGGGCGTTCACTGGGCCCACCGCACGGGCATCGACTCCCGTCTGCATCACATCTCGCACGGCACGCTCGGCATCGTCCTGGCGCTTGCCCGGGTCGGCGAGGCCACCGGCCGTGCGGACCTGGTCGAGCTGGCGCTGGCCGGTGCTGCAGACGTCGTGGCGCGCGATGAAGCCGGGCCGGAGGGCTTCCTGGTGCCGCACTCGACCCCCCAGTACCGACCCGATGTGATCGATCCCATCAGCTACGGCTGGTGCCACGGCCCGGCCGGCGACGCCCAAGTCTTCCGGCTGCTGCGGGACATCACAGCCGACCCCGTCTGGCCCGCCCTCACCGACCGCTGCTGGCACACGGTCACCCACTCCGGCCTGCCCCAGCGGCTACGCCCCGGCTTCTGGGACAACAACGGCCGCTGCTGCGGCACCGCGGGCGTCCTCGCCCTGGCCTGCGACCGGATCGCCGAACAGCACGACCCATACGACTTCGCCCACGCCCTCGTCGCGGATCTCGCCGCCCGCGCGATCCGGGACAGTGATGGCGCTCGCTGGTCCAACTCTGAGCACCGGGCGACCCCGAGCGACCTCGAACCGTGCACCGGGTGGGCGATGGGAAACGCGGGCATCGTCCGCGAACTCCTGCGCTTCGTACGGCTGAGCCGCGGGGAGGATCCCCGGTACGCGTTCGCCTGGCCGGACCAGCCTCCGGTGCCCGCTCAAGCAAGGATCCGACGCTGTGGCACTGACGTCGTGTCGTGATGGATCGGATGCGCGCGCCTGTATAAGCCGTGTTGGTGTCTACCGGGACTACTGCAGGACCGTCCATCGACGCGGCCGCCTGGTCTTGCGCCCAGATGAGGTTGGTCACCGTCTGCGGCGAGGTCGCCGTTTCACGACGCACAACTGAAGGAGTCCGGTGGCAGGCGACGTTCACAGCGGTGGCCGTCTCGCCTCCGGCCGGCGACCGAGCAGGAGCTCCCTGGGGACGTGTGGCATGGCGGTTGTCCGCGGCTGGGCCAGGCGATGTCGTCAACGGCGAGAAACGGCTCGTGGGCCACGGTCGCGGGGGTTGCCCCGGTGAACGCCATGACGTCCCGATGCAGGTGGGACTGGTCGGCGTAGCCGGCGTCGGCGGCGACGTGGGCCGCGCCTTCACCCGCGACCAGGCGGTGGGCGGCATGGTCGAAACGGACCAGCTTCACGGCGCGTTTGGGCGGCAGGCCGAGCTGCGACCGGAACCGGGACCACAGCCGCTTACGGCTCCACCCGACCTCGGCCGCGAGTCCATCCACCCGGATCAGGCCACGGCTGACAACGATCCGGTGCCAGGCCCAGGACACCTCCGGGTCCACCGGCGGCCCCGCCTCATGCCGCCGGGCGAGCAGCGCGTCCGTCAACATGAAGCGATCCTGCCAGGACGAGACATCGGCGAGTTGCTCGCGGATCCCTGACGCCTCCCGGCCCCACAGGTCGCCCAGCGACACGACGACGCCGTCGAGGTCGGCGGGGGAGGCGCCCAGAATCGCGCGTGCGATCACGGGGGACAGGCGCACCTGTACGCACTCGACGTTCTCTCCCCGCGCCCGAACCGTGCCCGCGGACCCGAGCCCAGGCCCGGCGACGATGCTTCCCCGCTGCTGCCGCCCTGCAGCACAGTCGAGGACGGGCGGACCGGCGCCGAACTCCAGGAGCAGCGTCACAGCCGGGTGCGGGACTATCCGGAGCGCGTCCAGGTCACGGACACTGAACCCGGCCATGGTGACACCGGCCACCCGGCTGGGCAGCCGCGGGCACTCCACGCCCCACACAGCCGCGTCGTGCACAAAAGACTGCATCATCCCATGCTACGTGGGCCGGCTGAGGGGAACATTCGTCCAATCCACCGGTGTGTACTGGCGGAGACAGTGGGCTCATGACTGTTTCTGACGGCGGTCCGTACGTGAACGGCGACGCTGAGAGTTCGACCCTGTCGCTGGACGACGGCGACATCTACGTGTGCCAGGACGGCCCCCGCGACGCCCCCGCGCTCCTACTCATCCACGGGTCCGCATCCTCGACCCGCTCGTGGAACCCGATGGTTCCGCTCCTGACCAAATCTCACCGCGTCGTCCGGATCTGAAGCCCGGGACCACCCTCAGTGACCGAGCCTGAGACCCACCAGCGTCCCAACCAGCCGGGAATGCGCACGACCTACCGACACTGGCAGTGCGCACCGACTGCCGGATTCCGGCATCCGAGCATGAATCACTGCGCACGGAAGTCCGGACCCTACACGCCGGAAGACCGCGCCAGGAGCTGCCCGGCACGCACTTGTGGGTGCCGGCCCGAGTAATTGTCAAGAGTTGTGGGCGGGGTGGCCAAGGGATGCGTCCGTCGGTGAGGTGGATAGCCTGCCTTCATGGTTACGGGCGAGGGGGCCGAGCACATCGGTGCCGATCTTGAGGGTCAGGGCTGGAGTGCGACACGTGCCTGGGTGGAGAAGGGGCTGTCCGAGGCAGAGCGCATCGAAGAAGTCGTGCGGTTGCGTGGCGGCTGGACGTCGGAGATGCGCCGTCTGAGCATCTGCGGGCCGGGCGGTCGACGCTCACTGGTCCTGCGGTCCTTTGTCAAACCCTTCTTCGTTCGGCATGCGGAGGGCCTGCTGACCCGCGAGGCAGCCGTTCTGCGCCTGCTCGGCGACACGGACGTGCCCGCAGCCACGCTTGTGGCGGTGGACGCAACGGCGCAGTACTGCGACCATCCCTCCTTGCTGATGTCCCTGCTGCCCGGGACCGTGCGCCTGGGCGATGAAGGGGCCGATCAGCGTGCCGAACTGCTGGCCCGTCAATTGCTGCGTATCCACCGGCTGCCGGTGACCGCAGAGGCACGGCCGCGCACCTATCAGGCGTGGACTTCTCCCGAGCGGGTGAGCCCGCCCGAAGACACCGAGCGGCCTGAGCTGTGGCAGCGGGCCGTGGACGTGATCCGCCGCGAGCCCCCGGACTGCCGGGCCTGCTTCCTGCACCGGGACTTCCATCCCGGCAATGTCCTCTTCACGGGCGACGGCGACGGTCTGCGGATCAGCGGCGTCGTCGACTGGGTGGAGACCTCCTGGGGGCCGGCCGACCTGGACGTGGCCCACTGCTCGACGGCCCTGGCCCTGCTGCACGGGGTTCCCGCGGGCATGCACTTCGCCGACCGCTACCTTGCGGCGGGAGGGACGCTGGCCGAAGACCGCGCCGCTCATCTCTACTGGCGGCTGCTGGACGCGTTGGCCTTCGCTCCGGACGCCGAGAAGGTCGCCGTCCCCTGGCGCGAGGTGGGCCGTGCAGATCTGACCCCCACCGTGCTGACCAGGCGGCTGGAGGGATACATCCAGGCCCTTTTCGACCGCTACGCCTGAATCCGGATCGGCAGCCTGCGGGCAGGAAACCGGCGGCCGGCGGGCCCGTCATGCTGCGAGTTCTTTGGGGCGTTGGACGAGGCGGCCGTGTTCGAAGCGGGCTCCGGCGCGAACCAGCGCGACGAGGTGGGGTGCGTTCACGGCCCGCCAGCGGGCCTGGGCGGACTCGATCAGCTTGAAGACCATGGCCAGTCCGGCGGCCCGGTTGCCGGCGCCCTTGGTCACCTCCGCAGCCGCACGGTGGCGAAGGTCGACTCGAAGCTCTCTTGTCAAGCTGACGTGCGTGCGGGCGGTCGGGTAGGGCGCTTTTCCGCGTCTTTCCACATATGACGGATGATCACGTTGGCGAGTTGGCGCTTGTGTGCTCGGCGCGCGGACCGTTTGGGCATGTTCTCGCTGATCTTTCTGGCCATGAAGGAGCGAGCGGGCTCGTGACAGCGGACTTGCGTGACGCGCACGATGTGCAGCACCGAGTTGACCTTGCGGTTGCCGCCGACGTCGAGCCGGTGGCGACGTGCCCGACCGTGCCCCTCGCCGGAGGAGACGGCCAGCGGAGCGGCACCGCACCAACGGGCGAACTGAGCCTCGGTTCGGAACCGGCACGGGTCTCCAATCTCGACCAACAGCTCCATGGCGGTGACCGAGCCGATGCCGCAGAACTCGGTCAGCGTGCAGCCCAACGTGGCCAGCAGTGTGGGGACCTTCTTGTCGAGGTCTTTGATCCGCTGGGTCAGCTGACGGATGTCGTTGAGGGCGGCGACCAGCCGGTCGATGTGTATCAAGGTCGCGGAAGCCACCTCGGGCTGCTGCGGGGCAATGATCTCCAGCGCCTCCAACTGTGGCAGCACGCGGCTGGTCGTCGGAAGCTCGGCCCGGATGTCCACGGGCAGCGCGACCAGGACGGCCTCGGCCTCTGTCAGCTGGCGTGTCCGCTGCAGGACGAGGGAGGACCGCCAGTCATGGATGGCGGTGAGTTCGTCCCAGACAGCGTCCGGTGCGCAGCGCTTGCCGGCTGGCGGCAGGTGGGGGTCGGCCAGTGTCTCGCGGGCGATCGCCTCCGCGTCTTCGATGTCAGTTTTGGCGCGGCGTCGCCGCCTGCGACGTTCGGCGGTGCGGTTCGGCTGCACCTCACGCACGTCGTACCCGGCCGCGGCCAGGGCGAAGGCGAGCGGCTGGCCCAGACCGGATGATCCCTCGATGCCGATTCGGTCGATCGCCAACTCACTGTTGCTGAGGAAGTCCAGCAGTTCAGTGATCCCATCAGGTTGACGGCGAAGGAAGCGGCCTCCTCCGCTTCACCTCTCTGATCGACCAGTGAGATGGTGCCGGTGTGCTTGTGAGGGTCGATTCGGCGCCGCCATGGCGTGCTTCCAACTCCTGTGCCTCCCCTGCTGCCGATACGGTGGCAGCGTGGCCCCCGCGACGTCGGCAGATCTGGGTTGAGTCGGACAGGCTCTCTTCAAGCCAGGGCCCGGGGGTCACGCCAACGACCCGCCCGACACTTCGAATCCAGGACAACCGCATGGCCGTCAATGGGGTTCAGAGTCAGGGCGGGCCGCTTCGAGCGCCAGCCGGGGGAGCAACTCCCCAACTGGTAGGGGAAGTACAACACCCAGATGGGGTTGGTGGTTCGCAGGTGGATCCAGTGCTCGGCCGGAAAGCCGTAGAACGCCAGCAGATCGTTCTCATCGTCGGTGATCTTCTTGACGGCCTTCGGGAACTTCGCGCCGTATTGCTGGGCGAACGCCTTGGCGGCCTTCGCGGCGTGGTCGCGGTCCTCGGCATTGTAGATGTCCTGGATGGCGCGCTTGGCCGCGGGCGGGGCGGATTTCGGGAGTGCGTCGAGCACGTTGGCCGTTTTGTGAACCCCGAGATCAACGGGCGACTGGTCACGCCTCACCCAGGCGGCGCCGGTCCTCTTCGTCCCACTTCCGGGTGTCGCGGGGCTGTGTGTAGGGCTCGGTGTCCGGCGGCAGGCCGCCCGCGATGGCCCTCTGACGTACGGTCTCGGCGTCGAACTCCAGGCCCAGCAGGATGGCCAGGTTGGTGATCCACAGCCAGACGAGGAACACGATGACGCCGGCCATCGCGCCGTAGGTCTTGTTGTAGGAGGCGAAGTTCGCCACGTAGAACGCGAACCCGGCCGAGGCGATCAACCAGATGACGAGGGCGAGGAAGCTGCCCGGGGTGATCCAGCGGAACCCCTTCACCTTCGCGTTCGGGCTCGCCCAGTACAGGATCGCGATCATGACGGTCACCAGGACCACGAGGACGGGCCACTTGGCGATCGACCACACCGTCAGCGCGGTGTCCCCGATGCCCAGCGCGGTACCGGCGCGGCGGGCCAGGCCGCCGGTGAACACGACGATCAGCGCGCTGGCCACGGCCGACACCATCAGCACGACCGTTACGCCCAGTCGCACGGGAAGGATCTTCCACACCGGGCGGCCCTCGGGCATGTCGTAGACGGCGTTCGCCGCACGGATGAACGCGGCCACATACCCGGAGGCCGACCACACCGCCAGCACGATGCCGACGATCGCCATCAGGGAGCCGGCGCCGGCGTTGCTCTGCAGCTGTTCCACGGCCCGGGTGATGATGTCCCGGGCCGAGCCGGGAGCGAGCTTCTTGAGGTTGGCCAGCACTGGATCGGTCGCCGACTTGCCGGTGATGCCCAGCAGCGACACGAGTACCAGCAGCGCCGGGAACAGCGACAGCACGCCGTAGTACGTCAGGGCTGCCGCGCGGTCGGTGAGCTCGTCGTCCTTGAACTCCCGCCACGCTCCCTTGAGTACGCCGCCCCAGGCCCGCTTGGGCAGCTTCGTCGGCGTGTCCGGTGCCCGGCGCTCCACCTCGGGTCCGGGCCCGGCCTCCTCTGGTGCCGGCGCCTCGTTGCGGTCGTGGTGTGCGTTCCGCCCTGGAAGATGCAGCCTCGCCATGCCCGTCGGGTAACCCCTCACGGTCCCGCCTACGCCACCAGGGCGCCCCATGCGCGCGGTGCGGTCGCGGTCCCCACCGCCCCCCGCCTCCACGCCCCCGGAGATGAGGCTGCCCCCGCCCCTGATCGGATCACCGCCGCCTGCACCGCGACCTGATCAGCCTCGACCCGGCCAGCTCCGGCATCCACTTCACCGACATCGCCCGCAGCCGCCCGACGCTCCGCGGCGCCAGCCGCATCATCCGAGTAGCTCGAACACGATTGCCGACCCTCGTCGGGTGCCGGTTGTGCACTGCGCGGCGTACGGGCAAGGCGGTGCGGGCGGTGCGGTACGTGCCGCGCTGGCGGCGGGTGTGTGTCCGGCACGGGCGCCGGCTGCTGGACGCAGACGCCGACCAGCCGCTTGAGCACCTTGATCTGCGCCTCCTGCCGGAGGCGGTGGCCGCGCAGCGGCGGTGGCCCTTTTGAAAATCGTGGAGGGGACTGGTGGGCCTGGTACCAACTAGGTACCATCAGGGCATGCCATCACTGAACGTGTCCTTCTCCGATGACGAAATGGAAGGCGTCCGTGCCGCCGCCGCCGCAGAGGGCAAGAGCCTGAAGCAGTACCTGCACGACCTTGGCGTGCGCGAGATGCACCGCAAGCGTTTCGTTGCCGGCGGCGTCGCCTGGGCCGACAGGCTGCGCGGTGAGTTCGACGACGCGTTCCCCGACGAGGTTCCTCCCCCTCAGCGTGGCGACGGCGCTGCGGCTGCCTGATGAATCTGCACATCGATGTCTCATGGCTGCTCGACGTCCAGGAGGCCGCCCTCGGGCAGGAGGACGTGACAGTAACGGACTACTCGGCGCTGGTGGCGGCGGTCGCGCGGCACAAGACCAAGATGCCGACGCTCGAGACGGCCGATCCGGATGCCGCCTGGCGCGCAGCCGCCCTTTTGCACACGATCGTGCGACTTGAGCCGCTTCCACACCGAAACAGTCTCTTCGCCGCTTTTGTCGCCGCTCAGTACATGGACCAGTCCGGTGAGGGCATCGATCCGCCCTACGGCGCCTTGTCCGATCTTGTCCGCAAGGTTCGGGACGCTCGCCTGAGCGTCTATGCCGTCGCCGAGACGCTGCGCTCCTGGAAGCTCTGAAGCCGGGCGCGGCAGTGGGTAGTGGTCGGCGTGAGAATGACGTGGCCCTTCGCCCTGCCTGCAACGAGTGAGCGCCATCTGCCAGCCAAGACGAGAGGCGGCGTCCTCGGGGGTCAGGTCCGGATCGGCCTGCAGCAGGTCGGCGATCCGCTCCCCGCGCAGCCGCGGAAGGGCGCGCGCAGCCGCGGCGTAGGACAGGCCGACGCGCTCCTGGACGGTTGCGCGGGTCACCGCCGGGTCCTCGTCAAGAAGGTCGCCGACCCGCAGTGGTTCGCGGCCATCGGCACGGTCACCTACCAGGGTGTTCAGCCCGCCGAAGGTGCCGTCCTGCGTGCGGATCCAGCACAGGCCGCCGCTGGGGGTGAGGGTGGCGAGCGGGGAACTGGTGGGCTGCAACAGGCCGTGTCCGGCACAGAGTTCCACGGTGTGCCGATAGACCACTGGCAGGAAGGACCCCGACGCACGGTGCACCCAGCACATTCCGGCGCACACCACATGACGCGGCGGACGCCCATCCGCGCCCGCACAAAGGGAGCTCTGCCTACGGGGAGTTCGACCTCGATTCTGAGCGGGGAGGCGCCCCCGGAGAGCGTGACCGAGACTGGCTCACCCTCACAGGGACAGGACACCGTGCTCGCCGGGCCATGGTCCAGGACCGGCCGAACCGTGGCGGATCAGGGTGACGCCGGAACTCGCGTACAACTGCTCACGGCTGACAGTCGGCGCGGCCGCCGGCGTCCAGGCTCCGTCGCGGCGCGGGACGGTGCCCCGTACGCGAGGGGCGGGCACCCTCGCGTACGCCAAAGCCAGAAACCGCAGGACCGGACGGTTCAGTCCGCTTCTGCCCCGGGGCCTCACCCATACGCGCGCACCGGCTGCGCCGATCACCGACCGGTCCTGCGTGGGCGCCGCCCCGTCTCCGTCAGGCACGGGCTCGGTGGTCCTGCGGCCCCGCGCATACCGCAGGACCACCCCGAAAGCCCCCGAGACCAGCCCACCCGGGCACGTGCTGCACGGATGTCCACACTCCTGTACACATGCTCACGACGCGGTGCGCTGCACCTCGACCTGAGGGTACGGCGAGGACCGGCCGGCCAGCAGCGGTTCCGGCAGGCCGCGGGCCACATGGTCGACGAACGCGGCCAGGTAGGCGTTGGTGATGGTCAGCGCGTCGTCGCTGTCGATCGACCCGAGCCCGACCACAGACCGGATCGGCGCGGCCAGGTAGTAGGCGCCGTAGTCGCTGAAGTTGAAGTGCTCGGCCCCGTTGAGCCGGTAACTCCAGACGGGCCCGGTGCTGGCTGCCAGCAAGGCGCGGGCGGCGTCGCGTTCGGATTGTTCGTCGGCAGTGCTCGGCCGGCAGGTTCCGGTGATGCAGGAGCTCTGGCTGGCCAGCAGCATCATCGGTTTGCCGAGTCCGGAGTGGACGACCGTGCCGAACTGGGTTCCGTCCAGGTCGGCTGCGCCGGCGCAGTGCGGGTCGTCGTGGCAGGCTTGCAGCGCGGCGGCTCCGCCGAAGGAGTGGCCCAGGTACATGGTGGTGGCCGCGTCGACGTGCCCGGCGAACCGGCCGGTGGCGTACAGCGCGGCGACCCGGGTCGCGGCGAAGCGGTCGTCGGCCGCCCATACGCTGACCAGCCGGTCGTCGGCCGGACGGATGGCGGCCGCGTCGGAGTCCTGCGGGTTACCGGCGGGTGTCGCGCTCACCGGCCGTCCGTTCAGCACGGTCAGGTTCGCGCTGTAGGTGGGGGTGATCCCGGCGACCAGGTATCCGTGGCTGGCCAGGTTCTCCGCGAGCGTGGTGTACTGCGGCGCGGCCAGACCCAACCCGGGTTCGAGCACCACCACGGGGAACCGGCCGGCGGCGACGGGGGCGTCGGCGACGGCGTGCACCCGGATGTCGTCGAAACTGGTCTCGCCCAGCCCGGGCAGGCCGCCCATGTGCAGTCCCGACCATGCGCCCGGGGCGTAGGGCGCGGGTGGCGCGCCGGGGGCGGGTGCGGCCGGGTACCACAGCCACGCGGACAGCTCCCGCGGCATGCCCGGGTGCGGGGCGAGTGGATCGGTGCGGGTGTGGTCGGTCCAGTCGGCCGTGGTCCGGCCGACTGGATAACGGCCGGTCGGGGCGGGCAGGGTGACCTGCTGCCCCCGCCGGATCGCCACATAGCCCATGTAGCCTCCGAGCGTCACCACCAGCACGATCGCCAGGACGAGCAGGGTCTTCAGGGTTCGGCGTAGCCACCGACGCTCAGTGCGCATCGACGCTGCCCCGGGTACGTGCGGTGGCGGCCCGCAGGCCGCGTGCGGAGGAGGTCGCCGCGACCACCAGCGTGACCGCCATGACCGTGCCGTAGCCGGTCAGTGCCGTAAACCCGGGCCGGTCGGCGAAGGTGACCAGGCCCCAGCAGACGCTGGCGGTAACGGCCACCGCCATGAGCGTCGTGGCGACCGCGCCGGCCACGGTGGCGACGCGTAGCCCCGCACCGCTCGGCGTGACGTGCCGCAGCGCGGCGGCCGGCCCGGCGGCGAAGGCGGCACCGGCGAGCACGCCGAGCCCGACCAGGACCAGAAACCCGGTGGGACCGACACCCACCCCGTGGGTGATCAGCCGGAGAACCGCCGCAGCGCCCAGGAAGGCCGATACGGCGACCGGTGGGGCGAGCAACAGCAGGCGGGCGCGGCGGCGGCCGGGATGGCCTTGCGGGGCACGGAGGACGGCGGCCACCGGGGGCAGCCAGCCGACCGCGATGGCCAGCGCCGACGTGGCCGAGGCCAGCGCGTAGACGTTGTACCACCCTGCGGCCGGGTCGGTGTGCCCGGTGACGTACCAGGCCCCGTCCCGAGTGGTCTTGGCGAACAGGACGGCGCCGGCCGCCAGCGCCGTCCACGCGCACAGGGTCACCGCGACGGTGGTGCACATCCGTCCGGTCCGGTCGTGCAGGTGCCTGCTGGGACGGGCCCAGACGCGCACCGCCGCAGCCGCGATGTCGACCACCTGCCGAACCCCGACGCCACCGTCCTCCAGCAGGGCCGCGAACTCCGTGGCGTAGCGGTGCCGCCACACGGGTGGATACAACCCGACCAGCACGCGCACCCGCCAGTGGGGCCTGCCCTCGGCGGCGTCCGGGATTTTCACGGCATGGCCCCTGCGGCCCGGAGCCGGCGTAGTCCCAGATCGGCCACCCGCCGCATCTGCTCCGCCTGCTCGGCCAGCGTGCGCTGGCCGAGACCGGTGATCCGGTAGGGGCGGCGCCGCCCCTGCGCGGGCAGCGCCTCGATCAGCCCGTCGGCTTCCAAACGGGCCAGCACCCCGTACAGGGTGCCGGGGCCGAGGACAACACCGACCGAGGTCGCGATGTCCTGAGTGATCGCGTAACCGTGCCTGGGTTCGTCGGCCAGGCTCGCCAACACGAGTACGGCCGGATCGGTCTCGGACGCCATGATTCCCCTCTCCGTCGACCTCCGCGAGAGGATATAACGCGTCACGATGTATCGCCAAGCATGGTAAGCAATCTTTGGTCGCAGGCTTCTGGAGCGAGTCCCACGCTGTGGTGTTGGGGTACACCCCGCGCGCTAAAGGGGGCCCCAAGACCGGACGAAGCCCTGTCGACCGGGGCAGGACGGGCAGCAAACACCACCTGATCACCGACGCGACTGGTATTCCGCTCGCCGTCACCCTGACCGGGGGCAATCGCAACGACGTCACTCAGCTCATCCCGCTGCTTCAAGCCGTGCCGCCCGTGCGTGGCGAGCGTGGTCGGCCCAAGCGTCGCCCAGACGTGGTGTTGAGTGGCCGCGGCTACGACCACGACAAGTACCGCCGGCTGGTTTGGGACCTCGGCGTGAAGCCACTGATCGCCCGGCGCGGCACCGAGCACGGTTCCGGACTCGGCACTCAACGCTGGGGCGTGGCGCGTGCGTTCGCCCACCTGCACTGGTTCCGCCGCCTGCGGATCCGCTGGGAGATCCGCGACGACATCCACGAAGCCTTCCTCACCCTCGCATGCGCGCTCATCTGCTGGAGGCGCTTGAAGCCCTTGCAATAGGAGTTCTTCGAACTTCAACAAAGTGACAGGCTCGTCACCCGGCTGACCCGAGCAAAGCCAAGAATCAGGCTCCGGCGACGGTCCGCCCCGGCATCGGCTCCGCGAACGCGGCCCGCCAGGCCGGCGCGCCGAAGGGGTCGGCGAAGTACTGCGTCTCGTGCACCACGTGCTGGTCAGCGAATTCCATGATGCTCACCGAGTGCGAAGGCACACCGTCGTAGGTGATGAGGCATTCGCTCACCCACAGATTCGCATGGCCGGTGATCCGCTGGACGGCGAAGTGCCGGTCGGCCGGATGCCCGCCGCGTTGCGCCGAGATCGCCGCTCGGCCCCGGAACCGCTCGCCTGACTGCGGGTAGTCCAGGATCGCGTCCGTGGCGTAGATGGCGTGCTCGGCTTCGGTGTCCCCTCGTTCCGAGGCCCGCCAATGCTCCTCGACAGCGGCCCTGGTCCGGGAGTCAGCATCCATGGCACCGCCCTTCCGCAGCGGGGACAGCCTAGGCGCTCCGGGCCACAGCCGACTGAGGGCAAGCCGGGCCTGGGCAGCCAGGTCCTCCCTTTGGCCGGTTCGGAGGGCGGCAGCCGTCCACCGTGGCAACGGTGTCGAGTGACCGCCACCCGGCTCACCCTATCCCCGAGCCATTCCGTTAGGAGTTCTAAGCCGTTACTGGCAAAGCCTCACTGTGTCCCCTCCCCGTCGCCGATGTGTCAGCTACCACCGTAGGCAGCAAACCCAACTGCACGAGGCAGAGCCCACACGATCCGCCGGACGGGACCTCCTCCGCTTCTGCCCCGCGGCCTCACTCATACGCCGCACACCGGCTGCGCCGACCACCGACCGGCCCTACGTTGGCAGTGCCCGGCTCGTGAACTGGCAGTGGCTCGGGCGTGGTGGTCCTGCGTTCCGTCCGCGAAGCTTGCGCAGGACCACCCTGAACCCGCCTCCGAGTCCGCGGCCTCGTGGACCGGGGCCCGCGGGCTGCCAATCCGCCGGCACCCCGCACTTCGCGCCCCGACGCCGAAGCCGGGACGGATCAGAGTGACGCCGGAACCCGCGGACAACCGCTCACGGCCGGCCATCGGCGCGGCCACCGGTACCGAGCCTCCGCCGCGGCGCCGGAGCCGGCGCGCAGGACGCCACGGGCCCGCACCCCCCACGTCAGGCAGACAGATGTCGCGCAGGCCGAGGAGATCGGCCTTGCGCGGCGCGGATCTGCGCGGACCGAGGGCCGATGCCAAGGGTGGGGCGCGATGTCACGCCGGCCAAGGTACAGACACGCGCGGCTAGATTGAGCCGCCCTACGCCAGACCGCATGTCAAGCAGCGACTCGCCGGCACTTTCCGACGCCCGACCGTCCCATCAGGTGAGCGGACGTCAGAACATCACCCGTGAGAACTAATACCCCTTCAATCTCCAGGTTCCGCAAAGATTCTGATGGCCTTTCAGCTCGCCTTCGGCGTGGAGTGACGGAGCTCTACATACCCGATCAGCCTCACAAAGCCGGGGATCCCGAATTGCTCGATATGACAGCAATAGAGGGCGTTAGTACGTTCAATCACGCACCGGCTGCCACAGCGGGCCTGTCTCTGAGTCCGAGAAGAAGAGCGAGCGACATGATCATGACCCGTTCCCACGCGATCGCCACGGCTGTCGCGGCCGCCGCGGCCCTGACCGCGACCGGCATCGCCTACGCCACCGCCGCCCCCGCCCCCCAGGCCGCCCCGGCCGTCGTCCAGCACGTCCCCTTCGGCGGCGACACCGGCGGCAAAGGCAACGAGGGCAAGGGCAACGAAGGCAACAACGAGCACGGCGGCGAGCACCACGAGAGGAGACACCACGAGAGGGGCTGGATCCACATCAACGAACGCTCCTACTCCGCCCACCCCGACGGCTGCATCACCGTCGTCAGCGGCCTGGGCGCCAAGAGCGTCAACATCCGCAACGACAGCCGCAACACCGTGGAAGTCTTCCGCGGAGCCGTCTGCGACAACGGCGCCCCCATCGCCGTCGTCGGCCCCTGGAGCCAGAGCGACGGCGTCCGCCCCTGCAAGTTCCACAAGGAGGACGAGGACGAGGGCAAGTCCAAGAAGGGGCACGAGGACGAGGACTGCGAGAAGATCCAGGACAGCGTGAGGGGCAAGCACGCAGTCCTCGCCAGCTTCCGCGTCATCAAGCGCCACCACGAGAAGGGCGAGGGCGGCGAATTCGGCGAGGGCGGCGAGGGCGGCGACTACTAAAACCAGCAACAGCCCGATGCCCGTGCTGGAGCACCCCGGCCCGCCGTAATCGGGCCGAAAGACCCCCGGCCGGCACACAACACAGAATCCCGGCCCGCCGCAATCGGGCCGGGATTCTCGTCTGAACCCCGACCGAATACATCCCTTCTCAGAATGTCAACACCTGATGGCCGACAGATCAGACGCCTGTTACGCCATCCTTATCCACGCGACAACCACCAGTCCACCTTCCACGGCAAGCCTGGACGCATCCCCTCGTTCGCAGGAACACCGCGACGAGCCCCGGCCCAGCGGGAGTTCCGGCGCGCTCGCGTCGCCACAAGGCCATACCGAGGGCATCGAGGACTCTCCGCCCCGGCCGCTCTGCCGGAAGCCGGGCCGGGCCGCGCCGGTCACGGCCACGGCGCTGGACAAACCAGTGGGGCAGTGGCTGCCCAACTTGCCGTAAGCCCGGCGGCCTGGGCAAGGACGAGGAACGGGCCAAACGGCGCGAGCAGCAACTCACGGAGATCGATGAGGACTGGCGGCCTGAGCGGCCGGTGGACTGGCGGCGCACCTACGCCGGGTGGCGCGGCGCTCGGCGCGGCGTTGTCTGTGATCGGGCGCCCGCCTTTTCGTGGTGGCCGAACCCCACCGGGGCGCGTACAGGGGCGAGAGGTCTGTGTCTCCGGCCGCTGCCGGATAGCCCACTCAGCAGCGGCCGGGGCCTCTTCCGTACACAGCACTCCATACACCAGCTTCCCTGAAACAGGGGAAAAACACTCATTTCAGGCAGTGAAACCCTCAGAACGCCGCGGGCAGGCTTCACAGCAGGAAATGACGAACCTGGTACGGCCGCCAACGGCATCACCGCCAAGATCTCCTTGCCCTCCGCACCGATCCTGACCTGCACGTCCAGGGCCATCTACTGCACCAGCGGCCAGCCGAGCCCGCCCGGCCGGGACGGATCGGCCGGCAGCGCACGCGGCCGGACACGGGAAGCGTCCGCCACCGTGACCCTCAGTGTTCCCGACCCGGCCCGCAACCCGAACTGGACGCCCGCGCAACCCCCTCGGCCTCGCCGGCACACTGGGACAACACGGTCTGCCCGGCCGCGCAGCTCGGAACACCGCGATGATGGACGCCCTGGTGGACCTACCGCCCATGGTCATCGCCGACCTGCTCGGCATCCACCCAAAACAGCCGAACGCTGGGCCACGCTCGCCGGCGAGAAGTGGTCCGAATACTTGTCCTCGCTGACGTAACCGGGCTGAGCTACGCGGCTGCCCACTCCGCGGGCGGACACGACAGCGCTCGAATACCGACGCTTCACCAGTGAGGGGCCCCCGGAGTCGCCTTTGAGCCGGAGGCGAGTCGACGGCGGCCGTCGAGGGTGCGGGCGGGGGTGTGCGGTCGGTGGAGGTGGTGGGTGCCGAAGCGTTCGATGGCCAGGAGAGCGGCGTCGTCTCCGGGTTGGTGGCCGATGTGGTTCAGCAGGTCGCGGTGGATGTGGCGGATCAGGGCTTCGGGTCCGGACGTGGGTGCGGAGGCGGCGCGCTCGGTGAGGGGGTAGAAGGCTCCTTTGGGTGAGCGGGCTTCGATGACGCCGTCGGTGTGGAGCAGCAGCGTGTCGCCGTCCTCGAACGTGAAGGGGTCGGCGCGGTGGCTGGGGACGGACAGTTCGCACATGCCCAACGGGGGTACGGGGCGTCGTGCGTGCAGGACGGTGACCTGGCCGTCGTGCAGCAGCAGGGGCGGGGGGTGGCCCATATTGATCATTTCGACCTGTGTGCCGTGGTCGGGGAGGTCGAGCAGCAGGGCGGTGATGAAGTGCTCGCCCGGGTCGTGCTCGGTGTCGGCGACGTCCTCCAGGCTTCTGCAGACGCTCGCCTCAAGGCCCGCGGCGAGTTCGGGCAGGGTGGCGTAGTGGTGCGCGCCCTCGCGGAACGCGCCCAGCACCATGGATGCCTCGCCGATGGCGGCCAGCCCCTTGCCGCGGACGTCGCCGATGATCACGCGGGTGCCGCAGTCGGAGCGGGCGATCGCGAACAGGTCGCCGCCTATACGCGTCTCGTCCTCGGCTGCCAGGTACAGCCACGCCACCCGCAGTGGCCCGATCCGGCGCCGTGGTGGCCGCAGCAGTACGAGCTGCGCCGTCTCGGCCACCGACCGTGCCCGAGTCAGCTCCCGGCTGCGCCGCTCGCGCACGTGGCAGACGAAGACGACCAAGGCGGAAAGCAGGGCCAAGCCAGTGATCTGCGAGAGGTGGTTGGGTGTGGCCAGTCCGCCGTGGAACACGGCGATGAGCACCTGGGCGGCCACAGCCAGTGCCCCGACAAGGGCGGTCAGTCGCGGACCGGCCAGGGACGCGGTCAGGGCCGGCGCGATCACCAGCAGGGGGCCCAGGTGAACGTCCGGCGGGGAATGGATGTCCACCACAGTGATCACGACGATCAGCGCAAGGGGGATCGCCACCAGCCTGCGTCCCAGCTGCTGCTCCGGGAGGCGGTCCACCGGCACATGCCCGGTACCCATGTATATCGGTATACACCCGCCCGTAATCGCTGTGGTGATCAACGGCTGTCTGCCCGGCTGACCTGCAGCGGAAGACCGACGCCGCCTGGTGGGCGTGGTGACGAACAAGGGTCCGCTGATGCTGCTGACCGTGCCGGCTTCGCCGGGCTGGCGCCGCAGCCACGCGACTCCGGCCGCGTCAGCGGCAATCTCCGCCGACCCCGGCACTACCACCGCGGCCTCCTACGGGTGATGTACCTCTCGGCCATGGTCAGCCTGCGCTGCTGTCCGGCCTCCAAGGCGTACTACGACCGCAAGCGAAGCGAGGGGAAGGGGCACAAACAGGCCCTCCTGGCCCTCGCCCGCCGACGCGTCAACGTCCTATGGGCCATGATCCGTGACGCGGCTCGCGGCAGGGCCGCGCCTGGACCGGTACTGGGAGCTGACAGCCGTAATACTCACGCCGCCGGGCGGCCGGCCGGAGCCGACCCCGGGCTCCGCGGACGACTGGCTGCGCGCGGCACTGGAGCGGGACAACGCCGGAGCGGCGTAGAGCGCCGGGAAGGGACGGACGGTCGCGACCGGCGCCTCGATCGGAGCCCTCCCGCTCACAGTCGCCCGGGACACGGGTTGCCCGGTCGCCTACCTGCCCGGGCTGGCCATGCGCCTGATCGCCGACCTGTATCCGGGCGAGGCAGAGACCGACGCCCGCGACGCGGCTGCGATCGCGGACGCCGCCCGGACAATGCCGCACCCCCTGCGCTTGCTAACTCACCGTCGGGGTCGGCAAGACCCACATCGCCCAGGCCCTGGGCCACCTCGCCGTCCGTCAGAGCGCCCACGTCCGCTTCGCGAAAACCAGCCGGACCTTCGCAGAACTCGCCGGCGGCCACGCGGACCGCACCTGGGAGAAACGGATCCGTGAACTGGTACGGCCCAACGTGCTCATCCTCGACGACTTCGCCATGCGTCAGCTCTCCACGGCCCATGCCGACGACCTCTACGAGCTGGTCAGCGAGCGGCAGGGCCGGTCCCTGATCATCACCAGCAACCGGGTGCCCAGCGACTGGTATCCCCTCTTCCCCAACCCCGTCGTCGCCGAGTCCCTCCTGGACCGGCTGATCGACACCAGCCACCAGGTCATCATGAACGGCCCCAGCTACCGCCCCAAGAGCCCCACCGACAAGAACGGCAAGTCCCCAACCAAGTAGGAAAACCGGTGGACGCCGTCGGGATACTGCCGTCATGGCCGTCACCCAGCAACTCGCCCGTGTCCCGGCGGAGTATCTCGCCGCCTGCCGCCAGTCAGCTGGAACATCGACCGATGGAGATCCCAACTGGGATCCGCCGCCGGCGGACGTCCTGGACCTGGACTGGGCACCGGCCATGTTGGAACGGGTCTGCGAGCTGGCAAGTCTCGACGGCGCCCACCTCGATGCTCTCCGGCAGGCCACCGAGGGCGACTCGGCGATCGATCTCGGCTTCCTCAACACACACCCGCATGCCATCGGTCCCTTCGGACCGCCTCCCACCGCCCTTTCCGCAGCTCAAGTGGCCCGCGTCTCGGAACTGCTCGGTCAAATCGACTTCCCGGCCGTCCTGGCCGTCCTGGCCGGTCTGCCGACCGAAGACACCGAGGCCGCTTCCTTGATCGGTCATGGAGCGGACAAGACCGTCGGTGGCCCGAGGAAGTACCTGCTGGGGCGCTTCAACGCCCTGCGCCAGTTCTACCTTGCTGCATCCCAACGGGACCTTCTCCTCGTGCTCTGGTGGGACTGACCCAGGACTTCATAGTCGGCTCACGACCCGGTACCTGGGGAGCCCTGGTGGACCAGGGCTTCAAGGACGAGGTTCTCATCCACGGCGCCCTGCTGGACATCGACGTCGAGGTCGTCCGCCGCAACCCCGAGGCCAGGGCAAAGGCTCCGTCCCGCAACCGAAGAGGTGGATCGTGGAGCAGGTCAACGGCACGTTGATGCTGCACCGCCGCCTGGCCCGCGAGTACGACCACCGCCCCGACACCTCCGCCTCGCGCGTCTACTGGGCTTCCATCGCCAATATGGCCCGCCGCCTCACCACACCCGCCCCCACGTGGCGCGACACCCTCGGGCTGGCCGCGTGAACATCAGCGAGCTCCTGGCAGACCTCCAGGACCAGCACGACGAAACCACGGCCCGGGCCGACGAACTACGCAACCGGATCGACCACTTGACCGCCGCTCTGGCCGAGACCGAAGCACGACTCGCAGACTTGGCCACCACCCGGAAGATCATCGCCGAACGCATCCCGCCCGGGACCGAGCCCGATCCGCCCGAGACGAACACGGCCTACCAGGCCATCGTGAACGCCTTCAACCAGCGCCCCGGCCGGGCATTCCGAGCCCGCGAGCTGCACGAACTCCTCGGCATGCCCACCGACGAGGCGACCGTCAACGTCACCCGCAGCCGCCTGGGACGCCTCGTCCGACAAGGCTTCCTCACCCAACCCGGACGAGGTCGCTACCAGAAACGGACTTGACGTCCACTCAGTTCGCGGCGGTCTGCGGGAGGGATACGACCTGGGAGGTTTCTGCGCTAATCCGGGCCGCATCCAGCACGGTGGCGGATGCGACGGCGTCCCACGGGTCCACTGGCGGCGGCTGCGTTCCGCGTACCGAGGCTGTGAACGCGGGGTAGAACTGGTCCCAGGTGCCGCGTGCGGAGGCTACGGGTTCACGGGTGTCGCCGCCTCGGTGAAGGTGTCCCCACCGCTCGGGCGGCTCAACTCCCCACTGGCCGCCGCGTGATGCTGGTGATGCGCCGTGGACCAGCGCGGCTTCCTGGCTGTCGCCGTGCTGGATCGTGAAAGCGCCACGAGACCCTGCCGCGCGGAACCGGGGCCCGGGGGCTGCCTGCCGCCAGCTGCCCCAGAGGTGGGACCGGACGCCGTTGTCATGGGTCAGGGCGATGAAGACATCGTCTTCGAGGCCTGTGCCGTCATGGTGGTGAGCTTCCGCGTACACGGTGCGGACCGGCCCTGCCAGGACCAGGGCTTGGTCGACCAGGTGGCTGCCGAAGTCCACGAGGGTACCGCCCCCGGCCGCAGGTGGACCGGGGTTCGGCTGGAACCGCTCGAACCGGGACTCGAGGAGCGCCAGAGTTCCCAGTTCCTCCTGAGCCAGCAATTCTCGCAGGGTGAGGAAGTCGGAGTCCCATCGGCGGTTCTGGTAGACCGTCAGCACGCCTCCCATCTGCTCGGCGAGTTCGACCGTGCTGCGGGCCGAATCGGCGGCGAGCGCGAACGGCTTGTCGCAGACGACGGCCAGGCCCAGCCGCAGAGCCTGTTGGGTGAGCGTCACGTGGGTGGCTGCCGGGGTGGAGATCGCCACGGCTTCGGCCCCGGCGTTGGCCAGTTCCGAAAGGGAGGCGAAGGTCGGCAGACCCAAGTCTTCGGTGACCTGGCTGCGCCGGTCGGGTGATGTGGTGACCACGCCGAGGAACTCGCAGTTCGGGTCGGACGCGATCAGCGGCGCGTGGAAGTACCGGCCGCCGAAGCCGTAGCCGACCAGGCCGATGCGCACGGGTGCGGACATGAACAGGCTCCTCCGATGGGGTCATGGGGTTCAGACAAGCCCAGCCGGTGCGGGCTTTCAGGCCTGATCGTCACTGGTGGCCTGGGCGATGATTCTCGGGCCGGTCGCCGTGATGGGTCGGCGTCCCGGAACCCGGGACGCCGACCCGCTGTACCACCCCGGTCAGGCAGGGCGGGGCGGGATCAGCTGAGTTTGACGAGCTGCCACCGCTGGTTGGTGTTGCGGTTGTAGGTCCACTGGTCGATGGCGGCGCCGCTGCTGCTGGAGCCACCGGCGACGTCGAGGAGGTAGCCCTCGCAGCGGCACTCGATGCTGTAGGTGCCGTTCTCCGCCGGAGCGATGACCCACTGCTGGTTGGCGCCGCCGTTGAGGGTCCACAGTTCGAGTTGGGTTCCGGGCCAGGTGGTGATGTTGGGCACGTCCAGGGCCTTGCCGCTGCTGACGCCGGTGACGGTGTAGTAGCCAGCGCTGTTGAGGGCCAGCGTCCACTGCTGGTCGGTGTTGCCGTTGCTGGGCCACTGGTCGATGAGGGTACCGTCACCGGTCCCACCCCTGACGGCGTCGATGACCTGGCCGCTGGATGCGCTGACGATCTTGTAGGTGCCGGAGATGTCGGGCACCGGGCCCGCGGTGATGGACAGGTTGGCGTACTCGACGGGGTAGTACCCGACGGTGCCGAGGCCGACCTGGCCTCCGCCGTAGCTGCTCTCGGTCACGGTGGCGACGGTCGCACCGTCGATCTCGGCAGTGATGGTGCTGCCCTGGAAGGACAGGGCCAAGTTGTGCCAGGTGTTCGTACCGGGAGCGGTCACGGTGCCGCCGGCCAGCGTGGTCCAGTTCCAGGACGTGTCCGTCTTGAGCAGCGACCAGGCGCCGGTGTCGGAGAGCCGCAGATGGTAGGCGTTCAGGCCGCCGTTGTTCTTGCTCTGGGTGCCAGTCCGGCCGAGGATCTCGGCGGCGCTGCCGTTCTTCTCCGGCAGGACGCCGGAGCTGACGGTGTAGTTGGACCAGCCTCGGTCGCCCATCATGGTGTAGGGCTGGTCGCTTGACTCGCCCGTCCAGCGGATCGGGGTGGCGGTGGACATCTGCCGCAGGCACTGACCGCTGCGCCCGCCGCCGCAGGGGGCGGCCTGGAAGGCGCCGTTCATCGTGGTGAGGTACTTGGCTTCCTGGCCTGCGCTGTATCCCGAGAAAGAATCGGAGTAGGGCAGGGGGAGCCGGGTGCGCTGTGGGCTGATGACGGTGCCGCCACCCTGGCCGGTAGTCGTGGTCACGGTGTACATGCGGCCGGGGGCCAGGGTCAGGTGGTAGGTGCCGTTGGTGGCCCTCAGGTCGGTGTCCTGCACCATGTGGGGACTGGCTTGCCCTCGGGTGGACAGGTCGGTCTCCCATACGTGCAGGGCTCCGCCGGGCAGGCCGCCGGCGATGTTGAGGGTGACGGTCTGCGACGCGGTGGCGTCCATGGTCTCGAAGACCGTGCTCCAGTTGCTGTGGTCGGGGGCTGAATAGCTGACGTAGCTTCCGGGGGCGCGGGTGCCGCCGAGGTAGCCGCTGGCGGTGTCGAGGTACTTCCAGCCGGGTGAGGTGAACTGCGTGGTCTGCGCGATGACCCAGGTGGTGCGGCCCACGGTGTAGGCGCCGGACCACGGCTGGTCGGCGGTGACGAGCCCGTCGCTGCTGAAGGCGAGGTTCTGGTAGGGCGAGGCGATGACGGGCCAGTTGATGAAGGCGGTCATCTTGGCGTCGAGGTAGCCGCGGTTGATGGCGCGGGCGACGGGTGCGGCCCCGGTCTCGGCGTCCTGGGAGCCGTTCTCGCTGGCCCAGATGGGCTTGCCGAGGTTCTGGGCGTCCGTGGTGGCGGAGCAGGAGGTCATCGCCGACAGGTATACGCACGGGTAGTGGGAGCCGGCGATGTCAACGGCGTTGTACAGGTTGCTGTCGTTCTTCCTGCCGGTGGCGATGGACCAGCCGAAGTCGTCGCCGACGACGATTTTGGTGGAGGTGTAGCCGTTGGCGGTCAGCGCGGACTTGAGGCTCTCGTACCAGGAGGCGTTGTAGGTCCTCTCGTTCCAGCCGCCGAGGTAGTCGATGGTGAGGTTGTGCTGCTTGGCGCAGCCGAGCCAGGCCATCAGGTAGTCGGTCATGTCCTGGGAGTAGAAGTTGCCGCCGCTGCCGGTGTTGCCGATCCAGCCGGGGGCGCCCCAGGACAGGCCGTAGAGCTTGATGTTGGGGTTGCGGGCCTTGGCCTGCTCCATCAGCGACCACTCGTAGCCGGCGTTGCAGTCGACGGTGCCCTTGGTGTGTTCGATGCTGGCTTCGGCGCCGTCGGTGGAGTTGGTGTCGCCGCCGATCTCGACCTTGAGGATCTGTAGGTCGGCTCTGTAGCCGGGTTTGAAGAGGTGGTCGAGGATCTGGTTCTGCTGGGTGGTGGGGTAGTCGCGCAGCAGGGCGCTGTTGCCGCCTCCGCCGCTGACGGCCCCGATGCCGTCGAAGGTGCGTCCGGTGCTGGTGCCGTCCACGGTGATCACCGTGGTGGTGGTCGCGGCCTGGGCGGGGGTGGGGGTTTGTCCGGCGAGGAGTGCGAGGCCGAGGCTGAGGCTGAGGGCGGCTGCGGCGGCCGTTCTTCCGCGGTGCCGCCGGGGGGCTGTGGTGAGGCGTGGCATGGCGCTGGGTTCCTCCGGGGGGTGGTGGGGGAGAACACCGGGGGTGCGCGTGGTGCCTGGCCGGGGGGGGGGGGGGGGGGGGGGGGGGGGGGGGGGGGGGGGGGGGGGGGGGGGGGGGGGGGGGGGGGGGGGGGGGGGGGGGGGGGGGGGGGGGGGG
>NZ_JBVJMF010000024.1:0-135266 GCF_055584345.1 Streptomyces sp. NPDC104106
TGGTCGACCGGGGCTTCAGGATCGACGTGGCGCCGATCGGCGACGTCCGGTGGGTCGAGATCGACAACCACGACGACCTCGCCAAGGGCCGGGAGATCGCGTGCCGCTACTGACCCGGCTCATCCCGTCGCCGGTCGTCGTGGACATCCGCCCGGGTGCCCTGGACGACCTGGGCGCCGTCCTCGCCGACGAGCGCGTCGCGCAGTCTGGCCGGCTCGCCGTCGCCGTCAGCGGCGGCTCGGGCGCCAAGCTGCGCGAGCGCATCGCCCCCTCGCTGCCCGGCGCCACCTGGTACGAGGTCGGTGGCGGCACCCTCGACGACGCCATCCGGCTGGCCGGCGAGATGAAGTCCGGCCACTACGACGCGGTGGTCGGACTCGGCGGCGGCAAGATCATCGACTGCGCCAAGTTCGCCGCGGCGCGCGTCGGCCTGCCCCTGGTCGCCGTGCCGACGAACCTCGCGCACGACGGTCTGTGCTCGCCGGTCGCCACCCTCGACAACGACGCGGGACGCGGCTCCTACGGCGTGCCGAACCCGATCGCGGTCGTCATCGACCTGGACGTGATCCGCGAGGCCCCGGCCCGCTTCGTCCGGGCCGGCATCGGCGACGCGATCTCCAACATCAACGCGGTCGCGGACTGGGAGCTGTCGAACCGGGTCAACGGCGAGAAGATCGACGGCCTCGCCGCCGCGATGGCCCGGCAGGCCGGTGAGGCGGTTCTGCGCCACCCCGGTGGCATCGGCGACAACGGCTTCCTCCAGGTGCTCGCCGAGGCGCTGGTCCTCAGCGGTATCTCGATGTCGATCTCCGGCGACTCCCGCCCGTCCTCCGGTTCCTGCCACGAGATCAACCACGCCTTCGACCTGCTGTTCCCCAAGCGGGCCGCCGCCCACGGCGAACAGTGCGGGCTCGGCGCGGCCTTCGCGATGTACCTGCGCGGGGCCCACGAGGAGGCCGTCCACACGGCCGGGGTGCTGCGCCGGCACGGGCTTCCGGTGCTGCCGGAGGAGATCGGCTTCACCGTGGACGAGTTCGTCCGCGCCGTGGAGTTCGCCCCCGAGACCCGGCCGGGCCGCTACACGATCCTCGAACACCTCGAACTCAAGCCGAACCAGATCAAGGACTCCTACGCCGACTATGTCAAGGCCATCGGTAGCTGAACTCCGTCCGGTCGTCCACCCCGCCGGGGTGAAGGACCGGCGCAGCGGTGAGCACTGGATGGGACGCCTCTACATGCGCGAGGTGTCCCTGCGGGTCGACCGCTACCTGGTGAACACCCGGGTCACGCCCAACCAGCTCACGTACCTGATGACCGTCTTCGGCGCCCTCGCGGCCCCGGCACTCCTGGTACCCGGGATCTGGGGCGCCGTGCTCGGCGTGGTCTGCGTCCAGATGTACCTGCTGCTGGACTGCGTCGACGGCGAGATCGCGCGCTGGAAGAAGCAGTACTCGCTCAGCGGTGTCTACCTGGACCGGGTCGGCGCCTATCTGACCGACGCCGCGGTGCTCACCGGCTTCGGGCTGCGCGCCGCCGACCTGTGGGGCAGCGGCCGTATCGACTGGCTGTGGGCCTTCCTCGGCACGCTGGCGGCCCTCGGCGCCATCCTGATCAAGGCCGAGACCGACCTCGTCGGCGTCGCCCGGCACCAGGCCGGCAAGCCGCCGGTCAAGGAGGCCGCCGCCGAGATGCGCTCCTCCGGCATGGCGCTGGCCCGCCGGGCCGCCGCGGCCCTGAAGTTCCACCGGCTGATCCTCGGCATCGAGGCGTCCCTGCTGATCCTGGTGCTGGCGATCGTCGACCACGTGCGCGGCGACCTGTTCTTCTCCCGGCTGGGTGTCGCGGTGCTGGCCGGCATCGCCCTGCTCCAGACACTGCTGCACCTGGTGTCCATCCTCGCCTCCAGCAGGTTGAAGTGAGCGCCGTGAAGGTCGGCGCCGTCGTCATCACCATGGGCAACCGGCCCGAGGAGCTGCGGGCCCTGCTCGACTCGGTCGCGGGGCAGGACGGCGACCCGGTCGAGGTGGTCGTCGTGGGCAATGGCTCGCCCGTCCCGGACGTCCCCGAGGGCGTCCGGACGATCGAGCTGCCCGAGAACCTGGGCATCCCCGGCGGCCGCAACGTCGGCATAGAGGCCTTCGGGCCCAGCGGCCGCGACGTCGACATCCTGCTGTTCCTCGACGACGACGGCCTGCTCGCCCGGCACGACACCGCCCAGCTGTGCCGTGAGGCGTTCCAGGCCGACCCGAAGCTCGGCATCATCAGCTTCCGCATCGCCGACCCTGACACCGGCGAGACCCAGCGCCGCCACGTGCCCCGGCTGCGCGCCTCCGACCCGATGCGCTCCTCGCGCGTCACCACCTTCCTCGGCGGCGCCAACGCCGTGCGCACCCGTGTCTTCGCCGAGGCCGGCACCCTGCCGGGCGAGTTCTTCTACGCCCACGAGGAGACCGACCTGGCCTGGCGGGCCCTGGACGCCGGCTGGATGATCGACTACCGGTCGGACATGGTCCTTTACCACCCGACGACGGCGCCCTCGCGGCACGCGGTCTACCACCGCATGGTCGCCCGCAACCGCGTCTGGCTGGCCCGCCGCAACCTGCCCGCGCTCCTCGTCCCCGTCTATCTCGGCGTCTGGCTGCTGCTCACGCTGCTGCGCCGCCCGTCCGCACCGGCCCTGAAGGCCTGGTTCGGCGGCTTCAAGGAGGGCTGGACCACCGCGTGCGGCCCGCGCCGTCCCATGCGCTGGCGCACGGTGTGGCGGCTGACCCGGCTGGGCCGGCCTCCGGTGATCTGAGAAGCTTCTCTTACCTGAAGAGAGCAAGCTTCTTACCGAGAGATTCCGGATTCCCACTCGTGAGTCACACAACCCAAGACGGCGGTGTCGCGGTGCACGCGACACCGCCGCCCGACGAGGGGCCCACGGCCGCGCAGCTGGCCGCCAGGCACGGGCTCGCCGTCAGCGGCGCCCGTCCCTCGCTCGCCCAGTACGTCCGTCAGCTGTGGGGCAGACGCCACTTCATCCTCGCGTTCTCCCGGGCGAAGCTGACGGCGCAGTACAGCCAGGCCAAGCTCGGCCAGCTCTGGCAGGTGGCGACCCCGCTGCTGAACGCGGGCGTGTACTACTTCATCTTCGGCGTCATCCTGCACGCGAGCCGCGGTCTGTCCCAGGACGTCTACATCCCGTTCCTGGTCACGGGCGTGTTCGTGTTCACCTTCACGCAGAGTTCGGTCATGTCGGGTGTCCGGGCGATCTCCGGCAACCTCGGCCTGGTGCGCGCCCTGCATTTCCCGCGCGCCTCGCTGCCGATCTCCTTCTCGCTCCAGCAGCTCCAGCAGCTGCTCTTCTCGATGATCGTGATGTTCGTCGTGGCGATCGGGTTCGGCAGCTACCCCGGTCCGGCCTGGCTGCTGATCGTGCCGGTCCTGGTGCTGCAGTTCCTGTTCAACACCGGGCTAGCGCTGATCGTGGCCCGCATGGGCGCCAGGACGCCCGACCTGGCCCAGCTGATGCCGTTCGTCCTGCGCACCTGGATGTACACCTCGGGCGTGATGTTCTCCATCCACAAGATGATGGAGGGCCGCTCCGAGCTGGCGGTCCGGCTGCTCCAGGTCAACCCGGCCGCCCTCTACATGGACCTGATGCGCTACGCGCTCATCGACGGCTACGGCGCCGAGAACCTGCCGCCGCACGTGTGGGCGATCGCGCTGTTCTGGGCGGTGGCCGTGTTCGCCGGCGGGTTCGTCTACTTCTGGAAGGCGGAGGAGAGGTACGGCCGTGGCTGAGCAGTCGAGCGCACCGGGCGAGCGCCGGCCCACCGTCATCGCGGACGACCTGCACATCGTCTACCGCGTCAACGGCGGCGGATCAGGCCGGGGCAGCGCGACGGCCGCGCTCAGCCGGATCCTGAGGCGCGGCAAGGACGACGCGGCGCGGGGCGTGCGCAAGGTGCACGCGGTGCGCGGGGTGTCCTTCGTCGCCTACCGGGGCGAGGCGATCGGCCTGATCGGCTCCAACGGCTCGGGCAAGTCCACGCTGCTGCGGGCCATCGCCGGTCTGCTGCCCGCGGAGCGCGGCAGGGTCTACACCGACGGCCAGCCCTCGCTGCTGGGCGTCAACGCCGCACTGATGAACGACCTCACCGGCGAGCGCAACGTCATCCTGGGCGGTCTCGCCATGGGCATGTCGCGGGAGCAGATCAAGGCGCGTTACGAGGAGATCGTCGACTTCTCGGGCATCAACGAGAAGGGCGACTTCATCACCCTGCCGATGCGCACGTACTCCTCCGGCATGGCTGCCCGGCTGCGGTTTTCCATCGCCGCCGCCAAGGACCACGACGTCCTCATGATCGACGAGGCCCTCGCCACCGGTGACCGCAAGTTCCAGAAGCGTTCCGAAGAGCGCATCCGGGAGCTGCGCAAGGAAGCCGGAACCGTCTTTCTGGTCAGCCACAACAACAAGTCCATCCGTGACACCTGTAACCGCGTCCTGTGGCTGGAACGCGGCGAGCTGCGGATGGACGGGCCGACCGACGAGGTGCTCAGGGAGTACGAGAAGTTCACGGGCAAGTAGCCGGTTTTCGGCCAGGGGCGCGGCGGCGTTCGCCGACCGGGCCCCGCCCCACGCAAAGGAAACGTCAACTCGGGCTGGCGCAAGGAATCTTGACGCCAATCGGTGTGTTGTTGTGATGTGCAGGACACCCCGACGAACCTCGATGCGTTGTACAACGTAAGCTGTACCGGTGCCGGAAAGCGGCAAGTGGGGCGATATTGCGCGACACCCTACGCCATGGCACCCCGCGGAATGCCGGGCGGCGTGTCCGAAATAGTGTGTATTGGGTCGGCAGTGTAGAACGGGAGATGTGACGGCAATGGCTACGGAGACTCCCCAGCTCAACGCAGCATGTGCCGTCCCCGCCCCGGGCAGCGACCGATGACGGCCACCGAGACGGCGCCCGGCCTGGAACGCGCCACCCTGGACAAGGCGGCGAGCGAGAACTTCCCCGTGGCCCCCTTCTTCCTGCCGCGGGCCTGGCGCGACGACCTCATGGCCGTCTACGGCTTCGCCCGTCTCGTCGACGACATCGGCGACGGCGACCTCGCCCCCGGCGGCGCCGACGCCCGTCTGCTCGGCGTGTCGCCCGCCGCTGCCGAGGACCGCCTGGTCCTGCTCGACGCCTTCGAGGCGGACCTGCGCCGCGTCTTCGACGGCACCCCGCGCCATCCGCTGCTGCGCCGCCTGCAGCCCACCGTCCGCCGCCGCGGCCTGACCCCCGAACCCTTCCTCGGCCTGATCGCCGCCAACCGCCAGGACCAGCTCGTCAGCCGGTACGAGACCTACGACGACCTGCTCGCCTACTGCGAACTGTCCGCCAACCCCGTCGGCCGTCTCGTGCTCGGCGTCACCGGCACCTCGACCCCCGAGCGGATCCGCCTCTCCGACGCCATCTGCACCGCGCTGCAGATCGTCGAGCACCTCCAGGACGTCGCCGAGGACCTCGGCCGGGACCGGATCTACCTCCCCGCCGCGGATATGAAGCGCTTTCACGTGCGGGAAGCGGATCTTGGCGCGAAAACCGCGGGCGCATCGGTGCGCGCCCTGGTTGCATACGAAGCACAACGCGCCCGCGATCTGCTGAATGAAGGCGCCCCCCTGGTGGGTAGCGTCCACGGCAGGTTGAAGCTGCTGCTCGCAGGGTTCGTGGCGGGGGGAAGGGCGGCGATCCGGGCGATCGCCGCCGCCGAATACGACGTACTTCCCGGCCCGCCCAGACCCGGCAAGGTCCAGTTGCTGCGTGAGGCGGGCGTGATCCTGCGAGGAGAGGGGTGAAACGGACCGTGGAGTCTCCGTCGCACGTGTCCGCGCCGGTACTCGCCGCCTACAGCTACTGCGAGGCCGTCACCGGGCAGCAGGCCCGTAACTTCGCGTACGGCATCCGGCTGCTGCCCACGCCCAAGCGCCGCGCCATGTCGGCGCTGTACGCCTTCTCGCGGCGGGTGGACGACATCGGCGACGGCGACCTGCCCGGCGAGACCAAGCTCACCCGCCTGGAGGACACCAGGGCCCTGCTCGCCCGGGTCCGCGCCGGCGAGGTCGCCGAGGACGACACCGACCCGGTGGCCGTCGCCCTCGACCATGCCGCGCGCGCCTTCCCGATCCCGCTCGGCGGTCTGGACGAGCTGATCGACGGCGTCCAGATGGACGTGCGCGGACAGACGTACGAGAGCTGGGACGACCTGAAGGTCTACTGCCGGTGTGTGGCCGGTGCCATCGGCCGCCTCTCGCTCGGTGTGTTCGGCACCGAGCCGGGGGCGCGCGGCGCCGAACGCGCCTCCGAGTACGCCGACACGCTGGGCCTCGCCCTGCAGCTCACCAACATCCTCAGAGACGTCCGCGAGGACGCCCAGGGCGGCCGTACCTATCTGCCCGCCGACGACCTGGCCAAGTTCGGCTGCTCGGCCGGGTTCGACGGGCCGACGCCACCGGAGGGCTCCGACTTCGCGGGCCTCGTGCACTTCGAAGTGCGGCGGGCCCGCGCCCTGTTCGCCGAGGGCTACCGGCTGCTGCCCATGCTCGACCGGCGCAGCGGCGCGTGCGTGGCCGCCATGGCCGGGATCTACCGCAGGCTGCTGGACCGCATCGAGCGCGATCCCGAGGCGGTGCTGCGCGGCCGGGTCTCGCTGCCGGGACGCGAGAAGGCCTACGTCGCCGTGCGCGGCCTGTCCGGGCTCGACACCCGGAACGTGACCCGCCATGTCGCTCCGCGGTCCGTCAGGAGGCGCGCCTGATGGACCTCACCGAACCAGGAGACATGCCGCAGGCAACCCTCCGCTGCGGCGTGGCGTCCCAGAATGCGACGGCCGACCGTGCACCGTTCAACCTGCACGCACGCGCCCCGAAGGGGCGCGGGGCGGTGTCCGGTATGCGGCTGCGGCCGCGTGGGCGCGCCCGGCCACGACGGACCTGTGGACGGCCGACGGCCCGTCACGGCACTCCCCGCGGAGCGCATGCACGGAAGGACGCACGACGATGAGCGACGGCTCGCGCCCCGCGCAGGCGCACGCTGACACGGCGGAGGCCGAAGCCGCGGCAGGCCGCAGCGCCGTCGTGGTCGGCGGCGGACTGGCGGGCATCACCGCCGCGCTCGCCCTTGCGGACGCGGGCGTCCGCGTCACTCTGCTCGAAGGCAGGCCGAGGCTCGGCGGCCTCGCCTTCTCCTTCCAGCGCGGCGAACTGACCGTCGACAACGGCCAGCACGTGTACCTGCGCTGCTGCACCGCCTACCGCTCGTTCCTCGACCGGATCGAGGGCACGGCGCTGGCACCGCTGCAGGACCGCCTGGACGTGCCCGTCGTCGACGTCGCCCGGCCCGAGGGCAGCCGGCTCGGCAGACTGCGGCGCGACGCGCTGCCCGTCCCGCTCCATCTGGGACGCAGCCTCGCCACGTATCCGCATCTCTCGCTCGCCGAGCGTGCCGCCGTGGGGCGGGCCGCGCTCGCGCTCAAGGGGCTCGACCTCGCCGATCCCGCCCTTGACGCCCAGGACTTCGGCAGCTGGCTGGCCGCGCACGGCCAGTCGGCGCGCGCCGTCGAGGCCCTGTGGGACCTGGTCGGGGTCGCCACCCTCAACGCGGTCGCGGGCGACGCCTCGCTGGGACTCGCCGCGATGGTGTTCAAGACCGGTCTGCTGTCCGACCCGGGCGCGGCCGACATCGGCTGGGCCCGCGTCCCCCTGGGCGAACTGCACGACCGGCTGGCCCGCAAGGCGCTCGACTCCGCGGGGGTCCGTACCGAGGTCCGTACACGCGTCACCTCCGTCTCCATCAACGAGAGCGGGACGTGGAGCGTTCAGGTTCCCGGCGAGACACTGCGTACGGACGCGGTCGTCCTCGCCGTACCCCAGCGCGAGGCCCACGACCTGCTGCCGCCCGGCGCCCTCGACGCCCCCGAGCAACTGCTGCGCATCGGCACCGCGCCGATCCTCAACGTGCACGTCGTCTACGACCGCAAGGTGCTCGCCCGCCCCTTCTTCGCCGCCCTCGGCACTCCCGTGCAGTGGGTCTTCGACCGCACGGAGGCCTCCGGGCTCGGGCACGGGCAGTACCTGGCGCTGTCGCAGTCGGCCGCGCAGGACGAGATCGACCTCCCGGTCGCCGAACTGCGCGAGCGCTATCTGCCAGAGTTGGAGCGGCTGATTCCGGGTACACGCGGCGCCGTGGTGAAGGACTTCTTCGTAACCCGGGAGCGCGCGGCGACGTTCGCCCCCACCCCCGGCGTCGGACGGCTGCGGCCCGGCGCCCGCACCAAGGCCCCCGGCCTGTACCTGGCCGGAGCGTGGACCGCCACCGGGTGGCCCGCGACCATGGAGAGTGCGGTCCGCAGCGGTGTGAGCGCGGCCGGCGCCGCGCTCGACGCCCTGGGCCGGCCCCGCCCCCGCCGTCTCTTCGCGTTCGAGGAGGCGGCCTGATGCTCGACGAGCACGCGGCAGGCCCCCGCACCCCCGGTACCGCAACAAGAGGAGAGACTGTGCCCACTGTGCCCCCGGCCTCGACACCCGCTCGGAGGACCGCGGTGGACGTGACCGCGCTGCTGGAGCGCGGCCGGACCCTGGCCACACCGGTCCTGCGTACGGCCGTCGACCGCCTGGCGCCTCCCATGGACACCGTCGCCGCCTACCACTTCGGCTGGATCGACGCGGCCGGCAACCCCGCCGACGGCGACGGCGGCAAGGCCGTCCGGCCCGCCCTCGCCGTACTCTCCGCCGAGGTCACCGGCGCCGCACCCGAGGTGGGCGTCCCGGGGGCCGTCGCCGTCGAACTCGTCCACAACTTCTCGCTGTTGCACGACGACCTGATGGACGGCGACGAACAGCGCCGGCACCGTGACACCGTCTGGAAGGTGCACGGTCCCGCCCAGGCCATCCTGGTCGGCGACGCCCTGTTCGCGCTCGCCAACGAGATCCTGCTGGAGCTCGGCACCGTGGAGGCCGGCCGCGCCACGCGCCGGCTGACCTCCGCCACCCGCGCCCTGATCGACGGTCAGGCGCAGGACATCTCCTACGAACACCGCGACCGCGTCAGCGTCGAGGAGTGCCTGGAGATGGAGGGCAACAAGACCGGCGCGCTGCTCGCCGCCTCCAGTTCCATCGGCGCGGTGCTCGGCGGCGCGGACGACAGGACCGCGGACGCCCTGGAGAAGTACGGCTACCACCTCGGCCTCGCCTTCCAGGCCGTCGACGACCTGCTCGGCATCTGGGGCGACCCGGAGGCCACCGGCAAGCAGACCTGGAGCGATCTGCGCCAGCGCAAGAAGTCCCTGCCGGTCGTCGCCGCGCTCGCGGCCGGCGGCTCCGCCTCCGACAAACTCGGCGAGATGCTCGCCGCGGACGCCAAGAGCAGCGACTTCGAGAACTTCTCCGAGGAGGAGTTCGCGGCCCGCGCGGCCCTGATCGAGGAGGCCGGCGGCCGCGCCTGGACGGCCGACGAGGCGCGCCGTCAGCACACCATCGCCATCCAAGCCCTCGACGCCGTCGACATGCCCGGCCGGGTCCGGGACGCCTTCGCGGCGCTCGCCGACTTCGTCGTCGTACGAAAGAGATGATCATTATCGGCTCGATAAGCCTCGCGTAGTCGCCGGCCGGTGCCTCGCAGACGCGAACGACACCGGCCGACGGCGGACCCACAGCAGCACGACTCGCACGACTGCACGAAGGGGAAGCCATGACAGCGACGACCGACGGAAGCACCGGGGCGACCTCGCCGTCCCGCGCGGCCGCGGCCAGCGACACCACCATCACCACCCCCGAGGCGGCCGGGGTGCACGAAGCCGCCGCACGCGCCGCCCGGCGCGCCACCGACTTCCTGCTCGCGCGGCAGGACGCCCAGGGCTGGTGGAAGGGCGACCTGGAGACCAACGTCACCATGGACGCCGAGGACCTGCTGCTCCGCCAGTTCCTCGGCATCCTGGACGACGAGACCGCGCAGGCCGCCGCGAAGTTCATCCGCGGCGAGCAGCGCGAGGACGGCACCTGGGCCACCTTCTACGGCGGGCCCGGCGAACTGTCCACCACCGTCGAGGCGTACGTCGCCCTCCGGCTGGCCGGTGACGCGCCCGACGCCCCGCACATGGCGAAGGCCTCCGCCTGGGTCCGCGAGCGCGGCGGCATCGCCGCCTCCCGCGTCTTCACCCGGATCTGGCTCGCCCTGTTCGGCTGGTGGAAGTGGGAGGACCTGCCCGAACTCCCGCCGGAGCTGATCTACTTCCCCACCTGGTTCCCGCTCAACATCTACAACTTCGGGTGCTGGGCGCGGCAGACCATCGTGCCGCTCACCGTCGTCTCCGCCAAGCGCCCGGTGCGTCCGGCGCCCTTCGCGCTGGAGGAGCTGCACACCGACCCGGCGAACCCCAACCCGCCCCAGCCGCTCGCCCCCGTGACGACCTGGGACGGGATCTTCCAGCGGCTCGACAAGGTGGTCCGCGGCTACCGCGCCGTCGCCGTGCGCCGGCTGCGCAGAGCCGCGATGAACAGCGCGGCCCGCTGGATCATCGAGCGGCAGGAGAACGACGGCTGCTGGGGCGGCATCCAGCCCCCGGCCGTGTACTCGGTCATCGCCCTGCACCTGCTGGGCTACGACCTTCAGCACCCGGTGCTGCGCGAGGGCATCGCCTCGCTGGACCGTTTCGCCGTCTGGCGCGAGGACGGCGCGCGGATGATCGAGGCCTGCCAGTCCCCGGTGTGGGACACCTGCCTCGCCACCATCGCGCTGGTCGACGCGGGGCTCCCGGTCGATCACCCGCAACTGGTCAAGGCGGCCGACTGGATGCTCGGCGAGGAGATCGTCCGGCCCGGCGACTGGGCCGTACGTCGTCCCCAACTGCCGCCGGGCGGCTGGGCGTTCGAGTTCCACAACGACAACTACCCGGACATCGACGACACCGCCGAGGTCGCGCTCGCGCTGCGCCGCGTCCGCCACCACGACCCCGAGCGGGTGGACAAGGCCATCGGGCGCGCGGTGCGCTGGAACCTCGGGATGCAGTCCAGGAACGGGGCCTGGGGCGCCTTCGACGTCGACAACACCAGTCCGTTCCCCAACCGGCTGCCGTTCTGCGACTTCGGCGAGGTCATCGACCCGCCGTCGGCGGACGTCACCGCGCACGTGGTGGAGATGCTCGCCGCCGAAGGGCTCGCCCACGACCCGCGCACCCGGCGCGGCATCGACTGGCTGCTCGCCGAACAGGAGCCGGACGGCTCGTGGTTCGGCCGCTGGGGCGTCAACTACATCTACGGCACAGGCTCGGTCGTGCCCGCGCTGACCGCGGCCGGACTGCCCGGCTCCCACCCGGCGATCCGCCGGGCCGTCGCCTGGCTGGAGAGGGTCCAGAACGACGACGGCGGCTGGGGCGAGGACCTGCGCTCCTACAAGTACGCCAAGGAGTGGAGCGGCCGGGGCGCCTCCACCGCCTCGCAGACCGCGTGGGCGCTGATGGCGCTGCTCGCGGCGGGCGAGAAGGACTCCAAGGCCGTCGAGCGCGGCGTGCGGTGGCTGGCCGACACCCAGCGTGAGGACGGCAGTTGGGACGAGCCGTACTTCACCGGCACCGGTTTCCCCTGGGACTTCTCCATCAACTACCACCTGTACCGGCAGGTCTTCCCGCTCACCGCGCTCGGCCGGTACCTGCACGGCGACCCCTTCGAGCGCCGCCTGCTGGCCAAAAAGCCTCTCGCCGAGGGGCAGACTCCTCTCGCCGAGGCCAGGGTGAGCTGAGGTGGGCACCCGGCCCGCCCCGGCCCCGCTGCTGATCGCCTGCGCGCTCGGCATCGAGCACCTCGCCCTGCGCACCGGCGACCGGAACGGGGCGGACGGGCCGGTCACCCTGCTGCGCACGGGGATGGGTCCCCGCGCGGCGGAACGCTCCCTCACCCGGCGGCTCGCCGTGCCGGCGTTCGCCGACGCGGCCGTGCTCGCCACCGGATTCTGTGCCGGGCTCGCGCCCGGCATGCACCCCGGCGACCTGGTCGTCGCCGAGGAGACCCGGGACCCGCGCGGCGCCGTCGGCTGCGTGGCGACCGAACTGCTGGTCAAGGAACTCGTGCGCCTGCTGCCCGGGCGCACGGTCCACACCGGGCCGCTCACCGGCTCCGACCACGTCGTGCGCGGCCCCGAGCGCTCCGAGCTGCTCGCGACCGGTGCGATCGCGGTCGACATGGAGTCGGCGGCCACGCTCCGCACCGCCGTCCGCGCGGGCGAGCGTCCGGTCGCGGCCGTGCGGGTGGTCGTGGACGCCCCGGAGCACGAGCTGGTCCGGATCGGCACACTGCGCGGGGGCATATCGGCCTTCCGCGTTCTTCGTTGTGTACTTCCCGCATTTTTCGAATGGCACCGTTCTTTGCTGCTCCCCCGGAGGTGAGCCAGATGGCCATGCCGTTGCGTCAGACCGTCAAGGTCGCTACCTATCTGCTCGAACAGAAGCTCAAGAAGCGGGACAAGTTCGCCCTGCTGGTCGAATTGGAGCCGCTGTTCGCGTGCAACCTCAAGTGCGAGGGCTGCGGCAAGATCCAGCACCCGGCGGGCGTCCTCAAGCAGCGCATGCCGGTCGCCCAGGCCGTGGGCGCGGTGCTGGAGTCCGGCGCGCCGATGGTGTCCATCGCCGGCGGCGAGCCGCTGATGCACCCTCAGATCGACGAGATCGTCCGGCAGTTGGTCGCGAAGAAGAAGTTCGTGTTCCTGTGCACGAACGCCCTTCTCATGCGCAAGAAGATGGACAAGTTCAAGCCCTCGCCCTACTTCGCGTGGGCCGTGCACATCGACGGGCTGCGTGAGCGGCACGACGCCTCGGTGGCGAAGGAGGGCACCTTCGACGAGGCGGTGGAGGCCATCAAGGAGGCCAAGCGGCGCGGCTTCCGGGTGACCACCAACTCGACCTTCTTCAACACCGACACCCCGCAGACCGTCGTCGAGGTGCTCAACTACCTCAACGACGACCTGAAGGTGGACGAGATGATGCTCTCGCCCGCCTACGCCTACGAGAAGGCGCCCGACCAGGAACACTTCCTCGGGGTGCAGCAGACCCGCGAGCTGTTCCGGAAGGCCTTCGCGGGCGGCAACCGCAAGAAGTGGCGCCTGAACCAGAGCCCGCTCTTCCTGGACTTCCTGGAGGGCAAGGTCGACTTCCCCTGCACGGCGTGGGCGATCCCGAGCTACTCCCTCTTCGGCTGGCAGAAGCCCTGCTACCTGATGAGCGACGGCTACGTGTCCACGTACCGCGAACTGGTCGAGGAGACCGACTGGGACAAGTACGGCCGCGGCAAGGACCCGCGCTGCGCCAACTGCATGGCCCACTGCGGTTACGAGCCGACCGCCGTGCTCGCCACGATGGGTTCCCTGAAGGAGTCGCTGCGGGCCGCGCGCGAGACGATGTCGAGCGGGAAGCAGGGCTGACGCCATGGCCGCCGTTCCCTTGGGGGTCCCCCAGGTACCGGCCCGGCCGGTCGCGCCGCGGCGCACGTCGCGGCAGATCCACGTCGGGCCGGTGGCGGTCGGGGGCGGAGCCCCGGTGTCGGTGCAGTCGATGACGACGACCCGTACGTCGGACATCGGCGCCACCCTCCAGCAGATCGCGGAGCTCACCGCCTCCGGCTGCCAGATCGTCCGTGTCGCCTGCCCCACGCAGGACGACGCGGACGCCCTCGCCACGATCGCGCGGAAGTCCCAGATACCGGTGATCGCGGACATCCACTTCCAGCCGAAGTACGTGTTCGCCGCGATCGAGGCCGGCTGTGCCGCGGTCCGCGTGAACCCGGGCAACATCAAGAAGTTCGACGACCAGGTCAAGGAGATCGCGCGGACCGCCAAGGACCACGGCACGCCGGTCCGGATCGGGGTCAACGCCGGTTCCCTGGACCGGCGGTTGCTGCAGAAGCACGGCAGGGCGACGCCCGAGGCGCTGGTCGAGAGCGCGCTGTGGGAGGCGTCCCTCTTCGAGGAGCACGACTTCCGCGACATCAAGATCTCCGTCAAGCACAACGACCCGGTCGTGATGATCGAGGCCTACCGTCAGCTCGCCGAGAGTTGCGACTACCCCCTGCACCTGGGGGTCACGGAGGCCGGCCCGGAGTTCCAGGGCACGATCAAGTCGGCCGTCGCGTTCGGCGCGCTGCTGTCCCGGGGCATCGGCGACACCATCCGGGTGTCGCTGAGCGCGCCGCCGGCGCAGGAGGTCAAGGTCGGGATCCAGATCCTCGAATCCCTGGGCCTGCGGCAGCGGCGCCTGGAGATCGTCTCCTGTCCGTCCTGCGGCCGGGCCCAGGTGGATGTGTACAAGCTCGCCGAGGAGGTCACGGCGGGGCTGGACGGCATGGAGGTGCCGCTCCGGGTGGCGGTGATGGGATGTGTGGTCAACGGTCCGGGCGAGGCCCGCGAGGCCGACCTCGGGGTTGCCTCGGGCAACGGAAAGGGGCAGATCTTCGTGAAGGGCGAGGTCGTCAAGACCGTCCCCGAGTCCAAGATCGTTCAGACCCTCATCGAGGAGGCCATGAAGCTCGCCGAACGGACGAGCCCCGCAGACCAGTCGAATTGAGGCAAGGCACGGACCGAGAGGGGGCCGAGCGTGACCATTCTGGAGACCATCCGGGGACCACGCGACCTGAAGGCGCTGTCCGAGGCGGAACTCGGTGAACTGTCCCAAGAGATACGCGACTTCCTGGTGCAGGCGGTCTCGCGGACCGGCGGTCATCTCGGACCCAATCTGGGTGTGGTGGAGCTGTCCGTCGCGCTCCACCGGGTCTTCGAGTCACCGGTCGACCGGATCCTGTGGGACACCGGCCACCAGAGTTACGTACACAAGTTGCTGACCGGCCGTCAGGACTTCTCCAAGCTGCGCGGCAAGGGCGGCCTGTCCGGCTATCCCTCGCGTGAGGAGTCCGAGCACGACGTCATCGAGAACAGCCACGCCTCCACCGCGCTCGGCTGGGCCGACGGCCTCGCCAAGGCCCGCCAGGTGCAGGGGGAGAAGGGCCATGTGGTCGCGGTCATCGGCGACGGGGCGCTGACCGGCGGCATGGCCTGGGAGGCGCTGAACAACATCGCGGCCGCCAAGGACCGCCCGCTGATCATCGTCGTCAACGACAACGAGCGCTCCTACGGCCCCACCATCGGCGGGCTCGCCAACCACCTCGCCACCCTGCGCACGACGGACGGCTACGAGAAGGTCCTCGCCTGGGGCAAGGAGGTCCTGCTGAGGACCCCGGTCGTCGGCAGCACCGTCTACGAGTCCCTGCACGGCGCGAAGAAGGGCTTCAAGGACGCCTTCGCCCCGCAGGGCATGTTCGAGGACCTGGGCCTGAAGTACGTCGGCCCGATCGACGGCCATGACATCAAGGCCGTCGAGTCGGCGCTGCGCCGCGCGAAGCGCTTCCACGGCCCGGTCCTGGTGCACTGCCTGACCGAGAAGGGCCGCGGCTACGAGCCCGCCCTCGCCCACGAGGAGGACCACTTCCACACCGTCGGCGTGATGGACCCGCTCACCTGCGAGCCCCTCGCGCCGTCCCGCGGCCCGTCCTGGACCTCGGTGTTCGGCGACGAGATGGTGAGGATCGGCGAGGAGCGGGACGACGTCGTCGCCATCACCGCGGCCATGCTGCACCCGGTCGGACTCGCCGAGTTCGCCGAGCGCTTCCCCGACCGGGTGTGGGACGTGGGCATCGCCGAGCAGCACGCGGCCGTGTCGGCGGCCGGCCTCGCGACCGGTGGTCTGCACCCGGTCTTCGCCGTCTACGCCACCTTCCTCAACCGCGCCTTCGACCAGCTGCTCATGGACGTCGCCCTGCACCGCTGCGGGGTCACCTTCGTGCTCGACCGGGCCGGTGTCACCGGCGTGGACGGCGCCTCGCACAACGGCATGTGGGACATGTCGGTCCTCCAGGTCGTACCGGGTCTCAGGATCGCCGCGCCGCGCGACGCCGGCCAGCTGCGCGCCCAGCTGCGCGAGGCCGTCGCCGTGGACGACGCTCCCACGCTGCTGCGCTATCCGAAGGAGTCGGTCGGCCCGGACATCCCGGCGCTCGACCGCGTCGGCGGCATGGACGTGCTGCACCGCACCGAGCACCCCGACGTGCTGCTCGTCGCCGTCGGCGTGATGGCGCCGGTGTGCCTGCAGGCCGCCGATCTGCTCCAGGCGCGCGGTGTCAACTGCACGGTGGTCGACCCCCGTTGGGTCAAGCCCGTCGACCCCGCCCTGCCCCACCTCGCCGCCGCACACCGGATGGTGGCCGTCGTGGAGGACAACAGCCGTGCCGCGGGCGTCGGTTCGGCCGTCGCCCTTGCCCTCGGCGACGCCGACGTGGACGTGCCGGTACGGCGGTTCGGCATCCCGGAGCAGTTCCTCGCGCACGCCAAACGCAGCGAGGTGCTGGCCGACATCGGACTCACCCCCGTCGAGATCGCCGGGCGGATCGGCGCGTCCCTCGCGGTGCGGGACGCCGGGGGCGCGACCGGACGCGCCGCGCTCCCGCGGGGCGTTGACAAGGAGAAGGAATGAGCACGGAGTTCGACCTCGGCGCCCTGCTCGCCGAGCGCGGAGCCGAACGCTACGAGCTGCACACCAGGCACCTCAACCCGCAGCTCCCGCGCATGCTGCACACCATCGGCTTCGACAAGGTCTACGAACGGGCCGAGGGCGCGCACTTCTACGACGCGGACGGCAACGACTACCTGGACATGCTCGCCGGGTTCGGGGTCATGGGCCTCGGCCGTCACCACCCGGTCGTCCGCAAGGCGCTGCACGACGTCCTCGACCTCGACCTCGCCGACCTCACCCGCTTCGACTGCCAGCCGCTGCCCGGTCTGCTCGCCGAGCGGCTGCTCGGGCACAGCCCGCACCTGGACCGGGTGTTCTTCGGCAACAGCGGTACGGAGGCGGTGGAGACCGCGCTGAAGTTCGCCCGGTACGCCACCGGCAAGCCGCGGATCCTGTACTGCGACCACGCCTTCCACGGTCTGACCACCGGCTCGCTGTCGGTCAACGGCGAAGGCGGCTTCCGCGACGGCTTCGCCCCGCTGCTGCCCGACACCGCCGTACCTCTCGGCGATCTCGACGCCCTGGCCCGGGAGTTGAAGAAGGGCGACGTCGCCGCCCTGATCGTCGAGCCGATCCAGGGCAAGGGCGTGCACGAGGCACCGCCGGGCTATCTGCGCGCGGCGCAGGAGCTGCTGCACCGGCACAAGGCGCTGCTCATCGCCGACGAGGTGCAGACCGGCCTCGGCCGCACCGGCGACTTCTACGCCTACCAGCACGAGGACGGAGTGGAACCCGACCTGGTGTGCGTCTCGAAGGCGCTCTCCGGTGGCTACGTCCCGGTCAGCGCCACCGTGGGCAAGGACTGGATCTTCAAGAAGGTCTACTCCTCGATGGACCGCGTCCTGGTCCACTCGGCGAGCTTCGGCTCCAACGCCCAGGCGATGGCGTGCGGCCTCGCGGTGCTGTCGGTCATGGAGAACGAGCAGATCGTGGCGAACGTGCGCACCACGGGCGAGCTGCTGAAGTCCCGGCTGACCGCGCTGATCGACACGTACGAGCTGCTCGCCGACGTCCGCGGCCGCGGCCTGATGATCGGCATCGAGTTCGGCAGGCCCACCTCGCTGAAGCTGCGCAGCCGCTGGACCATGCTCCAGGCGGCCCGCAAGGGGCTGTTCGCGCAGATGGTCGTCGTGCCGCTGCTCCAGCGGCACCGGATCCTCACCCAGGTCTCCGGCGACCACCTGGAGGTGATCAAGCTGATTCCGCCACTGGTCCTCGACACGGCCGACGTCGACCGGTTCATGGACGCCTTCACCGCCGTCATGGACGACGCGCACAGCGGCGGCGGCCTGATGTGGGACTTCGGCAAGACCCTGATCAAGCAGGCGGTGGCGAACCGCTGAGCGGCACGGGCGCCTAGGACATCAGCGCGAGAAGGAGGAGCAAGGCGCCGAGCCCGGCCGCGCCCAGGGCGGTCCCCGCCGCCGAGGTCCACAGCCGGCCGTGCCCGCGGCCGGCGTAGTGGATTCCCGTACAGCCGAACGTCACGGCGAAAGCGCCGGCGAGCACACCCCAGGGCAGCAGGAGAAAAGTGAGCGCCGGACACACGCTCGCGGCCGCGACGGCCCCGAGGGTGGCGGACAGCGGGCCGAGCGCCGCGGCGGGCGAGCCGGTCGGACGGGGTGTGCCCGACGCGGACATGATGCGGCCCCCGTTTTATGAACGCGTTCAAGACTGGGGCGAGCGTAGCAGCGAGAGCCGCCCGCAGGGCGAACACCCGCTGCCGACCGGGCCAGATCGAGGTTTGCCTCAGAGGCAAGGGAATTGCCATAAAGGCAAAACTCCGGCTGAATGGAGGCATGAACGCCTCAGACGCCGGGCCGCCGGCGGAGCCGGGCGGCGCGCTGCCCGCCGTCGCGCCGCAACTGCGGGCGCTGCGCCGGCGCGCCGGTCTCACCCTGGAGGCCGCGGCCCGCGCCGCCGGGCTCTCGCCTGCCCATCTGTCGCGGCTGGAGACCGGGCAGCGCCAGCCCTCCCTGCCGATGCTGCTCGCCCTCGCGCGCATCTACGGTACGACGGTCTCCGACCTGCTCGGCGAGACGGTGGCCGACCGGGACGCGATCGTCCGGGCCGACGACATGGAGCCGACGCGCGCGGGCGGCTGGACGTACTTCCAGGCCGGGGCGTCCGGCCGGGGCATGCAGGCCCTGAGGGTGCGGGTGCCGTACGGCTCGCAGGGCGACATCGTGCGCGTACACCCCGGTGAGGAGTGGCTCCATGTCCTCAGGGGCCGCCTGCGCCTGCGCCTCGGCGACACCGCGCATCTGCTCGCGCCCGGCGACAGCGCCCACTTCGACTCGCTCACCCCGCACCGCCTCGCCGCCGAGGACCAGGACGGCGTCGAGCTGCTGTTCGTCCACACCCTGCTGCAGAGCCCCATGGCCGCGCTGTGCCTGGGCCCGTTCACCGGAGAGCTGCCATGAGCGACCTGGAGACCAAGTTCCCCCGATCCCTGTGGATCCGCCTGATCATCTACATCGCCGTCGGCCATCTCCTGGCCGCGTTCCTCTACCTGCTCTTCGCGCTCGGCGGCAAGGGATGACCGGGCGGCGGCGCCGGGCGCAGAGGGGCAGGCCGGTCAGTCCAGCAGGCGCTCGCGCAGCCGGTCGCGGTGCGCGGAGGTGAGCGCGAGGCCCCGCTCCAGGTAGGTCTCGACCCCGCCCCAGGTCTCCTCGATGCTGTCGAACGCCGCCTGCAGGTACTCCGCGCGGGCGTCGAAGAGCGGGCTGAGCAGCTCCATCACCTCCGGGGTGTAGGCCGTGTCGGCGCTGCCGCTGCGCCGGACCCGGTAGCGGCGGTGCTTGGCGTTGGACTCCAGGTAGTCGGCCACGATCGCGTCCCGCTCCACGCCGAGGGCCAGGAGCGTCACGGCTATGGAGATGCCCGCGCGGTCCTTGCCGGCCGCGCAGTGCATGAGCGCGGGCACGCTGTCCTCGACGAGTGAGTGCAGCACCCGGGAGTGCTCGGCGGTGCGCTCCTTGACGATCTTCCGGTACGAGGCGGTCATCCGGGCCGCGCCCTGGCCGTCGCCGAGGATCCCGCGCAGCTGGTCGAGGTCGCCGTCGCGGACCATCGTCCAGAACTCGGCGCCGTCGGCCGGGTCGCTCAGCGGCAGGTTCACGTTCCGCACGCCCGGCAGCGTGACGTCCGGGCCCTCCAGCTTCTGGTCGGCCGCGTTGCGGAAGTCGAAGATCGTGTGCAGGCCCAGGGAAGCGAGGAAGGCCGTGTCGCTCTCGGTCGCGTGCGCCAGATGCCCGCTGCGGAACAGCATGCCGTGGCGCACCCGGCGCCCGTCCGCGGTCGGCAGTCCGCCCACGTCACGGAAATTGCGCACGCCGTCCAGCTCGGGCTCGGTCGACGGGACCTGTTGCGTCACGGGGGGCTCCTCCCGGTCGGGCCCCGCCGTCGCGGGTCGTCGGCGGGCGCTCAGTCGACCATACGACATCGGTTTCCCGAGGCAAGGAGTTGTCCACAGGCGCGGAAACCCGTGGTCCACAGGCATTGTCACCAGGGGCCGGGCACTCGATGATGTCGGTTGTTGAGCGCATCTGTTGGCACCTGTGAGGTCTTACGTGCTGGACATCGCCGAAGACGGTCGTACCTGGCTCCTCTCGGGGCCCCACAGCAGTTACGCCCTGCATCTCACCGGTGCCGACGAGCTGCTCCACCTCCACTGGGGTCCGCGGATCGCCCTCGCGGACGCCGAGGCCCTGGCGCGGGACCCGCTGCCCGGCTACTGGCCCTTCGAGTCCCCGCTCGACGGCCGCGAGGAGTATCCCGTCGAGGGCGGCCCCCGTTTCGTCCGCCCCGCCCTGTCCGTGCGCACCGAGGAGCGCCGCGGCACCGAGTGGCGTTTCGTGTCGTACGACACCGACGTCGAGGAGGGCGGGCTGCGGCTGCGCTTCGCGGACGACGGGATCCTGATCGACCTGCACTACCGGATGCGCGGCGATGTCGTGGAACGCTGGGTGAGCGTGGAGAACGGCGGGCACGCGCGCGTGGAGCTGCTGCGGGCCGACGCGGCCACCTGGACGCTGCCCGACCGCGAGGGCTGGCGGCTGTCCCAGCTGCACGGCCGCTGGGCCGCCGAGTCCCGGCTCACCACCGCCCCCCTCACCTACGGCGAGAAGGTCATCGGCAGCCGCCGCGGCCACACCGGCCACCAGCACCTGCCCTGGGTGGCCCTGGACACCGACGCCACCGAGGAGCGGGGGGAGGTCTACGGCTGCGCACTCGGCTGGTCCGGCTCCTGGCGGATCGCGGTCGCCCAACTCCCGGACGCGCGCGTGCAGATCACGGGCGGCGCGGGCCACGACGACTCCGGGCTGCTGCTCCTGCGGCCGGGGGAGTCGTACACCACCCCCGTCTTCGCGGGCCTGTGGAGCGACGCCGGCTTCGGCGGCGCGAGCCGCGCCTGGCACGCGTACCAGCGCGCGCACGTCATCCCGGACGCGGAGCGGGACCGGCCGGTGCTGTTCAACTCCTGGGAGGCGACGAACTTCGACATCTCCGAGGAACAGCAGCTCGCCCTCGCCCGCCGGGCCGCCGAGATCGGGGTCGAGCTGTTCGTGGTGGACGACGGCTGGTTCGGCGCCCGCACCAGCGACCGTGCCGGGCTCGGCGACTGGACGCCCAATCCCCGCCGCTTCCCGCAGGGCCTCAAGCCGCTGGCCGACCAGGTGCACAACCTCGGGATGCAGTTCGGCATCTGGGTCGAGCCGGAGATGGTCAACCCCGACAGCGACCTGTACCGCGCGCACCCGGACTGGGTGCAGCACCAGCCCGGACGCACACGGACGGAACTGCGCAACCAGCTCGTCCTCAACCTCGCCCGCGAGGACGTCCAGCAGTACCTGTGGGACCAGTTGGACGCCCTCCTGTCCAGCGCCCCGGTCGACTACGTGAAGTGGGACTTCAACCGCTGCTTCACCGACGCCGGCTGGCCCGGCGAGGCCTACCCGCAGCGGCTGTGGGTGGACCACGTCCGCGCCCTGTACGCGCTGCTGGACCGGCTGCGGGCGGCTCACCCCGGTGTCGCGTTCGAGTCCTGCTCGGGCGGCGGCGGCCGGATCGACCTCGGAGTGCTCAGCCGCACGGACCAGGTGTGGACATCCGACAACACCGACCCCCTCGACCGGCTCGCCATCCAGCACGGCTTCAGCCAGATCCATCCCGCCCGCGTCATGGCCGCCTGGGTCACCGACAGCCCGAACACCCAGCTCAACGGCCGGGCCAGTACCCTGCGCTTCCGGTTCGTCAGTGCCATGGCGGGCGTACTCGGCGTCGGTGGCGACCTCACCGAGTGGAGCGGCGAGGAACTGGCCGAGGCGCGGCGCTGGGTGGACCTGTACAAGGAGATCCGGCCGATCGTCCAGCACGGCGAGCTGTACCGGCTGCGGCCCCCGGCCGGCGCTCTGAGCGCCGTCCAGTACGTCCGGGGCGAGGAGGTGGTGGTCCTCGCCTGGCTGCAGGCGCAGAGCTACGGAGAGCCGGTGCCGGCGCTGCGGCTGCGCGGCCTCGACCCGACCGCCTCGTACGCATGCCGCGACACCGGCGACGTGCACCGCGGGGCCGTGCTGATGCACCACGGACTGCGCACCGGGCTCAAGGGCGACCTGGACGCGACGGTGTTCCGGCTGCGACGCGCCTGAGCGTTCCGGCACCTCGGTTCACGCGGAGCGCCGGCGATCGGTATCGGTGTGCCGCACGCGCGTCGTCCGGGGGGCCACCATCGCGCCCCCGTTCGCCGTGTGTTGCGGTCACATGGCGGACGCGCTCGGGGTGTCGCCAGAGGGAGTGTGCTGGGGCCACAGTGGTCGCCGGGCGCATGGCAAGCGCTTTCCGTGTGTCTGCTGTCGGCCCACCCCTGACCCTCCGCAAGGAGTCCCGCCCATGACGACCACCCTCCGGGCGTTCACCGCCGTCGCCGCCTCGGCGGCTCTCGCCGCGCTCACCCCCGCCCCCGCCGAAGCCGAGCCGCGCCGCCGTCGCCTCCTCGCCCATGACGACTTCCGGCACGGTCTCGGTCGGTGGGTGACAGAACTGCAGGACGGGGGCAGTGTCACCGCCGCCCGCGGTGTCGGAAGGCGGGCCCAACGACCGCGTCTCGGACCTGAACAACTTCTAAAATGCCACCGACGCCCGCTCCCCGGACGACCTCTTCGCCACCCGCCGCGGCGGCGCCCTGGCCGAGTACGACTACCTCGCGACGTACTACGCGGGCTACGGCGCCAACGGCAACACCACGACCCGGCTGCGCCGCTACGTCGGGGAGCCCGGTGTCCGCCCGCTCGTCTACGACTGCACCGGACCGCTGCTCGTCCCGAACCGGCCCAACCATGTGCGGATCGTCTCGGACGGCTCGCTCGTGCAGTGGTGGAACAACGGCCGCCCGGTGTTCGACTACCGGGACCCGCACGCGTCCACCGCCGGGTACTTCGCCTTCCGGACCGTGTGGAGCCACTTCAGGGTGACGGGCTTCAGGGTGTGGCCGTCGCACGCTCAACGCGCCTGACGGCCGGTCTATTCCTGAATGGCAAATTCTTTTGGAGTGGCAATTCTCACCGTTCGTCAACCCCTTCCTACGGTCGCGTAGGTCACATCCGAAAAGGAATCATGGTCCGACGTGGCAGACGATTCGAAGAATGACAACAGATCAGTGATCGGGTCGTACGTGGCGGTGGGGGACAGCTTCACCGAGGGCGTCGGCGATCCCGGCCCCGACGGGGCCTTCGTGGGCTGGGCTGACAGGTTCGCGGTCCTGCTCGCCGACCGGTGCCCCGAGGGCGACTTCAAGTACACCAACCTCGCGGTCCGCGGGAAGCTCCTCGACCAGATCGTGGAGGACCAGCTCCCGAAGGCCGTCGAACTCGCCCCGGACCTGGTCTCCTTCTGCGCGGGCGGCAACGACATCATCCGCCCGGGCACCGATCCGGACGAGGTGGCCGAGCGCTTCGAGCGGGCCGTGGCCCGGCTGGCCGAGGTCGCGGGCACGGTGATGGTGACGACCGGCTTCGACACCCGGGGCGTACCGGTGCTCAAGCATCTGCGCGGCAAGATCGCGACGTACAACGGCCATGTGCGCGCCATCGCCGACCGGTACGGCTGCCCGGTGCTCGACCTGTGGTCCCTGAAGTCCGTGCAGGACCGCAGGGCGTGGGACGGGGACCGGCTCCACCTGTCGCCCGAGGGGCACACGCGCGTGGCCCTGCGCGCCGGCCAGGTGCTCGGCCTGGACATCCCGGCCGACCCGGAGCAGCCGTGGCCGCCGCTGCCGCCCCGGGGCACCCTGGAGATCCGCCGCGACGACGTTCACTGGGCCCGCGAGTACCTCGTCCCGTGGATCGGCCGCCGACTGCGCGGCGAGTCCTCCGGCGACCACGTGACGGCGAAGGGCACCCTGTCCCCGGACGACATCAAGCACCGCATCGCCTCCGTGGCCTGACGCCCCCGGTTCCCGCCCCGCCCGCACCGGTTCGGCGAGGCGGGGCAGGGGCGTCAGCGTCCGGTACCGCGTGGCGCCGCGAAGAGGTTGTGGTGCCAGGGGGTGCTGCCGGAGGTGGCGAGTCGCAAGCAGGTCGCCGAGGGGCGAGACGCAGGGGTGCGAGCGGCCGCGGTCGGGCCGGTCACTGTCGAGCGGCCCTGGTCGCGTGGCTCGCGGTCGAGTGGGTCGTGGCCGAGTGAGTCGTGCTTGAGTCGGTTCCCGGCCGGGCCGGCCCCGGTCGGGTGGGCTGCGGTGCGGCTCGGGTGCGTCCGCGGCGCGGCTCGCGCCCGTCCGCCGTCTCGTCCGCGTTCTTCCGCCCCGCGGCCCGCGCCCGTCCGCTGTGCACGTGGGCCGGGCGTCGCTAGTGCCCCAACAGGCAGCGTCCGCCCCGTCGCGACGCCCGGCACGCTCCCCCGCTGCGCGGGAGGTGCCCCCACTCGCCGCACCGGCCGAAAGCCCGAGTACGCCCAGTACGAGGACTTCCGGCCGGCACGCCGACAGCACGCACCGGACGCCGCTCCTCGACGGGCAAACGATGCCTGCCCGGGGCACTAGCGTTCGGCCAACGCCGTTGTGGGCAGCTCCAGTTCGCGGGCAAGGGCGTCGTCCACCCACTGCTGTGCCCGGGCCCGCGGTACGGCGCCCGGATACGAGGTCAGCTGCACCGCCAGTCCGTCCAGCAGCGCGGTCAGCCGCAGGGCGGCGCCGGCCGGGTCGGCACACGCGAACTCGCCCGCCGCGACGCCCTCGGCGATCACCTCGGTGATCGCCGCCTTCCACTGCTTGTCCAGGTTCCGGGTGACGTCCCGCAGCGCGGGTTCGCGCAGCGCGACGGCCCAGCCCTCGATCCACAGCCGCCAGCCCTTGGCCTGACCCGTCGGCGCGTACCACCGCACCGCCGCGCGCAACCGGCGCAGCGCGGACGTACGCCGCCCCAGCAGCGTGCGCAGGTGCGCGAGATCGTCCTCGGCCGCGTAGGCGAACGCCGCGGCGACCAGCTTCTCCTTGGTCGAGAAGTGGTACAGCACCAGCGCGCTGCTCACCCCGAGCGTCGCGGCCACGTCGGCGATCCTGACCGCCGCCACGCCCCGCGCCTCGATCTGCCCGATGGCGGCCCGCAACAGCTCCTCCCGCCGCTCGGCCACGCTCAACCGCACTCTCGCCACGCGGTCACCCTAGTCCGTTGTCATGGGCAGCGCCGAAACAGTCCGGTCGTACCGGGGGCTCGCGCCACCGGTACGACCGGAATCACCTGAGGTCTCCACGGAGTTGCGGGTCTGCTGGCCCGGTGATCCCGGCCGGTGCCGCACTGGCCCCCCGTGCCCCCCGGGTTGTCGGAGGCGCCGACCATAATGGGGAACCTCACCCACTCCACCGGGAGGTACCGTGACCGGTTTGCGTTCCGCGATCTGCGGCCTGCGCGCGCTGCGGCCGGAGGCCTTCGGCGCGGACCCGGGCGGTGAGCGCATGGCACGCATCCGCCGCTCACCCCACTTCAAGGACGGCGTCTTCCAGAACCCCGGCGGCACCGCGCGTACCCGGCCCTCCGGCTCCACGCTGGACTTCGCGAAGGTGTTCTTCGACAAGGAGACGCGGCCGCTGCGCGCCCCCAAGGGCACCGTCCCGGTGTATCCCACGACCTTCGCCGACCTGGCCAAGCCGCCCGCCACGGGGCTGCGGCTGACCTGGATGGGCCACTCCAGCGTGCTCGCGGAGATCGACGGCCACCGGGTCCTGTTCGACCCGGTCTGGGGCGAGCGCTGCTCCCCCTTCCCGTTCGCCGGTCCCCGGCGGCTGCACCCCGTGCCGCTGCCGCTCGCCGCGCTCGGCCCGGTCGACGTGGTGGTCATCTCGCACGACCACTACGACCACCTCGACCTGCCCACGATCAAGGCGCTGGCCGGCACCGGCACCCTGTTCGCCGTGCCCCTCGGCGTCGGCGCCCATCTCGAACACTGGGGCGTCTCCCCGGACCGGCTGCGGGAGTTGGACTGGCACGAGTCGACCAGGGTGGGCGGCCTCACCCTCACCGCCACCCCGGCCCGCCACTTCTGCGGCCGCGCCCTGCGCAACACCCAGCACACCCTCTGGGCCTCCTGGGCCGTCGCCGGTGAGGAGCACCGGATCTACCACAGCGGCGACACCGGCTATTTCGAGGGCTTCAAGGACATCGGCGCCGCCCACGGCCCGTTCGACGCCACGATGATCCAGATTGGCGCGTACAGCGACTTCTGGCCCGACATCCACATGCGTCCCGACGAAGGCCTGCGCGCCCACCTGGACCTGCAGGGCGGCGCACCGCACGGCGCGCTGCTGCCGATCCACTGGGGCACCTTCAACCTCGCCCCGCACGCGTGGGCGGAGCCGGGGGAGTGGACCAAGGAGGCGGCCGAGGAGGTCGGCCAGGCGGTGGCCCTGCCCCGGCCCGGCGAGCCCTTCGAACCGGCGGGCAAGCTCCCGGCGGAGGCCTGGTGGCGGGGCGTCGCGGGCACCGAGCGCCGGACCTGGCGCTCGGTCGGAGCCCTGGTGGCCGAGCCGCCCGCGCGGGGCTGACGCGCCCCGACGCCGTCCGTCGGCCGCGCGGGAGGAGCACGACGGGCTCCTCCCGCGCGGCCGGCGTGTGTCTCCGCGCGTCCTGTCCCGCGCCTCGCCGTCGCGACACCGCCCCGGCCCGGCCGCTGCGCCTCGCGCCGCCCGGCACGGCACCACGGGCGGACGCCCGCCCCCCGTCCGCGCGGGCCGGCCCGCATCCCCGCACCGAAACCCAAGGCCAATGCCGCCACTCTGCGTAACCGCACCCGGCTTGCCGATCGCGTCCGTCAGACCGGTACGACCGGTTATCGGTCTGTCGTACGAGGCTTCATACCAGAGCGGGACGCTCCTCGGGGGAGTTTGTCAACTGCCCACCGCACATGATGCTCAGGCAACTACTGTGAGTGTCCGTCGGTCGGCGTGGGGACGGATTCCCCGGTTCCGTCGGTCGACGCCGCGATGACGCATGCCCGCCTCGCGCAGCCCGCGAGGACAGGCCCGACGGACCAGTACGAGGACGCAGATGTCTCACCTCCGAGCACCGGCCACGCGCGCCGACCGCCGGGAGGGCGGGCGGCACGGGCGGCCGGGCGCCCGAACCGCTCCCGCACTGCCCGAAACGCACATACGGCCCCAGCTCATGCGGCTCGCCGTACTGCCGCCCGTCGCGGTCGCCCTCAGCGCCACCGCCGCGGTCTTGTTCAGCATCCGCTCCACCGGTGTCCGCACCGGCCCCGTCCTGTGGGCCGTGCTCGCCGGGGCGGTCACCGTGGCCGTCGCCGGGGTCCTCATCGCCGCCGTGGCCGCCGACCGCGCCGCCCGCTCGGTCGCCGACCGCGTCGAGGCCCTGCGCCGCACCGCGGCACGCGGCGAGGCCGATCTGCACGCGCTGGTCGACGCGCTGCGCCAGGGCGAGGCCCCGCCGCAGCGCTCCGCACGGCGCCGGCCGCCCGCCGACGCCGACGACTTCGAGCTGCTCGCGGCCGACCTCGCCCGCGCGCACGACGGCGCCGTCACCGCCGTCGTGCGCGCCGCGCAGCTCTCCAGCCAGGCGGGCAGCGAGCAGAAGCTGGAGGTCTTCGTCAACCTCGCCCGCCGGCTCCAGTCCCTCGTGCACCGGGAGATCTCGATCCTCGACGAGCTGGAGAACGAGATCGAGGACCCCGACCTGCTCAAGGGCCTGTTCCACGTGGACCACCTGGCCACGCGCATCCGGCGGCACGCCGAGAACCTCGCCGTGCTCGGCGGCGCCGTCTCCCGGCGGCAGTGGAGCAACCCCGTGAGCATGACCGAGGTGCTGCGCTCCGCCATCGCCGAGGTCGAGCAGTACTCCCGGGTCAAACTGGTGCCGCCGATCGACGGCGAACTGCGCGGCCACGCCGTCGCCGACGTCATCCACCTGCTCGCCGAACTCATCGAGAACGCCTCGGTGTTCTCCGCCCCGCACACCCAGGTGCTGCTGCGCGCCACCCTCGTCACCTCCGGGCTCGCCGTGGAGGTCGAGGACCGCGGCCTCGGCATGCCCGTCGGCGAGCAGGACCGGATGAACGCCCTGCTCGCCGACCCCGACCAGGTCAACGTCGCCAGCCTGCTGGCCGACGGCCGCATCGGCCTCTACGTCGTCTCCCAGCTCGCCCGCCGGCACGGCATCCAGGTGCGCCTGCAGACGAACATCTACGGCGGTGTCCAGGCCGTACTCGTCGTCCCGCAGGCCCTGTTGGGCTCGGCGGCCCGGATCCCCGGCGAACCGACGACGGCCACGGCCCAGGCACCGCCCCGGGCGCGGGAGGCGGTCGGCACCGCCGCCCCGCCACGGACGGGACCCCACTCGCCCGTCGCCGCCGGGCGAGCGGACGCCCGGGCGCAGGCCTCCGCGCCCGCCTCCCCGCAGCCGGCGGGAGACCGACCGGGGACCGGGGCCGCCGGTGCACAGCCCGACGCCGCGCCGGCCCCCGGCACCGGACGACGCCGGCACGCCCAGCGTGGTCCCGCCCCGCGCGGCGCCGAAACCGCGGCACGCGGCGGCGAGGAGACCGCCGTGGGGACCCGCTCGGGCGCCGCGGCGCAGTCCGGCTCGCAAGCGGGTTTCGGTGCCGGGACAGCAGCGGACTCCGAAGCCGGTCCCACCGTCGCCGGCGCCGGCTTCGACCACAGCCGCCCCGCACGAACCGAAACCGAATCCGGCACGGCGACCGGCAGCGGGACCGCAACCGGGCACGGACCCGCGACCGGTACCGGCCCGGGTCAGCCCGGCCCCGGTCAGCCCGCTGCCGAGGCCGCTCGTGGCGGGCGCGTTGCCGGTGCCCCGGCGCCGCTGCCCGTGCGGGGTGCACGGCAGGACCGGCCCACCCCGGCCGCGGCGCTGCCCGGCATCAGCGCCGGGGACCGGTCCGCCGTCGAGGCGCACGCGGGCGTCCTGCCCACCCCGCGCGTCGGCACCGTGCGCGGCACCATGGGCAAGCCCCAACTGCCCCGCCGCCGCGCCCAGGAGCACATCGTTCCCCAGCTGCGCGGCGGTCCGGCACCCCGCCAGGACGCCGACACCGTGCCGGGGCACGACCCCGGGCTGATGGCCGCCTTCCAGCGCGGGATCGGACTCGCCGAGGCGCAGCAGCACATGGAGCACCTCGAACACGTCGAGCACCTCGGGCACATGGAGCACAGCCACAGTACGTCGGCCGCACCCATGGAGCCCGTACCCATGAACGGGGCCGAGCACCTGGGCCCGGCGCCCATACCCCAAGGGCACGGCCCCGCGCCCGGAGTCGACGGTGCCCAGGGTGCCGGCCGGCCCGACGGGAGCGCACCGGCCGGCTGACCCCGCGCACCGCACCCCCTGCGCCCCATCGTCCCCTTCCCCCCTCAACTGCCCGCGCTTGCGCAGACCTTCGTACCCCCAAGGAGTCGATCCACCATGGCCAGCGATGCGCCGACCGCCCATGCATCCGACCTCGACTGGCTGCTGAGCGGCCTCGTGCAGCGCGTACCGCACACCACCAGCGCGGTGCTCCTGTCCTGTGACGGACTGGTGAAGTCCGTGCACGGCCTCGACATCGACAGCGCCGACCACATGGCGGCCCTGGCCTCGGGCCTGTACTCCCTCGGCCGCAGCGCGGGCGTCCGGTTCGGCGACGGCGGCGACGTCCGCCAGGTCGTCGTCGAACTCGACTCGACCCTGCTGTTCGTCACCACCGCCGGCTCCGGGACCTGTCTCGCCGTGCTCGCCGGACGCGAGGCCGACGCCGCCGTGCTCGGCTACGAGATGGCGATGCTCGTCAAGAGCGTGCGCCCCTACCTGGTGACCGCGCCCCGCCAGCACCCCGTCGACTCCGCGGCGACGAGGCCTTGAACGTGGCCGCAGCCGGCGACGGGCCCTGGCTGGACGACGCGGCCGGACGCCTCGTGCGCCCGTTCACGGTCAGCAACGGACGCACCGAGCCCAGCGTCGCCCTCGACCTGATGTCGCAGGTGAGGGCCACGGGCGTCGCCCCACTCGGCTACCTCGGCCCCGAGCACGCCCAGGCGCTGGACCTGTGCCGCGCACCCGTCTCGGTCGCCGAGGTCGCCGCGCAGCTGAAGCTGCCCGCGGTGGTCACCAAGGTGCTGCTCTCGGACCTCGTCGACTGCGGGGCGCTGACCACCAAGCCCCCCGTCTTCCACCACACACCCACTGACCGGTCTCTGCTGGAGGCAGTGCTCGATGGACTACGACGACAGCTCTGACCCGTTCCCGACCGCGCTGAAGATCCTGGTCGCGGGCGGGTTCGGGGTCGGCAAGACGACCTTCGTGGGCGCGGTCAGCGAGATCGCCCCGCTCAGTACGGAGGAGCTGCTCACCACGGTCAGCGTCGGCACGGACAGCCTCGACGGCATCGAGAACAAGATGGAGACCACGGTCGCCATGGACTTCGGCCGGATCACCCTCGATCAGGACCATGTGCTCTACCTGTTCGGCACACCGGGGCAGGAGCGCTTCTGGTTCATGTGGGACGAGCTGTCGGAGGGCGCGCTCGGCGCGGTGATCCTCGCCGACACCCGGCGCCTGGAGGACTGCTTCGCCGCCGTGGACTTCTTCGAGGAGCGCGGGCTCGGCTTCATCGTCGCGATCAACGAGTTCGACGGGTCCTACCGCTACGACCCCGAGGAGGTCCGCGCCGCCATCGACCTGGACCCCGGGATCCCCGTCGTCCGCTGCGACGCCCGCATCTCCAGCTCCGGCGTGCAGACCCTGCTCACCCTCGTACGCCACCTGCTCGCCCACGCTCCGGCGACCGCGCCGAGCCATGGCGCCCACATGTGATCCCGCCCTACTGCCCACGGAGTTCCTGTATGAGGTACGCCCACAGTGCCAAAGCCCGGCCCGAACCCCGGCCGGAGGCGCGCCCAGGAGTACGGCACGGAGCCCGGCCATGAGCTACGAGCCGCCCCGGCCGGTCCGGGGTCTGCTGCTCACCCCCGAGGACAGAGAAGCCCCCGCCCGCGTCCACCGGCTGCGCCGACTCGGGCTCGCGGACCGCCCCGACCCGGCGCTCGACTCCTTCGCGGACCATCTCGCCCGGCTCACCGGCGCGCCGTACGCCATGGTCAACTTCGTCGGCGAGGAGCACCAGTTCTTCGCCGGCCTGAGCGCCCCCGCCGTCGCCCCGGTCGTCCGGGAGGACGGCACCAGGGCCGAGGTCGGCCGGCTTCTGCCCCGCGACCATGGCTTCTGCCCCCATGTGGTGGTCCGACACAAGGCACTGGTGCTGGACGACGTCCGCGACTACCCGCGCTTCGCCGGCAACCCGGTCGTCGACGCCTACGGCATCCGCTCCTACCTCGGCGCCCCGCTCATCGACAGCTCCGGCATGGCGCTCGGCACCGTGTGCGCGGCCGACATCGAGCCCCGCGTGTGGGGGAGGGCCGGCCTGGAGACCATCAAGGCGCTCGCCGCCGACCTCGTCGTACGCCTCGAACGCAGCGCCCAGGACGGGCTGCCGCTCTGAGCCGGACGGGTGATCTCCGCCCTGCCGGACGGGTGACCTGCGCCGACGGACGGGCGGCCCCCGCGGGCGGCCCGCCGGGGCGGCGGACCGGCCCGCCGAGCCCGACAGGCCGCGCACCGGCCCCGACCGGCGTGCGGGAAACCCTCAGGCGTGAAGGAAAGCTGAGGCGGCGGTTAAGAAAAGCTCGATGGACCCGCGGCCCGCGCATACGGCAGATTGCAGGGTGATTCCACCCCTCTGACCCGGTGCGGGCTCCTCACGTCTGCCCGCGGGCCGGGACCTCACCCAACAGGAGCCGCACGCGTGAAGGCGCTGGTCAAGGAGAAGGCGGAGCCGGGACTCTGGCTGACGGACGTCCCGGAGCCCGAGATCGGCCCGGGGGACGTACTGATCAAGGTCATGCGGACCGGTATCTGCGGCACCGACCTGCACATCCGGGCCTGGGACGGCTGGGCGCAGCAGGCGATCCGCACCCCGCTCACGGTCGGGCACGAGTTCGTCGGGCAGGTCGTCGAGACCGGCCGGGACGTGACCGACATCCGCATAGGGGACCGGGTCAGCGGCGAGGGCCATCTGGTGTGCGGAAAGTGCCGCAACTGCCTGGCCGGCCGCCGCCATCTGTGCCGGGCCACCATCGGCCTCGGGGTCGGCCGCGACGGCGCGTTCGCCGAGTACGTCGCCCTGCCCGCGTCCAACGTCTGGGTGCACCGCGTCCCCGTCGACCTCGACGTCGCCGCGATCTTCGACCCGTTCGGCAACGCCGTGCACACCGCCCTGTCCTTCCCGCTGGTCGGCGAGGACGTCCTGATCACCGGCGCCGGACCGATCGGCCTCATGGCCGCCGCCGTCGCCCGGCACGCCGGCGCCCGCAACGTCGTCATCACCGACGTCAGCGAGGAGCGCCTGGAGCTGGCCCGCAAGATAGGGGTCAGCCTCGCCCTGAACGTCGCGCGGTCCCCCATCGCCGACGGCCAGCGCGAGCTGGGCCTGCGTGAGGGCTTCGACATCGGCCTGGAGATGTCCGGCCGCCCCGAGGCTATGCGGGACATGATCGCCAACATGACGCACGGCGGCCGGATCGCCATGCTCGGCCTGCCGTCCGAGGAGTTCGCGGTCGACTGGTCCCGGATCGTCACCTCGATGATCACCATCAAGGGCATCTACGGCCGCGAGATGTTCGAGACCTGGTACGCGATGTCGGTGCTGCTGGAGGGCGGCCTGGACCTCGCCCCCGTGATCACCGGCCGCTACGGCTACCGCGACTTCGAGGCGGCCTTCGCCGACGCCGCGAGCGGCAAGGGCGGCAAGGTCATCCTCGACTGGACCGCGTAAGACACGTACCTCCCCCTCAGCGCGAGCACTTTCAGGAGCTTCCCCATGTTCGACACCGTCCGCGACGACCTGCGCGCCACCCTCGACGAGATCCGCGCCGCCGGACTGCACAAGCCCGAGCGGGTCATCGGCACCCCGCAGTCCGCGACCGTCGGCGTCACCGCCGGCGGCCGCCCCGGCGAGGTCCTCAACTTCTGCGCCAACAACTACCTCGGCCTCGCCGACCACCCCGAGGTGATCGCCGCCGCCCACCAGGCCCTGGACCGCTGGGGCTACGGCATGGCCTCCGTCCGCTTCATCTGCGGCACCCAGGAGGTGCACAAGGAACTGGAGGCGCGCCTTTCCGCCTTCCTCGGCCAGGAGGACACGATCCTGTACTCCTCCTGCTTCGACGCCAACGGCGGTGTCTTCGAGACGCTGCTCGGCGAGGAGGACGCGGTGATCTCCGACGCCCTCAACCACGCCTCCATCATCGACGGCATCCGCCTGTCCAAGGCCCGCCGCTTCCGCTACGCCAACCGCGACCTCACCGACCTGGAGGCCAGGCTCAAGGAGGCGACCGAGGGCGGCGCGCGGCGCAAGCTGATCGTCACCGACGGCGTCTTCTCCATGGACGGCTACGTCGCCCCGCTCGCCGAGATCTGCGACCTCGCCGACCGCTACGACGCCATGGTGATGGTCGACGACTCGCACGCCGTCGGCTTCGTCGGCCCCACCGGCCGCGGCACCCCCGAGCTGCACGGCGTCATGGACCGCGTCGACATCATCACCGGCACCCTCGGCAAGGCCCTCGGCGGCGCCTCCGGCGGCTATGTCGCCGCCCGCGCCGAGATCGTCGCCCTGCTGCGCCAGCGCTCCCGGCCGTACCTGTTCTCCAACACCCTCGCCCCGGTGATCGCGGCCGCCTCCCTGAAGGTGCTCGACCTGCTGGAATCGGCGGACGACCTGCGCGTGCGGCTGAACGAGAACACCGCGCTCTTCCGCCGCCGGATGACGAATGAGGGCTTCGACATCCTCCCCGGCGACCACGCCATCGCCCCCGTCATGATCGGCGACGCGGCGCAGGCGGGCCGCATGGCCGAGCTGCTGCTGGAGCGCGGCGTGTACGTGATCGGCTTCTCCTACCCCGTCGTCCCGCAGGGCCAGGCCCGCATCCGCGTCCAGCTGTCCGCCGCGCACTCAACGCAGGACGTCAACCGCGCGGTGGACGCGTTCGTCGCCGCCCGAGCGGAACTGGCGGCCTGACCACACACGACGTATGGGGATAATTGAGCCCATGATCGAGGCACGGCGGCTCCACATCCTCCGTGCGGTGGCCGACCACCGCACGGTCACCGCGGCAGCCGCCGCGCTCTATCTCACCCCCTCGGCCGTCTCCCAGCAGCTGACGGCCCTGGAGCAGGAGACCGGCCACCGCCTGGTCGAGCGCGGCGCCAAGGGGGTACGGCTCACCCCGGCCGGCGAGATCCTGCTCAGCCACACCAACGCCGTACTCGCCCAGCTGGAGCGGGCCGAGGCGGAACTCGCGGCCTACGGCTCGGGCGAGGCGGGCACGGTCACCGTGGCCGCCTTCGCGACCGGCATCGCTCAGGTCGTGGCCCCGGCCGTGGCCCGGCTCGCCCACCGCGCGCCCGGCATCCGCATCCGCGTCCAGGACGCCGAGGGCGACGCGAGCCTGCCCATGGTGCTCGACCGGCAGGTCGACGTGGCGGTGGCCGTGGAGTACCGGGGAGCCCCGCCCGCCGACGACCCCCGGCTCACCCATGTCCCGCTCTACGCCGAACCGTTCGACGCGGTCGTACCCGTCGGCCACCGCCTCGCGGACGCCGCCGAGGTCCCCCTCGCCGAGCTGGCCAAGGACCCCTGGATCGGGCCGTACCCCGGCAACCCCTGCCACGACGTGGTCGTCCTCGCCTGCGAGAGCGCCGGCTTCCAGCCCCGTCTGGAGCATTCCTCGGACGACTTCCGCGCGGTTGTCGCGCTCGCCTCGGCGGACGCGGGCGTGGCGCTCGTACCGCGCTCCGCGCTGAACGGCATGGACCTCACCGGCGTCGTGGTCCGCCCCGTCGACGGCGTGGCCCCGACCCGCCGCGTCTTCGCCGCCGTACGACGCGGCGCCGAGGGACACCCGCTGATCCGCCCGGTGCTGGAGGCGCTGGGGCGGGCGGCGCTGGGGGAGTGAGCCGAAGCGGCGAACGGGAGGTGAGCCTTCCGTAACGCGGTCGTCTCATATCCGGGATAGCGTCCCGGACATGAGAGGCGACAACGGAATCCCGGGGGATCCCCTCGACGCCCGGCTCGGCACCCGGCTGGCCGAGCTGCGCGCCCAACACGGTTGGTCCCTGGGGGAGTTGGCCGAGCTCAGCGGGGTGAGCCGGTCGACCCTCTCGCGCGCCGAACGCGCCGAGACCAGCCCCACCGCCGCGCTGCTGAACCGGCTCTGCCATGTCTACGGCCGCACCATGTCCCAGCTGCTCAGCGAGGTCGAGGCCGAGCCGGCCGCGCTGGTGCGGGCCGCCGACCAGCTGCTGTGGCAGGACCCCGCCTCGGGGTTCGTCCGGCGCTCCGTCTCGCCGCCGCACCCGGGCCTGCGCGGCGAACTCGTCGAGGGCCGGCTCGCCCCGGGCGCCGACATCGCCTACGACCGCCCGCCCGTGACCGGCCTGGAGCAGCACCTGTGGGTGCTCGACGGCGCCCTGGAAGTGACCGTCGGCGAACAGGCGCACCACCTGGCCACCGGCGACTGCCTGCGGATGCGCGTGGCCGGCCCGACCCGGTTCCGCTGTGCCGGAGCGGAGCAGACGCGGTACGCGCTGGTGGTGGTGCGGCCGTGAGGACGCAACGCTGGGACGCGGACCGCCTGGGGGAGCGGGCCGACGAGCTGGCGGACCTGCTGGCCGACGTGGTGGCGGGCGGCGCCTCGGTCGGATTCCTCGCCCCGCTCGGGCGCGCGGAGGCCGCCGCGTGGTGGCGCGAGCGTGCGCGGGCGACGGCGGCGGGCCGGCTCGCCGTATGGGCGGCCGTGGCCGACACCGGCCGCGTCACGGGCACCGTCAGCCTCGCCTTCCCCGACAAGCAGAACAGCCGCCACCGGGCGGAGCTGGTGAAGCTGATGGTGCACCGCACCGCGCGCGGGCAGGGACTCGGCCGCCGCCTCCTCACCACGGCCGAGGAGGCCGCGGCCGCCGCCGGCATCACCCTGCTCCACCTCGACACCGAGACCGGCAGCCCGGCCGAGCACCTCTACCGCACGGCCGGCTGGACCCGCGCCGGCGTCATCCCCGACTACGCGCTCAGCCCGGCGGGCGAGCTGCGGCCGACGACGCTGTACTTCAAACGGCTCGGGGACGAGCGGCCGGGAGGGTGACTGTCAGTGGCAGGGGCTACGGTGCGAAGCATGCCGGACGCAGAAGACGTACGCCGTATCGCCCTGTCCCTGCCGGACACCACGGAGAAGACCGCCTGGTCCATGCCCACCTTCCGGGTGGCGGGGAAGATGTTCGCGACCCTCCCCGAGGAGGAGACGTCCATCGCCGTGCGCTGCCCCAAGGAGGAGCGTGACGAACTGGTGCTGGCCGAGCCGGAGAAGTTCTGGGTCGCCGGCCACGAGGCCCAGTTCGCCTGGGTGAGAGCGAGACTCGCCGCGCTGGAGGACGAGGACGAGCTGCGCGACATCCTCGCCGACTCCTGGCGGCAGGCCGCCCCGCCCCGACTCCTCGACGCCCACCCCGCGTTGGGCCGCCCGCCCGCGGAGTGAAATGACCGGCGCGCGCGGGCCCGGCGTGGCATGATCCCGCGCGGCGCGGGCTGCCGGCCGGGTCGGCGGGAAGGGGGCGCATCCGCCATGACGGGCACGGACGCACGGCACGACGACACCACCAGCCGCAACCCACGCGGGAGGCCGGGGACTTGGGGCAGTCGGGTGACTTGGGTGACACAGCGGAGCAAGAGCGGCGGCCCGGCCGTCTGGTCGCGGAACTTCGCCCTGTTCTTCGCGGCCCGGGCCGTCGCCCGGCTCGGCGACACCATGCTGCCCGTGGCCCTCGCCGCCGGCCTGCTGGAACACGGGTACGGCGCGGGCGCGGTCGGTCTCGCCATGGCCTCGACGGCGGCCGCGTTCGCCGGACTCGTCGTCTTCGGCGGTGTCATCGCCGACCGGTTCAGCACCCGCCGGCTGATGATCGGCGCCGACCTGGTCCGGCTCGGCACCCAGTCCCTCGCCGCGGGGCTGTTCTTCGCCGGGCACGTGGTGCTGTGGCAGATCTGCGCCATCGGGTTCGTCAACGGTGTCGCGGGAGCGGTCTTCCAGCCCGGTGTGGCCAGTACGGTGCCCCGGCTGGCCGCCGACATCCAGGGCGCGAACGGCGCCATCCGCATCGCCGAGTCCGCGGCCCAGCTCGCCGGACCGGCCGTCGCCGGCCTCCTGGTCGGCTTCGCCTCACCCGGCGGTGTCTTCGCCGCGCACGCCGCGACCTACGCGGCCAGCGCCCTGTGCCTGCTGCTGCTCCGGCTGCCCCCGCTGCCCGAGGGCGCCCGGCCGGCCGCCGGCCGCGGGACGCGCGCCTTCCGCGCCGATCTGGCGCAGGGCTGGCGGGAGTTCAGGTCCCGCGGCTGGCTGTGGGGCGTCATCGCCGTCTGGTGCCTGTACATGATCGCCGTCTGGGGTCCGACCGTCCCTCTCGTGGCCACGGAGGTCGTCCAGCACCACGGCCCACGCGCCTACGGTCTGGTCAACTCGGCTCTCGGCGCCGGCACCGTCGTCGGCGGCGTACTGGCCCTGCGGCTGCGCCCGCGCCGCATGCTCCGCGCGGGGGCGCTCGCCCTGTTCGCGTTCTTCGGCTTCCCGGCGACCGTCGGCGCGGGCCTCGGCGTACCGGCGATGGCGGCCGGGGCGGCCGTCGCCGGCGCCGGCATGTCCTTCTGGGGCGTGATGTGGGCGACGAGCGTGCAGACCCAGGTCCCGGCCGACGTCCTCAACCGCATCCACGCCTACGACGTCGCCGGCTCCCTCGCCATGATGCCGGTCGGCCAGGCCCTCGCCGGCCCGGCGGCCGGGGCCCTCGGCGCCGACCACGTCCTGCTGGTCTCCGCCGCGACCAGCCTGGCGGTGGCCACGGCACTGCTGGCGATCCCGGCGGTACGCGACCTGGTCCGGGCCGACGCGACCGTACCCGCGCACTGACCCACCACCCAGCGCGCCCGGCACCCCACCGGCGAAAGCGCCCCCTGATCCCCCACGCCGGCACATCCCGTGCGCGCCGCCTCCCCGAGCCACCCCCGCAGCGGCACCGGTTCACACCCCGGCGGCCACGTTCGCCGCCGGCCCCACGAACGCGCGGATCCGCTCGCGCACACTGCGCGCGTCCAGTCCGTGCGCGGCCACGTGCTCCTCGATCGTCCCGTAGCGGCGCAGCTCACGGCGCCCCACGCCCAGGCCGAGCACCCGGTGCGGCGCCTCGCACAGGGCCTCGTTCACCGCGGCCGTCGAGGTGCCCGCGAGGTACGGCTCGACCAGGACCACGTCGGTACCCGCCGCGTCCGTGGCCCGGCGCAGGCCCGCCGCGTCGAAGGGCCGTACGGTCGTCGCGTACAGCACCGTCACGTCCAGTCCCTCGGTGGCGGCGAGGACGGCGTCCAGCGTCGGACCGACGGCCACGACGACCCCGGAGCGGCCCTCGCGGACCGTGACGAGGTGCCGTCCGTCGGTGATCCGCCCCCGCCGGTTCGACTGCACGGAGAGCCGCACGTACACCTTGTCGTCGCCCGCGGCGACCGCGTGGTGCAGCAGGGTCTCGGCCTCGTCCGGATGGCCGGGTACATGCACGGTCCAGCCGTCCAGGGTGTCGAGGAGCGCCACGTCCCCGGGCGACATGTGCGTGTAGCCGCCCGCCGGCCAGTCGAACGAGGCCGCCGCGCTGACCAGCACCGCGCCCGCGTCCTGGTGCCCCAGATCCAGTTTGACCTGTTCGAACGGCCGCTCCACCAGGAAGCTGGCGAAGGTGTGCACGACCGGCCGCAGCCCGGTCAGCGCCAGCCCGGCCGCCGCCCCGACCAGCAGTTGTTCCCGGATGCCGACGTTGATCACCCGGTCGGGATGCCGGGCCATGGCCTCGTGGAAGCCGTCCTTGCCGATCTCGGCGAGGACGACCGCGATCCGCGGATCCTCGTCCAGCATCCGGGAGACGACGGGGGCGAAGCGGTCACGCATGGTCTCCATGACGAAGGAGCCTTTCCAGTCGGAGTGGAGGTCGGGGTCCGGTGCGGATGCGGCGGGACGGGGGCCGGCCATCAGGCGGCCCGGGCCTTCGGCTCGACCCGGGCCACGACCACGTGCGGCCGCCCGGGGTGCGGCGCGGTGAACGCGGCGTACAGGGCCGCGTGGTCGCGTCCGTCGGCGGTCACCGCGGACCAGCCCGCGGCCTCGAACCGGGCGGCGATCCCGCCGGGCCGGGCATGGCTGGCGGAGGAGTTGTCGACCACGACCGTGTGCAGCCGCTCCAGCCCGGCGGGCCCGGCGAAGGCGATCGCCTCGTGGTTGCTGCCCTCGTCCAGCTCGGCGTCGCCGATCAGCACCCAGACCGCCGGGTCGTGCAGCCCCTGCGCCCGCAGCCCCAGCGCGTTGCCCACGGCGATGGGCAGCCCGTGGCCGAGCGAGCCGCTGGCGATCTCGGCCCCCGGCACCAGTACCCGGTCGGGGTGGTGCCCGAGCGGGGAGTCGTAGGAGCCGAAGCCGGGCAGCCAGTCGACCGGCACGAACCCCTTCGCGGCCAGCACCGCGTAGTACGCCATCGGCCCGTGCCCCTTGCTCAGCAGGAACCGGTCCCGGGCCGGGTCGTCCCGCCGCCGCGGTGTCACCCGCAGCACCCGGTCGTAGAGCACCCACAGCACGTCGAGCGTGGAGGTGGCCGCCGGTCCGTGCTTCTCGTCGCCGGTCATCAGGCTCATCAGCCCGGTCAGATCGTCGTAGCCGTACGTACGGCCGTAGTCCGCTGTGATCGTCATGCCGTCGATCGTGCAACCTCAACCAAACTTGAGGTCAACAGGAAAGCCGGGCGCGATCACCGGGCCGAGTGCGGTATGGTTTCCCTGCGCGTTTCGGCCGGGGAAACCCCAGGTCAAGCGGGCAACGGGACGTGGCGCAGCTTGGTAGCGCACTTGACTGGGGGTCAAGGGGTCGCAGGTTCAAATCCTGTCGTCCCGACGTGCGGAAGACGCAGGTCGGAGGCCGTGCTGGAGTGATCCGGCACGGCCTCTTGGCCATTCCTGGGGAGTGTGCGGGACGCGCGGTCGCGTGACCGGTTGTCTGCGGCGCAAGGCGGTCCCGACGACCTGTTGCGGCGTCACACTGGAGCTCTTCCTGGAAGGGGGGCGAGGAAACGACGGCGATCAGGTGGCCGACGCGGCGGGAATCTCCGAGCGGGCGCGGTCTCGCCTTTGCCCGGCTGATCCCCACGAGCCCCAGTCTGCGGGCCGTCCACCTGAAGAAGCACCTGCGTGGGCAGGTGATCGTGGCCACCGCTCCGGCCTGCCCCGACACCGCCACCGCCGGCTGGCCCGAGCGCGGCGGCCAGGGCCGGATCGCCGGACTCGAACGGCACTGCGCCCCGGCGTTCGCAGCCCCGCGACGGGGACGCGGACGCCGCGGGCGTCCTGAGATCGGATGCGGTGCGGGACCGGGCCGAGGGGGCCCGGTCCGCGGTGTCGCGGGATGCCGTACGGCCACCTGCCGGGCAGCCGGCCGTGCAGAACAGGGAGGCCCGACCAGCCCGTTGTGGGGAACACCGCGTTCCGGCGGGTCGCTTCCGTGTGACGTCGGTGCAGTAGACGTCCCTGGCCGGCAGGTGGCCGGTGGCCAGGAAGCCGCCGGTGGCCTTGTCGGCGCAGGCGGAGCCTTCGTGGTAGACGTAGTGCCCGCCGTTGTCGGCGCCGACGAAGGCGGAGCCGTCGCCGAGGGCCTTGCGCAGCCCTAGGCCGCTTTCCCGCGGGGTGGCGTTGTCCCGGCGGTTCTGCAGGATCAGGGTGTTGCGCGGGCCGCCGGCCACGACGTCGTCCGTCCGGCGCCGAGCGGCATGAGACGCCGGCCCACCTGTCCGACGCGTCGGCGGCGGAGGGCTTCGCGGGTGCGCGAGGAGGTCGCCGGCCCGTGACGACGACAGCCCGACCGAGGAGAGGAATCTCATGCACAAGCCGGCGTCCCCGTCCGACGACGACCGCGACCGCCTCATCGACGAGTTCTGGAACGACATCACCGACGGCCTCGACGTCCCTGCCGCCTTCGCGGGCCGGCTACGGGCCGTGCGACCGCATCTGCCGGCGGAGCCCACCACGGAACAGCTCGAAGCCTGGATCGAGTTGGCCGACCTGGTCCAGGACGACGACTTCCGCCGCTCGGTCCGTGCGTACCTGCACGAGACCCACGCCACGGACCAGGGACGCCTCATGGCGACGCCGCCGGTACTGGGCTCGATCGACAGGGGGACGGCGATCATCCGGGACGCCCAGGCGGCATACCGGGCCGGGTTGCCCGCGGCCTGTCCGCAGGCCCAGGACATCGGCGACCGCTACGCGGCCTGGCTCGCCGAGGTCGCCGGACAGCGGGACACCCCCGGGCTGCGGCGCCGGCTGGCCGCGAACCTCCTGCTCGCCGCAGACCTCCACCGACAGGCACTCCAGCAGCGCGCCGCGCACACCGCGTCCCGGTTCGCCGGCACCCACGGCAGGTACCTGTCGCTGGTGGCCACCATCAACGGGACATCCCACGAGGACACCCCGAGTGTCCCAGTCCCCTACGCATGGATCGCCACGACTCTCCACGTCGCCGGCTGACCGCCGACGCAAGCGACTCGCCGACGCGGCGACCGACCGTGCCCGCAGCCTGCACCCGGCCCGACTTTGCCGACTCTTTACAACTCGTGGTGATCCTGTCTCGTCTCTCGGCTCGACCCATCACACAGTCTGCCCGGCCGCCCGGCCGGGCCGGCCGACGAAAGAGAGCGATTCATGCGCCGAACAGTCCTCAGCGCCACGGCGGCCGCGTGCGTCGCCGTGCTGGCGAGCACGGTGCCCGCGTTCGCCCACGGGGCCAGCGCGTCTGCGACCCCCCGCCCCTCCGCCACGTCCGAGCCGTCGGCCCGGCCGAGCGCGCCGGCCGGTGCGGAGCCGAGCGCGGTCCCCACCCGGGTGCCCGGCCGAGCGGCCACCCCCGTGCCGACCGCCTCCCCGAGCGAGGGGCGGGGCCAGGTCGGTGTCGTACCGAGTGGCGCCCCCGACACCGGTGTGACCACCGGCTCCGACGGCTCCGGCCCGGACGGCATGCTGATCGGCGGCGGTGCCGCCGGCGCCCTCGCGGTCGGCGGCGCGGCGGCCTTCCTCGTGCGCCGCCGACGGGCGAGCAGGGCATGACTCACCTCTCCAGGCGCGCGTTCGTCACCGCGGCACTGGCCACGCTGCTCGTGAGCTGCGCCGGCCACGGCGGCGACGGAGCGTCGGCCACCCGCCCCAGCGGCACGCCCATGTCCGCCGGGTCCTCCGCGGACCCGGCGAACGAGCCGCATGCCCTTGGCCGTTCGGTACCGGCGCGGCTGCGGATCCCCGAGATCGGCGTCGACACGCCGGTCATGCGGCTCGGGCTGGCACAGGACGGCAGCGTGCAGGTGCCCCCGATCACCGCGCACGACCAGGCGGGCTGGTACCAGCACTCTCCGACGCCGGGCCAGACGGGTCCGGCGGTGATCCTCGGCCATGTCACGGTCGGCGCCTACGGGGACGGCGTCTTCCGCCACCTCGACCGGCTGCGCCGCGGCGACGGGATCACGGTGCGCCTGGAGAACGGCAGATCGGCCGAGTTCACCGTCACCTCGGTACGGACCGTCGCCAAGAGCGCCTTTCCGACGAAGGCGGTCTACGGCGACGTCGACCGGCCCGAGCTGCGGCTCATCACGTGCGGCGGACCCCGCACCGGCGACGGCTACCTCGACAACGTGATCGTCTTCGCCGTGCTGAACCCCGCGAGCCACTGACCGGCCCGCGCCCGCCCCGACCCCGGGTCGATGGAACGGACGCCACCGGCCCGGGGTCTTCCCCACGGGCGCCCCGCGCGCCCCCTGACGTGACGAGGGGCGCGCCGAGGGGCGCGCCCCCATCCCCCATGGAGTGCGTTGAAACGGTCCCGCGAGAAGGCGGCAGCAGAGCTGTTCGCCGCTCTCTACCCCCGCCTGGCCGGCTGGTGCCGTCGTCTGGTCGACGACGACGAGACCGCCCACGAGATCGCCTCGGAGGCGTTCACCCGTCTCTGGGCCCGCTGGACATCCGTCTCGGAGCCCCGAGGCTTCCTCTACGTCACGGCCGCCAACATCGTCCGGGACCACTGGCGCAAGCTGGAGCGCGAGCGCAGGGCGGTGCGGCGCGCCACCGTGGAGGCGTCCGTCCGCCCGCCCACCGAGCAGACCGACCCCTCGGTCCGTCTGCTGGTCCAGGCGCTTCCCGAACGACTGCGCATACCGACCCTCCTGCACTACTACGCTGACATGCCGATCCGGGAGGTGGCCGTGCTGACCGGGCGCAAGGAAGGAACCGTCAAGGCCGACCTGCACGCGGCCCGCGAACTGCTCCGCGCCCATCTGAGGAGAAGCCTTGATCACATACAGTGACGACGGTCCGGTCTTCGACCCCGACGACCCGCTCGCCGTCCTCATGCGGCCGCCCTCGGAGCATCTCGCCCCGCCGCCCGGCCGGTTCGAGGAGATCCGCCGTGGCGCGGCCCGCCGCCGTGTCCTGCGCGCTGCCGCCGGAGCCGGCGCGACCTGCGCGGTCGCGGCCCTCCTGGCCGTGCCGTTGCTGCGCACCACCCACCACGACCCCGCCTCCCCGACGGTCCCGCTCGCCCCCGCGAGCAGCCCCGCGGTCTCACCGACCCCGGCCGAGTCGGCTCCCGTGAGTGTCACCCCTCGCCCTTCGGCGGGTACGACGACCGTCCCCACCCGCCCGCCGGCCGCCACGGCCTCACCCTCCGCCGCCCCCTCGGCAACCCCGACAGAACCCCGGCCCCCGACCCGCACCCCACGCCCGCGCACCGTGGAGCCATCGGCGGGCCCGGCGCGCTCCGCCACCCCCTCCGCGGCCGGTACCCGCCCCTGACCCCCGGGCCGGGCGACGCGTTCCTTCCGCTTCCTTCTCACGTCGCAGCAGGCAGGCGCCGGCCCATGCCCCCGGGTTCACCAGCTGATTCCGGCCATCACCGGCAGGTGGTCGCTCCCGGTGGCCGGCAGCACCCATGAACGGTCCGGCTTCACACCCCTGACCAGGATGTGGTCGATCCGCACCACCGGGAACCCCGCCGGCCAGGTGAAGCCGAAGCCGTCGCCGGCCGCGTCCCGGGCCGAGCGCGTCCGTGAGGCGATGGCGTTGAAACGCGCGGTCGTCCATGGTGCCGTTCAGGTCGCCGAGCAGCACCACCCGCTGACTCGGATCCGCGGCGACAGCCCTGCCGAGCGCCTGTACGCCTCTGTCCCGCGAGGCCGTCCCGGAGCCCACCCTCACCCCGCGGCCTGCCGGCGGGCTCCGCATCACTGTGGAACTCCCCGCGAACGCCCCGCACCCGGGCAGGTGACGAACCGGGCGGACACACGCCGGGGGCCGCGTCCGGAGCGATCCGGACGCGGCCCCTTTCCGCTCGGTTCAGCTCGCCGGCCGGGTGTCCCGGCGCGACAGCGCGAGGAAGGCCACGAACCCGACGATCGCCACCGTCCACGACAGGGTCACCGGCCCGAGGCCCCAGTCCAGGCCGCCGCGCTTGGTCGGCAGCGCCATCCAGTCGGCGAGGGACGCGCCGAGCGGGCGGGTGATGACGTAGGCCGTCCAGAACGCGGTCACCGCGCCCAGCAGGCCGCCGCGGTGGGCGATCGCCGGGACGCAGATCGCCACGGCGAACAGCACGACCGAGCCCAGGTAGCCGAGGCCGATCGTCGCGGTGAGGTCGCCCGCGGCGGTGCCCAGCGCGAAGGTCGCGAGGACGGCCGCCCAGTAGAAGGACTCACGGCGCCGGGTGCGGATGGAGTGGATGGACAGGGTGCGCTCGGACTTGTACCAGAGGACGAAGACGGCGGCCAGGGCGATCATGAACAGCGGGGTGGACAGGGTGTACGGGACGCCGACGACCACGTGGAGCGCGTCCGCGGCCATCGTGCCGAACACGCTGACCATGACGATCGCCGTCCAGTAGACCCAGGCCACGTACCGGCGGACCGCGAACTGCAGCACGAGCGACGCCACGAAGGCGAGACCACCGAGGCCGACCGCCGGGATGTTGCCCAGCGTGTGGGCCAGGAAGTCGGACGCGGTCTCGCCCATGCCGGTGGTGAGGACCTTGATGATCCAGAAGTAGACGGTGACCTCCGGCACCTTGTTCGCGCTCTCGCGTATGCGCGCGCGTGTGCGGCCGCGTGGCCGGTCCTGGAGGGCGTGCTCTGTGCTCATGATCCGCACCTTCGCATGCCCAACTGCGGTCGACCCAGCCCGCTTTGCCATTGTTTTATGGCTTCTGGTGCAGCTGTTGCCACGGCGGCCGGTGAACCTGAACGCAACCTGAACACCTGCCGGGAGCCTCTGGCCGGAAGGCCCGCTGGCCTGATAGACAGGCCGGTCGGGCGGCCGCCGGGATCAGTACGTCAGGCCCACGTGCGCGAGCGCCTGCTTCAGCAGTACTCCGTGGCCGCCCGGCATCTCGCCCTGCACGGCCGCGGACGCCGCCTCCTGGGGGCTGAACCACACCAGGTCCAGCGCGTCCTGCCGGGGTCGGCAGTCGCCGGTGACCGGGACGATGTAGGCGAGGGAGACCGCGTGCTGGCGCGGATCGTGGTACGGGGTGATGCCCGCCGTCGGGAAGTACTCGGCGACGGTGAAGGGCTGCAGCGAGGTGGGGATGCGGGGGAGCGCGACCGGGCCGAGGTCCTTCTCCAGATGGCGCAGCAGGGCGTCGCGGACCCGCTCGTGGTGCAGGACGCGGCCGGAGACCAGGGTCCGGCTGACCGTCCCGTCCGGGCCGATGCGCAGCAGCAGGCCGATGCTCGTGACTTCACCGCTGTCGTCCACGCGCACGGGCACGGCCTCGACGTACAGGATCGGCATGCGGGCCCGGGCCATTTCCAGCTCGTCCGTGGTGAGCCAGCCGGGCGTGGTTTCGGTCATGTCTGACATTGCTTGATCATACTTTCCGGGTCGGGCGCCCGCAGGGGTCGCGGGCCGGTTCGGTTGCGGGCGGTACGTAGCGGCCGTAGACGCGGCGGGCATTGTCACGGCCCGTCCAGGCGGCGATGCGCAGCGCGTCGGGCAGGCTCAACTCGTCGCGGTCGACGCGGACTTGGAGCAGATCGGCCAGCCCCTGGCGGAAGCACAGGGCGCCCAGGAAGTGGAATTCGGCCACGCCGTAGGCGTCGGAGCTGTACAGCAGTTTCCGGAACGGGGTGATCTCCAGCGCCTCCTCCAGCACCGCCCGGCAGCGGGCCGGGCCGGTGTGGTGCAGGGCGAGGCCGACGTCCAGGTACACCTGCTCGAACACCGCCGCCAGGTAGGCCGCTTGGCGGTGGTACGGCCAGCAGTGCAGCAGCATGACCGGGACGGTGCCGGCGGTCAGCCGCAGCCAGTCGGTCAGCAGGGCCGGGTCCGCGTGGTGCAGGCGCAGGTCGGCGTCGCCGAAGCCGGTGTGCAGTTGCAGGGGCAGGCCGAGGTCCACGGCGGTCCACAGCAGGTGCCGTATCAGGACCGGATCGGTCAGCCGGCCGCCCCCGGCCGCCAGCCAGTCCCGTGCTGCGCGCGTCACCTCACGCGGCGCCGGGCGGGCCGGGTCCAGGGCGAATCCCGTGCGGTAGGCGGCCACCGACTTCACCGCCACCACACCCGGCCGGCCCGCCGCCTCCTCGGCCGCCGCACGGACCCCCTCCCCGTACGCGTCGGGCTCGACGCCCCGCGCCGCCACCGCCTCCGCCAGCTGCTCCAGGCGTACGACCTCCCACGCCGTGGCGCCGGCGGCCTCGGCCAGCTCGGCGGGGGAGGTCAGCGGGTGCGCGGTGTAGCCGGTGTCCACGAAGAACGCCTCGGCGCCGACGGCGGTCAGGAAGCGGCGGTTGACCTCCCGCCCGCCCAGCTCCGCGCGGCGGGTCACGTAGGCGTCGGGCGGGGCGTGCCGCGGCAGGTCCAGCAGCGGCGCGCAGTGCCGGCGCACGGCCACCCCGGCGGGGGTGTCGAAGGGCGACAGGCCGGGCCAGGCCTCCCCCTCCGTCAGGAGCGGGGCGAACTCCTGCGGCGCCAGAGCGGCCGGCACGGCACCGTGGCAGTGGTGATCCACCAGGGCGAGGCCGGCCAGGGCCTCGTGGACCGGTCCGGGCGCGGTCATGGTCAGTACACCCAGCGGTAGGCCGCCGCCACCCGCGCGTCGTCCAGGCCCTCGACGGCCGCCGCCTCACCGAGCCGTACGGCGCTCACCGCGTCCGCGAGCACCGGGCCCAGCGCGGCCCGCAGCACCTCGTCGGCGCGGAACTCCCCGACGGCCTCCGGCAGGGACCGCGGCAGCCGGCGCACCCCGAGGGCGGCCGCCTCGTCCGGGCCGTAGCGGGCCGGATCGCCGGTGATCTCCCCGGGCAGGTGCTGTGCCCCGGCCAGGCCGTCGAGGCCCGCGGCGATGACGCAGCCGAGCGCGAGATACGGGTTGGCGGCCAGGTCGACGGGCTTGACCTCCAGGTTGGCGTCCTGCTCGGCGCGGCCCGCCGTACCGGTGATGACCCGCAGCGCCGCCTCCCGGGTCTCCCGGCCCCAGGCGGTGAACACCCCCGCCCACTGCGACGGCCGCAGCCGCAGGTAGCTCGCCGGGCTCGGGGCGGTCACCGCCGTCAGCGCGGGCAGCCGGGCCAGGATCCCGGCCGTGAAGGACTCCGCCTCGGCCGTCATGCCGTAGCGCCGCTCCCCGCCCGCGTGCAGGTTCACCCCGTCCCGCCAGGACGACAGGTGCAGGTGGCCGCCGTTGCCGACGCCCTCGGCGGACACCGCGGGTGCGAAGGAGACCCTCAGGCCGTGCCGCTGCGCGACCGCGCGGATCGTCTGCCGGACCAGCACGCTGCGGTCGGCCGCCGCCACCGGGTCCAGCGCGCCCACCGAGATCTCGAACTGCCCCGGCGCGTACTCGGGGTGGAGCTGGTCGACGGGCACGTCCTGCGCGGTGAACGCGGCCAGCAGGTCGGCGGTGTAGTCGCTCAGCCCGACCTGCCGGATCGCGCCGTACGCCGGACCGGAGACCGCCGGGACGAACTCCCCGTCGGGCGCCGAGCCGAGGCCCACGGACCACTCGACCTCGACCGCCGCCTTGAAGGCGAGGCCGTGCCGCTCGGCCGCCTCGGCCACGATCCGGCGCAGAAAGGTCCGGGCACAGCCGGGGTGGCGGGCGCCCTCCTGCGTGACGCGGTCCACCGGCGCCCACGCCCAGCCGGGCTGGCCGGCCAGCACCACCAGCTGGTCGAGGTCCGGGTAGAGCCTCAGGTCGCCGTCCGGCGAGCCGAGGACGTCGGTGGTGACGATCGCGTCGCCGGCGAGGAACGTGTCGAACACCGGGGACATGCCGACGCCCCAGGACACGGCCGCCGCCAGCCGCGCCGTGGGGACGGTCTTGATCCGGCAGACGCCCGAGGTGTCCACGTAACTTAGGACGATCCCGCTCACGCCCCGCGCGGCCAGGCCGGCGGTGAGTGCGGCGACCCGGCGCAGATCCTCGGGGCGCCCGCCGGGCACGGGGTCGGCAAGGGTGGTCATCACGTCCTCCTCGGCGCGGTCCGCGCGATGCTGGCGTCGACGGGCGTCAGGGTTTCACGGCCACCGCCCCGAACTGCGGCACCGGCGCCGCGGCGGCCTGGTCGGCGCGCCACTGCGAGCAGGGCACGAGCCCCGGTTCGACCGGCTCCAGACCGTCGAGGAACGCGGCGATCTCGGCCCGGCCGCGGGCGGTGATCGGCGGGGTGGCGTGGGCGTTCCAGAACTCCATCGCCGCGCGGTTGCCCTCGCCGCCCACGTCGCCGTCGTACGTCGGATGGGTCAGCACCAGGCAGCTGCCGGACGGCAGGGCCGCCATGAGCCGCCGCACGATCTCCCGGGCCTCGCCGGTGTCCAGGACGAAGTTCAGGATGCCCAGCATCATCAGCGCGACCGGCCGGCTCAGGTCCAGGGTCTCGGCGGCGCGCTGCACGATGGCGTCCGGGTCGTGCACATCGGCGTCGACGTAGTCCGTGACGCCCTCGGGGGAGCTGGTGAGCAGCGAGCGGGCGTGCACGAGCACGATCGGGTCGTTGTCGACGTACACGATCCGGGACTCGGGCGCGATCCGCTGCGCGATCTCGTGGGTGTTGTCCACGGTCGGCAGGCCGGTGCCGACGTCCAGGAACTGGCGGATCCCGCGCTCGGCGGCCAGGTACGTGACCGCCCGCGCGAGGAACTCCCGGTCCGCGCGGGCCACGTCGCGGATGACCGGGAACATCCCGGCGACGTGCTCACCGACCTGCTGGTCGACCTCGTAGTTGTCCTTGCCGCCGATCCAGTAGTTCCACACCCTCGCGTTGTGCGCCACGGAGGTGTTCAGTCTCGCCGGTCCGGCCGTGGGGGATCCCTCGGTCACGTCGCCGCCCTTCTCGTACGTGGTTGCCCGCCGTCATTGTGCCGCCCGTTGATCGCGCTGTCCCGGGAACCACCCGGTCCGGGCGGTCCGGGGGCGGGTCCGGGGCGCCGCGTCGCATGGGGAACACTGGGCGGCGCCACCCTCCCCGACCGGAAGCAGGACATGCCCGCCACGCCCCCGCCCCTCCTGGACACCCCCGGCCTGCCCGCGGGCCCCGCCGACATCCGGCTGATCGTCACCGACATGGACGGCACGCTGCTGGACGACGCCAAGCGGATACCGGACGGCCTGTGGCCGATGCTCGCCGAACTGCGCCGCCGCGGGATCCTGTTCAGCCCCGCGAGCGGCCGCCAGTACGCCACGCTGGCCCGGCAGTTCGCCGAGGTCGCCGAGGGCATGGTGTTCATCGCGGAGAACGGCACGTACGTGGTCCGCGACGGCGTGGAACTCAGCTCCGACACCCTCGACGCGGCCGTGCCGGCGCGGATCGTGCGGACGGTACGGCGGCTGGTCGCGGACGGCGTGGACGCCGGTGCCGTGGTGTGCGGCAAGCGGGCGGCGTACGTCGAGCGGACCGACGAGGCGTTCCTGGCGGAGGTGCGCAGGTACTACGTCGAACACCGGATCGTCGAGGACCTCACCGCCGTGGACGACGACGTGATCAAGATCGCGCTGTTCGACTTCGGTCCGGCCGAGCGCTCCACGGCCCCCGCGCTCGCCGAGTTCGCCGGGAGCCACCAGGTCGTCGTCTCCGGCGAGCACTGGGTGGACGTCATGAACCGCACCGCCAACAAGGGCACCGCGCTGCGCGGCCTGCAGCGGGCGCTCGGCATCACGCCCGCGCAGACCATGGTCTTCGGCGACTACCTCAACGACCTGGAGATGCTGGACGCGGCCGACTGGTCCTTCGCCATGGCGGGCGCCCACCCGGAGGTCGTGCGCCGGGCCCGCCACCTCGCCCCGTCCAACAACGACGACGGCGTCCTGCGCACCATCGCCCGCGTGCTCGGACTGTAGGGCCGGCGGGGGAGCGCGGGGCGCTCAGGGCTTGCGGCCGACGCCGCCGTACAGGGAGACGGGTCCGCGGCCGTCCGGTGCCTCGTCGGGGCGCCAGTCGGTGATCGGCACGATGCCCGGCTCCAGCAGGTCCAGGCCCTGGAAGAACGCGGCCACCTCGGCGTGGGAGCGGGCCACCAGGGTCACCCCGCCCGCCGCGTAGGCGGCGATGCCCTTCCCGACGTTCTCGGGCTCGAAGTCGGCCGTCATCATCGACAGCACGAGCCGGCTGCCCGGCGCCAGCGCGTCGACCAGGGTGGAGATCACCTCGTGGGCGCCGTCCTCGTCGGCCACGAAGTGCAGCAGGGCGATCAGGGACAGGGCCACCGGGCGGTCGAAGTCCAGGACGCGGGCGGCCTGTTCGAGGATGGCGCGCGGATCGCGGGCGTCGGCCTGGACGTACTCGGTGACCCCGTCCGGGGTGCCCCGCAGCAGCGCGTTCGCGTGGGCCAGCACGATCGGGTCGTTGTCGACGTAGACCACCCGGCTGTCCGGGACCACCGACTGCGCGATCTGGTGCAGATTGGGCTCGGTCGGTATGCCGGTGCCGATGTCCAGGAACTGGCGGATGCCGTCCTGGGCGAGCGCCCGTGCGGTGCGCCGCATGAACGCCCGGTTGGCGCGCGCGGCCCGCGGGGCGCCGCCGTCGATCGCCGCGATCCGGCGGCCCAGTTCCTCGTCGACGGGGTAGTTGTCCTTGCCGCCGAGGAACCAGTCGTAGACCCGGGCCGGATGCGGCCGGGTGGTGTCGATGCGTGATCCGGCCGGCCCGGTCCCCGTCACGTGCTGCTCCTCCGCTCGGCTGGTCCCGGCGCTCAGGCCGGGAGGTGCGGTCAGCAGTCTGACACGATCATGACGTACGGCGCAGGCCCAACCCGGCCCTCACGCAAGCGGGTTGGCGGGATCAGCGGGGCAGCGTACGGTCCAGGAAGCGCAGCACCTCGGCGAAGGCCCGCGCCTTCTCCGCCTCGTGGAACACCTCGTGCCGCGCCCCGGGGAAGATCCGCTCGGTCAGCCGCCCGCCGCTCAGCCGCTCCACTCCGATCCGGCTGCCGGGCAGCGGCACCAGCCGGTCGTCGTCGCCGTGCAGCCACAGCAGCGGCAGCCCGCCGACGTCACCGCCCTTCTCGACGGTCCGCAGGGTGCGGACGAACGCCTCCAGCGTCGGCCGCTTCATCGGCCCGTGCCACACCAGCGGGTCGGCGGCGTAGGCGGCGCCCACGGCCGGGTCCCGGGCGAGCGCGGCCGGGCTGACCGGGGTGTCCGGGATCTCCGGCAGGGCCAGCAGCCGTGCCGGCAGCTCCCAGGCGCCGATCACCGGCCCGGACAGGATCAGCGCGCTCGGTTCGGCGCCGTACCGCTGCGCGTAGCGGGCGGCGATCAGCCCGCCCATGGAGTGGCCGAGCAGGACCAGCGGCAGACCGGGGTGCGCGGCCCGGGCCAGCTCCGCCGCCGCGTGCACATCGGTGACGACGTCCTCGAAGTCCTCGATCACCACCCGTTCCCCGGCCGATCTGCCGTGACCCATGTGATCGGGCGCGTAGACGGCCGCCCCGTGCCCGGTGAGCACGGCCGCCAGCTCGTCGTACCGGCCCGCGTGCTCGCCGTACCCGTGCACCACGAGGACCAGGCAGCGCGGCGCAGGGTGCGGCCACTCCCGTACGGCGATCGAGCCGTGGGTGCCGTCGAGGGTGTGCTCGCGGACGTGGGGCATGTCTCCTCCGGAAGGGGCGCGGCGCGGCGGTGGCGGTCCGAGGGGATCTTCCCAGCGGGCGGGTCGGAGGTCTATAGTCGAAAACTAGCAGTGCTAATTAAGTCAGCGTCCCTGTGTGGTCGCCGGCCGACAGTGCCGTCGGCCGGTCGGAGGTCAGGAGTCGAAGCCGTGCGTCCCGTCCACTTCGCGGCCGCTCGCCGCACCCCCATCGGCAAGCTGCGCGGAGCCCTGTCCGGCGTCCGGCCCGACGACCTGGCCGCCACGGTGATCCGCGGCCTGGTCGCCGGTGTGCCCGCCCTCGACCCGGCCCGTGTCGACGACGTCTACTGGGGCGCGGCCAACCAGTCCGGCGAGGACAACCGCAACGTCGCCCGCATGGCCGCCCTCCTGGCCGGGCTGCCCGAGTCCGTGCCCGGTGCCACCGTCAACCGGCTGTGCGCCTCCGGCCTGGAAGCGGTCACCACCGCCGCCCGCACGATCGCCGCCGGCGAGGCCGACATCGTGATCGCGGGCGGCTCCGAGTCCATGAGCCGCGCCCCCTTCGTGCTGCCCCGCCCCGACGAGGCCCTGCCGCAGCGCATCGAGACCCACGACACCCGCCTGGGCTGGCGGCTGGTCAACCCGGCGATGAGGGACCTGCACGGCCTGCTGTCCATGGGCGAGACCGCCGAGGAGGTCGCCGCACGCTACGGCATCTCCCGCGAGCGGCAGGACGAGTTCGCCCTGCGCAGCCACCGACGCGCCGCCGACGCACGCAAGAACGGCCACTTCGACGCCGAACTCCTGCCCGTGGCGTGCCCGGACGGCAGCGCGGTCGAGCACGACGAGTGCGTCCGCGAGGACACCTCGCTGGAGAAACTCGCTCGCCTCAAGCCGGTCTTCCGCCAGGGCGGCACCGTCACGGCGGGCAACGCCTCGCCGATGAACGACGGCGCGGCCGGGCTGCTGCTGGTCAGCGAGGAGGCCCTGGCCGCACTCGGCCTTGAGTCCCTCGGCCGCTATGTCGCGGGCGCCTCCGCCGGCGTCCACCCCGACGTCATGGGCATCGGCCCGGTCCCCGCCACCCGCAAGGCACTGGCCCGGGCCGGCTGGGACGTCGCCGGCCTCGAGGAGGCCGAGTTCAACGAGGCGTTCGCCGCGCAGGCCCTCGCCTGCGTCGACCAGCTGGGCATCGACCCGGACCTGGTCAACCCGACCGGCGGCGCCATCGCCCTCGGCCACCCCCTCGGCTGCTCCGGCGCCCGCATCCTTGCGACCCTGCTGCACCGGATGCGCCGCACGGGCGCGCGGCGCGGGCTCGCGACCATGTGCGTGGGCGTGGGCCAGGGCAGCGCGGTGCTGGTCGAGAGCGTCTGACGCCCCATCAACCCCGGCTCCTCGCACGGGAGCCACCGGCCCCACGGGCCGCAGCAAGGAAACGGAGCACCACTGGCATGGCAACCCTGTCCGTCGCCGCCATCCTCGCCGAGAACGCCAAACGCCGTCCCGAGAAGACGGCGCTCGTCGAGGGCGATCTGCGGCTGTCCTTCGCCGAGGTGTGGCGGCGGTCCCTCGCCCGGGCGGGCACCCTCGCCGGCGCGCTCGGGGTACGGCCGGGGGACCGGGTCGCCCTCATGGCGCCCAACACCGCCGAGTTCCCGATCGCCTACTTCGCCGTCGCCGCGGCGGGCGGGGTCGTCGTACCGGTGCACCTGCTGCTGTCGGCGGGCGAGGTCGAGCACGTGCTCAGGGACAGCGGGGCGAGCCTGCTGCTCGTCCACCCGGCCCAGGCGGAGACCGGCCGGGCCGCCGCCGACGTGCTCGGGGTCCGCGTGGTCACCCTGGGCGCGGAGTTCGACGCGCTGGCGGCGGACGCCGAGCCGCTCCGGTCGTACGTCACCCGCGTTGCCGACGACCCGGCGGTGATCTTCTACACCAGCGGCACCACCGGCGTCCCCAAGGGCGCGGTCCTCAGTCACTTCAACATCGTGATGAACGCGACCGTCAACGCCTTCGACGCCAACGACATCCGCGCCGACGACATCGCCCTCGGCGCGCTGCCCCTCTTCCACGCCTTCGGGCAGACCGTGTCCCTCAACTCCACCTGGCGGGCGGGCGCCACGCTCGTCCTGCTGCCCCGCTTCGACGCGGCCCGCGCCATCGAGCTGATGGTCGCGGAGGGGGTGAACACCTTCCACGGCGTGCCGACGATGTACGTCTCCCTGGCCGCCGCGGCGGCGCGGGCCGAGCGGCTGCCCGACCTGCGGGTCTGCGTCTCCGGCGGCGCCTCGCTGCCCGTGGCCGTGCTGGAGCGGTTCGAGGAGGCGTTCGGCGCGAAGGTCTACGAGGGGTACGGCCTGTCGGAGACCTCGCCGGCGGCCGCCGTCAACCAGCCGCTGTTCGGCACCCGGGCCGGCACCATCGGGCACCCGCTGTGGGGCGTCGACGTGGAGATCGCCCGCGCCGAGCTGGAGGACCGCGTCGAACTGCTGCCGGCCGGCGAGCTGGGCGAGGTCGTCGTCCGCGGCCACAACGTCTTCTCCGGCTATCTCGGCCGGCCCGAGGCCACCGCCGAGGCCCTGGTCGACGGCTGGTTCCGCACCGGCGACCTCGGCACCAAGGACGACGAGGGCTTCCTCAGGATCGTCGACCGCAAGAAGGACGTCATCATCCGCGGCGGCTACAACGTGTACCCGAGGGAGGTCGAGGAGGTCCTGATGCGCCACCCGTCGATCGCCCAGGTCGCGGTCATCGGCCTGCCCGACGAACTGCACGGCGAGGAGGTGTGCGCCGTCGTCGTACCGGAGCCGCACGCCACCCCCGACGCCGCCGCGATCACCGAGTGGTCCAAGGAGCACCTGGGCCGGTACAAGTACCCGCGCCGCGTCGAGTTCACGGACACGCTGCCGCTGGGCCCCAGCATGAAGGTGCTGAAGCGGGAACTCCGCGCGCATTACGGGGACAAGGGGGAGAACCGGCCATAAGCGGCCGTCAGGGAGGCAGCCGGGGAGGCAGCCGGGGAGCCCGGCGGGGATCACCTGGCGAGACGGTCCTTACGCCGGAGGCTTGTCCGGACATAGCATCGGTCCCCGCATGAACACGATGACGCTCTGGCACATATCCGGCTGGGGGTTCGCGGCGCTCGCCACCGCGGCCCTGCTCGTCGGCTTCTCCAAGACCGCGGTGAGCGGCGCCAACACGGTCAGCCTCGCGGTCTTCGCGGCCGTCCTGCCCGCCCGCGCCTCCACCGGCGTGCTGCTGCCCGTCCTGATCGCCGGCGACGTGCTCGCCGTCCTCACCTACCGCCGGCACGCCCACTGGCCCACCCTGTGGCGGCTGTTCCCCGCCGTCGCCGCCGGAGTCGTCCTCGGCACCCTGTTCCTGGTGTGGGCCGACGACGGGGTGGTGCGGACCTCGATCGGCGCGATCCTGCTCCTCATGGCCGGCGTCACCCTCTGGCGGCGGCGCCGGGCCGACGGCGCGGGCGAGGCCGACGAGCCGGACGCGGTGACCAGCCGGGCGGGCCGGCTCAAGGCCCGCTCGTACGGCGTGCTCGGCGGGTTCACCACGATGGTCGCCAACGCGGGCGGGCCGGTGATGTCGATGTACCTGCTGTCCGCCGGCTTCCGGAAGCTGGGCTTCCTCGGCACGTCGGCGTTCTTCTTCCTGATCGTGAACGTGTCCAAGGTGCCGTTCAGCGCGGGCCTCGGCCTGATCGACGGGCACTCGCTGCTGCTCGACGCCGCGCTCGTGGTGTTCGTCGTGCCCGGTGCGTTCATCGGCAAGTGGGCTGTGAACAGGATCAACCAGCGACTCTTCGAACAACTCGTCATCGCGGCGACGGTCGTGGGCGGGGTGCAACTGCTACTGCGCTAGCTCCAGCAGCGCCGGGAGGTCCGCGAACGAGTCGAGGACGTGGTCCGGGGTGCCGCTCGCGCCGTCCAGCGTCCCCTGGCGGAACTTCCCCGTCCGCACGAGCACCCCGGTGAGCCCTGCCCCCTGCGCCGCGAGCACGTCCGACTCCACGTCGTCGCCCACCATCAACGCCTGCCCCGCGCCCACCCCCAGCCGGGCCAGCGCCGCCTCGAAGAACGCCCGCGACGGCTTGCCCGTGACCACCGCCTCGACGCGGGCCGCCTTCTCCAGTCCGAGCAGAAACGCCCCCGAGTCGAGTTGCAGCCCCGCGTCCGTCCGCCAGTACAGACCGCGGTGCATGGCGACGAGCCGCGCGCCGCGCTGCAGGTGCCCGAAGGCCCGGTTGAGCGCCGCGTAGTCGAACTCCGGACCGGCACCGCCCACCACGACCACCTCGGGATCCTCGTCCACCAAGGCGACCTCGCCCAGGTCCTCCGCGATGTCCCCGCTGTTGAGCAGCGCGCAGCGGGCACCCGGGAAGTGCTCGGCCAGGTGTGCGGCGGTGACCGAGGGCGCGGTGAGGATGTCCTCGGCAGCCACGTCGAAACCGGCCCCGGCCAGCGTGCCGGCGATCGACGCCCGGGTCCGGGACGTCGTGTTCGTCACGAGTGCCACGCCGAGACCGGCCGCGCGGATCCTGCCCAGCGCCTCCACCGCGCCCGGCAGCGGCTTCCAGGAGACGGTGAGCACACCGTCGATGTCGATCAGCACGGCCCGCACGGATTCCATGCCCCGACCGTAGCGACCCGAGCGCCCCAGGCAGCCGCACGACCTCGTACGCTCACCCCTATGCCCGCGCACGTCCTGATCCTCGGCGGCACCACCGAGGCCCGCCGTCTCGCCGCCGACCTCGCCGCCCGCCCCGGCGTCCGGGTCACCACCTCCCTCGCCGGCCGCGTCGCCGCGCCGGGAGCGGTCGCAGGCGAGGTGCGGATCGGCGGCTTCGGCGGAGCGCAGGGCCTCGCCGACTGGCTGCGCGCGCACCGGGTGGACGCACTGGTCGACGCCACCCACCCCTTCGCCGAGGCCATCACGCTCAACGCGGCCCGTGCGGCGGCCGACACGGGCGTGCCGGCGGTCGTGCTGCGGCGCCCCGGCTGGCGACCGGGCCCCGGCGACCGCTGGTACGACGTGCCCTGTCTGGCCGGGGCCGCCGCGGCGCTGCCCGCTCTCGGCCGCCGGGTCTTCCTCAGCACCGGACGCCTGGGCCTCGCGACGTTCGCGCACCTGACGGACCTGTACTTCGTCGTCCGCTCGGTCGACCCGCCCGAACCGCCGCTGCCCCCGCACACCGAACTCGTCCTCGCGCGCGGCCCGTTCACCGTCGCCGACGAGACGGAACTGCTGCGCGCCCACCGCGTCGACATCCTGGTGACCAAGGACAGCGGGGGCGACGCCACGGCCGCGAAACTCACCGCCGCACGGGACCTCGGGCTCCCCGTGATCGTCGTACGGCGCCCTCCGCTGCCGCCCGGCGTGCCGGCGGTCCCCGACGTGCCGGGCGTCCTGGCGAGGCTCGGCCTCGGCCACGCGTGAGAGCCCGGCCCCGCGTGCCGGATGCGGTCGACGGTCCGCGGGCGACCGGCGTCAGCCGCTGCCCGGTGCCCCGTGCCGCACCAGCGTGCGCGCTCGCGCGGGACCGCGCGAAAAGGGCACCGGACGAGGTCCGGGTTCCGCAGGCCGTACGCCCACAGCGAGCCGTGTCGGGTCTCGCGCTGAAGCCACAATCGGGCGTCATCCGGATCCGGGCGCGCCCGGGCGACGCGGTCGCGGCGCGGGCAGGGGACTTACGCGTCCCCGGGGTTTCTGCGCAGCAGATACGTGTCCATGATCCAGCCCTTGCGTTCGCGGGCCTCGGCCCGCACCCGCTCGATCTCCGGGCCGGCCTCGGCGAGCGGGCCGGAGACGAGGATCTCGTCCGGCGTGCCGATGTAGGCTCCCCAGTAGATGTCCATGTCCTCGCCGGCGTACCGCCGGAAGGCCTGGTGGGCGTCCAGCATCACCACCACGTCGTCCACCCCCTCCGGGAAGCCCTCGGTGAGCCGCCGCCCGGTGGTGATCTGCACCGGCCGCGCCACCCGGTTCAGGCCCGTACGATGCCGGGCGACCAGCGCGGAGATGCTGCTGATCCCCGGCACGACGTCGTACTCGAACGCGACCGCGCCCCGCCGCAGCACCTCCTGCAGGACGCCCAGCGTGCTGTCGTACAGCGCGGGATCGCCCCATACCAGGAAGGCGCCGGTGCCGTCCTCGTCCAGTTCCTCGGCGATCAGCCGCTCGCAGATCCGGGCGCGGGCGCCGCGCCAGTCCTCCACCGCCGGTGAGTACGCCGAGCCGCCGGCCGTACGGTCCCGCTCGGGGTCACGGGCCCGCACCACCCGGTACGAGCCCTCGGGCAGGTGCGCGTCGAGCATGTCCCGGCGGAGCTGGGTGAGATCGCTCTTCACCTCGCCCTTGTCGAGCAGGAAGAACACGTCCGTGCTCCGCAGGGCCTTGACGGCCTGCAAGGTCAGCTGGTCGGGGTCGCCCGCGCCGATACCGATGACATGAATCGTTCGCACGCCCCGAGTCTGCCGCATGCCACCGGCCACGCGTCCACCGCCTCCGTACGCCCGGTCAGCACGGCATGCCCGCTCAGCACGGCATGCCCGCTCAGCACGGCATGCCCGCTCAGCACGGCATGCCCGCTCAGCGCGGCTCGCCCCATCCGAGCCGGGGCGCCTCGGCCACCGGATCCACCGGCCCGGCCCCCTGCTCCACCCGCCCCGCCAGCTCCCGCGCCCACCGCGCGAGCCCGGCGAGATCCATCCCGTACGGCCGGTCCTCGCCGCGCCCCCGTTCCCACTCCTCGACCGCGCCGGCGCCCCGCCGCAGCAGGCGCGCCCCGCCGACGGCGTTGCCGCGGGCCGCGTGGGTGAGCCCGACCGCCAGCTGGGCCAGGCCCCGCCACAGCGTCCGCTCGTCGCGCGGTCCCGACTTCCAGGCGTCCTCGAACACCTCGTGCGCGTGGAACGGCTTGCCGGCCGCCAGCAGGGTCTGCGCCTCGGCGACCGTCTCGGCGGGCGTCCGCGCGACCCCCTCCGGCTGCCGGGCGACGCCCTGCGTCCCGTGGGGCAGCGGCCGCCCGAGCCCGTCCCGGGGCCGTGCGTTGCGCGCCCGCCCCTCGGCGTCGCGGTCCCGGGCCTCCGGCGTGCCCGCGTTGTCCCTGGCCTCCGCTGCGCCCGCGTTCGTCATACGGCCGATTCTCCCTCGCCTTCCGCCTCGCCGTCCCCCTCGCATTCCCCCGGCTCCCCGCGACCCCCTTCGGCGCACCCTCGGACGTGGGGTAAAGTTCTCTTCGCGCGATCACGCGGGTCACCGCGAGTGAGCGCACCGGGACGTGGCGCAGCTTGGTAGCGCACTTGACTGGGGGTCAAGGGGTCGCAGGTTCAAATCCTGTCGTCCCGACCGGCAGGTCGGAGGTCGTCTTCTCAGGAATGAGGGGACGGCCTTCTCATGTCTGCGGGTCCGTCCTGTTCGCCTTCTTCGTCCTTTCCTCCTCCTGTTCGGGCATCGGGTGAGGGTCGCCGGTGGCGATCCTGGCCACCATCCCGGCGAGTTGCCCGCAGGCCCGCGCGATCTCGCGCTGGGTCTCGTTGCGCTCGCTGATGACCGCCGCGATCAGCAGCGCGGTCAGCGAGGCGGAGCCGTTGAAGGCCTGGAGGGTGATCATGCCGGTGAGCAGGTCATGACCGGCGAACGGGCCTGATCCGCGCGTCGCGGTGACGATCGCGAAGGTGGACACGGCCAGCGCGCACGGCGCGGCCCCGGCCAGCTGGAAGCGGAAGGCCGCCCAGATCAGCAGCGGGAAGCCGAGGAACAGCAGCGGTGTGTTCCCGGTCTCGACGACGCCGACGCCGCAGGTGGCCGCCGTCAGCAGCAGCCCCTCCGCCCACCGCCGGGGCGGCGCCTGCTTCGGCCAGCGAGCCGAGCTGAGGAGGAGCAGGACCGGCGTGACCACGAGAACGCCCATCGCGTCGCCGGTCCACCAGACCGACCACGTCGGCCAGAAGCCCTCGGCGTTCAGGACGCCCGCGAGGATCAGGGTCCCGCTGCCCGTCGTCGCGCTGATCAGCATCCCGGTGAACGCGCCGAGGAAGATCAGGGCGAGGGCGTCCCGCAGCCGGTCCAGTTCGTTGCGGAACCCCGTGCGGCGCAGCAGTGCGTACGAGCACAGGGGCGCCACGGTGTTGCCCGCCGTGATCGCGAGGACGGCCGGGAACGACGGCCCCAGCGCGATGTTGACCAGGAACGCGCCGAGCGCGATCCCGGGCCAGACCTTCCGCCCCCGCAGGAGCAGGCCCGCCACCGCGATCCCGCTCGGCGGCCACAGCGGGGTGACCTGGCCGCGCACCAGCTGCTGGAGCAGTCCCAGCCTGGCCGAGCCGTAGTAGAGCGCGGCGATGGCGCAGACCTCCAGAACGGCCACCGCACCACTGCGGCCGAGGTGCACATGCCGCGCGACGGGCATCGGGCGACCTCCGCGTCGACGTCACCCCCGAGGTCCATCATCCGCCGGATCTCCCGGATGCTCCATGCCGCCGGGCGGTGTACGGACGGCGAGGATGGCCATGTCGTCGTGACCGTCGCTGGGATGGTGATCGGCCAGGGCCCGGACGAACGCGGGCAGGGGCAGCCCGGAGTGCTCCACGGCGAGCTCGGCGAGCGCGATCAGCCGCTCGTCGATGGGGTGCTCGGGATGCTCGACCAGCCCGTCCGTGAAGAAGACCACGGTGGCGTCCGGGGGCAGCAGCCGGGAGTGGTCCGGGCGCGGCTGTGCGGTGTCGACGCCGAGCGGCAGTCCGGGCTCGCCGAGCAGGTACGTCGCGTGGTGCTCACGGGTGAGCAGCAGGGGCGGGACGTGGCCCGCCGTGCTCCAGCGCACTCGCCAGCCCGATTCCTCCGGTTCGATGCGGGCCAGCGTGGTGGTCGTGACGGTGTTGTCCGTGATGGCCTCCAGCGCCCGGTCGAGCCGGGCGAGGACAGCGCCGGGCGGGTCGCTCCGGTCGAACAGCAGGGCGCGCATCATGTTCCGGGTGGAGGCCATCGCGGCCGCGGCCCGCAGATCGTGACCGACCACGTCGCCGATCACGACGGCCACCACATGGTCGGGCAGCGGGACGGCGTCGTACCAGTCCCCGCCGAGCTGGCTCGGCTCGGCGGCGGGCCGGTAGATGGCGGCCGCGGTGAAGGGCCGCAGGTCGGGCAGGGTGGGCAGCAGCAGCCGCTGGAACTGCTCGGCTCCGACCCGGATCCGCTCGAAGAGGCGGACGTTCTCGATCGCGATGCCCGCGGCGCCGGCCAGGGCGACGACGACGTTCTCGTCGTGCAGGTCGAAGGGCTTTCCGTCGTCCCGCTCGGACAGGTAGAGGTCGCCGTAGATCTCGCCGCGCACGCTGATGGCGACGCCGAGCAGGGTGCGCAGGCGGGGATGGCCGGCCGGGAAACCGGTGGAGGACGGGTGGGCCGGGATGTCGTCGATCCGCAGGGGCTCGGGGTAGCGGATCAGGTGGCCGAGGACACCCAGACCGCGCGGCATGCCGGTTCCGGCCAGAGCCTGGTGTTCCTGCTCGCTCAGCCCCGCCGTGATGAACTGCGCCAGGCGCTCACCGGACTCGTCGAGCACGCCCAGTGCCCCGTACCGGGCGCCGACCAGCTCCATGGCGGTGGTCACGATGCGGTGCAGCACCGCCGGCAGTTCGACCTCACGGCTGATGGCCACCACTGCGTCCAGCAGGCCCTGGAGCCGGTCCATGGAGGACAGCAGGGCGCGCAGCTGCTCGTCGATCCGGCCCAGCTCGGAACGCAGGCGTGCGTGCAGATCGGGGACGTGCGGCTGCCGGGGTGCCCGTCCGTGCCTCTCTCCCGCCATCACGGGCACTCCGTGGCCCGATGCCGGCGCCCGGCCGGCGTCGGGTCCGCTCGCCGGCCGCGGTGGTTCCGCTCGTGCAGCTCCTGACTCGACCAGTGCATGGCGGCCTCCTTCCCCGCCCCCGGGCACCCCCGGCCCCGAGCACCCCGGGGCCGACGGTCATCGCTGCGTCGTCTCCGATTGTGCACCGGCACCCGCGCCGCCGCGGGCGCCGGCCACGGGGACAGGTACGGCGCGCTGCCCGGTTATCCTGTGAAAGTCGCAGGTCAGGAGGTTCTCAGCCCTTGTTGGAGCCCAGGGTCAGACCGTTGACGAACTGGCGCTGCAGGGCGAAGTAGACGATCAGGGTCGGGATCGCCGTCACCAGGGAGCCGGCGGCGACCAGGTTGGGGTCGGTGAAGTACTGGCCGGAGAGGTTGTTCAGCGCCGAGGTGATCGGCATGTTCTCGCCGGTCGAGATGAGGACCAGCGCCCAGAAGAAGTCGTTGTAGATCCAGATGGACAGCAGGGTGGCCAGGGCGGCCATCGCCGGCTTGCACAGCGGCAGCGTGATCTGCCAGTACAGCCGCCACACCGAGGCCCCGTCGACCAGCGCGGCCTCGGTCAGCTCGTGCGGCAGCGAGCGCATGTAGTTGCTCAGCACGAACGCGCAGAAGCCGGACTGGAACGCCACGTGGATGAGGACCAGCCCGAGCGCGGAGTCGTACAGCTTGCCGCTGGCCGTGATGCCCGGCAGGTTCGTCAGCAGGTACAGCCGGTACAGCGGGGTGATGATGACCTGCTGCGGCAGGAGGTTCCCGGCCGTGAAGACCAGCAGGAGGGCGAGGTTGAGCCGGAAGTCGAACCGGCTGACGTAGAAGGCCACGCAGGAGGACAGCAGCAGCGTCAGCAGCACGGCCGGCACCGCGATGACCAGCGTGTTGCCGAAGTAGTGCAGCATGTCGGACTGCTGGAAGGCGTTCGTGAAGTTCGCGAAGGTCAGCTTGCTGGGCCAGGAGACGTAGCCCTTCGCGCTGGTCTCGCTGTACGGCCGCAGGGCCGAGAAGACCGCCCACAGCAGCGGCGCCAGCCAGGCCAGGGCCGTACCGGCGAGGAAGACGTGCAGCAGCACACGGGCCGGGCGGATCGGGGCGCGCTGCTTCAGCGGGACAGTGGTGCTGCTCATGCGCGCCGCTCCTTGCGGAAGGTGGCGATCAGATACGGGATGATCACCGCGAGCGAGATGACCAGCAGGACGACGGCGATGGCCGACCCGTAACCGATGCGGCTGGACTCGCCGATGATGTTGTTCGTCACCAGGATCGACAGCAACTCCGTGCCCTGGGCGCCCTTGTTGAAGACGAAGACGAGGTCGAAGGCGCGCAGGGACTCGATGATGGTGACGACGAGGACGACCGTGTTGGTCGGGCGCAGGGTGGGGAAGATGACGGATCTGAACGTCTGCCACTCGTTCGCGCCGTCCAGCGCGGCGGCCTCCCTGAGCGAGGGGTCGACGCTCTTCAGTCCGGCCAGGTAAAGGATCATCATGTAGCCGGTGTGCCGCCAGGACGCGGCGATGAGGATCGCCCACAGGTTCAGGTGCGGGTTGCCGATCCAGTCGATGTAGCGGCCGGGCTTGTTGGCGCCGATGATGCTGTTGATCAGGCCGGTGTCGGGGTTGTAGACGAGTTGCCAGACGAAGCCGATGCAGGCCATCGAGATGACGACCGGCAGGAAGAACGCGGTCTGGTAGACCCGGGAGAACCGGATCCGCTTGTCCAGCTGCACGGCCAGGAACAGGCCGAACGGCGTCGGGATCAGGATCAGTACGACGAACCAGACGACGTTGTGCTGGAGGGCCGGCCAGAACTGCGGGTTGTCGTTGAAGAGTTGCTTGAAGTTGTCCAGGCCCACCCACTTGATCGAGGCGAACCCGATGCCGTCCCAGGTGGTGAAGGCGAGGAAGATCGAGGCGATGGCCGTGACCCAGACGAGGGCCACGTGCAGGATCGTCGGCACGCCCGCCATCAGGCCGAGCGTGATCCGGTCGCGGCGGGTCAGCAGGCGCCGGTGGCCCTGCGTGGCCCGCCTCTTCTCGGGCGCGGGCCCCGGCGGCGGCACGGCGGCCGCCTCCGGGGTCTTCGTCGTCGTGTCGGTCGTCATCGGGTCGCTCACTGGGACGCGAAGATCGTCTTCTTCTGGCGCTCGATGGACGACAGCAGGCTGTCGACGTCCTTGGGGTCCTGGAGGAACTTCTGCAGCCCCGGCTGCATCACCGTGGAGGTGAAGTCGGGCCGGGAGTCGCGGTCCATGAACTGGGTGAGGCTCTTGGCGCTCCCGATCATCTCGAACGCCTTCTTCTGCAGCGGCGAGTACGCGGAGGTGTCGGCCTTGCTGGAGGCGGCGACCACGCTGGAGTCGGTCTTCAGGTACGTTTCCTCGGCCGCCGGGGTCCCCAGGTACTCCAGCAGCTTCACCGCGCCGTCGTGGTTCTTCGGCGACTTGCTGACCATGAAGCCGTCGGTCGGCGCCTCGACCGTGTCCTGGCCGTACGCGGAGTTGATCTCCGGGAAGGCGAAGAAGTCGAGGTCGTCCAAGTCGGCCTTGTTGGTGAACTGCTGCGCCACGAAGGAGCCGAGGAGGTACATGCCGGCCTTCTTCGCCACCAGCGTCTGCGCCGCGTCCTCCCAGGTGCGGCCCATGAAGCCGTCCTGGTGGTAGGGCAGGATCTCGGCCCAGTGGTCGAAGACGGCCTTCACCTTGGCGTCGGTCCAGGAGGCCTTTCCGGCCATCAACTGGACGTGGAAGTCATAGCCGTTGAGCCGGAAGTTGATCTGGTCGAAGGTGCCCATCGCGGGCCAGGCGTCCTTGTCACCGAAGGCGATCGGGACCAGTCCGTCCTTCTGTATCTGCTTGCACAGCGCGACGAAGTCGTCCCAGCCGGCCGGGATCTTGTAGCCGTGCTGCTGGAAGACGCTCTTGCGGTAGAAGACCGCCCAGGGATACGTCGTCAGCGGCACGAAGTAGTACTTGCCGTCCTCGCCCTTGCTGAGTTTCTTCATCGCGTCGGGGAAATCGCCCCCGATCTTCTGCCACACGTCGTCGACGGGCGAGGCCAGTCCCTTGGCCGCGAAGAACTGCATGCGGTATCCGGCGAACCAGTTGAACACGTCGTCCGGGGTGCCCTGCAGATACGAATTGATCTGCTCCTGGAAGGTGTTGTGGTCCTTGGTGTTGACCTTGACCGTGAGACCGGACTGCTTCTCGAACTCCGCGTAGACGCTTTCGAAGGCCTTCTTCGGCACCGCGTCGGAGGCGTTGGAGCCGACCGTGACGGTCTTCGGGTCGGAGGAGGAACCGCTGCCTCCGCAGGCGGACAGCAGGGGTGTGCCCGCACCGGCGAGCAGAGCGGCACCGCCCGCCGTGCGCAGCAGCGAGCGACGGCTGGGACCCGGGACGGAAACACCGGAGGGGGAGAGGCGCATGGCGGCTCCAGAGGAATACAGGGCTCGGTCAAGGGGGTGAGTTGATCACCGAAAGCTTTTCGAAACCGCTCAGAAATCAACTCGACCGAACATCGTGGGCGTCATGACACCGCCATGTCCGCTCATGCGTCAATAGGTCGGGTCGCACTCGGGGGTGTCTTGCCCGAAACGTAATCGTCATCGTTACCTGCGGCTTTGTTGATCAATGGGCCGGATCGGCCGCCTCAGGCCCTGACCAGCAGCTGGAAGTCGAAGGCGTAGCGGGAGGCCCGGTAGAGGTGGCTGCCGTACTCCACCGCCCGGCCCGTGTCGTCGTACGCGGTGCGCCGCATGGTGAGCAGGGCCGCGCCCTCCTTCTCCTCCAGCAGGCCGGCCTCGTCGGCGGTCGCGCTGCGCGCGCCGATGGACTGCCGGGCGCTGTGCAGGGTGATCCCGGCGGACCGCAGCAGCTGGTACAGGCCCGTCGACTCCAGCCGCTGGGTGGGGAGTTCGAGCAGCGCGGGCGGCAGGTAGTTGCACAGGAACGCCACCGGACGGCCGTGGGTGTGGCGCAGCCGCTCCAGCACGGTCACCTCGGCGCCCTCCGCGACGCCGAGGGCGGCGGCCACGTCGGCGGGTGCCGGGATGCGCTCGTTGCGCAGCACCCGGGTGGTCGGGGCCTGTCCGGCCGCCTCCAGGTCGTCGTAGAGACTGCTCAGTTCCAGCGGGCGCTTGACCTGGCTGTGCACGACCTGCGTGCCCACCCCGCGGCGGCGCACCAGCAGTCCCTTGTCGACCAGGGACTGGATGGCCTGGCGGACGGTCGGGCGGGACAGTCCGAGCCGTACGGAAAGGTCGACCTCGTTGCCCAGAAGGTTGCCCGGAGCCAGCGCACCCTGTTCGATGGCGGCCTCCAGTTGCTGCGCGAACTGGTAGTACAGCGGTACCGGACTCGTGCGGTCCAGGGCAAAGGCGAGGGAGTCGAGCGCCCGGTCACCCGGTGCCGTTCGCTGCGGTGTGCGGTGTACTGGGCTCATGCCTGTCAGGTGTAGGCGCGGGAGGCCCCGGTGTCAACGGTTTGTACTTACATTCGGACCTGCTTCTGAAATGATGTCTTGACAAAGTATTGACAGCGGGCCCACCAGGGACTTGGATCGCGTCCCAACGCAACAGCGTCCCTTCCCCCCGTCGCATGCACAGTGAGGTGCTGGAAAGATGGACCGCTCTTCTCCCTCCCGCTTCCGCAGAACGGCCCCCCTCGTGGCGGTGGCCGCGGCGGCAGCCCTCACTCTCGCCGGGTGCGCCAGCGCCCACGGCGGGAAAAAGGCCGAGGAGGCGGCACAGAACGCCTCGGCGGGCAAGGCCGACACCCCCCGGATGACCGTCGCCATGGTCACGCACCAGGCGCCCGGCGACACCTTCTGGGACACCGTCCGCAAGGGCGCCGAGGCGGCCGCGGCCAAGGACAACATCAAGCTCGTCTACTCCGCCGACCCGAACGCGGGCAACCAGGCGAACCTGGTGCAGAACGCGCTCGACCAGAAGGTGGACGGCATCGCGGTCACCCTGGCCAAGCCGGACGCGATGAAGGGCGTCATCGGCAAGGCCGGGCAGGCCGGCATCCCCGTGGTGGGCCTGAACTCGGGACTGAGCGACTGGAAGCAGCTCGGCCTGCTGGAGTTCTTCGGCCAGGACGAGAGCGTGGCGGGCGAGGCGTTCGGCGACAAGCTGAACACCACCGGGGCCAAGAAGGTCGTCTGCGTGATCCAGGAGCAGGGCAACGTGGGCCTCACCCAGCGCTGCGACGGCGTCCAGAAGACGTTCAAGGGCACCACGGAGACCCTGTACGTGAACGGCACGGACATGCCCTCGGTGAAGTCCACGATCACCGCCAAGCTCAAGCAGGACAGTTCCATCGACACCGTCGTCACCCTCGGCGCCCCCTTCGCCCTCACCGCCGTGCAGTCGGTGGGCGACGCGGGCAGCAAGGCCAAGGTGGCGACCTTCGACCTGAACAAGGACCTGGTCAAGGCCGTCCAGAACGGCAGCATCGAGTTCGCGGTCGACCAGCAGCCCTACCTCCAGGGCTACCTGGCCGTCGACTCGCTGTGGCTCTACAAGTACAACGGCAACTTCAGCGGCGGCGGTCAGCAGCCGGTGCTCACCGGCCCGGCCTTCGTCGACAAGTCCAATGTCGACAGGATCGCCGGGTTCGCCGCGAAGGGGACACGGTGATGAGCATGGCCCAGCACGCCGAACCGGCCGTGGGGACGACACCCCCGGCACCCGGTTCCAAGGCGGACGAGACCGACGGCCGTACCGCCCGGCGCCCGCTTGCGCTGCGCATGCTGGCCCGGCCGGAGGTGGGTGTCTTCCTCGGTGCCGCCGCCGTCCTGGCCTTCTTCCTGGTCGTCGCGCCCTCCGTCCGCCAGGGCAGCTCGATGGCGACGATCCTCTACCAGTCCTCGACCATCGGGATCATGGCCCTGCCGGTGGCGCTGCTGATGATCGGCGGCGAGTTCGACCTGTCCTCCGGCGTCGCGGTGATCTCCTCCGCCCTGACCGCGAGCATGCTCAGCTACCAGCTGACCCTGAACGTGTGGACGGGCGTGATCGTCGCCCTGGCCGCCTCCCTCGCGATCGGCTTCTTCAACGGCTGGATGGTGGTGAGGACCGGTCTGCCGAGTTTCCTGGTGACGCTGGGCACGTTCCTGATCCTGCAGGGTGTGAACCTGGCGGTGACCAAGCTGGTGACCGGCAACGTGGCCACGGACGACATCAGTGACATGGACGGTTTCGCCCAGGCGAGGAAGGTCTTCGCGTCGTCGTTCGACGTGGGCGGGGTGCAGGTGAAGATCACGGTGGTGTGGTGGCTGGTGTTCGCGGCGCTGGCCACGTGGGTGCTGCTGCGCACCAAGTACGGCAACTGGGTGTTCGCGGTCGGGGGCAGCAAGGAGTCCGCGCGGGCGGTGGGCGTGCCGGTGACGTTCACGAAGATCTCGCTGTTCATGCTGGTGGGTTTCGGGGCGTGGTTCATCGGCATGCACAACCTGTTCTCGTTCAACACGGTGCAGTCCGGTGAGGGTGTGGGGCAGGAGCTGATCTACATCGCGGCGGCGGTGATCGGCGGCTGTCTGCTGACCGGTGGTGCGGGCTCGGCGATCGGGCCGGTGTTCGGGGCGTTCATGTTCGGCATGGTGCAGCAGGGCATCGTCTACGCCGGCTGGAACCCGGACTGGTTCAAGGCGTTCCTCGGCGTGATGCTGCTCGGCGCCGTCCTGATCAATCTGTGGGTCGGCCGTGCGGCGACCCGGAGGTGAAGCGATGACTGACAACAAGGCCGCGGGTCACGGTGCGGTGCTCGCCGACACCCCGCCGTCGGGCGAGGTGCCGCTGGTGCGGTTGCGGGGGGCGGGCAAGTCCTACGGCAACGTGCGTGCGCTGCACGGGGTGGATCTGACGGTGCACGCGGGGCGGGTCACGTGTGTGCTGGGGGACAACGGGGCGGGCAAGTCGACCCTCATCAAGATCATTTCGGGGTTGCACCGGCACACCGAGGGCGAGTTCCTGGTCGACGGGGAGCCGGTCAGGTTCGCCACGCCGCGTGAGGCGCTGGACAGGGGGATCGCGGCGGTCTACCAGGACCTGGCCACGGTGCCGCTGATGCCGGTGTGGCGCAACTTCTTCCTGGGCTCGGAGCTGACGCGGGGTCCCTGGCCGCTGAGGCGGCTGGACATCGCGGGGATGAAGCGGACCGCGGACGCGGAGCTGCGCAACATGGGCATCGTGCTGGACGACCTGGACCAGCCCATCGGTACGCTCTCGGGTGGTCAGCGGCAGTGTGTGGCCATCGCCCGGGCGGTGTATTTCGGGGCGCGAGTGCTGATCCTGGACGAGCCGACGGCCGCTTTGGGGGTGAAGCAGTCGGGTGTGGTGCTCAAGTACATCGCCGCCGCCCGTGACCGGGGCCTGGGCGTCATCTTCATCACCCACAATCCCCACCACGCGTACATGGTCGGCGACCACTTCAGTGTGCTGCGGCTGGGCACGCTGGAGCTGAGCGCGGCCCGGGAGCGCATCAGCCTGGAGGAGCTGACCAACCACATGGCCGGCGGCGCCGAACTCGCCGCGCTCAAGCACGAACTGGCCCAGGTACGCGGCGTCGACACCGAGGAACTCCCCGAGGAGAGCGACCTCGCCGCACCCACGGCGAGCACCCCGGAAGGAACCACCTGACCATGGCACACCCCACCCCGCTCGACCGCGTCCGGGTCGGCTCGGCCCCCGACTCCTGGGGCGTCTGGTTCCCGGACGACCCGCGGCAGGTCCCCTGGGACCGCTTCCTGGACGAGGTCGCCGAGGCCGGATACGACTGGATCGAACTCGGCCCCTACGGCTATCTCCCCACCGACCCCGCCCGCCTGCGCGACGAGGTCGCCCGGCGGAACCTGAAGGTCTCGGCGGGCACGGTCTTCACCGGCATGCACCGCGGCCCCTCCGTCTGGGCCGAGACCTGGGCGCACGTCAGCCAGGTCGCCGCCCTCACCCAGGCCATGGGCGCGCGGCACCTGGTGGTCATCCCCTCCTTCTGGCGGGACGACAAGACCGCCGAGATCCTGGAGCCGCCGGAGCTGACCGCCGAGCAGTGGGCCCACCTGACCAAGGGCATGGAGCGCCTCGGCCACGAGGTCAAGGAGGCGTACGGCCTGGACATCGTCGTCCACCCGCACGCCGACACCCACATCGACACGGAGGACCACGTCGAACGCTTCCTGGACTCGACCGACGGCGAACTGGTCAACCTCTGCCTGGACACCGGCCACTACGCCTACTGCGGCGGGGACAGCGTCAAGCTCATCGAGACCTACGGCGAGCGCATCGGCTATCTGCACCTCAAGCAGGTGGACCCGGAGATCCTGGCCGACGTGACGGAGAAGGGGACCCCCTTCGGGCCGGCCGTCGCGCAGGGCGTGATGTGCGAACCGCCCTCCGGCGTCCCCGAGTTGGGCCCGGTGCTGGAGGCGGCCCAGAAACTGGGCGTGGAGCTGTTCGCCATCGTCGAGCAGGACATGTACCCCTGCGAGCCGGACCGGCCCCTGCCGATCGCGGTCCGCACGCGCCGGTTCCTGCGCTCCTGCGGAGCCTGAGCGGCCACGCGCTCTCCTTCGTGCCCCCGGTGGATTCGGCCCGCTCACGGCCGGGAACCTACCGGGGCACGCGGGCGTTGTGAGGGTGACGGGGGAGGCCCGCGCAGACGGGAGGACGCGATGACACACCGTACGGAAGCACGCACGGCGCCCCAGGACGGGGGCGCGCACCGCGACCGGCAGGGGACCGACGGCGCGGCCGCCGCGCGCCGTGACCGCTTCGGCGCGCTGCCCGAGCGGATACGCCCGCAGGACATGGTGGAGACCAGGCCCGCGACCGCACCGGACCCGGCGCGGGACACGTACAACCCCGACGAGTGGCTGATCCGCTACTGCGGCTGAGACGGCGAAACGGCGCCGGGCGCAGACCCGGCGCCGTTCCCTCCTCCCCTCACGCCCGGCGGACCTCGGCGATCGTCACCGGACGGTGCTCGTGCAGGGACAGGGTGCACGCCTCGGCGATCCAGCCGGCCTCCAGGGCGTCCTCGACGGTGCACGGGGACGGCCGGGTGCCGGCCACGACCTCGGTGAACGCGCTGAGTTCGGCCCGGTAGGCGGCCGTGAAGCGGTCCATGAAGAAGTCGTGCGGCGCGCCGGCCGGGAAGCTCACGCCGGGTTCGACCGACCGTAGCGGCAGCTTGTCCTCCAGCCCGACGGCGATGGAGTCCGCGAAACCGTGCAGCTCCATGCGGACGTCGTAACCCCGCGCGTTGTGGCGGGAGTTGGAGACGACCGCGATGGTGCCGTCGTCCAGGGTGAGGATCGCCCCGGTGGTGTCGGCGTCGCCCGCCTCCTTGATGTAGTCGGCGCCCCTGTTCCCGCCGACCGCGTAGACCTCGGTGACCTCGCGGCCCGTCACCCAGCGGATGATGTCGAAGTCGTGCACGGAACAGTCGCGGAAGATGCCGCCCGACGCGGCGACGTACGCGGCCGGCGGCGGCGCCGGGTCCAGGGTCGTGGAGCGCACCGTGTGCAGCTTGCCCAGCTCGCCCGCCCGCACCGCGGCCCGGGCGGCGGCGAAGCCCGCGTCGAAACGCCGGTTGTAGCCGATCTGGATCGGTACGCCGCGGCCCTGGACTGCCCTGAGGACCTCGACCCCCTCGCCCATCGTCTTCGCGACGGGCTTCTCGCAGAAGACCGGGACGCCGGCCTCCACGCCGGCCAGGATCAGGGCGGGGTGGGCGTCCGTCGCGGCGGCCACCACGATGCCGTCCACGCCGGCGGCCAGCAGCGCCTCGGGCGAGTCCACGACCTCGGCGCCGAACCGCTCCGCGGCGGCCTTGGCGGCGTCCGCGAACGGGTCGGTGACGACGAGCGACTCGACGGCGTCGAGGCTGGAGAGGGTCTCGGCGTGGAAGGCGCCGATGCGGCCGAGGCCGAGGATTCCGATACGCATGAGGGGTGCTGCTCCCAGGGTGTTGGTGCGGAGGTTTCCCAGCGGGTCCGGCGAATTCCGGTCGCGGCGGACCCGCTGCCGATCGACGGCATGTCGCGACACTTCCGGTGACGCGCTCAGTCGAGGCCGCCGAGCACGTTCTGGTCCCAGTCGATCACCGAGCCCGTGACCACGCCGGAGCGGTCGGACAGCAGGAAGACCACGAAGTCGGCGATCTCGTCCGGCTGGCCGAGCTTGCCCATCGGCAGCCGTGTCGCGGCCTGCTCGCGCCAGTCGTCGCCGGCGCCGTGGAAGGCGCGCTGGGTGGCGTCCTCGCCCTCCGTCGCCGTCCAGCCGATGTTCAGGCCGTTGATCCGGATCCGGTCGAAGCGGTGGGCGTGCGCCGCGTTGCGGGTCAGGCCCGCCAGCCCCGCCTTCGCCGCGACGTACGGCGCGAGGAACGGCTGTCCGCCGTGCGCCGACGAGGTGATGATGTTGACGATCGTGCCCGGTGCCTCGCGGGCCACCATGTCGGCGACCGCCGCCTGCATCGCGAAGAACGGCCCCTTGAGGTTGATCGCGATGTGCTGGTCGAACAGCTCCGGGGTGGTGTCCAGCAACGTGCCCCGGGAGGTCAGCCCCGCCGAGTTCACCAGGCAGTCCACCCGGCCGTACGCGTCCACCACCTCGGCGACCGCCGCCTTGGCCTGCTCGGCGTCCGCGAGGTCGGCGCGGGCGAACATCGCCGTGCCGCCCGCCGCCGAAAGCTCCGCCACCAGCGCCTCACCCGGTTCGGTGCGCCGGCCGGTGACCGCCACGGCGGCGCCCTCCCGGACGGCGGCCCGCGCGATCGCGGCCCCCACGCCCTGGCTGCCGCCGTTGACGAGCACCGCCTTGCCGTCGAGGAGTCCCATGCCCGCTCAGTCCCTTCAGCTCTCGCGCCGCTCGGCGCACGACCGCAGCTCGCGGCGCAGCCGCCGCGGATCCCACCCCTCGCCGACCGCGCGCCGCACCAGGTCCGCCTGCGAGGGCGGGGCCAGACCGGCCACGGGCGGGTCGCTGTCGAGGTTGGTCGGGAACGGATAGCCCTCGGCGCTCGCCGCGATCACCCGCTCCAGCCACGCCTCGTCGGCCCCCTCGGCCGCGCGCCGCAGCAGCACCGGGAAGACCGCGCCCGCCACCGCCTCCCGGTCCACGGTCTCCATCGCCCGCCCGAACGCGGACGAGATCTGCAGCAGATTGGCGGTGCGCCGTACGTCCGCGGTGCGGTTGGCGCCCGCGGCGTGGAACAGCGCCGGGTTGAAGAAGACCGCGTCGCCCTTGGCGAGCGGCAGCTGGACGTGGTGCTCCTCGAAGTACGCCTGGAACCGGGGCAGCCGCCACGCCAGATAGCCCGGCTCGAACAGCTGGGAGTACGGCAGGCAGCGCGTCGGGCCGGACTCCACGGGCATGTCGCAGTGGGCGACCGCGCCCTGGAGGGTGAGCACGGGGGAGAGCCGGTGCACGTGCGCCGGGTAGGCCGCGGCGGCCGCGTTGCTCAGGAAGCCCAGATGGTAGTCGCGGTGCACGGTCTGTCCGGCGCCGCCCGGATTGACCACGTTGACCTGGGAGGTCACCTGGTAGCCGGGGCCCAGCCAGGCCGTGGAGACGAGCGCCAGGACGTCGCTCGCGTAGTAGTCGGCGAACGCCTCGGGGTCGTACAGGGCCGCCTTCTCCAGCGCGTTCCACACCCGGTCGTTGGCGCCCGGCTTCGCGAAGTGGTCGCCGGCCGTGGCCCCGGAGGCCCGCTGCTCGGCGACGAGCGCCTCGAAGACGCCGGTGAGCCGGTCGACGACCGCCGGGTCCGGGAAGGCGCCCCGCACGACGACGACGCCGGGCCCGTCGGCGAGGGCCCGCACCAACTCGGCCCGCAGCGCGCCCTGGTCACCGGCCGAGCGCAGCCGCGCCGCGTCGTACAGCAGGACGCCGTCGCGCACGGACGCGGCGTGCGGGTAGTCGGCGAGCGGGGTCGTACGGCCGGTCAGCGCACGGAAGGCGTCGAGGTCGCAGTCCTGCTCGGACAGCCAGGTACGGCCCGGCGCGGCGGCTACGGACATCGGTGTCCTCATTTCGTGGATCAGGGCGTTCGGCCGCACGGGCAGCTCGGCCCTGTCATTCTTGTCATGACAAACCCTTCGAACAACCAGCAGCCAGCCATCAAAAACCCCTCAAGGAGCCGGCGCATGGGCCATCCGTTCCCGATCCGGGAAATCGCACGTCAGGCGGGCCTGAGCGAGGCCACCGTGGACCGCGTGCTGAACGCCCGGGGAGGGGTGCGGGAGAGCACCGCGCAGGAGGTGCACCGGGCCATCGCCGACCTGGACCGGCAGCGCACCCAGGTCCGGCTGGTCGGCCGCAGGTTCATGCTCGACATCGTCGTGCAGGCGCCCGAGCGGTTCTCGACCGCCGTCCGCGCCGCCCTGGAGGCCGAACTGCCCTCGCTGCATCCGGCGGTCGTCCGCTCCCGCTTCCACTTCCGCGAGACCGGCCCGGCCGCCGGGCAGGTCGCGACGCTGGACCGGATCGCCCGGCGCGGCTCCCAGGGCGTGATCCTCAAGGCGCCGGACGTCCCGGAGGTCGGCGCCGCCGTGGGCCGGCTCACCGCGGCCGGCATCCCCGTCGTCACCCTGGTCACCGACCTGCCCGCGAGCGGCCGTATCGGCTACGTCGGCAGCGACAACCGGGGCGCCGGCGCCACCGCCGCCTATCTGATGGGCCAGTGGCTCGGCGACCGCCCCGGCCATGTCCTCACGAGCCTGAGCAGCGGCTCCTTCCGCAACGAGGAGGAGCGCGACATGGGCTTCCGCAGTGTGATGCGGGCCCGGCACCCCGAGCGTACGCTCGTGGAGATCGCCGAGGGGCAGGGCCTGGACGCCACCCAGTACGACCTCGTCCGCGCCGCGCTGGAGCGCGACCCCGAGATCCGCGCCGTGTACTCCATCGGCGGCGGCAACCGGGCCACCCTGCGCGCCTTCGCCGATCTCGGCCGGGAATGCGCGGTGTTCGTCGCCCACGACCTCGACCACGAGAACACGCGTCTGCTGCGCGAGCACCGGCTGTCCGCGGTGCTCCACCACGACCTGCGCCAGGACATGCGCGAGGCCTGCCACCTGGTCATGCGGGCCCACGGCGCCCTGCCCCCGGCCGCACCGGCGCAGCCCTGCGCGATCCAGGTCGTCACGCCGTACAACATGCCGGTGCGGCCGGTGAGCGAGGGGGAGCGGTGACGCGGCGCGAACGCGTGGAGCACGTGGTGGTCGAGGGCGTCGCGCTGGTCGCCACCCTCGTACCCGGCGACGGCGACGGGATCGGCGTGCTCGCGCTGCACGGCAGCAACGAGGGCGGCACCGCCGAACTCGCCGCCATCCTGGCCCGGCGCTGCGGCGCCACCAGCCTCGTCTTCACCCAGCCCGGCACCCGGCGGCCCGTGCACATCCCGTCCCCGCGCATGGCCTGCGGTCACTGCGCGCTGCTGGGCGAGTTCCTGGCGCGCGTCCGCCTCACGGTCTCCCTGCACGGTCACATGCGGCCCGAGGCACCGCACACCGTCTTCCTCGGCGGCCGCAACCGCGCGGCGGCCCGCGCCCTCGCCGAGGCCCTCGCGTCCCGGGCGCCGCGGTTCCCGGCGGTCGCCGACCTGTCGGTCATCCCGGCGGGCCTGCGCGGCGTACACCCGGCGAACCCGGTCAACCTGACCCCGCTCGCCGGCGTCCAGGTGGAACTGCCGCTCCTGGCCCGCACCGACGAGGGCACGGACGTCCCGCCGGACGACGTGGTGGAGGCGCTGGCGGCGGGAGTGGCGACGCTGCGCGGGCCGGCGCCCCACGGCCCACACGCGCCCCGCTTCACAGACTGACCGCGTACGCCCTGCGCGGCGTCTCCCGCACCGCCCACCGCGTACGGACCCCCGCCCGCATTACCCCCCATCTCGCGTCCCCACCTCCGGCACCGGCTCGCCCTCGACCTCGATCGTCGCCGAGCCGCCGATCAACGCCTCGTCCGCCTCGGTGTCCGTGACCACCCCCGGGGTGATCTGCCGGATCCCGCGGACCCGGTCGGCGTCCGGGCCGGTCACGGGACACTTCGCCGGGGTGCGTCCGCTGGCGGTGGCGGCGGGGGCGTACGACCGTGGGGAGCATGGCTGACTCCACGGCGGCCACCGGTCGGCCCGGCGCGCCGCGGCAGCGGCACGGCACGCGCGAGGCCGTCCTCTTCGGCGGGGTCTACGGCGCCGTCCTCGCCAGCTCGATGGTCGCCGCCCTCACCCAGTACGGCCGTGTCACCCCGGCGGGCCGCCGCTACGACGCCGTGTGGCTGCTGGTGACCGCACTCGCCTCCGCCCTGGCGCACGGCTACGCCCACTACATCGCCGAACGCGCCCCGCACCGCGGCTGGGACGTGCTGCGCGCCCTGCGCGACGAGTGGCCGCTGGTCGTGGCCGTCCTGCCCACCGTCCTCGTCCTCGCGGGCGCGGGCTGGGGCTGGTGGCCCGCGAAGGGGCTGGAGTACCCGGCCTTCGGCCTGAACATCGCCATCCTCTTCGGCCTCGGGCTGTTCACCGCTCGCCGGTCGGCCCGCGGCTGGCCCGTCGCGGTCCTCATGGGGCTCGGAGACGCGCTGCTCGGGCTGATCGTGGTGGTGGCTAACGCGCTCATCAAGTGACGCGCCGGGCGCTGCGGGGCGCCCGGCCGGGGTTCAGCGGCCGGTGCGCACGCCGTCCAGGGCGATCGCGAGCACCCGGTCGCGCTGGGCGTCGTCGTCGAACACGGTCGCCGTGATCCCGGAGACCATCCGCAGCAGGTCGGTGAAGTCCATGTCGGCGCGGGCGACGCCCGCCCGCTGCGCGCGTTCCAGCAGCGGACCCCCGGCGGCGTACATCGAGTCGCGGCAGGACCGGAAGATCCCGGACTCGTCGTTGAGTGCCTCGCGCACCGCGCGCTTGGTGACCATGTACCCGGCGAACCGGTCCAGCCAGGCCGTCAGCGCCTCCCACGGCTCCCGGTCCGCGACCTCCACGGCGGCCCGGCACAGGGTGTTGACCTCGTCGGCGTAGACGCTCTCGAACAGATCGCGGCGGGTGGGGAAGTTGCGGTACAGGGTGCCGATGCCGACGCCCGCGCGGCGGGCGATGTCCTCCAGGGAGGCGTCCGAGCCGTGCTCGGCGAACGCCTCGCGGGCGGCCGCGAGCAGCGCGTCGTAGTTGCGGGCGGCGTCCTTGCGGTGCGGCCTGCGGGCCGCCACGATCTCGCCGACGGGGAACGGGGTGGCCGTCACTGGTGCCTCCTGGGGGCGTGGACATCTGGAGGGTCGCCTCCGCATCTTGAAACCGGAGGTCCACCTCCGCTAGAGTGGAGGGGCACCTCCACTTTAGCAATCCCACGTGCACTCCACCTTTCCCTGCCCCGGATATCCGGAAGAGGCCCCTCCATGCCCCGCACGTCCACCCGCCTCACCTTCGCGGTCCTCGCGACCGGTGCCGGCGTGTTCTCGATGCTCCAGTCGCTGATCGCGCCGGCCCTGCCGACCGTCCAGCACGCCCTGCACACCTCCCAGTCGACCGCGACCTGGGTGATGACGGCGTATCTGCTGTCCGCCTCTGTCTTCACCCCGATCCTCGGCCGCGTCGGCGACCTCGTGGGCAAGAAGCGCACGCTCGTCGCCGTCCTGCTCGCCGTCCTCGCCGGCTGCCTCCTCGCCGCGCTCGCGCCGGGCATCGGTGCCCTCATCGTCGCCCGGGTCGTCCAGGGGGTCGGCGGCGCCCTCTTCCCGCTGTCCTTCGGCATCATCCGGGACGAGTTCGCCGCGGCCGAGGTCAGCGGCAGCATCAGCAACCTCTCCGCGGTGATCGCCGCCGGCGGCGGGGTCGGCATGGTGGCCGCCGGACCCATCGTCTCCGCGCTCGACTACCGCTGGCTCTTCTGGATCCCGGTCGCGATCGTCGCGGCCACCGTCCTGATCGCCGTCGCCTACGTCCCCGAGTCGCCCAAGCGCGCCCAGGGCAAGGTCAGCTGGGCCGGAGCCGCGCTGCTGTCCGCCTGGCTGGTGGCCCTGCTGCTGCCGCTGAGCCAGGCCGGCCGGTGGGGCTGGGGCTCGGCGAAGGTGCTCGGCCTGTTCGCCGCCGCCGTCGTGCTGTTCGCCGCGTGGCTGACCGCCGAGGCCCGCTCCCGCAGCCCGCTGATCGACGTGCGGGTGATGCGGCAGCCCGCGGTGTGGACGACGAACGCCGCCGCCCTCTTCTTCGGCGCCGGCATGTACGCGATCTGGTCCTTCCTGCCCGGCTTCGTCCAGACGCCGTCCGCCGCCGGGTACGGCTTCGGTGCGAGCGTCACCGCATCCGGCCTGCTCATGCTGCCGATGCTGCTCGCGATGTTCGTGTCCGGCGTCCTCTCGGGCCGCCTGGAACCCCGCGTAGGCGCCAAGGCGCTGCTCACCACCGGTGCGGCGCTCGGCGCGCTGGCCTGCGGCTTCCTCACCCTCTGGCATGACGCGCCGTGGCAGACGGCCGTGGTCGCCGGCCTCTTCGGCCTGGGCATCGGCCTCGCCTTCGCCGCCATGGCCAACCTGATCGTCGGCAGCGTCCCGCCCGAGCAGACCGGCGCCGCGACCGGAATGAACGCCAACATCCGCACCATCGGCGGCTCCATCGGCGCCGCGCTCACCAGCGTCCTGGTGACCGGCCGCCTCCAGCCCTCCGGCCTGCCCTACGCCTCCGGCTACACCCACGGCTGGGCCCTGCTCGCCCTGCTCTGCCTGGCCGCCACCGGCGCCGCCCTCCTGGTCCCGGCCCGCCGCCCCGGCGCCGCGACGACCCCCGCCGCGACCGGGGTGCCCCGGACACCTGCCCGGGTGCGGTAGGGTTGACCTGCGTGATCACGCGGGGCACCCCGGGTGGATCGCAACGGGACGTGGCGCAGCTTGGTAGCGCACTTGACTGGGGGTCAAGGGGTCGCAGGTTCAAATCCTGTCGTCCCGACGTTGCGAGAACGCAAGGTCAGGCGCCGTGCCGGAACTCTCCGGCACGGCGCCTTCCGTTTCTCCCCGTCTTCCGCCGGTTTCCGCGTTCCTCGCGCGCCGCGGGCCTTACGCCGCCTCGCGCCGGCGGCGCGCCGTCATCACGGCGTAGACGAGGACCCCGGCGAACAGGAACAGCGTGCCCTGGTAGACCGCCGCGTACCCGGCGCCCGCCATCAGCCACAGGGAGAAGCCGGCGGCGACCGCGGTGATCACCGAGTCCCGCACCAGCCGGGCGCGGTCCACCGACGCGCCCCGGCCGGACACCAGGTAGGAGAGCTGCGCGGCCGTCGACAGCAGGTACGGCACGGTCGCCGTGAACGTGGTGACGAGGACCAGCACCTCGAAGATCTTCGTCGAGCCCGACAGGTAGTTGTACGCGGTGAGCAGCGAGGCGAGCACGACCGTGACGGCGACGCCGAAGGTCGGCACGCCCCGTCGGCGCCGGGCGAAGGTGGCCGGGAACAGCCCGTCCTTGGCGGCGGCGTACGGGGTCTGGGCGCTCAGCAGCGTCCAGCCGTTGAGGCAGCCGGTCATCGAGATCACCGCCGCCAGCGCCACGGCCGTACCTCCCCAGCCGCCGCCGAACATCGCGTTCACGGCGTCCGAGAACGGCGCGGTGGAGTGCACCAGCCGGTCGTGCGGGACCGTGCCGAAGACGGAAAGGGTGCCCAGCAGATACACCAGGGCCGCGCCCGCGGTGCCGATGACGGTGGCGCGGCCCACGTTGCGGCGTGGGTTGTCGACCTCGCCCGCGCTGACGGCGGCGGACTCCACGCCCAGGTAGGAGAAGAGCAGCAGGGCGGCGGAGGCGGACACCGCGCCGACCGGGCCGTGACCGCTGGAGTTGAACGGCCCGAGGCGCGAGGGGTCGAAGAAGAACAGACCGCCGACCGCGACGAGCAGCAGCGGCACGAACTTCAGCACCGTGGAAACGAGTTGTACGGCGCCCACGTACCGGCTGCCGGCGAAGTTCGCGACCGCGGGCAGCCACAGCAGGACAAGGGCGGTCAGGCACGCCGACCAGTGGTGGCCGCCCACCGGGAGCAGCACGTCGAGGTAGCCGACGGCGGCCACGGCGAGCGCCGCGTTCGACACCCAGCCGGTGATCCAGTACGACCAGGCGGTCAGGAACCCGGCGAAGTCACCGAAGGCCTCGCGGGCGTAGACGTACGGCCCGCCGGTGCGCGGATCGCGGGCGGCCAGCCTGCCGAAGACCAGGGCCAGGGCGATGGCGGCGACGGTCAGCACGCCGAAGGCGACCAGGCTCACCGTGCCGTAGGGGGCGATGGAGGCGGGCAGCGTGAAGATGCCGCCGCCGATGATGTTGCCCATGACCAGCGCGGTGGCGACGGGCAGGCCGAAGCGCCGCGCGTGCTTGCTGGTTCCGGAGGGGTCCGTGGCGTCCTTGGTGTCGGCGGGTGTGGTGTCGACGGCCGTGGCCATGTGGGTGTTCTGCCTCTCATCAAACAGATGTCCCGGGATCGCCGGAACAGGACCAATGGTCCGGGAAGCCCCCACCCCCCGCAAAATTGCCGGTCCTTGTGTCGTCCGGCCGGGCAGAACGTGAAAAAAATGCAGGACAGCGGGGCTCCCGCCGCGAAATGTCCGGTGGACTAGTCGTGCTCCCCGCTCGCCGCCCACAGGCCGCGCACATGGCCCAGGTGCCGGGTCATGATCTCGTGCACGGCCTGCTCGTCGCGCTCCAGCAGGGCGTCGAGGAGCTCGAGGTGTTCCTCGGCCGAGGCGAGCAGCCGGCCCGCCCGCACCAGTGCGGTCAGGCCGTAGAGGCGGGAGCGGCCGCGTAGGTCGGCGACCACCTCGACCAGGTGGCCGTTGCCCGCCAGGGCGAGCAGGCCGAGGTGGAAGCGGGTGTCGGCCTCCACGTACGCGATCAGGTCGCCGGCCGCCGCCGCGTGGACGATCTCCCGGGCCGCCGGGCGCAGCGCCTCCAGCGAGACGCGGTCCGCCGTGCGGGCCAGGGCGGCCACGGTGGGGATCTCGATGAGGGCGCGGACGTGGGTGTACTCGTCCAGCTGCCGGTCCGAGACGGCGGTGACCCGGAAGCCCTTGTTCGGCACGGTGTCGACCAGGCCCTCCTTGGCCAGGTCCAGCATCGCCTCGCGCACCGGCGTCGCCGAGACCCCGAAGCGGGCGGCGAGCGAGGGCGCGGAGTAGACCTCGCCCGGCCGCAGCTCGCCCGCGATCAGCGCGGCGCGCAGCGCGTCGGCGACCCGCTCGCGGTAGCTGCTGCGCCGGCCGCCGAGCCGGGGCAGTGCCGGAAGTTCCGAGCCCGGTTTCTTCTGGTCCTGTGCCATGTCACGCATCACCGGGGAGTGTAGAGGACGTCCGGAAGGCTCCGCCGCTCCCTAGTGCCCGGGCAGGCAACGTTCGCCCCGTCGCGACGCCCGGCACGCTCCCCCGCTGCGCGGGAGGCGCCCCCACTCGCCGCACCGGCCGAAAGCCCACGTACGCCCAGTACGAGGACTTCCGGCCGGCACACCGGCAGCCACGCACCGGACGCCGCTCCTTGACGGGCAAACGTTGCCTGCCGGGGCACTACAGGACGAAGCCCTCCGGGAACGGGTCGGTCGGGTCGAGCAGGTACTGGGCGGTGCCGGTGATCCACGCGCGGCCGGTGAAGCTCGGCAGCACGGCCGGGATCCCCGCGACGTCCGTCTCGCCGAGCAGCCGTCCGGTGAACCGGGTGCCGATGAAGGACTCGTTCACGAACTCGGTGTGCAGCGGCAGTTCGCCGCGCGCGTGCAACTGCGCCATGCGCGCGCTCGTCCCCGTGCCGCACGGGGAGCGGTCGAACCAGCCTGGATGGATGACCATCGCGTGCCGCGAGTGCCGTGCGGTGGCGCCGGGTGCGTAGAGGTGGACGTGGTGGCAGCCGCGGATGGACGGGTCCTCGGGATGCACGGGCTCCGCCGCGGAGTTGATCGCCCGCATCAGGGTGAGGCCGGCCGTGAGGATGTCGTCCCTGCGCGCGCGGTCGAAGGGCAGCCCGAGGGCGTCGAGCGGGAGGATCGCGTAGAAGTTGCCGCCGTAGGCGAGGTCGTAGGTGACCGTACGCCCGTCCGGGAGGGTGATCCGGCGCTCCAGGTCGACGGCGAACGAGGGCACGTTGCGCAGGGTGACGTGCCGCGCGGCACCGTTCTCCACCGCCACCTCGGCGACCACCGGGCCGGCCGGGGTGTCCAGGCGGATGGTGGTCACCGGCTCCACGACCTCCACCATGCCGGTCTCCACCAGCACGGTCGCCACCCCGATGGTGCCGTGTCCGCACATCGGCAGATAGCCGGAGACCTCGATGTAGATCACGCCCCAGTCGCAGTCGGGGCGGCTCGGCGGCTGGAGGACCGCGCCGCTCATCGCGGAGTGCCCGCGCGGCTCGTTCATGAGCAACTGCTTGACGGCGTCGCGGTGTTCACGGAAGTACAGCCGCCGGTCGTTCATCGTCGCACCCGGTACGGTGCCGATCCCGCCGGTGATCACGCGGGTCGGCATGCCCTCGGTGTGCGAGTCGACGGCGTGCAGGACGAGCTTGCTGCGCATGGTCCGACTCCTTCGTGCGAGCTTACGCGAGCCCCGCGGCCACGGCCTTCTCGGTCGCGGCGCGCACCGCGGCCTCCTGCTCGGGCGCCAGCGGGACGCGCGGCGGTCGCACCGGGCCGCCGTGGCGGCCGGCGACGTCCATGGACAGCTTGATCGCCTGCACGAACTCCGTCCGCGAGTCCCAGCGCAGCAGCGGGTGCAGCTGCCGGTACAGGGGGAGCGCGGTGGCGAGGTCGCCGGCCGTCGCGGCCCGGTACAGCTCGGCCGAGGCGCGCGGCAGCGCGTTGGGGTAGCCGGCCACCCAGCCCTTGGCGCCGGCCACGGCCAGCTCCAGGGCGACGTCGTCGGCGCCGATCAGCAGGTCGAGTTCCGGGGCGAGTTCGGCGATGCGCCAGGCGCGGCGCACGTCGCCGGAGAACTCCTTGACGCCGCGGATGTGGCCCTCGCCGTGCAGCCGGGCGAGGAGTTCGGGCACCAGGTCGACCTTGGTGTCGATCGGGTTGTTGTACGCCACCACCGGCAGACCGGACCGGGCCACCTCCGCGTAGTGGGCGACAACGGAACGCTCGTCGGCGCGATAGGCGTTGGGCGGCAGCAGCATCACCGACGCGCAGCCGGCCTCGCCCGCCTGCTCGGCCCAGCGGCGGGCCTCGGCGGAGCCGTACGCGGCGACGCCCGGCATCACCCGCTCCCCGCCGACCGCCGCCACGGCCGTCCGCACCACCCGGGCCCGCTCCTCGGGAGTGAGCACCTGGTACTCGCCGAGCGAGCCGTTCGGCACGACGCCGTCGCAGCCGCTCGCCACCAGCCAGGCGCAGTGCTCGGCGTAGCGGTCGTAGTCGACGGAGAGGTCGGCGCGCAGCGGGAGCGCGGTGGCGACGAGGACGCCGCGCCAGGGCCGGTTCTCCGGGTGGGTCATGAGCGGTCTCCCATCAGGTAGGGCGTGACATGTCACAACGTGGGTTCGTCCGGCAGGCCCGCCAGCACGCCGAGCGGGACCGGGCGCGCGAACGGGCGGCGCCCCGGCACGAGCGGGCAGCCGGTCAGACCGGCCACCGCCGGCGCGCACATCCGGCCCTGGCACCAGCCCATGCCGGCCCGCGTGAGCAGCTTCGCCGAGCGCAGGTCGCCGGCCCCGAGCGTCCGGGCGGCCGCACGGACCGCACCGGCGCTGACCTCCTCGCAGCGGCACACCACCGTGTCGTCCGGGATCCGCTCGGCCCACCCGGCGGGCGGGGCGTACACCGTGTCGAGCGCGGCGGAGAACGCCCGCAGGCGCTCCCTGGCCCGTGCGGCGGCCGACCAGGAGGTGGGGTCGGGGGCGGTGCCGGTGAGACGGGCGGCGGCCGAGCGGCCGGCGATGTGTCCCTCGGCGAGCGCGAGGGCGGCGCCGCCGATGCCGGTGGCCTCCCCGGCGGCCCACACGCCGGGCACGTCGGTGCGCTGCTCCGCGTCCACCCGTACGGCCGTGCCGTCCGGCTCGGTCAGGGCGCAGCCGAGGGTCTCGGCCAGGTCGGTGTGCGGCAGCATGCCGTGGCCGACGGCGAGGGTGTCGCAGGGGATGCGGCGCGCGGTGCCGGGCCGGATGCGGCCGGTCCCCTCCAGCGCGGCCACGGTGACGGCGGTCAGCCGGTCGGTGCCGTGCGCCTCCACCACGGTGTGCCGGGCGAGCGTGCGCACCCGGTGGCGCGCCAACAGCGCCGCGTACCAGGCGCCTTCGGCGAGCTTGCCGGGCTGCACCGCGAGGTCCGGCGCCCGGCGCAGCAGGGCGCCGGGGGCGGCGGACTCGACCAGTGCGGCCACCCGCGCGCCCGCCGCCGCGAGCCCGGTGGCCACCGGCAGCAGCAGCGGACCGGTGCCCGCGACCACGACCGTACGGCCCGGCAGCACCAGGGCGCCCTTGAGCATCGCCTGCGCGCCGCCCGCCGTGACGACGCCGGGCAGCGTCCAGCCCGGGAAGGGCAGCACGCGCTCGTAGCCGCCGGTGGCGAGCAGCACGGCATCGGCCCGCACGGTGACCCCGTGCTCCTGCGCGGGGCCGCGCAGGGCGTGCACCGCGAAGGAACCGGTCCCCTGCTCGGACTCCCGCGCCACGCACCAGACATGGTGCTCCGTCAGGTGGGTGATCCGGCCCGCCGCGATGTGCCGGGCGAGGCCGTCCCGCAGGCGCCGCCAGGTGCGCCACTGGTGGTGCAGGGCCTCGGGGCGGCGGGCGTTCAGGGCGGGGGCGGGCTGCCGGTAGAACTGGCCGCCCGCCTGGCCGGCCGCGTCGATCAGGGTGACGCTCAGGCCACGGGCGGCCGCGGCGAGGGCCCCGGCGAGGCCCGCCGGGCCGGCTCCGACGACGGCGAGGGACGGGGGCTCAGTCATCGTCCCGGCCCGTCCCCTCCTGGGTGCGGATCGCGTCGCCCGGCCGCACGGTGACCAGGCAAGCCCGTTGGTTCGACCGGCCGTTGACGGTCACCAGGCAGTCGAAGCACACCCCGATCCCGCAGAACACCCCGCGCGGGCGGCCCGCCGCGCGCGTGCTGCGCCAGGCCGTCACGCCCGCCGCCCACAGCGCCGCAGCGACCGTCTGTCCGGGCAGCGCCGCCACGGGCCGCCCGTCGAGCGTCACGGTGAAGGCCTCGCCCGGCCGGGCCCCGGCCAACTCCAGGGGATTCACGGCGTGTCGCCTCCGTCGGTGTCGGTGTCGGTGTCGGTGTCGAAACGCTCCGGCCGGAACGGTGTGAGGTCCAGCTCCGGTGCCTTCCCGGTGAGCGCCTGCGCGATCAGCAGGCCCGTGCCGGTGGCGAGTCCGATGCCGGCACCCTCGTGCCCGCAGGCGTGGAAGAGGCCGGGCATCCGGGGGTCGGGACCGATCGCCGGGAGGTGGTCGGGCAGGTACGGCCGGAAACCGGCGTACGCGCGCAGCGCGCTGACCCGCTCCAGGAACGGGAACAGGCCGACCGCCCCGGCCGCGAGCGCCCGTACGGCGGGCAGGGACAGCGAGCGGTCGAAGCCGACCCGCTCCCGGCTCGCGCCGATCAGCACCGGCCCGGCGGCCGTGCCCTCCACGACCGGCGAGGTGCGCAGGGCGGCCGAGTCGCTGGCGACATCTGCCACATAGTCCGCCGCGTACACCTTGTGCCGGACCATGCGCGGCAGCGGCTCGGTGACCAGTACGAAGCCGCGCCGGGGCAGGACGGGCAGCCGGACGCCCGCGAGTGCCGCGAGGCCACCGCCCCAGGTGCCGGCCGCGTTCACCACCGCCGGCGCGGACAACTCGCCCCGGTCGGTGCGGACACCGGCGACCGCGCCGCCCTCCGCGCGCAGTATCCCGGTCACGGTCCAGCCCGGGTGCAGCCGGGCGCCCGCGGCGCGCAGCAGATGGGCGGCGGCCAGCGCGGGCATGACCTGGGCGTCCTGGGGATAGTGCACACCGCCCGCCATGCCGGGAGCCAAGTGCGGTTCCAGGGCGGCGAGTCCGGCCGCGTCCACCGCATCGGCGGTCACGCCGGCGGCGCGCTGCCCGGCTGCGAAGTCCGTCAGCGCGGCCAGGGCGCCGGGCGTCGAGGCGACCACCAGGCCGCCCTTGGGCTCGTACTCGATCCGCGCGCCCAGCTCGCCCGCCAGCCGCTCCCACAGCCGGGCCGACAGCAGGGCGAGCTCCAGCTCCGGGCCCGGTTCCTTGTCCGAGACGAGCAGGTTGCCCTCGCCCGCTCCGGTGGTACCGCCGGCCACCGGGCCCCGGTCCACCACCCTGACGTCGAGGCCCGCCCGCGCGGCGTACCACGCGCAGGCCGCGCCGACCATGCCGGCTCCGACCACCACGACATCGCAGGTCAGTCGCTTCGCCACAGCAGTACTATGTCACATGGCGCACTGTCTGAGGAGACCCCGGACACACTCGGCCGCCCGCTCGTGTCCAGCGCCGGCCCGAGCCGCCCCGCGCCGTCCCACGCCGTGAGACTGAGTCGTGGACGCCCCCTTGACGTCGTACGACACCGGATCGACACTTCAGGGCGGGAATCCTAGTGAAAAGGTAGGGAATGATGACGCGCCTCGCCACGGTCGCCGGCCACGCCGGTCGCACGCCGTCGCGCGCGCCCCTGCTGACCTCCCGTCGTCACATCGATCTGCTGCGCGTGTGCAGCGCGATCAGCCCGCGCCGCTGAGACCGGGCCCCGCGCGCCCACCGGCCGACGACGTCCGCGGGCGCGCCCCCTGAAGCACGCCCACCACCCGGGGAGACGCATGTCCATCACTCCGCTCGCCGCCGTCCCGTCCGTCCACCGCGCCGCACCCGTCTTCCGGGGCCGGATCGGCGGGGACGCCCGCAGCGGCCACTACGCCGTGCCCCACCGCTACCGCCTGCACCTGTCCACCGCCTGTCCCGACGGCCTGCGCCTCGCCGTCGGACACGCCCTCCTCGCCCTGGGTGACAGCTGTCCGGTCACCCTCCTGCCCGCCGTCCCGGACCGTCCCGGCGACGGGCACTCCGCGCTCCGCCCGCTGTACGAGGCCAGCGCCCACCACTACACCGGACCCGCCCTCGCCCCGGTGCTCAGCGACGACTGGTCCGGACGCATCGTCAGCACCCGCGCCCGCGACATCCTGCGCGACCTCGACCGCTTCCCCGGCGACGGGCGCGGCACGCTGTACCCGAGCGGCCAGGAGTCCGTGATCGAGGCCGTCGAGGCGATGTGCGACGGCGTCGAGGAGGCCGCGCAGCGCGCCGGCCGGGCGGATGCCGAGCCCGGCGAACGGACCGCGGCCCTCGGTGCGCTGCTCGACACCCTGGAGCGGCTGGACAGCCGGCTGGCCGGGGAGGAGTACCTGGTCGACGGCCGGCTCACCGCCGCCGACGTCGAACTGTGGGTGACCCTGGTGCAGCTCGACACCGTCCACCGCTGCCACCTCGACGCCTCCGCCGTGCACCGCCTCGCCGGCCACCGCGCCCTGTGGGCCTATGCCCGCCGGCTGGCCGCCCGTCCCGCCTTCGGCCGCCACCTCGACCTCGACGGCATCTCCCGCCGTCACCACGGCCGTTGCCAGGGGCTGGAGGCCGCCGGAGCCGCCGTCCAGATCGTGGACTGGGCGGGCCACGCGGCCGGCACCGAGGACGCTTTCCGCAGGTGAACGCGGTGCATGCGGACGCCCGAACGTCCACCTGCCGGACAGCGGTTGACATGCGGGCGGCCGGCTGCCTTAACTGACGGCCAGATGGTCATGAGCGTCAGCGCCAAGCCCTGGCTCGCTGACCGGCAACCCTCGCATCGCGGTGGGGTGCCCCAGGTGACGACCGGACCGGAACGACGTATTTCGGTAAGCGCGAGGGCCCCGACGGGGCCGGAACAGTGACAGGTGACACCATGGACGCAAGCCCCCGGGCGGCCGTGAGCCGCCCCCAGGGCCGCGTACCGTCGTACGCCGGGCTCCTCGTCGCCGACCGCGCCGTCGATCTGCTCCGGGTCAACAGCGCGCTGTGTACCGCACCGGGCACCCGCCGCCGCGGCTGAACTCCCTCTCCAGCCACCCGCGTTCCTGACGCACACCGCCCTCGCGGTGTGCCGTCCTCCGCCCAGCCCCACCCCAGCCCCCGGTCGCCGTGCGCACCACGCGCGCCACCTCGCGCCACAGGGCCGCCGCGGCCCGTGCCCGCGCGCCGCGCGACCGGGGAGCCGACCCGAGCCGGAGCCCCGCCATGAGTGAACCCCCAGGCGCCGCCCTGTCCCTGGCCGCCGCGCCACCCGCCGACGCCCCGTCAAAACCGTTCAGGAAGCAGCGGGTTCAGCCGCTGCGCCGCCCCGGACGGTGGATCGTCACCGCCGTCGTCCTGGTGCTCGTCGCCCAGTTCGTGCACGGTCTGGCCACGAACCCCTTCTACCAATGGGACCGCTTCCGCTACTGGTTCCTGCGCCCCACGGTCCTCGACGGGCTTGTCGTCACCCTGGAAGTCACCGCGCTCAGCGCCGTCTTCGGCCTCCTCGGCGGCATCCTGCTGGCCCTCGGCCGCCAGTCCGGCAGCCCGGTGCTGCGCGCCGTGAGCTGGACCTACACCTGGGTGTTCCGCTCGGTACCGCTCATCGTCGTCCTGATCTTCCTCTACAACTTCTCCGCCCTTTACAAGACGGTGAGCCTCGGCATCCCCTTCGGCCCCGCCTTCGTCACCTTCGACGAGTCCAAGCTGGCCACCGACATGACGGTCGCCGTGGTCGGACTCAGCCTCAACGAGGCGGCGTACGCCGCGGAGGTCGTCCGCGGCGGCATCCTCTCCGTCGACCAGGGCCAGCACGAGGCGGCGGCCGCGCTCGGGCTGCCCAAGGGCTACCAGTTCACCAGGATCGTCTTCCCGCAGGCCCTGAGGTCGATCACCCCGAACTACGTCAACCAGCTCATCGGCCTGATCAAGAGCACCTCGCTGGTGTTCTATGTCTCGCTGCTCGACCTCTTCGGCTCCGTGCAGACCATGGGCAGCACCTACCCCGGCGACATCGTGCCGCTGCTGCTCGTCGCCACCGTCTGGTACCTGGTCCTCACCAGCGCCGTGTCCGTCGTCCAGTTCTACGTCGAGCGGTACTTCGCGCGGGGCGCCACCCGCAGCCTGCCGCCGACCCCGCTGCAGAAGGCGCGCGCCGGCCTCGCCGGGTTCCGGGCCCGGCTGCGCAAGGAGGCCGCCGTATGACCGCCACCGACACCCTGGAGACCACCCCGGCCGCGCTGGAGGTCCACGACGTCCACAAGTGGTACGGCACCCATCGCGTGCTCGACGGCATCGACCTGACGGTGCGCCCCGGCGAGGTCACCGTCATCATCGGCCCCTCCGGCTCCGGCAAGTCCACCCTGCTGCGGGTCGTCAACCACCTGGAGAAGCCCGAGATCGGCCATGTCAGCGTCGGCGGCGAGCCCATCGGCGTCAGACGCGGCAGCGGCGGCCGGCTGAAGGAGCTCAGCGAGCGCGCCATCCTGGCCCAGCGCAGCCGGATCGGCTTCGTCTTCCAGAACTTCAACCTCTTCCCGCACCTGACCGCCCTCGACAACGTCGCCGCCGCGCCCGTCGCCACCGGGAAGCTGACCAGGCCCGAGGCGCTGGACCTGGCCCGCGCACTGCTCACCCGGGTAGGCCTCGGCGACCGTACCGGCGCCTACCCGCGCCAGCTCTCCGGAGGGCAGCAGCAGCGCGTCGCCATCGCCCGCGCCCTCGCGCTGCGCCCCGGCATCATCCTCTTCGACGAGCCGACCTCGGCCCTCGATCCCGAGACGGTCGGTGAGGTGCTCGCCGTCATCAAGGACCTCGCCACCAGCGGCACCACCCTCGTCATCGTCACCCACGAGATCGGCTTCGCCCGCGAGGTCGCCGACCGGGTCGTCTTCGTCGACGGCGGCCGGATCGTCGAGCAGGGCCCACCCGAGGAGGTCCTGGACCGGCCCCGGCACGAGCGGACCAGGGACTTCCTCGCCAAGGTCCTCTGACTCCCTTCTCCTCCCTTTCCCCGAGCAGCACCGAACGACGAAGGACAGCCATGCACAGCCACCTCTCCCGACGCGGCCTGATACGCGGCATCACCGCGGCGACCGCCGTCGCCACCCTCGCCACCGGGCTCGCCGCCTGCGGCGGCAACAGCGACGCGGCCACCACGACCGACACCGCCGGCACGGTCACCGTCGGCAGGGTGTCCAACGGCGCGGCCAAGGAGACCCGGCTCCAGGTCTCCGAGGTGAAGACCATCAGCTCCGAACTCCCCGCCACCGTGCGCAAGAGCGGCACCCTGAGGATCGCCGTCGGCGCCCTGCCCGACGGGTTCCCGCCGCTGGCGTACATCGGTTCGGACCAGAAGTCGCTCACCGGCGCCGAGCCCGACCTCGCCCGCCTGGTCGCCGCGGTGCTCGGGCTGAAGCCCCAGCTCTCCAACGACACCTGGGAGAACATGTTCGTCGGCATCGACAGCGGCAAGGCGGACGTCGGCTTCGCGAACATCACCGACACCGAGGAACGCAAGAAGAAGTACGACTTCGCCTCCTACCGCAAGGACAACCTCGGCTTCGAGGTGCCGAAGAAGAGCACCTGGAACTTCGACGGCACCTACCAGAACCTCGCCGGCAAGACGGTGGCCGTGGACAACGGCACCAACCAGGAGAAGATCCTGCTGGAGTGGCAGGCGAAGCTGAAGAAGGAGGGCAAGCGGCTCACCGTCAAGTACTACCGCAGCAAGAACGCCACCTATCTGGCACTGGCCGGCGGCCGGATCGACGCCTACTTCTCCGCCAACCCGGGGCAGGCCTACCACGAGAAGCAGACCGCCGCCTCGCCGAACGCCACCCGCAGTGCCGGCACCTTCTCCGGCGCCGGCGCGAGCCTCCAGGGACTGATCGCGGCCACCACCAAGAAGGACAGCGGCCTCGCCAAGCCCATCGCCGACGCCGTCAACCACCTGATCGCGAACGGTCAGTACGCCGAGTGGCTCAAGGCCTACAACCTCTCCAACGAGGCCGTCGCCAAGTCCGAGGTGAACCCGCCCGGGCTGCCGCTGACCAACTCCTGAACAGGCGGTGCCGCACATGCCCTCGCAGCCCCCTCACGTGCTCGACAACGCGGTCTGGGCCGCGCTGACCGGGCCGCACGCCCACCTCGCCGAACGCCGCGGCCGCGCCGCCCGCTACCGGGACGGCATCTACGCCTTCGCCGCGCTCGCCGACCCGGCGGACCCGGCCGCCTGGCACGATCTGCGGGCGCTCACCGGCCCGGAAGCCGTCGTGGGGATCAAACCCGTCGACCGGGTGCCCGACGGCTGGCGGATCGAGGGCGAGGGGGAGGGAGTTCAGCTGACCGACACCGCGCTGCGCGCCGAACCCGCCCCGGAGGCGGTACGGCTCGGGCCCGCCGACGTCCCCGAGATCCTCGACCTCGTCGCCCGCACCCGGCCCGGTCCGTTCCTGAAACACACCGTCGAGATGGGCACCTATCTCGGCATCCGGCACGAGGGACGGCTGATCGCCATGGCGGGGGAGAGACTGCGGCCGCCCGGCTGGACCGAGATCAGCGCGGTGTGCACCGACCCCGCACACCGCGGCCGGGGGCTGGCCACCCGGCTGGTGCGCGCCGTCGCCTGGGGCATCCGGGAGCGCGGGGACACCCCGTTCCTGCACGCAGCCGCGGACAACGCACCGGCGATCCGGCTCTACGAGTCCCTCGGGTTCACCCTGCGCCGCCGCTCCCGGATCGTACGGGTGCGAGGTGCGGGAACAACCGAAGCGGGCGGAGCGTTGGGAGAGTTGACGGGACCCGCGGCGCGCGAGGCGCGGCGGCCGACGGCACGGAGGTGACGGTCGTGACACGCGAACGACGCCTGCCACACGCCCCGTGCCCCTACCGCTCCGTCCGTCTGCACTCCCGGCCGCACATAGACCTCCAGCGCGTGTCCGCCGCGCTCTGTCGCCCCTGACCTCTTCCCCGGCCGCACGGCCCGCCTCTTTCCCCCCGCCGCGCCCGCCCGGCGCCGACGCCTGCCCTCGCGTGCCGGTGTTCGCCGTGCCCACCTTCGTACGGACATCCAGGAAGGCACCGACGTGTCCCCAACTCCCGTTCGCCCTCTGCACCTCGCCGTCGCCCTGGACGGCACCGGCTGGCACCCCGCCTCCTGGCGCGAGCCGGTCGCCCGCCCCCGGGACCTGTTCACCGCCGGCTACTGGGCCGATCTGGTCGCCGAGGCCGAGCGCGGCCTGCTCGACTTCGTGACCATCGAGGACGGCCTCGCCCCGCAGTCCTCCCACCTCCTCGCTCCCGACGAGCGCACCGACCAGGTCCGCGGCCGCCTCGACGCGGTGCTCATCGCCTCCCGCGTCGCGCCCCTCACCCACCACATAGGCCTGGTCCCGACCGTGGTGGCCACGCACACCGAGCCGTTCCACATCTCCAAGGCCGTCGCCACCCTCGACTACGTCAGCACCGGCCGCGCCGGCCTGCGGGTGCGGATCAGCGCCCGGCCGGACGAGGCCGCCCACTTCGGACGCCGTACCATCGGCCGGATCGAGGCCTACGACAGCCCCGCCGCCCAGGAGATCACCGCCGAACTCTTCGACGAGGCCGCCGACTACGTGGAGGTGGTGCGCCGGCTCTGGGACAGCTGGGAGGACGACGCCGAGATCCGGGACGCGGCGACCGGCCGCTTCATCGACCGGGACAAGCTGCACTACATCGACTTCCAGGGCCGCCACTTCAGCGTCCGGGGCCCCTCGATCACCCCGCGCCCGCCGCAGGGCCAGCCCCTGGTCACCGCCCTCGCCCACCAGACCGTGCCCTACCGGCTCGTCGCCCGCCAGGCCGACCTCGGCTACGTCACCCCGCACGACGCGGACGAGGCCCGCGCGATCGTCGCCGAGATCCGTGCCGAGCAGGAGGCGGCGGGCCGGGCCGGGCACCCCCTGCACGTCTTCGGCGACCTCGTCGTCCTCCTGGACGACAGCCGGGCCGCGGCCGAGGACCGGCGGGAGCGGCTGGACAGGCTCGCGGGCGAGCCGTACCGGAGCGACGCCCGGATCTTCACCGGCACGGCCCCGCAACTCGCCGACCTCCTCGAAGAGCTGGCGGCGGCCGGGCTGACCGGCTTCCGGCTGCGGCCCGCCGTCGCCGGGCACGACCTGCCCCGGATCAGCCGCGACCTGGTGCCCGAGCTGCAGCGCCGGGGCCGCTTCCGGGACGCCTACGAAGCCGGCACCCTGCGCGGCCTGCTCGGCCTCGCCCGCCCCGCCAACCGCTACGCAGCCGCCGCCACAGCCTGAGCAGCCGGAGAGGACCCCCGCACCCCATGAGCAAGCCGCTGAAGCAGATCCACCTGGCCGCGCACTTCCCCGGTGTCAACAACACCACCGTGTGGAGCGACCCGGCCGCGGGCAGCCACATCGAGTTCAGCTCCTTCGCGCACTTCGCGCGGACCGCCGAACGCGCCAAGTTCGACTTCCTGTTCCTCGCCGAGGGGCTCCGGCTGCGCGAACAGGGCGGGAAGATATACGACCTGGACGTCGTCGGCCGCCCCGACACCTTCACCGTGCTGGCCGCGCTCGCCGCCGTCACCGACCGGCTCGGACTGACCGGAACGATCAACTCCACGTTCAACGAGCCGTACGAGGTGGCCCGCCAGTTCGCGAGCCTCGACCACCTCTCCGGCGGCCGCTCCGCCTGGAACGTGGTCACCTCCTGGGACGCCTTCACCGGCGAGAACTTCCGCCGCGGCGGCTTCCTGCCGCAGGAGGAGCGCTACTCCCGCGCCAAGGAGTTCCTCGCCACCGCGCACGAACTCTTCGACTCCTGGCAGGGTGACGAGATCGTGGCCGACCAGGCCACCGGCACCTTCCTGCGCGACGCGCGCGCCGGCGCCTTCGTCCACCAGGGCAGGCACTTCGACATCCACGGCCGGTTCGACGTCCCGCGCTCCCCGCAGGGCCGCCCGGTGATCTTCCAGGCCGGCGATTCCGACGAGGGCCGCGAGTTCGCCGCCGCCGACGCGGACGCCATCTTCAGCCGCTACTCCACCCTGACGGAGGGCAAGGCCTTCTACACGGACGTCAAGTCCCGCCTCGCCAAGTACGGCCGCCGCCCCGGCGACCTGCTCATCCTGCCCGCCGCGACGTTCGTCCTCGGCGACACCGACCAGGAGGCCGCCGAACTCGCCCGCGAGGTACGCCGGCAGCAGGTCAGCGGCGCCACCGCCCTCAGGCACCTGGAGTTCGTCTGGAACCGGGACCTGTCCGCGTACGACCCGGAGGGCCCGCTGCCCGACGTGGACCCGGTGGTGAGCGAGGAGCACATCTCCCGGGGCCGCGCCCAGGTGCGGATGTACCGTGACCCGCTCGCCATCGCCCGCGAGTGGCGGCAGCTCGCCGAGGCCAACAAGTGGTCCATCCGCGACCTGGTGATCAACACCGGCAACCGGCAGACCTTCGTCGGCTCCCCGGCCACCGTCGCACGGACGATCAACGACTTCGTGCAGGCGGACGCCTCCGACGGCTTCATCCTCGTCCCGCACATCACCCCCGGCGGCCTCGACCGGTTGGCCGACACGGTCGTTCCGCTGCTCCAGGAACAGGGCGTGTTCCGCGCCGACTACGAGGGCACCACGCTGCGCGACCACCTCGGCCTCGCCCACCCCGACCCGGCCGCGAGGCAGCGGGCGGCCGCCTCGTAGGGCACCGCACGCGTGAGACGGCAAGGCCGCGGACGTCACCTCCCCCGTAGGTGACGTCCGCGGCCGCTCCCCCGGCGCCGGACTGTGGCTGTCGTCGTCCCCGTGCCGTCACCAGCACATGACCGCTGTCTCTCCCGAACCCCAGGTCGAGTACAGGCGGACCCGGACGACGTAGCGGCGGCCCTTGACGAGCCGGACCCGGACGGCGGCGTTGTCCGGCGTGCCGCCGTCGTCGTGGCCCGCGAGGAAACGCGGCTCCCCGTCCCGCTCCTCGAAGACCACGAGCACGCTGTCGGCGTCGCCGAAGGTGCCCACGCTGTACTCGCGGGTCTCCGGCGGCTCGACGACGAAGTCGGCCTGCTCACCCGGCCCCAGACCGAGCGGCGCCGACCGGAACGGCACCAGCGCGGCCGGAGCGGCCACATCCGCCGGCGGGTACCACCGCAGCACGAACTCCTTGTCGGCCGGGGACGGAGCACCGGACGGGCGCAGCCCCCCGCGGTACTGCTCCGGCTCCAGTACGAGCCCCGGCCCGAACGGAAACGTCATCACCGACTGCGGATCCCATACCGACCCGCTCGCCTCGCCCGCGTCCAGCGCGCGCAGCACGTTGGTGTCCGTCGTCTCCCGGCTCCAGTGGTTCGGCGGGCCCGCCAGCTCGGCGTACACGGCCTCGTCGTCCCAGTGCAGCCCGGCGTACGGGCTCTGGTGCTCGTGCACCATGCCGAGCGCGTGCCCGATCACATGCAGGATCGTGCCGCGCTCCCCGGGCCCCGTCACATCCCATCCCAGGTTCATGGTGCGCTCGCCCCGGCCGGCCGACAACGCTTCCCGGCCCACCGCGGACCAGGAACCGCCGCCGCTCTGGAACCCGATCCGCAGCTCCGCCTCGTGCCGGTCGCCGACCTCGGTGAACATGACACCGATGCCGAGCCCCTGCCACTCGCGCAGACCCTCGCGGACCGCGTCCCGCTGTGCTTCCCCACCGCTCCACGGCACCCGGCGCAGCTCCCCGGTCCCGGGGACCGGGATCACGGAGGCGTCGGAGCCGTGGCCGTAGAAGTAGTAGTGCAGCACCGTGCCGTTGACCCACATCCGCCGCCCGGCGAGCAGCGCGCCCAGCCGCTCGGCCGTCAGCCCCGGCGCGAAGGCCGGGGCCGGCTGCCGCGGTAGCGAGCACAGGCGTCGTGTCATGGGCCCAGACTGCCTGCCGGCCGCCCCCGGCGCCTGAGTCGGGAGCTACTCAAGTCGCCCTGTATCAAACCTGAGTACGCGCGCTCTCGATGGTGTGAGGACTTACGAACAGGACGCGACGACGGCGGCGCCCTGGCCGTTCACCGGCCGGGAGGACGAGAGGGAGCTGGTGCGCGGCTCATGGGCGGCCGGCCGGCCCGGCATCGTGGTGACGGGACCGGCCGGCCACGGCAAGACCCGGCTGATCACCGAGGCGGTCCGCGGCACCGAGCACGCCCGGGTCACCGGCACCCCCGAGGCCCGGGACCTGCCCTTCGCCGCCTTCGCGCACCTGCTGCCCGACGCCGTCCCACCGCAGCGCGCGCTGCGGATCCTGTCCGGCATCCGGCTCCTCGTCGTGGACGACGCCCATCTGCTGGACGAGGCCTCCGCCGCCCTGGTCCACCAGCTCGCCGTGCACGGCCGCACCCGGCTCGTCGTGGCCGCGGTGGACGGGGCGCCCGCGCCCGGCGCGGTCTCCCGGCTGTGGACCGGCGAAGTGCTGCCCCGGCTGGCGCTGCGACCGCTGCCGTACGAGGACGTCGCGCAGCTGCTCGGCCCGGCCGGCCTCGAACCGCTCACGGTGCGCCGCCTGCACGGCGTGTGCCGGGGCGACCTGCGGCTGCTGCGGGAGCTGGTCGCCGCGCTCGGCGCGGCCGGGCGGCTGACACCCCTGCCGGGCACCGGCGAGCGGGCCTGGCGCGGACCGCTGCCCGTCACCCCGGCCGTGCGCGAACGGCTCGCCCCGGTGCTGGAGCGCTCCGCCGCCGGGCAACGGGACACGCTGGAGCGCCTGGCGTTCGCCGAGCCGCTCGGGCTGCCGCTGGACGACCTCGACCTCGACGTCCTGGAGCACCTGGAGGCGGACGGCCTGATCCACGTCGACGACCGGGAGGGCGCCGTCACCCTGGCCCACCCCCTGCACGGCCCGGGCCTGCGCGCCGTGACCGGCCGGCTGCGCGCCCGCCGGCTGACCGGTGCGCCGCGCGACCTCGGTACCGCCCTGGAGGCCGAACGGCGAGCCCTGCTGCGGGGGATCGACCGGCTGGACGTCCGGGCGGTGCCCGCCCCGGTGGGGGAGTGGCTGGTGGCGCAGGGCACGCCCGTTCCGGCCGGGTACGCCGCCGTCCGCGCCCGGTTCGCGCGGCTGCGCGGCGAACTGCGGGACGCGGCGGCCTGGGCCCGCGAAGGGCTGCGCGAGGCGCCGGGCGACGCGTCCTGCCGTGCCGAACTCCGCCGGGCGGACGGTGCGTCGGGCGAGGGCGACGACGTGTACGCCCGCTACGAGCCGGTGCGGCGGGGAGAGGCCGGGCGGGCGGTGGGGCGGCTGCCGGCAGGGAGCGTGTTCGCGGAGCACGCCGACGCGCTGGCGCGCGGCGACGGGGGCCGGCTGGACCGGGCCGCCGAGGCGCTGGCGGAGCGCGGCTTCCTGCTGTTCGCGGCGGAGGCCTACGCGCAGGCCGTGCGGCTGCACCGGGATCCGCGTGCCGCCCGGCTGTCGCGTACGCGGGCGGTCGCGCTGGCGCGCCGCTGCCCGGGGGCACGGACACCCGCGCTCGCCGGGCTGGTGCTCGGCGAACTGACCGCCCGGCAGCGGCAGATCGTCGCCCTCGCCGCGGCGGGCCTCAGCAACCGGGAGATCGCCGAGCGGCTGACGCTGTCGGTGCGGACGGTGGGGAATCATCTCTACGGCGCCTACACCCGGCTCGGCACAGGTGATCGGGGGGCGTTGCCGTGGCTCGTCGAGCTGCCGGAGGGCGTGTCGGCGTGAGCCTCAAGCCGCGCCGAAGGCCGCGAAAGCCCACCCCGTCGCCTGGTGCACCGCGTCGCCCGGCAGGGCCGCGCGGGCGTCGCGCAGGGCCTCGGCGAGGGAGAGACCGGTGCCGAGGCCCCGGTGCAGGGCGAGCATCAGCGGGACCACCGCCGCGTCGTTGACCGGCGCGCTGCTCGCCACCACACCGGCCGTGCCCAGCGGGAGCAACGCGGTGACCAGGCCGAGGAGTTCGTCGGCGCCGACCGAGGCGAGGCGGGCGGTGTCGCAGCTGGAGAGGATGATCCGGTACGGGCTGCGGGCCAGGCGCTCGAAGTCGTGCACGATCAGCGGGCCGTCGGCCATCCGCAGGTTGCTGAACAGCGGGCTGTCCGCGCGGAACGTGCCGTGCGCCGCGAGATGGGCGAGTGCCGCGCCGTCGAGGTGCTCCAGGACCCGGGGGACCTGGGCGGCGTCGCCCTCCAGGACCGTCGCCGTGCCACTGCGGCCCGCCAGTTCCGGCACCTCCGCGCCGCCGGTGGCGAGGCCGGGGCCGCGCACCAGCACATGCCGGCCGCCCGGCGGCGGCTCGGTCTCGCGGGCGCGCAGCCAGCTGCCCGCCGACGGCGACACGCTGAGCACCCGCTCACGCAGCGCGGGCAGCAGCGCCCAGGGCACCCGGTGCAGCGCGCCCGGCGGCACGATCACCACGGGACCGTCGCCGAGATGCCGGGCCGCCCCGCCCAGCAGCAGTTCCTGCAGGCGGCGGCCGCCCGCCTCGACCATCGGCAGCCGGGCCTCGGCACCGGGATGGGCGAGCCGGCGCAGCCCGGCCTGGACGTGCTCGGCCTCGGCCATCGCCTCCGCCAGCGGGCCGCCGGTGAACCGCCGCACCCGGCCCCGCCCGCACAGCAGGACGTGCACCCGCCCCTCGACGACGGCGAGTTCGACCAGCCGGGAGTCGCCGAGCCGGTCCAGCAGCCGGGCCACCTCGAAGCGGTCCCCGGCGTCGCAGGCGGCGCCGCGGATGTGATGGGTGCGCGAGCGGATCTCCCGCTCCAGGCGCCGCTGTTCGCGCTCCAGCGCGGGCACCGGGCGACCCTCCATCCGGGCCTCGTCCGCGCGGGCCGCTATCTCCCGGTAGGCGGTCAGCCCGCTCAGCAGGGCGGGGTCGGCGGGCGGCCGGGTCGGCGGTGCGGACAGCAGTGTCGCCCGCCAGCGCTCGCTCCACTCCAGCAGCCGCCGGGGGCCGCCCAGCGCGAGGCTCGCCTCCTGGGCCAGCGCGGCCAGTTCGGCGCCCTGCGCGGTGGTGTGGGCGCGCAGCTCGGAGGCGCCGAGCGTCATCCGGTGGTCGTCCAGCACGGCGAGGCCGCGCCGGCAGGCCTCCAGCACCCCGCGCCCGGACCCGGCGGCGCGGGCCCGCAGCGCCTGGGCCGCCCAGCCCGTCACCCGGGCCTGCGGCGGACCGCCGTGCCGGCTGCGCGCGGCGACCGCCAGATGCCGTTCGGCGTCCGCGGTCCAGCCCAGCGCGAGCGCGATCCGGCCCGCGAGCAGCGAGGCCTCCGGCGCGGCGGGCGAACCGAAGGAGGCCAGCTTCTCGGCGACCGCCGCCGCGTCCGCGACCAGCCGCCCCGAGCGGCGCCCGGCCGCCACCCGGGCCTCGATCAGCACCAGCCGGGCATGCGTCTGCCACCACGACCGCCGCTGCGCCGCGAACAGCCGCACGGCGACGGCGGCGCGGGCGACGGCGGTGTGCGGGTCCCCGGCCGAGCGCGCGGCCCGCGCTGCGGCCAGCAGCACCTCGGCCTTGCGGGTGGACTGCCCGCCGATCCGGTCCAGCAGCGCGATCGCCGCGTCCGCCTCGGCGAGCGCCTCCGGCGCCAGCCCGGCCGCCATCAGCACCTCGCAGCGCCGGATGGACAGCATGTACGTCGGGGTGCCGAGCTTGGCGTAGCGCTCCTCGGCCTCGTCCAGCAGCGCGAGCGCCGCCGGGATGTCCCCGGAGCGGAACGCGGCCAGCCCCCGGCTCTCCACCGCGTCGGCCTTGTCGTGCTCCTGGCCGGTGGTGTCCCACAGCCGCTCGGCCGCCGTGAAGTCCGCGACCGCCCGGTCCACCGCGCCGAGCGCCAGATGCACGGTGGCCCGCAGCGTCAGCGCCCGCGCGGTCCAGATGTCGTCGCCGACCTGGCGCAGCACCGGCAGCGCCCGCCGCACGTCCTCCAGCGCCTCGCGGTGATGCCCCAGCACCCACCACACGTACGCCCGCCGGAAGAGCACCCGCGCCCGGGTGTGCCCGGTGCCCCGGGCGACCCCCCGCTCGAAGGAGGTGAGCCCCTGCCGAGTGCGCCCCGCGTGCACCAGTGCGACCCCGAGCGTCGCGAGTACGTCGGCCTCCCGGTCCGCCGAGTCGGCGCGGGTGGCGAGGTCCCGGGCCCGGCGCAGATGTCCGAGCGCCACCTTGAGGTCGCCGAAGTCCCGCTGCCAGATGCCGAGAACCTGGTGGGCGACGCTGGCGTGCAGCGGCGGCGGCCCGGCGCGCAGCACCTGTTCCGCGCGCGACCGGGCCTCGCCCGGGTCGGCGAAGACCAAGGGCAGCAGTTCGGAAACTGACTCGCTTCCCGCCGTCACGTCTCGCATGGTAGTGGCCGGCTGTATCAGACGGTGACCCCGCGACTCTCACTGTCGAACACCGTCTTGTCGGGGGAGGAGACACCATGGCACCACAGCGTTTCCACGAGCAGTTCGATCACATCCAGCGGGCCATGCCGGACACCGCGCTGGCGATGGGCCCGTACGACGACGGCGCCGCCCACTTCCTGTACGAGAAGGGCGTCGTCCTCGCGCGGGACGGGGAGGACGCCCGCGTCGTCGAGGACGCCGTGCGCGCCCACTTCACCGAGACCGCCGGCCTCGTGCCCGACCACGTACGCCGCGACGGCCCGCACGCCAACCGCACCGGCGTCACCCGCATCCGGATCGGCGACCCCGCCGAGGGCACCGACACCGTCCCGCACGCCCTGCGCGCCCTGCGCGAGGCCGAGGGCCGCCAGGGCCGCCGGCTGGTGAGCCGCAACCACGTGGTGCACATCGCGGTCAACGCCTGCCCGGGCGACGAGCCGGTGCCCGTCGCGCGCACCCGGCCGGCCAATCCCGCCGTCGCCGGGGGCCGTTACGACCCGGACGGCGCCCCCCGCGTCCTCGTGATCGACACCGGCCTCGTACACGACTACGACGCCTACCCGCCGCTCGCCCACACCACGGGCGATCTCCAGCCGGCCGAGACCGACGCCGACGGAGTGCTGCGCCAGTACGTCGGCCACGGCACGTTCATCGCCGGCGTCCTCGCGGCCGTCGCCCCCCGCAGCGAGGTGACCGTGCGGGGCACCCTGACCGACGCGGGCGCCGTCCTGGAGTCGGAGTTCGGCGCCCGGCTCTTCGACGCCGTCGACGCGAGCGGCTGGCCCGACATCCTCAGCCTCTCCGCCGGCACCACCACCGACGGCGTCACCGACGGCCTGCTCGGCCTGGACGCGTTCATGCGGGAGCTGCGCGATCAGCGCACCCTGCTGGTGGCGGCCGCCGGCAACAACTCCAGTCACGCGCCGTTCTGGCCCGCCGCCTACGCGGGGCTGCCCGGATACCAGGACTGTGTCCTGTCGGTCGGCGCGCTCGGCGCGGACGGCGAGAGCGAGGCCTGCTTCAGCAACCACGGGCCCTGGGTGCGGGTCTTCGCCCCGGGCGAGCGCCTCACCAGCGCCCTCACCGGCTTCGACACGCCCGTGCCGTACGTCTACCAGCACTCCACCTACGACGGCTGCCGGTTCGACTACGACTACGCCTGCACCTGCCGGTTCCCGCGCCACACCGGCGTGTTGAGCGAGGCACGGCGCGGCACGGGGGCCAAGCCGGACCAGGTGATGTTCGACGGGCTCGCCCAGTGGAGCGGCACCTCCTTCGCCACGCCGGTCGTCGCCGGCCTCGTCGCCGCGCGGATGGCGGCGTACGGCGAGAGCGACCCGCGCGCCGCCCGCGACGCGCTCCTCGCGGCGGCCACCCACAGCGCGGAGGTGCGCGGGGCGCGGGTCCCGGTACTCAGGCCGCCCACCTGGCGCCCGGTACCCGTCGCCGACCCGGCCCTGCCGGTATGACGGCCGGAACGCTCCGCTCCACGGCGTACCATGACGTGCCGTACACGAGGGGTGGAGCCGTGGAGCGTACAGAGGTCGGGGCGTTGGTCCAGTCCGCCGTCGACGGGGACGCCGCGGCCTGGAAGGCACTGGTGGAAGGGATGAGTCCGCTGGTGTGGTCGGTGCTGCGCGCCCACCGGCTCTCCGACGCGGACGCCCACGAGGTCTACCAGACGGTGTGGTTCCGCTTCGCCCAGAACCTGGGGCGGATCCGCGAGCCGGACAAGGCCGGTTCCTGGCTGGCCAGCACCGCGCGGCACGAGTGCCTGAAGGTGCTCAAGAGCCTGACGCGGCTGACCCTGACGGATGATCCGCAGGTGCTGGACCGGGCCAGCGACGACCGGACACCGGAGGAGTCGCTGATCGACTCGGAGGAGGCGGCGGACCGTGCCGAGCGGGTGCGCCGCCTGTGGCAGGAGCTGGAGGGGATGGGCGAGCGCTGCCGGCAGCTGCTGCGCGTGCTCGTCGCGTCCCCGCCGCCCAGCTATGTGGAGATCTCGGCCGCGCTCGGTATCGCGGTCGGCAGTATCGGACCCCTGCGGCAGCGCTGTCTGCGCCGGCTGCGGGCGCGGATGGACGCACGAGGTGCGGCATGAGCGGCAAGGACGCGGACGGCCTGCCCCCGAAGGGCGCGGACGACGAGGCCGGGCCGGCCGGCGAGGGGACGGACGACGACGCGTTCGCGGCGGCACTGCTGGAGGAGGAACTGCGGCAGGCGGCCGCGGTCCTGGACCCCGTCCCGGACACCCTGCGCCAACTGGCCCTGGACGCCTACGCGTTGCACGACCTGGACGCGAAGATCGCCGAGCTGACCTTCGACTCGCTGGTGGACGCGCTGCCCGTCAGGGGTGTCGCGGATCCGCCGCGGATGCTGACGTTCCGGGCGGGCGAGGTGACCGTCGACGTCGAGGTCACCGACGACGGGCTGATCGGACAGGTGCTGCCGGCCGGCGCGGCACGCATCGAGGTGCTCGGCGGCCCGCAGACCACCCGCCCGGTCGCCGTCGACACCCTCGGCCGCTTCACCAGCGACACACCCCCGGCCGGCCCGTTCGCCCTCAGGCTGCGGACCGGCGCGGAGGTGATCGTCACCGAGTGGCTGCGGGCCTGACCGCGGTCAGGCGGACCAGGTGACGGGCAGCGTCCGCGGGCCGCGGATCATCGTCCGGTGCCGCCAGCGCACCTCCTGCGGCGGCACGGCGAGCCGCAGCCCCGGCAGCCGGTCCAGCAGCGTGCCGACCAGCAGCTCGGTCTGGAGCCGGGCCAGCAGCGTGCCGGTGCAGAAATGCGGGCCGTTGCCGAACGCCACGTGCGGGTTGGGGTCGCGGTCGGGGTCGATGCGGTCCGGGTCGGGGAAGACGGCCGGGTCGCGGTTGGCGGCGAGGTAGGAGACGTACACCGGCTCGCCCGCCGCGATCCGGCGTCCGGCGATCTGCACGTCCTCCAGCGCGATCCGGGACAGCCCGACCGAACTGCGGTGCGGGATCCAGCGGAACAGCTCGTCCAGCACCGGGCCGCGCGCCTCGGGCCGCGCGCGCATCCGCTCCATCAGCTCCGGCCGGGTCAGCATCAGGTACAGCATCTGACCGCAGTTGTGCGTGACGGCCTCGCCGCCGATCTGGAGCGGGCCGGCCAGCCCCACGGCCTCCTCCTCGCGGATCTCCCCGCGCGCCACGGCACCGCCGAGCATCGAGTAGACGTCCTCGCCGGAGCTCGTGGCACGGGCCCGGATGGTCGCGGCGATCCACCCGTACAGGCCCTCCTTGGCCCGGCCGGCCACCTCGGCCCCGTTGGTGGAGATGATCTCCCGGGTCCAGGCGTGCACCCGCTCCCGGTCGGCGGCGGGCACGCCCATCACCTCGCTGACCACGGTGAGCGGGAACGGCTCCAGCACCCGCTCGATCAGATCGGCGGGCGGCCCCTCCTGGACGACGCCGTTCACGAACCCGTCCAGGATCTCCTGCGCGCGGGGCCGCAGCCGCTTCATGGCGCTCACCGTGAAGGCGCCGGCGACCGGCTTGCGCAGCCGGTTGTGGTCGGGCTGGTCGGCCCACGCGAGCGAGCCGGGACGGGGCGCGAAGTTCGGTGCCATGCGCGTCACTTGACGGCATGTCACCTCGGCGCGGCTGAACCGCGGGTCGTTGGTGATCAGCTTCACGTCGTCGTAACGGGTCGCCAGCCACGCCCAGCCCTCGCCGAACGGCAGCCGGATCCGGGTCAGCGGACCCTCGCGCATGAGGGCGGCGAGGCACGGGTCGAAGTCCGTCCCGTCCAGATCGGGTGTGGACCAGTCCCGCACCGGCGGCGGGGTCTGGTCGGTGAGCGTGATCTCCTCGGTCATGGTCTCCAGCGTGGTACGGGGACCTGCGGCTGTCCTGCGGGAGTAAGCCATGCGGAGGGCCCGGCGCGCGGCCTCACACCGCGTCGACGAGGTCCGCAAGCGCGGCGGCCAGGCGGTCCAGCCCCGGCCCCGCCGCCCCGCCCGGCTCCGCCATGTAGGTGTCCCGCCGTATCTCCACCATCAGGGCGCTGACCCGCGCGTCGGTGCCGTAGAACTCCAGCGGTACGTACGCCCCGGCGAAGGGGCTGTCCAGGCCCGTTCCCCCGCAGCCCGCGAACGCCGCCCCGGCCGCCTCGGCCAGCGTGGCCGGGGTGTGGAAGGCGTCCGTGCCCAGGCACACCGGCGGGCGGGGTCCCGCGCCGTGCAGCTCGTAGGGGAGGGCGGCGGTCGGATACGAGTGGACGTCGATGATCACGGCCCGCCCGGTGGCCGCCAGCCGGTCCGCCACCGCCGCGGTCATGGCGCGCGCGTACGGCCGGAAGTACCGCTCCAGCAGCGGTTCCGGATCGGTGCCCGCGGGCCGCAGCCCCTCCCGGTGCGTGGTGCGCGTGTACACCGCGCCCATGCCGACGGCCGCCATCTCCTCCCGCTCGTCCGGGAACCGCTCCGGGTCCACGACGAGCCGGGACAGCCGGTTCACCAGGCGCCAGGGCGTCAGGTTCGCCAACGCGGCGGCACGGCAGGCGAGTTCATCGGTGTGCGCGTCCGTGATGTGGTCCAGCTCCCGCTCCAGAGCGCGGTCGTCCAGCACGATCCCGCGGCGCACGTCGCGCGGGATCGCCCGCGCCGAGTGCGGCACGTGCAGCAGCACGGGCGAGCCGGGGGCGCCGGGAAGCACTTCGAAGGAGGGGGACACGCGCGACTCCGGAGAGGTGGGGTGACGACGTCGGGCACCACCGTGCCACACCGCCGGCCCCCACCGGCCCTCGGCCCCGGGCGGCTGCCGGCCGGCCTGCTCCGGGAAGCTTGCCCCCGTCGGTCCGAGCCGCCGCGGCGCGACGGCTCGGACCCCGTACCTGCTAGCCGAGGGACGCGAGCGCCTCGTTCCAGGTGGCCGACGGGCGCATGACCGCGTCCGCCTTGGCCTTGTCGACCTGGTAGTAGCCGCCGATGTCGGCCGGGGAGCCCTGGACCGCGATCAGCTCCTCCACGATCTTCTGCTCGTCCGCGGCGAGGGACTCGGCGAACGGCGCGAAGGCCTTGGCCAGGTCGGCGTCGTCGGTCTGCCTCGCCAGCTCCTGCGCCCAGTACAGGGACAGGTAGAAGTGGCTGCCGCGGTTGTCGATGCCGCCGACGCGACGGGTCGGGGACTTGTCCTCGTTGAGGAAGGTCGCCGTGGCGCGGTCGAGGGTGTCGGCGAGCACCTTGGCGCGGGCGTTGCCGGTGGCCTCGGCGTACTGCTCGAAGGACGGCACCAGGGCGAAGAACTCACCCAGGGAGTCCCAGCGCAGGTAGTTCTCCTTGACCAGCTGCTGGACGTGCTTCGGGGCGGAGCCGCCGGCGCCCGTCTCGAACAGGCCGCCGCCCGCCATCAGCGGGACGACCGACAGCATCTTGGCGCTGGTGCCCAGCTCCAGGATGGGGAAGAGGTCGGTCAGGTAGTCACGCAGCACGTTGCCGGTCACCGAGATGGTGTTCTCGCCGCGGCGGATGCGCTCCACCGACAGCTTGGCGGCCTCGACCGGGGACAGGATCCTGATGTCCAGGCCCTCGGTGTCGTGCTCCGGCAGGTACTGGTTGACCTTGGCGATCAGGTTGGCGTCGTGCGCGCGGCCCTCGTCCAGCCAGAACACGGCCGGGTCGCCGGTGGCGCGGGCGCGGGTCACGGCCAGCTTGACCCAGTCGCGGATCGGGGCGTCCTTGGTCTGGCAGGCGCGGAAGATGTCGCCCGCGGCGACCGGCTGCTCGATGAGGACGTTGCCGGCCTGGTCGACCACGCGGACCGTGCCGGCCGCCGGGACCTCGAAGGTCTTGTCGTGGGAGCCGTACTCCTCGGCCTTCTGCGCCATCAGGCCGACGTTCGGCACCGAGCCCATGGTGGACGGGTCGTAGGCGCCGTTGGCCCGGCAGTCGTCGATGACGGCCTGGTAGACACCGGCGTAGGAGGAGTCCGGGATGACGGCGAGGGTGTCGTGCTCCTGGCCGTCCGGGCCCCACATGTGGCCGGAGGTGCGGATCATCGCCGGCATGGAGGCGTCCACGATGACGTCCGAGGGGACGTGCAGGTTGGTGATGCCCTTGTCGGAGTCGACCATGGCCAGGGCCGGGCCCTCGGCCAGCTCGGCGTCGAAGGAGGCCTTGATCTCGCCGCCCTCGGGCAGGTTCTCCAGGCCCTTGAGGATGCCGCCGAGGCCGTCGTTCGGGGTGAGGCCCGCGGCCTTCAGCGTCTCGCCGTACTTCGCGAACGTCTTCGGGAAGAAGGCGCGCACCACGTGACCGAAGATGATCGGGTCGGAGACCTTCATCATCGTGGCCTTCAGGTGCACGGAGAACAGCACGCCCTCGGCCTTGGCGCGGGCGACCTGCGCGGCGAGGAACGTCTCCAGCTCCGCCACGTGCAGCACGGAGGCGTCGACGACCTCGTCCTTCAGCACCGGTACCGACTCGCGCAGCACGGTGGTGGTGCCGTCCGCCCCGGCCAGCTCGATCCTCAGCGCGCCGTCCTCGGTGATGACGACCGACTTCTCGGTGGAGCGGAAGTCGTTCTCGCCCATCGTGGCCACGTTGGTCCTGGACTCGGCGGTCCAGGCGCCCATGCGGTGCGGGTGGGTCTTGGCGTAGTTCTTCACCGAGGCCGGGGCACGGCGGTCGGAGTTGCCCTCACGCAGCACCGGGTTGACGGCGGAGCCCTTCACCTTGTCGTAGCGGGCGCGGATCTCGCGCTCCTCGTCGGTCTTCGGGTCGTCCGGGTAGTCCGGCAGCGCGTAACCCTTGCCCTGCAGCTCGGCGACGGCGGCCTTCAGCTGCGGGATGGACGCCGAGATGTTCGGCAGCTTGACGATGTTGGCCGCGGGGGTCTTGGCCAGCTCGCCCAGCTCGGCCAGCGCGTCCGGGATGCGCTGGTCCTCGTTCAGGTACTCCGGGAAGTGGGCGATGATGCGTCCGGCCAGCGAGATGTCGCGCGTCGTGACCGGCACACCGGCCTGCGAGGCGTACGCCTGGATCACCGGCAGGAACGAATGCGTCGCCAGGGCCGGGGCCTCGTCTGTGTAGGTGTAGATGATGGTCGAGTCAGTCACCGGGTGCTCCGCTCCACGTCTGCAACATTGCTCGACATCAAGATATCTCGTGATCGGGGTCGGCTCGACAGGGGTCGGCCAGCTCGCGCTCGATCCACCGGCAGAGCACGTCCACGACGTAGACGTGCTCGGCGCGGCTGAGCGGCCGTCCCCGCGGGATGCCGTGCCATCGCTCCAGGCAGCCGCGGCAGCAGGTGGCGGTCGCGTGCTGGGCGACGAAGACGGGGTGCCCCCGGTACGGCGTCTGCCTGCCGTCCTTGTACGGCGCGGCCGGCGCGAGCCGCTGCGCGACCAGGTCGTAGGCGTGCCACCGGAGCGTCGCCGGCCCCTTCAGCTCGGCGGTCGCCCGCTCGCGCCCCCGCAGGTGGAACCGCGCCCGGAACGGCTGCCGGGCGAGGGCGTCGAGCCGCTGGTCGAGGGCGGCGGGATCGGTGGAAGGGGACATGCCGCTTTCGAGCGTAGCCGCCCGCACCGCACCCCGGCCGATCGCACCGGCGCCGCACCGACGCCGCGGAGACGGTACGGCGGTGGGCGGTGGCGGCGGCCAGGCTCCCGCCGGCGGGAGCCGGAGAGGGGTGCTCTGCATCGGTGGTGTGCCGAGCGGGTGGGGAGGTGGGCGTGCTGAACGGGGCGGGACCGGGGTCCGCGGGGACGGTGTGGCGGTGACCGCGCATGCGGGCGCGGCGGGGAGGACGGAGCCGGGCGAGCCGGAGAGGGGTGCTCTGTATCGGTGTGGGCCGAGCGGGTGGGGAGGTGGGTGTGCCGTACCGGGGTTCGCGGAGACGGTAGGGCCGTGACCGCGCGTGGGGGCGCGGCGGGAAGGCGGGGGCCGGGTGTCGGCGGGAGGGGGTGTTCTGTATCGGTGGTGTGCCGAGCGGGTGGGGAGGTGGGTGTGCCGTACCGGGGTTCGCGGAGACGGTAGGGCCGTGGCGGTGGCGCGGTGCGCAGGGCCGTGCCGGCGGGAGGGGTGTCCTGCACCGGTGGGGCGCCGAGCCGGCGCCTGACCCCGCCCGCATCTCGGCTACGGCGGCCGGAGTGCGCAGGGGGCTCCGTACGCCCGGCCGCCGCCGCTACGGCGTCGCTGTCACGTCCTCCCCGCTGCGCTGCTGCGGGATCACCGCCGTGCCCTGCTGGAGTGACACCGTGCGGGTGGGGGCCGGGATGCGGATGCCCTCCGCGCGGTAGCGGCTGTGGAGGCGCTTGATGAACTCGTGCTTGATGCGGTACTGGTCGCTGAACTCGCCGACGCCGAGGACCACCGTGAAGCCGATGCGTGAGTCGCCGAAGGTGTGGAAGCGGACGGCGGGCTCGTGGTCGGGGACGGCGCCGGGGATCTCGCGCATGGTCTCCGCGACGACCTCCGACGTCACGCGCTCGACGTGGTCCAGGTCGGAGTCGTACGCCACCCCCACCTGCACCAGGATCGTCAGCCGCTGTTCGGGGCGGGTGAAGTTGGTCATGTTGGCCTTGGCGAGCTGGCCGTTGGGGATGACCACCAGGTTGTTGGACAGCTGACGGACCGTCGTCTGGCGCCAGTTGATGTCCACCACGTAGCCCTCCTCGCCGCTGCTGAGCCGGATGTAGTCGCCGGGCTGCACGGTCTTGGAGGCCAGGATGTGGACGCCCGCGAAGAGGTTGGCGAGCGTGTCCTGCAGGGCGAGGGCCACTGCCAGACCGCCGACGCCGAGGGCCGTGAGCAGGGGCGCGATGGAGATGCCGAGCGTCTGCAGGACGACCAGGAAGCCGATCGCCAGGACCAGGACCCGGGTGATGTTGACGAAGATCGTCGCCGAGCCCGCCACGCCCGAGCGGGACTGGGTGACCGCGCGGACCAGACCCGTGATCACCCGGGCCGCCGACAGGGTCACCACGAAGATCAGCCACACTTCGAGGGCCTGGTCGGTGTGGCGCTGGACGGTCCGGGTGAGGGGCAGCACGGCCGCTGCCGCCGCCAGGCCCCCCGCGATCGCCGCCCACGGCACCACCGAGCGCAGCGCGTCCACGATGACGTCGTCGCCGCTCCACCTGGTCCGCTTGGCGTGCTTCGCGAGCCAGCGCAGCACCGTGCGCGACAGGAAGGCGAGCAGCAGGCCCGCGGCGATCGAGATACCGGCGAGGACGAGGTCGTCCAGGGTCGGCGCGCGGTTCACCGGCCGCCTCCGGGCCTCGCCGTGGCTGCGGGGTGGGGAAGTCTCGTCACGTGGTCACCTGCTCGATGTGCGGGATGTGCGATCGCGCCGGCCCCGAAACGGCGGTGACCGGCGCGATCGTTCATCCTGCCGTATCCGGAACGCCGGTTCGCACCCGGACCGGGCGCCCTGCGGGCAGGTGGCTCAGACGATGCCCTCCGCCACTTCGGCCTGGTCGCGGTCGTCGCCGTACGCGGCCGTGGTGGGCGTGCCGTAGGAACGGCGGGCGACGTACCACCGGATGCTCGCCAGGAGCAGGACGGCGACCAGCGCCACCGCGGCGTAGTTCATCGTGTCGACCGTGACCGGCGAGCCCTGCGGCAGGCAGAACAGCACCGTCACCATGGCCACCCAGACCACCGCGATCCAGCCGACGGGCCTGCTCCAGCGGCCCAACTGCCATGGCCCGGGCCGGAAGCGGTCCCCCGCGCGCAGCCGCAGCAGCACGGGGATGGCGTAGGCGGGCGTGATGCCGATGACGTTGATGGCGGTCACCGCGTTGTACGCCGTCGCCGAGTACAGGGAGGGCAGGGCGAGGACACAGGCCACGACGACGGACAGCCAGACGGCGGCGACCGGGGTCTGGGTGCGGCCGCTCACCGTGCGCCACAGGTGCGAGCCGGGCAGCGCGCCGTCGCGGCTGAACGCGAACACCATCCGGCTGGCCGCCGCGACCTCGGCATTCCCGCAGAAGAGCTGGGCGATGATCACGACCAGCAGCAGCGCGCTCGCGCCGTCGGTGCCGAGGCCGTCGAGCAGGATCTGCGCGGGCGGCACACCCGTGGCGGTCGTGCGCGTGGCGTCGTAGTCCTGGATGGCGAAGGTCAGTCCGGCCAGCAGGACGAAGCCCGCGAGCCAGGAGACCCAGATGGACCGGACGATGCCCCTGGCCGCGGACACCGAGGCGCGCGAGGTCTCCTCGGACAGGTGGGCGGAGGCGTCGTAGCCGGAGAAGGTGTACTGCGCGAGCAGCAGACCGATCGCCGCCACGTAGAGCGGGTCGTGCCAGCCGGTTTCGTTGACGAACCTCGTGAACACGAAGGACGCCGACCGGTGGTGGTCGGGGACGATCGCGAGCGCGCCGACGATGAGCGCGACACCGGCCAGGTGCCACCACACGCTGACCGAGTTGAGCAGGCTGACCAGGCGGACACCGAACAGGTTCAGCACCGCGTGCAGCAGCAGGACGGCGCAGAACACCAGCATGGTCCTGCCGGGGGTCGGCGTGAAGCCCCACTGGAGGTTCGCGAACGCCCCCGCGAACAGGGCCGCGCCGTAGTCGATGCCGGCGATCGCGCCGAGCAGGCCGAGCAGGTTCAGCCAGCCCGTGTACCAGCCCCAGCGCCGCCCGCCGAGCCGGTCGGCCATGTAGTACAGCGCGCCGGAGGTCGGATACGCGCTGGTGACCTCGGCGAGTGCGAGGCCGACGCACAGCACGAACAGCCCGACGCCGGCCCAGCCCCACAGCATCACGGCGGGGCCGCCGGTGTTCAGTCCGAAGCCGTACAACGTCATGCAGCCGGACAGGACGGAGATCACCGAGAAGCTGATCGCGAAGTTGCCGAAGCCGCCCATGCGGCGGGCCAGCACCGGCCGGTAGCCGAGTTCCCGCAGCCGCCGCTCCTCGTCCTGCTGGGGCAGGCCGGGGGAGGACGTCGGCAGGGCCGGGGACGGCGTTGGATCGGAAGCGGCGGACATGCGGGGGAACCTCCGGGTCGACAGGCGCGCGTGCGTGGGGTGTCGCGGTCAGGGGCGGGCGGTGCCGCAGCGGTCCCGGGCCTGGAGGAAGACCTCCACGGCACGGTCGCGGGCGGGGGTGCGGTACCGCCAGGGCAGGGGCGTGAAGTACGGGCCTCGCGTCGAACACCCTTGCCGCGTCGGTGAAGCGCAGGGACCCCCACAGGGCGTGGGCCAGGTGGTTGAGGTCCAGCAGCGAGCGTTCGCCGCGACGGGACGACGACCCTCGCGTACGCCACGCAGGCGGTCCGCGCGGGAGTCGATCGACACCTCAACAGCCGGGTGCCAGAAGCAAGTTGGTCCGACGTCGCCGGCCACCGGCTGCGGACCTCCCCGGGCGCCCTGCGCGCCCGCCGCCCGGTCAACGCGGCCGGCCTGCACGCCGACACCGTCGACCGGCTGCTCGGCCACGAGGACTTCACCGTCACCCCGCGCCGCGGCCAGCTCCTGGTGTACGACAAGCTCGCCCGCCCCCTCGTCAGGCACAACCGGACCCTGACCCTCACCGCCCGCTGGCACGACCGGGTCGACCACGGGGGCGGCGCGGTGGGGGTGAGCTGCGGCTGAGCCGGTCCGGCCCCGCTGCCGGTGGTGTCCGCCACCGTGGGACGCGTGACGGAGAGGCCCCGGACACGGCGGCGTTCGGGGAGCCGGCCGGACTCGACCCGACGGCCCCGCAGTGGGCGACCGCAGGCGACCGTACCCACCCGGGGACTGCCCGTACCCCGCGGCCCCCCTACGCGCCTCCCTGGCGTGCCGTCCGCTCAGATCCCGCCGAAGGAGCCGTGCCGCCCGGCACCCGAGGTGAACCGGGCGGCCCCCCGCGCGCTCTGTGCCAGCACACCCATGCCGTGGCGGAGTTCGGCGCGCAGCGCCTCCTCCTCGTCCTGCCCCTGCTGGCCGAGGACCGACGCGCGGTCGCTGCGCAGACAGTCCTGCGGGAACCGGGCGATCTCGGCCGCCAGCGCCTCGGCCTCGGCCCGGGCGCGCCCCGTCGGCACGACGCGGTTGGCCAGGCCCATCGCGTAGGCCTCCCGGGCCGGCACCGGGCGGCCGGTCAGGATCATGTCCATGGCCCGGCTCACGCCGATCAGCCGGGGCAGCCGTACCGTCCCGCCGTCGATCAGCGGCACTCCCCAGCGGCGGCAGAACACGCCGAAGACGGCCGTCTCCTCCGCCACCCGCAGATCGCACCACAGGGCGAGTTCGAGGCCGCCCGCGACCGCGTGCCCGGCCACCGCCGCGATCACCGGCTTGGACAGCCGCATCCGGGTGGGGCCCATCGGGCCGTCGCCGTCCTCCGCCACGCGATTGCCGCGCTCGGTGCCGATCGCCTTCAGGTCCGCGCCCGCGCAGAACGTCCCGCCCTCGCCCCACAGCACCGCCGCCCGTGCGTCGTCGTCGGCCTCGAACTCCCGGAAGGCGGCGGCCAGTTCCACGGCCGTCGGGCCGTCGACCGCGTTGCGCGCCTCGGGGCGGGACAGGACGATCGTGCTGATGTGTTCCTTGCGTTCCACGCGGACCGGCACGGCGGGCGCTCCTTGTCGAGGCGGCGGCTGAAGGGGGCCACTGTGCCTCAGATCACCTTCAGCCGCACCAGCGCCCCCAGCGTCACCGCCCCCGGCACCAGCGGCACCCACACGGTGATGATCCGGTAGGCCAGCACCACCGCCGTGGCCACGGCCGCCGGGCCGCCCACCGCGACCAGCGCGACGATCAGCGCCGCCTCGACCGAACCCAGGCCGCCCGGCGTGGGCACCGGTGCCACCGCGACGGTCGCCGCGAGGTAGGCGAGCGCCATGTGCGCGGGCGGCACCGGCAGCCGCAGCGCCTGGCCGACCGCGGCGAGACCGGCCGCCTGAAGAGCCGGGAAGGCCAGCGAGCCGCCCCACAGGGCCAGCGCCCGGGCCGGCCGGCTGTGCACCGACCGTGCCTCGCCCAGGGCGTCCCGCAGGAACGAGGACACGCGCGTGCGCACCGGCCGTGCCAGGACGACGACGGCCGTGGCCACCGCCGGCAGGCCCGCCGCGCCCAGCAGCAGCGGCAGCAGCGGACCGTGTGGCAGCAGGGGGCCGAGCCGCAGCGCGCCGGGAAAGGCGAGCAGCAACGCGGTCAGCAGACCCACCCGGCCCACGGACTCGGCCAGCAGATACAGGGCGAGCGCGGCCGAGGAGCGGGCCAGGGGTACCCCGCACACCGTCATGAAGCGCAGGTTCACCGCGCCCGCGCCCAGCCCGGTGGGCAGCAGGTGGTTGGCCGAGGCCGCGGCGAACTGGGTCGCCAGCAGCCGCGCCTTCGGCAGGGGCTGCAGCACCGCGCCCTGCCGGGTCACCGCGGCGGCCACCCAGGACAGGCAGGTGGCGCCGCCCGCCACGAGCAGCCACGGCCAGTCGGCGGTGCGCAGCCGGCCGAAGCCCTCGGCGAGCAGGCCGCGGTTGTCCACGGCGACCACGGCGACGAGCACGAGCGGCACCAGGGTCAGCACCTGGCGGACGGGGACGCGGCGGGGCAGTCGCCCCCGGGGCGGCGGGGGAAGCGGGACGGCGGTCACATCCGCAGAGGTTCTCCGTGCCGCCCCAACGGGGGGTGAAAACCCGGGAACATTGACCTCAACGACGCTTGAGGTTCTACGTTCGTGCCCATGAGCATGGAGACCACCGCCTGGACGCAGCTGCACAGCGTCATGAACGCCCAGGCCGACCGCCGTCCCTTGGCCCGCGCCACGCTGCGCCGTATCGCCGCCTTCGCCCGGCCGCATCGCGCCGGCATCGTCCGCTTCGTACTGCTCGGGGTGGTGACCGCCCTGCTGGCCGTCGCGACCCCCGTGCTCGCCGGCCGCGTCGTCGACGCGATCGTGGCGGGGCACGACTCCGGCCGCGTGGTGCGGCTGTCCCTGCTCATCGCGCTCGTGGCGCTCGCGGAGGCGGGGCTCGGCATCCTCGGGCGGCGGCTGTCGTCGTCGCTCGGGGAGGGACTCATCCTCGACCTCAGAACGGCTGTGTTCGATCATGTGCAGCGCATGCCGGTCGCGTTCTTCACACGGACTCGTACGGGCGCGCTGGTCAGCCGTCTCAACAACGACGTGATCGGCGCCCAGCGGGCGTTCGCCAACACCCTGTCCGGCGTGGTGAGCAACCTGGTCACACTGGTGCTCACGCTCGCCGTGATGGTGACCCTGTCCTGGCAGATCACCCTGCTCGCGCTGGTGCTGCTGCCGGTGTTCGTGCTCCCGGCGCGCCGCATGGGCAGCCGGATGGCCCGGATGCAGCGGGAGGCGGCGGCGCTGAACGCGGCCATGGGCACCCGGATGACGGAGCGGTTCTCCGCGCCCGGCGCCACCCTCATCAAGCTGTTCGGGCGTCCCGAGGAGGAGTCGGCGGAGTTCGCCGCCCGCGCCGCCCGGGTCCGGGACATCGGCGTGCGCACGGCCACCGCGCAGTCGGTGTTCATCACCGCCCTCACCCTGGTCTCCGCGCTCGCGCTCGCCCTGGTCTACGGCCTCGGCGGCTGGTTCGCGCTGCGCGGCACCCTCCAGGCGGGCGCGGTCGTCTCGCTCTCGCTGCTGCTGACCCGGATGTACGCCCCGCTCACCGCGCTCGCCGGGGCCCGGGTGGAGGTGATGAGCGCGCTCGTCAGCTTCGAGCGGGTCTTCGAGGTGCTGGACCTCCAACCGCTCATCGAGGAGAAGCCGGACGCCGTCGAGGTCCCCGCGGGCCCGGTCGCCGTCGAGTTCGACGACGTCCGCTTCTCGTACCCGGCCGCCGACCAGGTCTCCCTCGCCTCCCTGGAGGAGGTCGCCACGCTGGACACCCGCGGTGGCGCCGAGGTCCTGCACGGGATCTCCTTCCGCGCCGAGCCCGGCCAGACCGTCGCCCTCGTCGGCTCCTCCGGCGCCGGCAAGTCCACCATCGCCCAGCTGCTGCCGCGCCTGTACGACGTCGACGCCGGCGCGGTGCGCATCGGCGGGACCGACGTCCGGGACCTGACCGCCGCCTCGCTGCGGGCCACGCTCGGCATGGTCACCCAGGACGGCCACCTCTTCCACGACACGGTCCGCGCCAACCTGCTGCTGGCCTGCTCCCACTCTCGGCTGCGCTCGAGCGGGGGGACCCCAACGGACGCCACGGACGAGGAGCTGTGGGACGCCCTTCGCCGGGCCCGGCTGGACGACGTCGTACGGTCGCTGCCGGACGGGCTGGACACGGTCGTCGGCGAGCGCGGCTACCGGCTCTCCGGCGGCGAGCGGCAGCGCATGACCATCGCCCGGCTGCTGCTGGCCCGCCAGCGCGTGGTGATCCTGGACGAGGCCACCGCCCACCTGGACAACACCTCCGAGGCGGCCGTGCAGGAGGCGCTCACCGAGGCCCTGGAGGGCCGTACCGCCGTGGTCATCGCCCACCGGCTGTCCACGGTCCGGGCGGCCGACCAGATCCTGGTCGTGGAGGCCGGCCGGATCGTCGAACGCGGTACGCACGAGGAACTGCTCGCGGCCGAGGGGCGGTACGCCGAGCTGTACCGCACCCAGTTCGAGGCCGCCGCCTGAGCGGTCGCGGGACTCACCGCAGGGGGAGCGGGCCGCGCGGCGCTGCCGCACCCGCTGACGCCGCTGGTGCGGACGTTCAGTGGCCCACCCCTGCCTCCCCGCCGCCGCAGGGCCACACCGGCCGCCCTCGTCGCAGCGGCGGCCGCCCGCGTGCTCACCGCTGTGCCGTCCCCCCCTCGCCCCGGCGGCGCCCGCACCCGCCGCCACCGCCCTGCCCACCGGCTTCGCCACCGTCGTCAACGCCGCGAGCGGCACGTGCCTGGACGCGCCCGTCCAGCTGTGGGACCACGGCGGCGCCGACCGGCGGTGGCCGACCGCCGAACGCGCCGACCGGCGTCGCGGACCTCGTCGCCTGTCCGTGAGGGAACAGCGCGGCCGCCCGGACGTGTGAGTCGCCACCGCGTGGATATGCGGATAGAACGGACACAAGGGCCCGTCCGGAAGGTCACCCCATCATGACCAGCGAGAACCAGCTTCCGACCGCCTCGGAGATCACCCTCCGGGTCAACGGCAAACCCCACACCCTGCGCGTCGACCACCGGCGTGTCCTGCTGGACCTGCTCCGCGAGGACCTCGGCCTGACCGGGGCGAAGAAGGGCTGCGACCACGGCCAGTGCGGTGCCTGCACCGTGCTGGCCGACGGCCGCCGCCTCAACAGCTGCCTGCTGCTCGCCGTCGCCCTCGACGGCGGTGAGATCACCACGATCGAGGGCCTCGGCGGCGACGGCGAGGAACCGCACCCGCTGCAACGCGCCTTCCTCGACCGCGACGCCTTCCAGTGCGGCTACTGCACCCCGGGACAGATCTGCTCCGCCGTCGGCATGCTCGCCGAGGCCGCGGCCGGCCACCCCTCCCACGTCACCGATCCCGCCGCACCCTCCGGCCGGCCCGTCCCGCTGGACCGGCCCGAGATCCGCGAGCGCCTGAGCGGCAACCTGTGCCGCTGCGGCGCCTACCCGCGCATCGTCGAGGCGGTGGAGGACGTGATCCGGTGAACGGCTTCGGATACCTCAGGCCCGCCACCGTCCAGGAGGCCGTCGAGGCGTACGCCGCCCACCCCGGCGCCCGCTACCTGGCCGGCGGCACCAACCTGGTCGACCTGATGAAACTCGGCGTCGAGCGCCCGGCCGTCCTGATCGACGTCGGCCGGCTGCCGCTCGCCACCGTCGCGGAGCTGCCCGACGGCTCCCTGCGCGTGGGCGCCACCGTCCGCAACAGCGACCTCGCCGCCGACCCGCGCGTCCGCGACCGCTGGCCGGCCCTGTCCCAGGCGCTGCTCGCGGGCGCCTCCGGGCAGCTGCGCAACGCCGCCACCACCGGCGGCAACCTGCTCCAGCGCACCCGCTGTCCCTACTTCCAGGACCTGGACAAACCCTGCAACAAACGCGAGCCCGGCAGCGGCTGCGGCGCCCGCGAGGGCGTCCACCGCGATCACGCCGTCCTCGGCCACTCCGAGCGGTGCATCGCCACGAACCCGTCCGACATGGCCGTCGCGCTGGCCGCCCTCGACGCCGAGGTCGAGCTGTACGGCACCGACGGCCCCCGGCGCCTCGCGGCGGCCGACTTCCACCGGCTGCCCGGCGAGCACCCCGAGCGGGACACCTGGATCCGCCCCGGCGAACTGATCACCGGCGTGCTGCTCCCGGCCACGACCGCCGGTGTCCCCTCCGCCTACCGCAAGGCCCGCGACCGGGCGTCGTACGCCTTCGCGCTCGCCTCCGTGGCCGTCGTCCTGAGGGTCGCGGACGGTGTCGTCGACCACGCGGGGATCGCCTTCGGCGGGCTCGCCCACCGGCCCTGGCGGGCCCGGCACACCGAGCTGGCCCTGCAGGGCGCCCCCGCGACCCCCGAGGCGTTCGAGGGAGCCGTGGCGCTGGAACTCGCGCACGCCGACCCGCTGCCGGACAACGCCTACAAGGTGCCCCTCGCCCGCAACCTCGCCCTGGACGTCCTGACCCGCCTCGCCCCCGCTCCCGCGACGGCCTGAGCCGGCGCGCGACGAGCGGGCGCGGGCAGAGCAGGAGGAACCCATGACCTGCCACTCCCCGGACACTCCCGCCCACCGCCCGGACACACACCCCACGCCCCCCGACACCCCCGCCGCACACGCATCCCACCGGGCCGCCGACGAGCGCCGGCCGACGGGACAGACCTCCGGCGGCGCCCTGGGCGCCTGCGTCGAGCGGCGCGAAGGGTGGCAGAAGGTCAGTGGTGCCGCCCTGTACGCCGCCGAGTACGCGCTGCCCGGCCGCGCCCACGCATGGCCCGTGCCCGCCGCGATCGCGCGCGGCCGGGTCACCGGCGTCGACACCTCGGCCGCCCTCGCCCTGCCCGGCGTCCTCGCCGTCCTCACCCCCGACGACGCGCCCCGCCTCGGCCCGTGCGACGACGGCACCCTCGCGCTCCTCCAGGGCCCGGACGTGCCGCACCGGGGCTGGTGCGTGGCCCTGGCCGTCGCCGAGAGCCCGGAGACCGCCCGCGCGGCCGCCCGTGCGGTCCGGGTCACCTACACGGCCGAACCGCACGACGCGGGTCTGGACCCCGGCCACCCCGACGCGTACGAGCCGCAGGAGACCAACGCCGGTTACCCGGGCCGGACCGAGCACGGCGATCCGGAGGCCGCCTTCGCGGCCGCCGAGGTCCGCGTCGACGTCACCTACCGGGTGCCGCCGCTCCACAACCACCCCATGGAGCCGCACACCAGCACGGCCCACTGGGACGGCGACCGGCTCACCGTGTACACCTCCAGCCAGGGCGGTACGACCGTGCGCGAGGTGCTCGCCGGGCTGTTCGAGCTGCCCGAGGACCGGATCACGGTCGTCACCGAGCACGTCGGCGGCGGCTTCGGCTCCAAGGGCACCCCGCGCCCCGACGTCGTCCTCGCCGCCATGGCCGCCCGCCGCACCGGCCGGCCCGTCACCCTCGCCTACCCTCGCCGGTACCTGCCCACCACCGTCGGCCACCGCGCCCCCACCGTGCAGCGCCTGCGGCTCGGCGCGAGCGCGGACGGCCGGCTCACCGCCGTGCTGCACGAGGTGACCACCCACACCTCCAAGGTGCGGGAGTTCGTCGAGCAGGCCGCCGTCCCGTCCCGGGTCATGTACACCGCCCCCGCCCTGCTCAGCTCCCACCGGGTGGTCCCGCTCGACGTGCCCAGCCCGTCCTGGATGCGCGCCCCCGGCGAGGCGCCCGGCATGTACGCCCTGGAGTCGGCCGTGGACGAACTCGCGGGCGCGCTCGGCATGGACCCGGTGGAACTGCGCGTGCGCAACGACCCCGAACGCGAGCCCGAGAGCGGCAAGCCGTTCAGCAGCCGGCACCTCGTGGAGTGCCTGCGCGAGGGCGCCCGCCGCTTCGGCTGGGCCGAGCGCGACCCGCGGCCGGGGACGCGCCGCGAGGGCCCGCTCCTCATCGGCACCGGCGTCGCCGCCGCCACCTACCCGGCCGCGGCCGTGCCGGCCACCGCGACCGCCCGCGCCCTGCCCGACGGCACCTTCCGCGTGCGGATCAACGCCACCGACATCGGCACCGGGGCCCGTACCGTCCTCGCCCAGATCGCCGCCGACGCCCTCGGCGCGCCCCTCGACCGGGTCCGCACCGAGATCGGGCACAGCGACCTGCCGTCGGCCTGGCTGGCCGGCGGCTCCATGGGCACCGCCTCCTGGGGCTGGGCCGTGCACGACGCCTGCGCCGAACTGGCCGCCCGGCTCGCCGCGCACCCCGGGCCGCTGCCCGCCGACGGCATCGGGACCCGCAGCGACACCGCCGGGCGGGCCGACGCCGACAGCCCCTACGCCCGGCACGCCTTCGGCGCCCACTTCGCCGAGGTCGCCGTCGACACCGTGACCGGCGAGACCCGGGTACGCCGGCTGCTCGGCGTCTTCGCGGCCGGCCGCATCCTCAACCCCCGCACCGCCCGCTCCCAGTTCACCGGCGGCATGACCATGGGCCTCGGCATGGCCCTCACCGAACACAGCACCACGGACCGGGCGTTCGGCGACTTCACCGAGGCCGACCTCGCCTCGTACCACGTGCCCGCGCACGCCGACGTCCCCGCCATCGAGGCCGACTGGATCGACGAGGACGACCCGCACCTCAACCCCATGGGCAGCAAGGGCATCGGCGAGATCGGCATCGTCGGCACCGCCGCCGCCCTCGGCAACGCCGTCCACCACGCCACCGGCGTCCGGCTGCGCGAACTGCCCCTCACCCCCGACCGGGTCCTCGCCGGCCTGCTGTCCGAGGGACGGCGGTGACGGGACCGACCTGGGAGTACGACGGATACCGGCCGGAGGAGGAGCGGCTGCGGGAGTCCCTGTGCACGCTCGGCAACGGCTGCTTCGCCACGCGCGGCGCCCTGCCGGAGTGCGCCGCGGACGACGTCCACTACCCCGGCACCTACGCGGCCGGCTGCTACAACCGGCTCACCTCCGACGTCGCCGGACGCCGGGTCGAGAACGAGGACATGGTCAACCTGCCCAACTGGCTGCCGCTGCGTCTGCGCGTACCCGGCGGGGACTGGCTCACCCCGGAGACCGCGCCGGTCACCGAGCACCACCAGGTGCTCCTCCTCGACCCCGGCCTGCTGGAGCGCCGCACCGGCTACGGCCTGCCCGGCGGGAGCACGCTCCACGTACGCCAGCTGCGCCTGGTCCACATGGCCGACCCGCACCTCGCCGCCCTGCGCACCGAACTGACCGTCGAGGGCCACACCGTCGAGCTGGAGGCCGAGGCCGCCCTCGACGGCGGTGTCACCAACTCCGGGGTGGCCCGCTACCGGGACCTGGACGGCCGGCACCTCACCCGCTTCCACACCGGCACCGCCGCGCCCGGCACGGTGTGGCTGCGCTGCCGCACCCGTACCTCCGACATCCGCTTCGGACTGGCCCACCGGCTGACCGCCGAGGGACCCGTCAGCCACGCGAACGAGGCCCACCGCGCCGTCCAGCGCGTGCGCCTGCGCCTCACGCCCGGCCGTACCGTCACCGTCGACAAGACCGTCGCCCTGCACACCTCCCGCGACCCCGCCATCGGCGACCCGTGGCACGCGGCCGTCGAACGCGTCGAAGCCGCCCCCGGCTTCGACGAGCTGCGCGCGACCCACGCCGGCGCCTGGGAACAGCTGTGGCGGCGCAGCGCTCTGGAGGTCCCCGGTGAGGCGGGCAGCATCCTGCGCCTGCACCTGTTCCACGTGCTGCAGACACTCTCCCCGCACACCGCCGACCTGGACGCCGGCGTCCCCGCGCGCGGGCTGCACGGCGAGGCCTACCGCGGCCACGTCTTCTGGGACGAACTCTTCGTCCTGCCCTACCTCAACCTCCATCTGCCCGAGGTCTCCCGCGCCCTGCTGCACTACCGGCACCGGCGCCTGGACGCCGCCTGCCACGCGGCCCGCGCGCTCGGCCGGCGCGGCGCGCTCTTCCCCTGGCAGAGCGGCAGCGACGGCCGCGAGGAGACCCAGCAGGTCCACCTCAACCCCCGCTCCGGCCGCTGGCTGGCGGACCACTCCCATCTCCAGCACCACGTCGGCTCGGCGATCGCCTACAACATCTGGCAGTACTGGGAGGCCACCGGCGACACCGACTTCCTGCAGGGCGAGGGCGCCGAGACACTGCTGCACATCGCCCGCTTCTGGGCGGACTCGGCCACCTACGACCCCGCACTCGGCCGGCACCGCATCCGCGGCGTCGTCGGCCCCGACGAGTACCACGACGCCTACCCCGGCGCCGACACCCCCGGCCTGGACGACAACGCGTACACCAACGTCACCGCCGCCTGGGTGCTCGCCCGCGCCCTGGACCTGCTGAACAACCTGCCCGAGCCGCGCCGCCGCGAACTGGCCGACGCCATGGGCCTGGACGGGGACGAACCCGCCCGCTGGGAGGAGGTCTCCCGCACCCTCCACGTGCCCTACCACGACGGCGTCATCAGCCAGTTCGAGGGGTACGGGGACCTCGCCGAGCTGGACTGGGCCGCCTACCGCGAGCGGTACGACGACATCCGGCGCCTGGACCGGATCCTGGAGGCCGAGGGCGACACCGTCAACCGCTACAAGGCGTCCAAACAGGCCGACGTCCTGATGCTCGGCTACCTCTTCTCCGCCGCCGAACTCCGCTCCCTCTTCGAGCGGTTGGGCTACCGACTGGACACCCGCACCTGGACCGCCACCGTCGACCACTACCTGCACCGCACCAGCCACGGCTCGACGCTCAGCGGCCTCGTCCACGGCTGGATCCTGGCCCGCGCCCGCCGCGCCGACGCCTGGGCCTTCGTCCAGGAGGCGCTGCGCGGCGACATCGCCGACCTCCAGGGCGGCACCACCGGCGAGGGCATCCACCTCGGCGCGATGGCCGGCACCCTCGACCTCGTCCAGCGCGGACTGACCGGCCTGGAGACCCGCGGCGGCGTCCTCAGCCTCGACCCGGTCCCGCTCCCCGAACTGTCCTCCTACGGCTTCCCGTTCCGCTACCACGGCCACTGGGGCGCCCACCTCCGCCTGCGCAGCGGCCTGTTGGAGATCGCCGTACCCTCCTCCGACCGCGACCCCATCGGCGTCCGCCTGTGGAACGAGGTGATCCCGGTGGTCCCCGGCGAGACGGCCCGGCTGGTCCTGCCGGAATGAGCCGTGCCGCCCCGCCCGCGATCTCGACGGCGGTGGCCGGAAGGGACCACGATGCACGGGTGGGAAGGTGAACGAGGGAGAGGAACGGGCGGAGATGAGCGGGACCGACGCCCCCCTGAGGGTGCTGGCGGTGGACGACGAGGAACCCGCACTGGAGGAGCTGCTGTACCTCCTGGGGCAGGACCCGCGGGTCGGCACCGTGCTGCCCGCGGCAACGGCCGCCGAGGCGCTGCGCCGGCTCGACGCAGCCGCGCGGGGCGGCCCGGACGGCACCGGGGCCGTCGACGTCGTCTTCCTCGACATCGACATGCCGGGACTCGACGGCCTCGAACTGGCCCGCCGACTGGGCAGGTCCACGGCGCCGCCGCTGATCGTCTTCGTCACGGCCCACGAGGACTTCGCGGTCCGCGCCTTCGACCTGAAGGCCGTCGACTACCTGCTCAAGCCGCTGCGCACCGAGCGCTTCGCGGAGGCCGTACGGCGCGTCACCGAACTGGTCCGCGCCGGACAGGGACCCCGGCCCGCCACCGCCGGCCCCGCCCGCCCGGCAGCCGGTCCCGGCGACCACGTGCCCGTCGAACTGGGCGGCGTGACCCGCTTCGTGCCCATCGCCGACATCACCTACGTCGAGGCCCAGGGCGACTACGCGCGCCTGCACACCCGGCGCGGCAGCCACCTGGTGCGCATCCCGCTGTCCACGCTGGAGGAACAGTGGCGCGAACGCGGCTTCGTACGCATCCACCGCAGCCGGCTCGTCGCCCTCGGCCGGATCGAGGAACTGCGCCTGGACGGCGGCAACGTGACCGTCCGGATCGGCGACCGGATCCTGGCCGTGAGCCGCCGCAACGCCCGGGACCTGCGCGACCTGCTGGCCCGCCAGATGGCGGGGGCGGTGCGGAGGTGACGGACGTGTGGTGATTCTCCTCCGGTCTCGTCCGGCGGCTGTCGGGCGGCTCGCGCGCTGCGTACACTCGCCGCACACCAGGTGATCAGCGCGGCCTCGGGGAGTACGTCATGGGTGCGCAGTCCGTCCCGCGCAGAGAGGTGGTCACCGGGCGGCCGCCCGCCCGGGACCGTGCCGAGCGCGCGGCGCCCCGCCCGGCCGCCGCCCCCGAACCGGCCGGCGTGCCGACACGCGAATCCGAAGCACACGTAAGGCAGTTGATACGGAGTCAGCTGTCCGCCGCCCTCGCCGTGACGGCCCTCCTCGCGGTCCTGCTCGGCCTGCTTCCCGTCCTGCTGCGGCTGCTGCCGCCCGCCGCCGCGCCCCGCGTCCCGCTCGCCGTCTGGCTCGTCCTGGGTGCGGCGCCGTACCCCGCGCTGCTGGCCCTCGGCGCCTGGTACGTCCGCCGCGCCGAGCGCAACGAGCGCGCCCCGGCCGCCCCCGTCCGACCGGAACGCCCCTGACCGTGAACCAGGCGTACGGCATGGCGGGCGTGACGGCCGTGGTCCTCGCCACGGTCCTCGTCGGCGCGCTCGGCCTGCGCGTCTCCCGCACCACCTCCGACTTCTACGTCGCCTCACGCACCGTCGCCCCCCGGCTCAACGCCTTCGCGGTCAGCGGCGAGTACCTGTCCGCCGCCTCCTTCCTCGGGGTCGCCGGGCTCGTCCTCGCCCAGGGCGTCGACATGCTGTGGTTCCCCATCGGCTACACCGCGGGCTTCCTGGTGCTGCTCGCCTTCGTCGCCGCCCCGCTGCGCCGCTCCGGCGCCTACACCCTGCCCGACTTCGCCGAGGCCCGGCTGGAGTCCCGGGCCGTGCGACGGGTCGCCGGGGCGCTGGTCGTCGGCATCGGCTGGCTCTACCTGCTGCCCCAGCTGCGCGGCGCCGGCCTCACCCTGCGTCTGCTCACCGGCGCCCCCGGCTGGCTCGGCGGGCTGGTCGTCTCCGCCGTGGTGGCCGCGGCCGTCGCCGCCGGCGGCATGCGCAGCGTCACCCTCGTCCAGGCGTTCCAGTACTGGCTGAAACTCACCGCGTTGCTGGTGCCCGTGGTGTTCCTGCTGTTCGCCTGGCGCGCCGACCGGGCCCCGGCGCCCGTCTGGGACGAACGGCCCCTCTTCCACCGCGCCACCGAGGTGCGCGTCGACCGGCCGCTCGCCCTCACCGTGCGCGAGCCGGTCCGGGTCACGGTCTCCGGGAGCGTCGACGGCCGCGCGCTGCACGGGACCCCGGTCCGGCTGGACGAGGGCCGGCACCGGCTCGGCGCGGACACGAGCGTGCGCTTCCCGGCCGGCGCCGCCGTCCCCCTGCCGGAGCGGACAGCGGGCCGGTCCGCCGCCGGCTGGGACGAACCGCTGTCCTCCTCCCGCGCCCAGCACGGCCTGTACGCCACGTACGGCCTGATCCTCGCCACCTTCCTCGGCACCATGGGCCTGCCGCACGTCGTCGTCCGCTTCTACACCAACCCCGACGGCCGCGCCGCCCGCCGCACCACCGTGCACGTGCTGGGCCTGCTCGGCGCCTTCTACCTGCTGATGCCGGTGTACGGCACGCTCGGCCGCCTGTACGCCCCCGACCTGCTGCTGACCGGCGACACCGACGCCGCCGTCCTCGTCCTGCCGCAGCGGCTGATCGGCGGCGTCACCGGGGACCTGCTCGGCGCGCTGGTCGCGGGCGGCGCCTGCGCGGCCTTCCTGTCCACGGCGTGCGGACTGACCATGTCCGTCGCGGGCGTGCTCGCCCAGGACGTCCTGCCGGCCCTCGGCGTACGCCACTTCCGGCTCGCCACGCTGCCCGCGATCGCGGTGCCCACGGCCGCGTCGGCGCTGGTCGGCGAGTTGCCCGTGGCCGACGCGGTCGGGCTGGCCTTCGCCGTCTCGGCCTCCTCCTTCTGCCCGCTGCTCGTCCTCGGCATCTGGTGGCGCGGCCTGACCCCGCCGGGCGCGATCGCCGGACTGCTCCTGGGCGGCGGTTCGGCGCTGACGGCGGTGGCGGCCACGATCGCCGGCGGCGCCGACTCCGGCTGGCCGCACACCCTGCTGGCGTGGCCCGCGGTGTGGTCGGTCCCGGTCGGCTTCGCGGCGATGATCCTGACCTCGCTGGCCACCCGCACCCGCGTCCCGCCCGGCACCGCCGCCACCATGGCCCGCCTCCACCTGCCGGAGCCCACCCGCCCGGGCCCGGCCGCACCCTGACCGAGGAGCAGCTGTGCACGCCCTTGCCCACCGCGACCGCGCCCATGACCGCGCCCCGGCCGCCGGGACCGCCGCCGGCCGCGGCGCCGTCCGGCCCCGCCGATGACGGTCCTCGGCACCGCGGCCCTCGCCCTCGCCGCGCTCGCCGTGTTCGCGCTCGGGGCCGCCCTCGGGCACGGCGCGGCACGCAGGCAGCGGGAGCACCGGGCCGGCACCGAGGACGCGCGCGCCCTCGTGCGGGCCCTGCACGGGGCCGGGCTCGCGGCCGCACCGCTGCGGGCCGGGCTCGGCGCGGACAGCGCCCGCCGGGTGGCGCGGCGGCTGCGGCCCCTGCTCGGCACGCCCGCGGTCGCCCTCACCGACGGCACCCGCGTCCTCGTCTGGGACGGGGCCGGCGACCACCATCGCGAGCAGCTCGCGCGGCTGCTCGCCGGCCCGCCCCGCCGCCGTACCTTCGCCCTGTCGTGCGACGACGACGGCTGCCCCGTCCGCTGGGGCGTGCTGGCCCCGCTCACGGCCGGCGGGCGGCCCGTCGGAGCCCTCGCCGTCTTCGCGGGCGCGGAGTCCGCCGCCCGCGAGCGGGCCGCCGAGGCGGCGGCCGGCCGGCTCTCGCTGGAACTCGACCTCGCCGGCCTCGACCGGGCCCGCGCCGACGCACACGAGGCCGAGATGCGGGCCCTGCGCGCCCAGATCTCCCCGCACTTCATCTACAACTCCCTCGCGAGCATCGCCTCCTTCGTGCGCACCGACCCCGAGCGCGCCCGTGAACTGCTCCAGGAGTTCGCCGACTTCACCCGCTACTCCTTCCGCCGGGACGGCGACTTCACCACCCTCGCCGAGGAGTTGCGCTCCATCGAGCAGTACCTGGAACTCGCCCGCGCCCGCTTCGGCCGCCGGCTGCGGGTCACCTTGCGTATCGCCCCCGAGGTGCTCCCCGTCACCCTGCCGTTCCTGTGCCTGCAACCCCTGGTCGAGAACGCCCTCAAACACGGTCTGGAGGAGTCCGTGGAGCGCAGCAGCATCACGATCACCGCCGAGGACGAGGGCACCGAGGCGCGGGTCGTCATCGAGGACAACGGCGTCGGGATGGACCCCGGACGCCTGCGCGCGATCCTGCGCGGTACGGCCGGCGCGGCCGGCGGCATCGGCCTGAGCAACGTGGACCGCCGGCTGCGCCAGGTCTACGGCGACGACCACGGCCTGGTCATCGAGACCGGCGTCGGCGCCGGCACCAAGATCACCGTACGCGTCCCCAAGTTCCGCCCCGGCGCCCAGGCCCCGCCGTGAACCCGGGTCCGCCGGTGACCGGCTTCCGCCCCCGCCACGGGCACGCACCTCGACGAGGCCGGACTTCCAGTGCCGCGGCATGCCGTCGGACGGCAGGACGCTCCCGCCGCACCCGGCCCCGTCACGTCCTCGGTGTCGTGCCACGGCGCAGGCCGGCGAATCAGCGCCGGCCCGCGCCCGGTCGGTCGTCAGCCGAGCAGCTTGCGCGCCAGGGTGGCGGCGTTGTACGAGCCCCAGCCGGTGGGGAAGTCCCAGCCGGTGGCCGCGGAGTAGGCGCCGTTGCTCCCGCTGGTGATGTCGTGGAAGCCGGTGCCGCTCGCCGAGTACAGGGCGGGGTCGGCGAAGCCGAGGCCGGCCTTGCCGGCCGCCGCGGCCTGCTGGTCGTAGAGGGCCGCGAACGCCGCCCACTCGGGCGCGGCGGCGCTGGTGCCGCCGACCGAGGACCAGGAGCCCTGCGAGTAGATCGAGACGCCGGGGCTGGGGTCGGCGTGGGCCGAGACGTCCGGCACCTGGCGGTACCCGCCGCCTGTGCTCTTCTGCACCGCCGTCTGCCAGCTCGGGATCTTGAAGACGGACGACTTGCCGCCGCCGCCTCCGGACCAGGCCACCTCCTTGCTCCAGGCGTTGGACGAGGTGACGGTCAGCCTGGTGCCGCCGACGCCGGTGACGTACGGGTCGCTGGCCGGGTAGTCGACGGAGGTGCCGCCGTCGCCCGCGTCGTCGGAGCCGCTGTCGCCGGAGGCCGCGTAGAAGCCGAGGCCCTGGGCGGCGCCGGCCTTGAAGACGGCGTCGACCGCGTTGATGCCGGAGGTGGTGCGGGCGCTCTCGGCGGCACCCCAGCTGATCGAGGTGGTCGGGATGCCGCTGTCGACGATGGCCTGGTAGGTGTCGACCTCGCCCGCGTCCGAGTTGGGCCCCTCGAACACGGTGACGTTCGCCTTGGGGGCGATCGCGTGCAGGACCTCGATGTCCAGCTCGACCTCGACCTGGCCGTCGCCGAGCGCGCCGGAGCCGCCGTCCACCTTCTGCACGGCCGGCGTGGGCGAACCCAGGCCGTAGTGGTTGTCGTACGTGGTGATGTTGGACTGCTGGAAGCCGTCGAACTCAAGCAGCGCGATCTTCTGGCCGCTGCCGGTGTACGTACCGGAGACGTTGTAGCCGCCCTTGAGCTGGGCCGGCGTGTACCCGCCGCCCGGGCCGTCGTGGGGGGAGACGGCGCGCGGGGTGGCCTGGTGGTGCCGCTGGACGCGGTTGTTGAGGCCCGCCACGTCGCTGACGATCGATGCGATGGCGGTCGGCAGGGTCGGCGCGCTGTCGTTGGCGTAGAAGGAACGCCCCGTCCGCGCGTCCTTCCAGGTCGACAGCGTGGTGCCGAAGGCCTTCTCCAGTTGGGCGGCGGTGCCGCCGGCGTCGACCAGCAGGTTGCCCGAGTGGACGGCTGCGACGGTCAGGCCCTGGGCGCGGAGGTAGTCCTTGAGCTGCTTGATCTCGGCGTCGGTGCGGCCGAAGCGAGCGGCGAACTGATGCTTCGTCAGATGGTGGCCGTAGGAACGCGACCGCGGGTCGCTGACCTGGGCCACGAACGTGTCGAGTGCGGTGCCGCCTCTGGGAGTCAGGCTGATCGCCACCGATATCCGCCTGCCGGCCGCGACGCTTCCGGTGCGCGCCGCGTCGCGCTCCAGGCCCGGCAGGACGTCTCCGGCGATGGCGGCGCGGGCCGTGTGCGGTTGTGCGGCGTTCGCGGCATGGGCGGTGGGGACGACCGCGGTGACCAGGGCCGGCGCGGCGACCAGACCGAGCAGTTTCAGGCGTGACTTCACTGAAGTCCTCCGTGGGGTGGGGGAGTTGTTCCGGAAGCGGAACGACTTCACCGTAGAAACACCTGCCGCACCCCCATAAGCGGGGGAACCCTTGCGGGACGTGTTAACGGCCGATGTCGCGTCAACGACGTGTGTCGAGAGCATGGCGGGCCTGGGCCTGGGCATGACCGGGCCGGCTCACCGTCACGGCCTGCTCGACAGGCCTCACCTGGCCGTCGTCGTCGGGGTCGACGGACGCGCCGGAGGCGAGGACGGCGACCGCCATGGCGTGGGCGAGCGCGGTGCGCGAGCGGACCCCGACCTTGCGGTAGACCCGCGACAGGGTCCCTTCCACCGTCTTGACGCTGATGAACAGCTTCGCGGCGACCTCCCGGTTGGTGGCCCCGCCCCCGACCAGCTCGGCGATCCTGGCCTCGGTGGGGGTGAGTTCCGGCCCGCCCGCGCCCGCCGCACCGCCGCGGTCCTTGGTGTCCAGCCGCCGTAGCTCGTCCCTGGCCCGCGCCGCGAGCGGAACGGCGCCGATCCGCGTGGCGGTCTCCAGCGCCTCATCGAGAACCGCGCGCGCCGCGCTCCTGCGGCGCGAGCGGCGTTCGACGGCCCCGAGCGCGATCAGGGTACGCACCAGCTCGACGGGCAGGGGGAGTTGGCGCAGCCGGTCGACGGCGGCCCGCAGCCGCGCCGCTCCCTGCTTCGCCCGGCCGATCCCCGCCTCCCGCAGCCCTTCCGCCCGCTCCAGAGCCGCCAGCACGCTGCCGGGCGTGTCGCCGCCCACGCGCGCGTAGGCCTCGCGGACGACGGCCTCCGCCTCGTCCGTCTCGCCCAGGAGGACCAGGGCTTCGGCCAGGTCGCCGTACCAGTGCAGCAAGGGCGGGTCGGCGGCGCACATGGCGGTTCCGAGTTCCCTGACCCGCTGGAGCGCCTCTACCGCGGCCGCGGCCCCCCGTGGATCTCCGGCGAGCAGCTCGGCCTGCCCGAGCACGGCCAGCGCACGCAGCAGGAACAGCCGGTCGCCGTCGGCTTCCGAGGCACGCACCGCCTGCCCGGCCAGCTGCCGGGCTTCCTCCGCGGTGCCGCCCGCGGTGGCCGCCAGCGCGGCCGCGTACAGCGCGGGAGCGGCCTGGGCCATCGCGCGCGAGCAGCGCGCCGCGGTGTGCAGTGCCTCGCGGCACTGTCCGGCCCGCACCTGGACCCGGGTCAGTGCCACCAGCGTCGCCATGACCTCCTCGACGCCGGCGAACTCCGCGACAGCGGCCAGCAGTTCGGCGATCTGCTCCCGGGCCTCGGTCACCCTGTCGGAGTCCAGGGCGAGGATCGCCCGCATCCGCAGCAGCCGCCGACTCTGCGGACCGCCGTCGGCGCCCCCGGCCAGGGCGAGGGCCTCCTTCAGCGCGGCGTCCGCCTGGGCGGGATCACCGGCCAGGGACCGCACCCGGGCGTAAGTGGCGAGTGCCCCGATCCGGGTCTGCGTGTCACCCGCCACGGCCGCCTGCCGGGCAGCGTGCCGGGCATGCCGGGCCGCCTGCCCTAACTCCCCGCACAGCAGGCCCCGTACGGCTGCCCAGTGGTGCAGCGGGGCCTCGGCCTCCGGATCGCCTGCCGCATCGCGGAGGCCTTCCCTGATCAGCGCGTGGGCGCCCTCCAGCGCCTGCCCGGCGTTGCGGAGCAGGACCAGCCGGGCCCGCACCCGGCGGCGTGCCGAGCCCGATTCGGCGAGGACCGTCTCGGCGGCCTCGGCCGCCTCCTGAGGCTGCCCGGCGTCGCACGCGTACTCCGCCGCGGCCAGCAGCCGGTCGGCCCGGTCCGCGGGCCGGTCGCCGGGGGTGCGGCGGGCGGCGAGCCAGGCCAGCTCGCACGCGGCGCCGTGCGCGCCGTCGCGGTGCGCGGCCTGCGCCGCGGACATCAGCGCGCGGGCGGTGTCCTCGTCCTCGTGCGGGCGGGCGTGAGCGAGATGGCGGGCCTGTGCGACCGGCTCGGTGACGGCGCGGGCCAGCAGCGCGTGCGCCTGGCGGCGGTCGCTTTCCGGTGCGTCGGCGTAGACGGCGGCCCGGATCAGCGGATGCCGGAAGCGTATGGTTCCGTCGGCGTCGGTCGTCGCCAGGCCGAGTCGTTCGGCCGCCGCCAGAGCCGCTTCGGGGTCGGGGAGCCCGGCGGCGCGCAGCAGGGTGAGGTCGGGGCGGGCGGCGGCGCTCGTGACCAGGAGAGTGCGCCGCGCCGTCGCCGGCAGTGCGCGCACCCGGTCCAGCAGCAGGGTGCGCAGTCTCCGGGGCACGGGCAGCGTCGCACCGAAGACCGTGGGCGCCGGGCCGCGCAGGGCCGTCGCCCGCCCCAACTCCAGTGCGTACAAAGGGTTTCCGGCGGCGGTGTCCTGGATCACCCGCAGTACCCGCGGTGGCAGGCCGGCACCGGTGCCGGCGCGCAGGAGGCGGGCCACCTCGTCGTCCGTCAGCGGCGGCACCGCGAGTTCGCTCGTGCCCGGCGGGCAGCAGCCCAGTCGCTCGGGCTGTTCGGTGTCCGCCACCCGCTCGGCGGCCACCACCCGTATGTCCAGGCCGTCGAGGCGGCGTACGGCGAAGGCCAGCACCTCGGCGGTGCCCTCGTCGAGCCACTGCAGGCCGTCGAGCACCAGCACGACGGGGCCGTCGGCGGCCAGGGCGCGCAGGACGTCGAGGACGGCGAGGCGCACCGCGAGACGGCCGCGGCCGTCGGCCGGTTCCGTGCCGCGCAGCAGGGCTGCCCCCAGCGCCGCCCGGCGCTCGGGCGCGAGGGTCTCCAGGCAGTTCTCCGGCACCCGCGCGAACAGGTCGACGAGCCCGGCGAACGGGAGCCGGGCGTCCTCCTGCGCGGGCGAGCAATGCAGTACGGTGCCGACCGGGGGGTCCTGCGCCGTCAGGGATGTCACCAGGGCTGCCACGAGCACGGATTTGCCGATCCCCAGGGGACCGTGGAAGAGCACCCCGGGACGGGCGGTCAGCTCGGCCCGGGCGGCGTCGAGCAGCTCGCGGCGCCCGGTCAGCGACCGTGCTCCCACCGCGGCTGCCCATCTCCGCGGCCGGCACCGGCCTTCGGGCGTGATCCGTCGGGTGACGGGTCGCACCCGGCACCGAGGGCGCAGCCATCGGTACGGCGGATGCGGCAGCTTTCAAGCGGGGGGATCATGTGTTCATGACAACCCGCACGGATTCGGGTTGTCAATGACGGCCGCCCCGCGGCCCGCCCGCCACGACCCCGGCAGCCGGTGCCACGGGGCACCCGGAGGGGAGGCGGAACCGGTCGTCGGTGTCCGCGATGCAAGACCCGTCCGGGAAGCCCTTGACCGGCGCGACGGACCTCTGCTGGACTCCGGCCCCATGAACCCGCGCGTGGACCTCACTCGGCGGCGCCCCATCGATCCGGCGCACGTCTCCAGCGCGTTCTGCAGCCGCTGAGCCGGCACGCCGTCCCGCGGTGCCTGCGGGACCGTCCCCGCCCCCTCGGGTGAACGTCTCCTTCACCTGATGACGCGCGCGCCGCGCTCCACGGCGAGCTGGACAGCGGCGCTCCCGACGCTGCCGGATGCCCCGTTGACGAGCACGGGGCTGCCCGCTGTGACGCCGAGCTGGTCGAGCGAGCGGGCCGCGGTCTCGGCTGCCGCGGGGATCGCCGCGGACCTCGCGTAGTCGAGCGCGTGCGGGATCGGGGCCCAGCAGGACAGCACGGCCAACTCCGCCTGGGCGGCGCCGTAGGGCGAGGCTCCGAAGACCCGGTCGCCCACCGCGACACCCGAGACGTCGTCACCGATCTCGTCGACGACACCAGCAGCCTCGTGGCCCAGGGTCTGTGTCCCTGGCGCAGTTCAAGAACGGCGAGATCACCGCTCTGGTGGCGACCGACGTCGCGGCCCGTGGCCTGCACGTCGAGGGCCTCGATCTCGTGGTCAACGTCGACCCGCCCACGGACCCCAAGGACTATGTGCACCGGGCCGGCCGCACCGCCCGCGCCGGTGAGTCCGGCAGCGTTGTCACGCTCGTGCTGGCGGGCCGGCGCCGCGAGGCGAGCCGCATGATGGCCGGGGCCGGCATCGAGCCGACCGTCACCAAGGTGCGGTCGGGCGAGGCGGAGCTGAGCCGGATCACCGGCGCCAAGGCTCCCTCCGGCACCCCGCTCGACGGCGGGCCCGCCGTCCCCCGGCCGAAGAACGGCAACGCTCCCTTCCGCGGCCTCGGCACCAGCAAGGACCCCTCCCGCGGCGCCGGCGGCAGGTCCCGAAAGGCCGGCGAAACCCGCAAGCTCGCCGAGGCCCGCAAGGCGGCTCTCGTGCGTCGCAACAGCGCGCGCAGCACCTGAGAGCCGTTGCCCGGCGGCCGATGTCCTGGCCGCGGGATCGACAACCCTCGGCCCGGCCCGAAGCCGTCCCGTGCGCCCCACCTGCGCAGCGAACGCCTTGGCCGCGAGAGGGATACCCGCCGAAACGGAGCAGGATGATGTTGCCGACGCCCCGCACTGCGTCCGGCATGACAAGCTGTCCCTTGCCCACCCCCGAGCCCAGGAGGTCATCATGACCGCAGAGCCCGTATCCATGGAAGGTTCGGAGCCGGCCGGCCCCGAGACCTCCCCTCTGGCGCCGGACAGCGACGGCACCTACGACCTCAAGCGCAAGTTCCGCGAAGCCCTGGCGCGCAAGCGCGGCGCGCAGGCGGACGCCGCTGATATCGCCGCCAACCCCGATGCGTCGAAGGTGCGTGCGACGCGCGGACCGGCTGCGAGCCAGCGGTCGTTCAGGCGCAAGAGCGGCGGCTGAGTCGATCAGTCCCGCGATCCAGCCGCCCAACAGCACTGTGAGTGCTGCCCACTTGCACGCCCCATGCGGCGTCCCGCAACGTGCACGTACCCCTGTGCGCGTTGGGGGCGAGGCGTAGCCGGCAGTCCGCAAGGAGAATCGGGGGTTCCCCTTCTGCTGCGGCTTATCGACGCACGGTCGCTCGCGTTCCCGGCCGCGGTCGCCTTCGTGCCCGGCCATGGTAGCCCGCTGATCTGGGCCTCGGCGCGGAGCTGTGGCGGTGGACGTACGCGGCTTGGGGCGCCGTTCACCGTGCGAGCACCGGGCCGGTCTCACCGAGGACTGCTGTACGGGAAGCGCGGCCGCCATGCGAGTGAGCACTCTTCCTGATGTACCTGCGGTAAAAGCAGACGCACACTCCATGCAGAAAAACTGTCATGGCTGCAGTAGACATTCGGTCGCCGTAGGGTTAACGTTGTCCTCGTACCCAGAAGTCGAAGTGGGCACAGCAGGCGCGAACTGCTGTGCAGGTAGACCAGAAGGACACGGCCCAGCGGGGCTGTGAGCAGTACCTGTGGTATCCGCGTAATCGAAAGGTAAGGAGCAGAACGCCATCAGGATCGCCCGGGCGAGGAAGCAGTCCGCCCGGGTACCGCAAGGCCCCGGATGGGAAGGTGGTCCCCGGTCACGCATTCGCGATCCCCGCAACCCCGCCCTTCAGGCGGCTGCGGAAAAACAGGGCCGGCGCAGCGCGCCGGTAGATGGTGTTGAAAGCTCGGGGCCCGGGTGCCGTACTGGCACCCGGGCCCCCCGACGTGTCTCCGAAAGAAGAGGTCTATGCCGCCTGCCGGTTCCCGTCCCGTCGGCCCTCTCGACGATGACGACTACCCCGCCTACACCATGGGCCGGGCCGCCGAGATGCTCGGCACCACCCCTGCCTTCCTCCGTGCCCTCGGTGAACACCGCCTGGTCACCCCGCTGCGCTCCGACGGCGGCCATCGCCGCTACTCCCGGTACCAGCTGCGCATCGCCGCCCGCGCCCGCGAACTCGTCGACCAGGGCACCGCCATAGAGGCCGCCTGCCGCATCGTCGTCCTCGAAGACCAGCTCGAAGAGGCGCAGCGCATCAACGAGCAACTGCGCGCCGAGGGCGGCACGCCTCGGCCGAAGACATCGACCTGATCAGAACGCCCGAACCCGAGGCGACCGATGCACTGCCGGCGGACGAAGCCGCTGAGGGACCGCACCGCCGTTCCGCGGCTCAGGCGGGCTCAACGCGTCAACCGGACTCCACTTGGCGGGGATCTGGAATCGGGGCAGCTTCCGGCCGCCGCTGGGGCGGCACCGCCCGGGTAGTCCGTCGCGGGCGGGGCCGTGGCCGGAAGGGGCCGTGCTGCCGGGCTGTGGCTCAGGCGTCGATGATGACGGGGATGACGAGGGGCTTGCGGCGGTGGGTGCGGAACGCCCAGTTCGCCACGGCGCGGGCGAGGAGTTGTTCGAGTTGGCGGGCGTCCCCGACGCCTTCCTCGGCCGCGGTGGCCAGGGTCTTCTCGAT